>JAZRCK010000017.1:0-45630 GCA_045659725.1 Candidatus Egerieisoma sp.
TTGGCTCACAGAACGACATGGCTACGATCCGACTTTTCATCTTGTATCTTCTGAAAGGGTTGCAAAGGTAGGTAAAATTTGCTAAATTCGCACTCATTAAAACTAACGTGTAATTTTATGGAAAATAACTATTTGGCAGTTGCTCAGCAGTGGTTGGGCAATGATTATGACGAGCAGACCCGCAAAGAGGTTCAGGACCTTATGGACAATAATCCAAAAGAATTGGAGGAGAGCTTTTACAGAATGCTTGAGTTCGGTACCGGCGGTTTGCGCGGAATCATGGGTGTAGGTACAAATAGAATGAACAAATATACTGTAGGAATGGCTACTCAGGGAGTTGCAAACTACTTGAAACAATGTTATAAAGACCTTCCTCAGATTTCAGTGGCAGTATCTTACGACAGCCGTAACAACAGCGCTTACTTTGCACAGATTACTGCAAATGTGTTTGCAGCAAACGGCATTAAAGTTTATTTGTTTGATTCATTGCGCCCGGTTCCTGAGCTTAGCTACTCTATCCGCCACTTGAAATGCCAGAGCGGTGTAATGGTTACAGCTTCACACAACCCTAAAGAGTACAACGGATACAAGGCATACTGGGAGGACGGTGCGCAGGTAACTGCTCCTCACGACACAAACATCATTGACGAGGTAAGAAAAATCACTTCTCCTGCACAGGTTAAATTCACAGGCGGTGAGGAGAACATCCAGATGGTAGGTGCTGATGTTGATGAGGCTTATTTGAACGATGTTTCAACACTTCTTCTTTCACCAGAGGCTGTGGCAAAACATGCAGACCTTAAAATGGTTTACACTCCGCTTCACGGAACAGGTATCACCCTTGTACCTAAAATCTTCAAGAGAATGGGCTTTACCAATCTTTCACTTGTAGAGGCACAGGTAGAGAGCAACGGTGATTTCCCTACTGTACACTCTCCAAACCCTGAGGAGAACTCGGCACTTGAGATGGCAGTTGCACAGGCTGAGGCTATTGGTGCAGACCTTGTAATGGCAACTGACCCTGATGCAGACCGCGTAGGTATTGCAATAAGGGACAATGAGGGCAAGATTACCCTTTTGAACGGTAACCAGACTGCATCCCTTCTTACTTACTACTTGCTTCAGCGCTGGAGTGAGCTTGGCAAGCTTAACGAAAACACCTACATTGTAAAGACTATTGTAACCACTGAGCTTATGGCTGCTATGGCCAAGAAATATGGCGTTAAATGTTACAACGTTCTTACAGGTTTCAAACATATTGCTACTATTGTTAGAGAGAATGAGGGTAAGGCTACTTTCATTGGCGGTGGCGAGGAGAGCTACGGTTACAATGCAGGTGAGTTTGTAAGGGATAAAGATGCTGTTATCACTTGTGCTTTGGTAGCTGAGTGCGCAGCATGGTGTGCAGAGAAAGGCAAGACCCTTTACCAGCTGCTTCAGGATATCTACGCTGAGTACGGCATGTACAAGGAGTCCCTTCTTTCACTTACAAAGAAAGGCAAGGCAGGTTTGGAGGAGATTCAGGCTATGATGGCTTCCTACAGATCAAACCCTCCTAAACAGCTTGCAGGTTCAGATGTGGTTAAAGTTATTGACTACAACAAACCTGAGGAGACAGGTCTTCCTAAATCAAACGTACTTCAGTTCTATATGGCAGACGGTGCAGTAGTTTCTGTACGTCCTAGCGGTACTGAGCCTAAGATCAAGTTCTACTTTGGGGTTACAGGCGCAGATTGCGACGCCAAGATTGCTGCCCTTAGAAAAGAGTTTGAGTAACATATAATGAATATGAAAAAACTACTTGTCAACAGAGCAGCCCTGGTTGCTCTGTTTTTCTCATTTTTGGCGCCGGTGTCAATCCAGGCTCATTGGCCAGAAAAACGCACCAAATACAAATACCCTTCACTGGAGAAAATTGACCGTCAGGTAGACTCTGTATTCAGTACACTCTCTACTAAAGAGAAGATCGGTCAGATTATGGTGATTGAGTTCTCTTCAAATGAAGGTAAGAAAAGGCTCGCTGAACAGAAAAGACTTATCCAGAAATACAAGATTGGTGGCCTCATCCCTATGAATGACCTTCTCGTTCCGGCAATGGAGAGGATGAACCTCCTGAACAGATGGGCAAAAGTTCCTCTACTCATTACTCTTGACGGCGAGTGGGGAACCGGAATGCGCTGGAAGGAGATTCCTTCATACCAGAGATTCATGCAGTTGGGCGCCCTCAGCAGCGATTCACTTGTATACGAGGTGGGAAAATCCATAGCTCAGGAGCACCGCATGTTGAAGATTCAGGTGAATTTTTCTCCCGACATGGATATCAACAACAACCCCAACAACCCTGCAATCAACACCAGATCGTTCGGTGAGGACAAGGAGAAGGTTGCCCAGTATGGTATTGCCATGATGCGCGGTATGCGCGACGGCGGTGTTGCAGGTTCTGCAAAACACTTCCCTGGTCACGGTGATACAGATGTGGATTCCCATCTTGGACTTCCTCTGCTCCCATTTACTGCAGAGAGACTTGATACCCTTGAGATGTATCCTTTCAAACGTCTGATTGCCGACGGTGTAGATATGGTGATGGTTGCCCACTTGAGCATACCTGCTCTGGATCCGTCGGGAACACCATCTTCAATTTCAAAACCAATCATTACCGGAATTTTGAAGGAGAAATTGGGCTATGACGGCATTATCTGTACAGATGCCCTCAATATGGACGGTGTTGCAAAGGAGAGTGGTCTTGCCAAGAAAGATATCCCTTTGGCGGCGTACAAGGCAGGTGCCGATATGCTTCTTATGCCTGAGGATGTTGAGAACTCAATTCTTGTGATTGAGGATGCGCTCAAACGTGGTGAGATTTCTATGGAGGGACTTGATATGAGGGTGAAGAAGATGCTTGCCCTTAAGGCCCGTCTTGGAATCCTTGATAAAGGTTATGACCCGTATGTAAATATTGATCACTTGAGTTTCCTTACAGACCAGGATATTATAGGAGGTCATATGGAGAAGAAACTAAGTTTGATTACAAACGTTTCAAAGGAGTCCATGACCCTTCTTTACAATGATAACTCTGGCGGATACGGCCTTCCTGTAACCTTTGATGGCAAGAAGGTAGCTTACGTTGGCTACAAGAACCCTGAGTTGGGGCATGAGTTCGGTACTATTGCAAAGCGCTATGGAGATGTAGATACACTCCTTCTTGGTAGCGATGCTTCAATTGCGGCTTTGAAGGATGCCAGAAATAAATTGCGTGATTATGACCTTATTATCATGGGTTTCAACCAGACCGACCAGCGTCCGCACAAGAACTATGCTCTTGTAACTGAGGATATCAACTTCATTACAGACTGGGCAGCTGAGCAGCCAATGATTGCTGTTTATCTTGGTTCTCCATATGCAATTACCCGCATTCCAGGACACAAGAACTTTACAGCATTTTTGTTGGGGTACAGCATGAGCCAGGTGAACAACTTTGCTGCTGCGCAGGCAGTATTCGGCGGCATCCCAATTAAAGGTGTCCTTCCGGTAACTGCAGCATCCTTCAAAGTAGGGGAGGGAGTTGTTATTCCCCACAGATTTAGAGAGGAATACAGCCACTTTGTAGGTTCATTCTATGATTCAATAAGTGTGGTATCCCGTAATCTTAAGGAGTTCAGTACAACATTTACAATCTTGCCACAAGTGGCAGAACTTGTAGGCGGAGGTAAACTCAAATTGTCTGATACTATAGGCTCACTTTTGGATGAGGATGACAAAAATGCTTCTATGACAGTAGAACAGCTTTTGCAAAAACATTCAGACAAGACCAATGCCTACTATCTTCAGGCTATTCTCAACAAGTACCGCAGATACGCATCAATTGAGGAGACTGCAATGAAGATGTTTGCCATGATGGGCATGCGCTCAACCACTTTCTCAGACGAGAGACCGATGGTTTCCGGTTACAGTGTTCCTGATGTAATTAGTATTGGATACGATCAGGTAAAGTTCTGGTTTACTATGAGTAATGGTGGTAAATACGAAGGCAAACAGGTGATTTCACCTGAAGCTGCCAAGATAGTTTTGAGATATAAATTCAGATAAGAATATGATTTATTTTGGTAAAAGGGTATATGCAGTTATTTTGTTTATAGCTGCATATGCCGCTTTTCCTTTTATGGTAGAAGGTAAAGATGATGGGAATTATAAATACCCTTCACAGGAGAAGATAGACCGTCAGGTTGATTCTGTATTCCGCAAGCTTTCTACAAGGGAGAAGATTGCACAGATTATGGTAATTAACTTCACTTCTGCAGACAGTGAAAAGATGCAGAAGATTCAGAAGAGGCTTGTGAAGAAGGAGAAGATTGGTGGAATTATCCCATTGGGAGAGAAATCGTACTCTGGTGCAATAGCAAGGATGAACCAGCTCAACAAGTGGGCAAAGATTCCTATGCTTGTTACTTTGGATGCAGAGTGGGGGGCAGGTATGCGTTGGAATGAGGTGCTTTCATATCCTCATTTTATGCAGTTGGGAGCTCTCTCAAGCGATTCTCTGATATATGTTATGGGCAAGTCAATAGCAGCAGAGTGCAGGGCCTTGAAGATTCAGGTGAACTATTCTCCTGTTGTTGATATCAACAATAATCCTCATAAGTTCATTGTCAATTTCAGGACATTTGGTGAGGACAAGGAGAAGGTTGCAATGTATGCTTCTGCCATGATGAAAGGTATGCGTGATGGCGGTGTTGCCGGTTCTGCCAAACATTTCCCAGGACACGGTGAGACAAATGTTGATTCGCATCTTGCGTTACCCTTGCTTCCTTTCAGTGAGGAGCGTCTGGATTCGCTGGAGCTGTATCCTTTCAAACGCCTGATTGCTGATGGAGTGGATATGGTGATGGTTGGGCATATGAATGTACCTGCCTTTGATCCGTCGGGAACACCATCTTCAATTTCTTATCCTATTGTTACTGGACTTTTGAGGGAGAAGTTGGGTTTTGAAGGCATTATTATCACTGATGCCTTGAATATGCACGGCGTTTCAAAGGATAGTGGTCTTGAGAAGAAAGACATTCCTTTGGCGGCGTATAAGGCTGGTGTTGACATTCTTCTTATGCCGGAGGATGTGCAGGAGTCCATTACCGTTATTGAAAAGGCTTTGCACAATGGTGAGATTACTATGGAGAGCCTTGATATGAGGGTGAAGAAGATGCTCGCACTTAAGGCCCGTCTTGGTGTGCTTGACAAAGGATATGATCCGATTGCCAGTACCGATGCAATTGATGGCCTTAAAGAAGAGAAATTGGCTTTGATCAATAAACTTTCTGAAGAGACTATGACATTGGTTTTCAATGACAATTCTTCTGGGTTTGGAGTGCCGGTTTCAACTGCAGGGAAGAAAGTTGCATACGTTGGTTTCAGAAATCCTGAGGTGGGTGCTGATTTTGCTGCTGTTGCTTCTGAATATGCCAATTTGGATACATTGCTTCTTGGCAATGATGCCACTTTGGAAGATCTGAAGGCTGCAAAAGAGAAGGTTAAAGGTTATGATCTTGTGATTTTTGGTTTCAACAAGACCCTGCAGCAGGTTTACAGAAACTTTGATCTTGTAGATGAGCAGGTTAAGTTCATTACAGATTGGGCTGCTGAGCAGCCGATGATTGCAGTTTACCTTGGTTCACCATATGCCATTACCAAGATTCCTGGCTACAAAAACTTTAAAGCTTATGTTCTGGGTTATACAGATACCAAGGCCAATGCACGTGCAGCAGCAAAGGTTGTATTTGGTGCAATCGCACCTAAGGGCGTGTTGCCGGTAACTGCCGGGCCGTTCCCTGTAGGGCACAGCGTAAGCTTTTAAAGTTACGTCGTCTTTTTGTACAAATCGCTGATTGTTAACGGATTAAAAAATAGGGTTTACAGAAAACTGTAAACCCCTAATTTTTATTATCTTGTAAATCAGTTACTTGTACAAAAAGACGACGTAACTTAAAATGTTTACAATAATGTAGGTTAGGAATATTGCCAGTACAATAAGGCTCCAGTTAAGACCAAGGATTGCTACTGCAGCAGCAAGTGCTGCTACTATTCCAAGGAATGAGAATCTGGCCTTGTTGTCTGCCCACCTGAGGGATTTGAATTTGAAGGAGAACATTGGGATCTCGCATACAAGCAGGTAGCAAAGCACCAATGAGACCATTGGAACTATGTAGGAGTTTGCTGTAAGGAAATCATAAACACAAGGATATGTTTGGCTGGCGTAGATGAGTGAGCCGCAGATTAGGGCACATGAAGGGGTTGCCAAGCCAATGAAGTTCTCGGTCTGACGGGTGTCAATGTTGAATTTTGCAAGTCTCAAGCCGCTGAATACTGCTATAAGAAGTGGCAGGTAAACAAGGAAGTTTGCTTCTGCCTGGAAGCGGTACATTATCATTGCCGGTGCCACGCCAAAAGTAACCATATCAGCAAGTGAATCCAGCTCTTTACCCATAGGGGAGTAGGCTTTAAGTGCGCGTGCTGCAAGACCGTCGCAGAAGTCAAATACAGCTCCCGCAATGATGCACAGAAATGCTGTCTTGAAATTTCCGTTGAGTGCCAAAATGGTGGCAAAGCAACCACTCAACAGGTTCATTGAGGTGATTGTGTTTGGAATGTGTTTTGTTATGCCCATAATTTATGTTCTCTTTCTTAAATAAGGGTGCCCCTTTTTGAGGAGCACCCTAAGTCTGCGGAAAAATTATTTTATACCCATTTTTGCCCTGATGGCTTTAGGTATAGAGTTTTTGTTCACAAGAATATACATTGTTTTAGCTTTAATGTAATTCTCTGAAATGTAGTGGTATCCGTCTGCGTTGCGGGTAAAGCCCCAAGAGTTTTTGGTTTTGTAGTATTTTACTCCCTCCTGGTCTTTTGCAATACCTGTAATGTGCTCAAGATGGTCATCTACAGTAATGAAAGCCTCAAAGTCTTTCTGTCTGCTCTCCTGGGTAACAGGAAGCTCTGTTGCCCTGTACTCAATCTGTTTCATTTTCTTAAGGGTGTCAAGAGTGTGAACTGCAATTGAGTGCTGCATTGCGTAACCTGGCTCGTTGCTCAAGTCGCCGCCCCAACATACAGTGTAACCGGTGTTGATGGCGTTGTCTATGATAGCCATGAAATCATCCAACGGTACATTGTAAAGAAGCTGGTGGTCCCAGTTGTCTGGAATCTCAAGCGGAACCTGCTGGTAGAATGGATGATGTGTGAAACTGGTTATCTCAATGTAGTCATCAGGGTTGATGCCCAAGCTCTTGAAGAAGCTTTTTGGAGTGTACTCTTTACCTTTGTAGGTGAATTTCTCAGGAACCTCACCAAGGTAGAAATCAAACAGACCCTCAAGCATTGGAGCAGGGATTCTTTTCTTCATCTCTACAGATTTCTCGCTAAGGGTTTTTACCCAACCGCTCAAATCGTCGTGGTTATGTGTAGGTGAATCATAGTTGATACCGTCATATACCTCATCTGGAACAAGGCCATGCTCAGCCATTGCATTGATGTACATATGGGAGATTGAACCAGGATTGATGTTTCCTTTGCCAAGACGCAAATAGTTGTCGGCAATTCTCTTCATGTAGTTCTGTCTTACAATGAACATCTCAGACAAGTCATGCTCGCCTTTGCCCATTCTGATAAGCTCAGACTCAATGAAAGAGTTGGTTGCGAAACACCAGCAAGTACCTGTTTTGGCCTGGTTTTTTACTGGGGTTGCAGGGTTTTCCTTAACCACTGTAAACTCATATTTATACTGTGCTGTTGCTGCTGTGCCAATGAAAAGGGCTGCTGCAGCCATCAATAAAGTCTTTTTCATAATGGTGTTTTTTAAGTGTATGTGAAAAGGGAGGAAATCCAGAGGTATATAACCCTTTGAATTTTCCTCCCGACAGTTTTTTATAGACCCAATTTAGCTCTGATCTCAGCAGGGATAGCTTTCTTGTTAACTACGATGTTCATAGTTTTGTATTTTACGAAAGCCTCTGAAGCATACCAGATACCTTTGTATTTGCCAGTCTCACCCCATGAGTTCTTAACCATGTAGTATTTTGTACCGTTCTGGTCTTTTGCAATACCGTAGATATGCATACCGTGGTCGTCGGTAGTGGTTTTGTTGTCGTAACCAACCTGTCTCATCTCCTGAGTGATCTCAAGCTCTTTGCCAGGAGCATCCTGGTTGTTCATTGCTGCATTTTTCTGCTCAGGTGATTTGCCAATCCATCTTGCCTCGTCTGAACCTGCCTCTTTCATGTTTGCTGCAACGTCTGGAACAATTGCAAGACCGTTACGGTTGAAACCTTTCTCACTTACGTCTGAGCCCCAAGCTACAGTGTAACCGTTCTCAATGGCGTAATCAAAAATCTGCATCATTTCGTCCATAGGAACGTTGTATGAAAGATCCCAACGCCAGTTGTCGGGAACCTCAATTGCAAACTGTGAGTAGAATGGATAGTGGGTGTATGAAGTGATTGAAACATAATCATCAGCGTTAAGTTTCAAGTACTCTTTAGCATAAGTTTGAGGAGTGTACTCTTTGCCGTCTACAACAAATTTCTCAGGACACTCGCCAAGGTAAGTGTTAAGGACAGCCTGAAGACCTTTGTGCCATACAGGAGAAAGTGATCTGTTAGGGTTTTTCTTTACAGCGTTTACATAAGCCTTAAGAATCTCGCAAAGCTCGCCGTGTTTGTTAAGTTTCTCACCGTACTCAAGGCCCTCCATCTCAGACTGTGGAACCATACCGTAATGTTTCAAAGTGTAGATAACATCACCGAATGAACTTCCCTGCTCATAGTTGAGGTGACCGTCCAATCTTACAAATTTAACAGCTTTGTCTGAATAGCCGTTCCATACAGGATACATCTCTGCAAGGTCAATATTTGCAGGAGCACCAGCCTTGATAGCCTCTGACTCAAGGAATGAAATGGTTGAGTAAGACCAGCAAGTACCTGAATTTGCCTGGTTCTTGATAGGGGTAATAGGATTCTCTTTAACTACAGTGAACTGATAACCGGCAGGTTTCTCAGCCTCTTTCTTTCCCTTTTTCTGAGCGAATGCAGAAGTCATTGCAACTGCAATCACCAACATGGTTGAAAGTGTTTTCTTTAGCATAATAGTTTATTTTAAGTTATTGATTTTTTAGTTTCCTTATCTTACAAAGATAATGTTTTTTATTGCATATACAATAGGTCTACAGTAGGTTTGTGATTTCTTCCCGACAGAATTCTGTGTGTAACGTTGCTCATAAAAAAAAATGTGCACAGAAATGGAGTTCTGTGCACTGTTTTCCCGCTTAATTCCCAAAATGGAGTTTGCCGTCATGGCAACTTACCAGTATCTTTCCGTCGCCGGTGACCTTGCCGCCAATGATCTGTGTTGCCAGTTCGTTTATCAGTTCTTTCTGCAGCAGCCTCTTTATAGGGCGGGCGCCATAAGCAATGTCATATCCCTTGGATGCCAGATATTCAAGTGCCTCAGGGGAGAATGTGAGTTCAATTCCCTTTTCTGCAAGCAGTTCCTGAATCTGATGGATCTGTAGCATGAGGATACCACGGATATTATCGGGAGTAAGAGGCTCAAACATTATTACCTCATCAATCCTGTTGAGGAATTCCGGCCTTACGCTTCTCTTCAAAACTTCCATTACTGCCCCTTTGCAGTCCTCAAGTGCCTGCTCCTTGTTTACATCGTTGATCTTGAGCATGTAATCCTGGATTATGTCACTTCCTACATTACTTGTCATAATGAGGATGGTGTTCTTGAAGTTCACTGTACGCCCTTTACCGTCTGTAAGCCGGCCGTCATCCAGAACCTGAAGCAGCACGTTGAATACATCGGGATGGGCTTTTTCTATCTCATCAAACAGTACAACTGAATAGGGTTTACGGCGCACTGCCTCAGTGAGTTGTCCGCCCTCATCGTAACCTACATAACCAGGAGGCGCACCTACAAGGCGGGTAACTGCAAAGCTCTCCTGATACTCGCTCATGTCAATCCTGGTCATGAGGTTCTCATCGTTGAAAAGGAACTCGGCCAGCGCCTTGGCAAGCTCGGTCTTGCCCACACCGGTAGTACCCAGGAACAGGAATGATCCAAGAGGTCTCTTCTCGTTCTGCAATCCGGCACGGGAGCGGCGCACAGCATCAGAAACAGCCTTTATTGCCTCATCCTGGCCTATCACCCTCTTGTGCAGCTCCTCCTCAAGATGCAGCAGTTTGTCCTTCTCGCTCTGGAGCATCCTTTTCACAGGAATACCTGTCCATTTGGCAACTACTTCGGCAATATCCTCAGGATTAACCTCCTCATTTATAAGAGGATTCTCATTGGCAGCCTTCTTGGCCTCCAACTCCTGGATCTTTGCCTGCAGATTGCCAATCTTGCCGTATCTTATCTCTGCTACCTTTGCATAATCACCGTTTCTCTCAGCCTCATCAGCCTTAATCTTCAACTCTTCCACTTCCCGACGGCAATTCTGGATTGAGTCCAGCAGCGCCTTTTCCTCTTTCCATTGTTTGTCATATACCTTCTGCTCTGCCTGAAGTTGCTCCAGCTGGGTGGTAATCTCAGTAAGTTTGGGCGATTTGCCCTCTCTCTTTATGGCAGCCTTTTCAATCTCCAGCTGCTTGATCTTTCTGTTCAGTTCATCAATCTTCTCCGGTACAGAATTCATCTCCAGACGGAGTTTTGATGCCGCCTCATCTATAAGATCAATTGCTTTGTCGGGAAGAAAACGGTTGGTTATATATCTGTGCGAGAGATCAACAGCAGCTATGATTGCATCATCCTCAATGCGTACCTTGTGGTGGTTCTCATACTTCTCCTTAAGTCCGCGGAGGATGGAGATGCTCTCGGCCGGAGATGGCTCATCCACCATAACCATCTGGAACCTTCGCTCCAGGGCCTTGTCCTGCTCAAAGTACTTCTGGTACTCGTCCAATGTAGTTGATCCTACTGTGCGGAGTTCGCCGCGGGCCAGTGCCGGTTTGAGGATGTTTGCCGCATCCATAGCACCGCTGCTTTTGCCTGCACCCACAAGCGTGTGGATCTCATCTATATAAAGTATTATTTCTCCCTGGCTCTCAATTACTTCTTTTACAACACCCTTAAGACGTTCCTCAAATTCACCCTGGTATTTGGCACCTGCAATTAGGGCTCCCATATCTAGGGAATATATTTTTTTGTCCTTGAGGTTCTCAGCAACATCGCCGTGTACAATCCTTTGTGCAAGGCCTTCTGCTATGGCTGTTTTTCCTACACCTGGCTCACCTACCAGAATAGGATTGTTTTTGGTGCGTCGGCTAAGGATCTGCAGAACCCTGCGTATCTCCTCATCTCTTCCAATTACCGGGTCCAATTTGCCTTTTTTTGCCAAATCTATCAAATCTGTAGCGTATCGTTGTAGTGCGCTACCCTGCTCATTCTGCTGATTGTATCCGTTCATGTCTTTTCCTCCTATATTGCTTTAATTAACAATCTCTGTGGTGATAGCGTTCAAAATATTTACCAAAGCGGATTTTGTGACAAAATGGCAGAAGTCATATTATTGGTTCTTTTGGGCTTTATTGTTATTTTTGCACCAAATTGGGATTTATATGTTTGCATTTTTGAAGAACATCAGGAGAAGAAGGAGAATGAAGGCTTTGGAGGTGTCGCATATTCGGGTTTTTCCTAATGTGGAAGAACTTGAAAGAGTGGCCCTTGTATGGAGAATGGAGAATCAGGAGGAGGTTGCCCAACTCGATGCGGTTTTGGATTTCTTCAAATCTGCAAATTTGGAAGCAACTGTTGTGATTGTGGAGCATGGCAAGATATTCAGGAACAAGGCGGCTAGAGAGGAGTTTTCTTTGCTTTGTGATGATAAGGGGGTGATATTTATCCCTAAAGACCAGATCAAGTGGTACGGTTTTCCAAAAGGGGAGGTTGTGAAGCAGTTGTTCCAGGAACCTCAGTTTGATATGTGTGTATGTATTTGCGGGAATTCAGATTTTACAGTTGAATATCTGGCATCTGGTATAAAATCCAATTTTACAGCAGGTATGTTTGAGCCGCAGTGGTGCAATTTCAGTTTCATCCTTCAGGAGGGAAGTGCCCATCCTACAGCCCGGGAGTATCTTGCAGCACTGTTTGAGTATATGCGTAAAATGAACCAGAAGTAATTTTGCGCACTTTGCGCACGAAAGGAGCATTCTGTGCGCAAAGTCAGTACCGGTGTGGTTAGGCGTGGAGAAATGTAGGATTACGGTAGATATTCCGGGCAGCAAAGAAAAAAGTGTTTATTTATGGAGAGCAATAATTTCTTGAATGATAGGGAGGGGGAGTTCCCAGGAGCGTATGAAGATTTCCTGAGTGCCAAGGCGCAGGGGAGTCTTCAGGAGCTTGATTTGTCTGAGGAGGCATTTGAATATGTGCTGGAGAGGTTGTTGGATGAAGGGGGAGAGGAGTGCGACGAGGATGTTCTGGTGCTGTCGGGAATAGCATTTGGAAAGTTTCCGTACTCAATGAATTTGCTCAGCAGGTATTGTGATGCCCTTATACTTTCCGGTAATCCCGACAATGCGCTGGAGATTATGGGACCTTATGCAGATTCTTATGCGCAGGTGCAGGGATTCCATTTTTTGCTGGTGAGGGCGAATATTGCAAAGAGACAGTTCCGTCATGCCAGGGAGCATTTTTATAGGGCTCTTGAGTGTTCTGCCGATGAGGGGGAGACTGTAGATTCCATTTGTGCGATGGCGCAGGATTGCATTGATGCGCAGAATTTCAGGGAGGCAGTCTTTTATCTTGAAAGGGCTGAGAGGATAAGACCGCTTCCGTATGAGTATTTCAATGATTATGCGTTCTGTTATGACAGATTGGATGAACCGGAAAAGGCTGTTATATATTATGACCGTTATCTCGACAAGAATCCGTTTAATGATACTGTCTGGTTCAATATGGGTACTGTGCAGGCCCGTTTGAAGGATTTTGACAGGGCTATTGAGGCGTTTGAGTATTCGATAGCACTCAATGGGGGCAATTCTTCTTCTTTGTATAATTTGGCTGTGGTGTACATGAATCTGCAGCGATATAGGGAGGCAGCCCTTACATTTGAGGAGTTTGTGAAGATTGATGAGGATATTTTGGGAAGGCTTGGACTGGGAGAGTCTTATATCAGGCTTGAGAGGCATGAAGAGGCGGTAGAGCAGTTTGAATTTGTGCTGGCAGATGGTGAGCGTGCCGCAGAAGGTCATGCAGGGTTGGATACCGTGAGGGCCATTCAGAGCTGCAGAAGCGGTGAAACTGAGCGTTTCAAGGAGCTGTTCATGAAGATTTTTGTTACTGGAACTGCCTGGCTGGGTGTGGTGTACGACATGTTGCCCCATTTGCAGCATGAGAAGTGGTTTCTTGAGTTTTTGGAAAATATTAAAAAAGATATCAATTGATTATGGCAAATTTAATGAAGTATGTTGGTGTAGCCTTCAAGGGTGGATGTATGGGAGCTGCAGATGTGATTCCGGGAGTCAGTGGCGGAACAATAGCATTCCTTATGGGTATTTACGGAGAGTTGCTGGACTCTATCAAATCTGTAAATGGCGAAGCTTTTAAACTTCTTTTCAAGGGACAGCTTGTTGGATTCTGGAAACATATAAACGGAAGTTTTCTTGCAAGCCTGTTTGTAGGTATACTTGTGAGCGTGTTTTCATTGGCACGCCTTATGAAGTACCTTCTGGAGTTCCATCCTGTTCCTCTATGGAGCTTTTTCTTTGGTCTTATCCTTGCTTCGGCCATCTATATCCTTAAGGGGTTGGACAAATGGAGCATTCAGAATATAGTATCATTGCTTATAGGCGTGGGCATTGCTGCATTCATTTGTGTTGCCAGCCCTGCACAGACACCTGATGCCCTTTGGTTCATTTTCTTGAGCGGTGCAATTGCCATTTGTGCAATGATTCTTCCTGGAATATCGGGAAGCTTCATACTGTTGCTCCTTGGCAAGTATGCTTTTGTGATGACTGCAGTAACAGAGTTGAACATTCCTGTTTTGGCGGTATTTGCAACAGGTTGTGCTATAGGTATTGTATGTTTTTCCCATTTCTTGAGCTGGCTGCTCAAGAAGTTCTATATGCTTACAATTGCACTTTTGAGCGGTTTCATGTTGGGTTCGCTCCTTAAAGTGTGGCCTTGGAAAGTTCCTGGAGCAGTTGAAGGGTTTGACTATCCTGCACTGCCAGCGCAGTTTGAGCAGGTTACCGGACTTGACCCGCAACTTGGAATTTCCATAGCATTTGCAGTCCTTGGTCTTGCCATTGTACTTGTTATTGAGTTTGTTGCGGCAAAAGGAGAGAAGAGGTAATTTCTTTCCTATAACATGATATGGTTAAAATATTGGAAAAAATATTGGCTTTATGGATAATTCTCCTGTGTACAGTATCCTGTATTCAGGAGAATGAACCGGTGGCTGCAGATTTGCAGACAGGTGATCCAATACCTGATTTTACAGTGATGATGAACGATGGCTCAACTGTTTCAGCGGAGCAATTGCGTAAAGGCACAGCTTTAATTGTGTTTTTTCATACAGGATGCCCAGATTGTCAGCAGACATTGCCTGTAGTGCAGAGGATATATGATGAGTATAAAGGGGAAATTGGATTTGCACTGATAAGCAGGGAGCAGGGTGGTGACGAGATTGCTGCATATTGGGAAAATAAGGGGTACACGATGCCATATTCTGCCCAGACAGACAGAACTGTATATCATCTTTTTGCAAGTACCCGTGTGCCAAGGGTTTATGTTTGCAATAACGGATTTGTCAAATATACGTATGATGATAGTCCTATCCCTTCGTATTCTGATTTGAAAGGGAATATGGAGAGTTTTTAGGAATTCCTTTTCCACTGGGATGGTGACATTCCGGTTACGGTCTTGAACCATCGGGAATAATTGTACAGACTTTCGTATCCAACTTTCATTCCGCATTCTTCCATTGAGATTCTTTGGGCAGATTTAAGGTATTCCTTGCTTTTTTCAATTCTCAGACTGTTCAGCCATAAAGCAAATGATGTCCCCAATACATTATTTATATAAGTGGAGAGATAGTTTGAGTTTGTACCCATCTGTGTGGCAACGTCCTTGATATTTATTCCTGGAGTTACATATTTTTCCGTTTCTACCCATTTCTCTATGAGGGCAGCAACCTTTTCATACCTTTTTTCAAGCCTTTCCGCATTTATGTCCTTTTCTCTGGTACCTGAGTTTTCAGAGTCCCTGGACTTTTCTGGGCCATATTCTTGATGCTCAATCTTATTTTCCTGATTTTCTGTTTTTTCAGAGTCCAGTTCCGGAATAATTTCCATTATGGCAGGCTCTTCATTGTGGGGGTGGTCAGCTGCAACTATTTCATGGTTGCTGTAACTTACTCTGGCTGTGTGTATTTTTTCAGGTACAAAACTCAGCAGTTTCATTGAGATGAACGTGTATATGAAGAGCGAACTTATTCCGGCTACCGGAGTTAAAGGCCTGAAAAACATGGATCCCACTGTTATGCAAGCAACTGCAAATGTGAACCACAGGCAGAACGGTATCCATCTTATATTGCGGTAGTTGCCGAAATAGTTGTTTATAAGGAGCATGAACTTGTCATATTCCCTGAGGCACCAGGTGAGCAATATGAACTGTATTATTATGCAGCAACAGGCTCCTGTTATTCCTGCTGCCAAGGAATGCAACGGGAAGATAAAGCCGGCTGCAGCACTTATGCCAACTACGGGAAAGGCGATTATTCCAAATTTTACCACATTTTGTCTCCTTGCAGAGGCGGTTTCAATCATATAGAGGAATCCAAGATAGTTGAGGAACGTGAAAATGTAGCATATTCCAAGCATAATCACATGGTCGGTATACAAATCTTCGTGGTGCGGTTTTACAATTGTGCGGATTGTGCCCAACAATGACACGGCAAACAGTGCAAAACTCATTATCCTTCTGGATTTCTTATAGTCTTTTCTCCCTTCTGTAGTATCATTGTTTACAAAATACAGGATAATGCTCAATGTGAAGAAGAGTGTAATGTATACTATGGTGAAAATTTTTGAAATCATCCTTTGCTTAGCCTAATACTTTAGCGCAAAAATAAATTTTTTATTTCAATTGATTTGCGTATGCGTGTAAAAATTTGTGTATACGCTAAAAAGCAGCTTGTTTATCTGCTAAAATGTTAACTTATTTATAAAAATTCAAAACAAATTGTGTTTCTAAAAAAAACTGTTTGTGCAAATTTTTTTTATCGGCAGCAATGACTCTCTTTGCAACTGTTGAGCGACGGTAATGAAAGGGCTGTACCCTTCATCTTTTCTTATTTGATGCATTCCGTCATCAGCAATTTTAAACGAAATTAATAAATTTTAGCTGATGAAAAAGTATCTGATTATTGTAGTACTTCTTGTAATGGCCTTTCCGGGATCTGCACTTGCCCAGAAAGTGGCTTTGAAGACCAATTTTCTGTATTGGGCAACCACTACACCTAATGCCGGTGTTGAGGTAAGATTGGCTGACCGTTATACTTTCAATCTTGAGGGAGGTTACAATCCTTTTACTCTCGACGGCAGCAAAGAAACCAATAAGAAATTGAAGCATTTCCTTGTTACCCCTGAGGTGCGTTACTGGTTTTGTGAGGCTTTCAACGGCCATTTTATTGGTATTCATGGCAACTATTCGCAATTTAATGTAAGTGCAGTTGAAATACCTGATGTATTTTATTCGTTAAGCAGTCCCTCAGGCATAACAGGCATGGACAAAAATTCCAGAAATGAAGGTTGGGCAGCTGGAGCCGGTATATCATACGGTTACCAGTGGATTCTTGGCAAGCGGCTCAATCTTGAGGCAACTTTAGGTTTGGGTTACTGGTATACAGATTATGACGAGTTTGACAACCGCAAATGCGGTATGTTCCAGCAAACCCATAGCCGCCATTTGCTTGGAATCACAAAATGTGGCGTTTCATTGATTTACCTAATTAAATAAGCAGGATTACAATTATGAAAAAGGCAATATTTACAGCAACAGCTTTCCTGACAATGGCAATGAACGTACAGGGACAGTCTAAAATAGAGAACCAGTTGTTGCAGTACAACGATACAAGGGCGATTGTAACTTTTGACCTCAATACGGCAAATAGCAATATCCCTTCCAATAGAAAAGAGGTTATCAAACCTTATTTGTACAACGGAAAAGATACCCTTTGGCTGGATGCGGTTGAAGTTTACGGCAAGAACAGGATCAAGAGGGAGAGACAGGAGAATGCTCTGAAAGGGGACAAAAATTGGGAACTGGATGAATTCCAGACTTTGCAGGGAACCACTTACGGATACAGCAGTGAAACTAAAGTAAAAAGATGGATGACGCCGGCATATCTGGGAATCAAAAGAGAGGTAGTGGGATGTGCAACATGCAATGACGGAATTGCTGATGAGACAGTGGCGCAGGAGCAGATGTACTTTGAACCTGCTCCAGTTCAAAGGAGGACACCGGCAGAATTTGCATTGGCAGATGCCTCAAAAATGACGGTTCTGGGAGATGACAAGTATAAGGTCATATTCAAAGTTGGAAAAATTGACATAGACCACAGTATCTTCAATAACCGCGAGGCATTCAGCAACATCCTTGGAGCAATTGACAAGATTTATACCTATAAGGATTTTAAAGTTGAAAAGATTGAAATAACAGGTCATGCTTCACCGGAGGGAACCCAGTACCGCAACAAATGGTTGGGCGAGAACAGGGCAAAGGCACTCATAGGATACATCATACAGCAGAGACCCCAATATAATCTCACTCCCGACAATTTCCAGATTGTAAACGGCGAGGAGAACTGGGAAGGATTGAGGAGAATGACAATTGGATCGAAGATGAGTGAAGAGGAGAAAAAGCAGATCATTGACATCATAGACTCGGACAGGGGGGCATCTAGAAAACTTGACCTGAGGGCACTTGACGGAGGCAGGACTTTCCGTAAAATGTTGAAAGAGGTTTATCCTCACCTGAGAACAGCCCTTTACCTTACCATTTATTATGGCAATTCAGATGACAAGGCAGTAGATATGATCAACTTGGCAAACAGCCAGATAAGAAATGGAGAATATGCAAGAGCATTGGAAACGGTATCCCCATATTCCGAGGACTTCAGGGCTTACAACACTTATGCGGTTGCCCTAATGATGAATAAAGAATTTGAAAAGGCGCTCCCTTATCTGGAGAAAGCAATAGCAGAGGGATCGAAGGAGGCAGAACAGAACAAAAAATACATAAACGCAGAACTTGAGTGGGAGAAGGAGAAGAACCGTGAGCGTGATGAGTATATAAGAAGATTTGAATAATAAAGAAATAACAGAATAGAATAACAAACTTAAAAATTACGATTATGAGACTTTCTAAATTGATGTTGTCGGCATTTGTAGCCGTATTTGCAATGGTTTCTTGCAGCAAAGAGGAGCATACTCCTCAGGATTCAAACCTTAAGACAGTTGAGATGTCGCTTGAGAACGTTATCCTTACCAAAGGAATGGCAGGTGATAAAATTCACGCCAATGACCAGGTACAAGTTTCCAACTTCAAGATTTTCCTTACAGATGCAGCGTATTCCCCAGGTTACTCTGCACAGAATGCAGACGGAACTCCAGCCTCTTTCTATTTCACTGAGGCTTCAGACCTTACTGAAATCAAACAGTTCCACTTTGTAGACCATAAATGTACTAAGGTTGTAGTAGTTGCCAATATGGGTGATGTCTCTTTTGAGCAGGTTATGAATATGAATGTTCCAATTGCTGAGCAGCAGGACCAGAAGAATCTTGTCCTTTACGGTGAGAAAGACCTTACTGCAACAGGCAGGGTTCATACAACCGATGCAACCGACAAATATACCGAGGTTTTTGAGGCATCTGTAAAACTCAGACCAACAATTGCACGTTTTGAGGTAGACGGATTTGTTACCAAATTCAGCCCTACACCAAAATTTGAGAAAGTATCTGTGTCTGCAATCGCTTTCCAGCACTACTTCCCAACTTTGAAGGCATCTACCAATGGCGGTATACTTTCAGTAGCAGGTAATGGTACTCACGTAGCCCACATTGCAAATCTTGATGAAGATTCACAGGTATTCAACTGGTTAAACGGTTCTGCAAGCACAGGCTGGTTCATTGACAGATTCTCACCGGCTTTGGATATGACTGTAGCCAATCCTATAGCTGATACCCCTAATAACCTTGCATACCACTTCTACGCAGGTGAGGCAGTTCCTCAGATGATCATTTCACTATTGGCAGACGGTACTCCAGCATACATCTATTCTTCTACTTTCAAGAAAGGAGCAGAGGTCCTTACCAGACTTGAGCCGGGTGTAATTTACAGAATGAGTGCAGGTGGTATTGATGAGAACGACGGTTCAGTAGAGATTCCGGATGACCTTTCTCCAATCCAGCGTTGTGTAGAGATTCAAGTTGAAGTTGTTGATTGGGCAGTAGAGATTATAGCACCTCAGTTCTAAATCTTCTATATTACAGAAGGAGGGGGAGATGTCTTCCCGACAGTTCCCCTCCACTTTTAAATTGAATTATAAAACGGAAACATACAGATATGAAAATTTTAAAACTTGCAATTTGTATACTACTCTTGGGAGGACTCTCCGCTTCCTGTACCAAAGAGGACCATAGTAATTGCTATAACACTTACCGCCTGGCTTTACGCTATAATGGAGATGGTGATCAAGATATCTTCAGCAAGAAGATAAACAGTGTTGATATGTATGTTTTTGATGTAAACAGTATTTGTGTATCATCTACCCGTTTGTCACAGAATGAACTTCAGGCACAGGAGACTGTATTGCCGCCATTGGGTGAGGGAGAGTACAGGATAGTTTGCATAGGCAATGCATATGATACAAAGGTTCAGGGACTTGATTCTAAAAACCTGGGCAACATAACTTTCGCTGCCAAAGATTATTTGGACGGAGAGATTGTCAGCGGCAACGATTCACTTTACTTGGCTGCCATAAATTATACCATAGAGCCATACAATGAGTACAAGCAGGTTGAAACCAGAACCGCTTATTTTGAGAGTTCACACTATGATATCCTTGTTGAACTTGAAGATCATCCGGGAACATTGGGAGAGAACCCTGTTATTGAGCTGGTTGGAGTTTCACCACTGACAGACTTCAACAATCAGGCAAAAGGTAACGCAACCAATTACATATTGGACACCCGCTCTGACGGCAATGTCACTACAGTAGCAGTGTGCAATATCATGAGACATACAAACCACCAGGATGTATATTTGAAAATTTCATCGCAGGATGGATCATCTTCTGTACAGATAAACTTTGCAGAGCATATAAACAGATACAGAAGTTATATCAATACTTCTTTGAATGAATGTCTGATCCCTTTCAGAATAGAGATTTCAGGTATTGATACCAATATTGATATAGAACTTCCTGAGTGGATGATTGAGAAAATAACCCCAGAATATTAGAGGACAACAGTATGAAAACTATCGGGAAAAAAATAATTGGATTTGTGCCGGTGCTCCTGGTTTTGGTTATGGCTGCAGGTTGCATTTCTGAAAAGAATAGCTCCGGAAGATTGCAGAATGTGCTGATTCAGGTTAATGTTTCCTCACAAGAGGTTACAAAGTCGGTTGCTGCTGTTGCTCCTGCTGCAGAAGAAACCATCAACTCAATAAGGATTTTTGCTTTCTACAATAACAGATTGAGCGGGCATTTTTATAGGGAAGGGTCTTCTGACGATCCTATAGTTATGGATCTGATGCTCCCTTTGAGCGGAACACATAATGTTGATTTTTATGTGGTTGCAAATGAGAGTGCAATATCTGTTGCACAGGGTAGTCCGGCAATTGGTGAGTATCTAACCCAGGAACAGCTCCAGCAGATATGTATAGGCGGGCTAGTGACCCCTGAGGCCAACGGATTACCACTCTATTTTAATGAGGTGGTTGGGATAAATGTAGACAATATAAGTACCAACAATGCTTCAGATATACATGAAGGTCACTACTGGCTGCATCAGCAGCTGAATGTAGATCTTGTACGTCCGGTTTCAAAATTGGCTGTTTATGTGGCTGAGGCAGAGCAAGGAAATGCAGTATATGAAACTGAATCTCCTAAACTGACAATAACCGGCATTGATATAGTGAATGCTTCACAGAAAGGTTATCTGTTTGATGCTCACGATGCTTCCGGTTCCGGAAGTACAAGCCATAACTTTAATGCTGATATCAATGTTGTTAATGTCATTGGAGAGCAGAACGGCAATGCAGTTGCAGATTCAGATAACTATACTCAGGTGATGGAACCAAGATATTTCTTTGAGAATTCAAATGGCAGCAGCCAGTGGAGTACAGGATATGTGGAGACACAGACAGATCTGGAACAGATTTCACAAGGTGCAATGCTCTTGAAAATTGGCTACTCCTTTGATAGCGGTGCCACATCATCCTACGCGTATGTGAAGATGCCGCATATAGAGAAGAACGTATTTTATAAAGTGCTTTGCAGATTCTCCCCTTCAGGAGGTCATCAGGAGATTCTTATAACAGTAAATGAGTGGAACTATATTGCACATACATATGATGAAGTAATAGTAAAAAGCAAATAATGAGCGGGTATGAAGACGAATTTTTATAAATATCTATTAGGCGTAACAGTTGGTCTGGCACTTATAGGGTGCAGCAATCTTGTTGAGGAGCCCTCTGTTAAGGAGGTATCCGTAACAGATGCATCATTGACCATAGATATGGGTTTGCCGGCAGATGTGCTTGCAACCAGATCCATCGCCAATGATCCACGCAATAACCAGGGGACCTGGAGCGAGTGGGATAAATATATAGACGGTTCATTGCTGTACAATGTAACGCTGTTTGTAGTTGATTCGCAGAATAAGCTTGTGGGGTACAGACAAATTGCAGCAAATTCTCCTGATGTGGATGCGAACAACGGTTTTTATGATGGCAATGCTGTAAATGTGTCTGCAACATCGGGTAATGCCGTTAAGATTACATTTCCGCAGTCAGACCCTCTTCATGGAAGTTCTGAGCTGCTTAAGGCTGGGGACTATACACTAATTGCAGTTGCCAACTATGCACCTGTAACAAGTGGAACAAAAACCTATGCCGGTTTGGGAAAACAGACGGAAGATGGAAGTGCCCAATATAACGGAAGCAGTGATTTCTCTCAGTTGGTTCAAGGTGTAATTTCAAGTTTTACCACTGCTTCCGGCCTTCCCGACTTTACTCCGCAGAACTATCCGTCATTCTTCAATTACAAGTTGAATGCAGGTGACGACAGAATTTGCAGAATGAATCCGCAACCTCTTGTTATGATACGCAAAGTAACCCTTAATGAAGGAAACAATTTGATTCAGGGCGAACTTTCCAGAACATTTGCAAGAATCAGGCTTGAGGTTAACAACAGAAGTGAGAATACTATACTTGACATCTCCTCGCTTGCCTTCAAGGGTTCGTATGCATCTCAGAATGCGTATCTGTTCAACGATGTTCAGGCCGGCAGCGCAAACTTTTTTGGCAACTTTGCTTTGTATGAAGGGAATGTCAATGCAGCCGACAATACCAAAGGAGACCTTGTAGTAACTTCTTCTGATGCAATTGTTTCTGCTTCAGAAACTGAGAGGAGAATATTGGCAGGTGGTACCGATCCTATATTTGACGCATATATTCTTGAGGGAAAAGTTGGTGCTTCAGCAGATTTTACATTTACATTCAATGCAAAATACTCTGCTAAGATGGAGGATGGCGATGCTACACATAATGCAATGATAGCCAGTTTCTTCTCAAATAACAAGTATAACGGTTCCTCGTCGGGAATGGGAGGATATTGGGGCAGCACATATTACGGAATCATAGACCCTGCATTCTACCTGTTCATCAGAAGCAGGACCAGTAATGTTGCAACATGTCTTATGGCAGATGTGCAGACTATGACAGCAGTAGTTGCCGATGCGCATGCCGGCAATGAGCAGAGTTCAACCTTCAAGATGTCTCCAGATTTCATTTGGGAGATGGTGATTCCTGGGGGAAGCCAGTCTGTAACTAAAGTTGGAAACGGTTTCAGCAGTTATGTGGAGTATGCACCGGGTTATCTCAAATCTCTCAGTTCAAACCTCTATTTGCAGCCATATGACGGCCGTTCCAGCAAGGTGCCGGTACTTGGCAACAACCCTGGAGATGTGATATTCAAGATGGATTTTGGCGGTGAGGATGAGCACGGAACAGTATTCTGCCGTTATAACGGACAATATTATTACCTCAATGGTGGTACATGCCAATGGACAGGCCCTGTTTCAAATATGAACACATATAAGATGCAGACATTTGAAACTATTGTAGCAGAGCCGGTTACCCCAAAGGAGAAAGAGGTAATCTCGCACATTGAGATGAAGAACAGTTCAGGCGCAACAGTAAGGAAAAATGAAGTGGTAAGAAATGACTTCTTCCATGGAATAATTCCTGTGAATATCCAAAATTAGTTCAGTTATTATCTATCAGCCTGTTATATACATACATCGCTCAACATGAACCACCCCAAGGCTGGTCCGAAAGGACGGGGTGGTTTTTCTTTTTGTATTGTGTAAATCTGACTGCTATTTTGTTCCAAAAATCCTGTCACCGGCGTCTCCAAGACCTGGAAGGATGTAGTTCTTGCTGTTGAGCCCTTCGTCCAGTGATGCAAGGTAGATGTCAACATCCGGGTGCTTCTCCTGTAGTGCCTTCAAACCCTGGGGTGACGCTACAAGGCTCATCATTCTGATGGATGTGAAACCGTCATTCTTAAGTCGGGTAATTGCGTCAATTGCACTTCCACCGGTAGCCAGCATAGGGTCAGTTACAATTACAAGACGGTCTTTTGTCTTTGGCATCTTGTAGTAGTAGAAAACAGGAAGGCAGGTCTCTTCGTCCCTGTACATTCCTATATGTCCTACGCGTGCAGACGGGATAAGGGTTGTAAGTCCTTCTACCATACCAAGTCCTGCTCGCAAGATTGGGGCAATCACAACTTTTTTCCCCTCTATTTTTGGAGCATTCATTTTCATCAGAGGTGTCTCTATCTCTTCATATGTCAAAGGGAAATCTTTAGTGATCTCGTAGCCCATAAGCATAGAAATCTCCTTAAGAAGTTCTCTGAACTTTATTGTTGAAGTCTCCTTGTTTCGCATGATGCTCAGCTTGTGCTGCACAAGCGGATGGTCTATAATGTGTACTGCCATGATGAAAGTGAAATTTTAGTTCTGTTTGCAGAACAAATTTAGCAATGATTTGTAATATTTATGGTTAAATTTGCAAAAACCACATGCAAATTTTTTATGAGTAAACTTAATCCAGTCCAAAAGACTGTTGTTGGTGCACAGTTTCTCTTTGTGGCCTTTGGTGCAACAGTCCTTGTACCGCTACTGGTAGGTCTTGATCCCTCTGTAGCCCTGTTCACTGCAGGTTTGGGTACCCTTATTTTTCACGCTGTAACCAAAGGAAAAGTTCCGATTTTCCTTGGAAGCAGTTTTGCATTCATTGCTCCAATCATAAAGGCAACTGAGTTGTATGGCCTTCCGGGCACATTGTGTGGACTTGTTGCCGTTGGTGCAGTTTACGGAGTTATGAGTGCATTGGTCCGCCTCAGAGGCATAGGCTTTGTTACCAGACTCTTCCCTCCAATAGTGGTTGGTCCTGTAATTATGCTTATAGGCCTTTCATTGGCAGGTACAGGTGTTGATATGGCAAAAGGGAATTGGTTGCTTGCAATTGTAGCCTTGCTCACTACCGTGGCTGTTAACCTGTTTGCAAAAGGACTTCTTAAGCTCATACCAATTTTTGCCGGTATAGTGATTGGATATATTGTAGCGGCGGTTACAGGAAATGTAGATTTCAAGCCTGTACTTGATGCACCATGGTTCGCCTTGCCCGCATTTGTAAGGCCGGAGTTCTGCTGGGAGGCAATAGTATTTATGATTCCTGTGGCAATAGCGCCGGTAATTGAGCATATTGGAGACGTTTATGCCATCAATGAGGTGACTGGAAACGATTATGTGAAAGATCCTGGCCTTCACCGTACCATGCTGGGCGACGGTTTGGCATGTGTGGCTGCTTCCCTTATAGGCGGTCCTCCTGTAACAACCTATTCAGAGGTTACCGGTGCCGTTTCACTTACAAAGATTTCAGATCCTTCGGTGTTGAGGATTGCCGGTGTGTTTGGAATACTGTTCTCAATTGTCGGGAAGATGAGTGCTTTGCTCAAGACCATTCCAAGTGCTGTTCTTGGAGGAATAATGCTGTTGCTGTTCGGTACAATTGCATCTGTGGGTATCAATACCCTTGTGAAGAACAAGGTTGATATGGGAAATACCAGAAACCTGGTTATCTCTTCACTTATTCTTACCCTTGGAATTGGCGGTGCAGAGATGCATATTGGTGCTGTTACTTTTGGCGGTATTGGCCTTGCAGCTTTGGTGGGAGTGATCCTCAATCTTGTCATTCCGGGCAAGGAGCCTGTGAAAGACTAGTCTCCCACACCAAAATCTGTATTGTGCAGGAGGATGTCCACTCTTGGATTATCTTTATACAGAGGATAGATTTTATCAACAAATATCTGGCGCACCTCTTCATCCGGTTGGAGAGGTGCGTTGTTTTCTACCATAATGTTCACGCAGATCCTCCCAAAATGTTTCAGGCCTGTTTCAATGTCCTCCATCATGCTTTCACAGGTTTGTCCTGGCAGACCAAAAAGGAGGCAGCACTCGTTGAACCCCTGGGCAATCTTTGCAGGATCACTCTCCTTAATGCCCTTTTTCATTATCTCTTCCCGATAGGTTGCATTGAATGTTTCCACCCCAATCTTCATTTTCACCTCTGTGCCAATTTCTGCAAATGCCCCCCTCAATGCCGGGATGAACTTGCGGTAGAGCCAGTGGCACTCGAAGTGGACTGTGGAAATGTTCTTGGCTTTGCAAGTGGCAATAATGGCCTTCATAGTGCTTGAATCCAGTTCACAGAAAGAACCGGAATTGACCACCTCCAATGTTCCGTATTTGCCGGTAACCTGGCTCAAGGCTTCAGTATTTATTTTAAGGTTGGCATGCTCATCGCACGATGCATCCTGGTGATAATCGCAGAAAGCACATCTGCGGTAACGGCATCCCTGCCCCCTGAGCAGCACAATCTCGCGGGGATTCTTCTCTGTTATAACCGAATATCTCTGCATGCTAGAACCTTTTCTTCTTCATGTACAATATTACAGCGTAAGCCAGCGGGGTTCCAAATATGGCCTCAATTGCAAGTTTCATGATGTATTGCGAAACAATCATTAGAATGATGTCTCTTGTGGTAAGTACACCCAGGAATGCAATAAGTACAAACGGTACAGTATCAAAAATATAACCTATGATTGAACTTCCAATTGTACGTACCCAAAGGCGTTTTCCTTTGGTCTTGCTCTTGATCTTTTCCATAAGCCAGGCATTTGATATCTCTCCAAGGAGGAATCCTGTGAGCGACCCCAGTACAATTCTTGGCACATAATTGAACACGGTATCATAAGCCTGCGCTGTAGTATCAAGATAATCAGGTGAAGGGAGCCATACACCAATCTGCGTGCAAAATACCACAAATACATTGCACAGGAATGCCAGAATGATTGTCTTCTTGGCAATTTTGTATCCCCACATCTCAGTGAGGACATCTCCCAACATATATGCAAGCGGGAAGGTGATTGTGCCGGCATCAAAATAAAACAGATTGAAAAATCCTATGACCTTTACAGCCATAAGGTTTGATACAATGTAGCACAGAATGAACAGAACTGTTACAATAACGTACGGCGACAATTTGCCGTCTGTCCGGTTTTTGAAAGGGTTTTCCGATACCTTGTCCATAATTAGAAATTTTAACGGTGCGAAAGTAATTGTTTTGTTCGGAAGATGCAAATTCCCCTTCAATCAATTATATTTGTATACAGTTATAGACATCACTGGAATGAAACATCTTTTTTATTTGGCAATAGTCATGTTGGCCGCTATAACCTGTACTACCCGGTCACAAACCGGAATCTATGAACCGGGTGTTTCCCGGCAACTTGCGCAGTATCGTAAGGAGCATATAAGCAACCTGGAATACACATTGCATTTCAGTATCCCTGAAAGGAAGGATACTCCTGTAGAAGGAAAAATAAGGATAGGTTTCACTTTGGAGCAGCCACAGGAGACAATAATTGATTTCCGCAAGACAGAGAATGTACATAGTGTAGTGGCCAATGGCGCACATACGCAGCATGAACTCAAAAATGAGCACATCATCCTCCCTGCATCGGCTACAGTGGCAGGGGCAAACGAGGTTGAGATTGTCTTCACACCTGAGGACCAGTCGCTCAACCGCAACGATGAGTTCCTTTATACCCTTCTTGTTCCCGACAGGGCCAGAACACTCTTTCCATGTTTCGACCAGCCTGATCTGAAAGCTTCTTTCAACCTCTCTCTCCAGATACCTGTAGAGTGGGTGGCAGTTTCCAACTCGCCGCAGCATCCGGAGCAGCCTCAGCAGCCAGAATCTGCCTCGAAGCACGTTACTTTCAACCCAACCGAGCCCCTGAGCACTTACCTCTTCTCATTTGTGGCAGGTAAATTCACAAAAGAGACATATACCGGCAACGGTCACACTTTTGCAGCGTACCACAGGGAAACTGATCCCCATAAAGTGGCACAGCTCCCAACCATCTTCAATCAGGTTGCAATGTCGCTGGAGTGGATGGAGGAGTATACGGGAGTGCCGTACCCTTTTGCAAAATATGACTTCATCATCCTTCCGGGCTTCCAGTATGGAGGCATGGAGCACACAGGGGCAACATTGTACAATGATACCCGCATGTTCCTTTCAAAGAACCCTACTCCCGACGAAGAACTTCGCCGTGCGGCACTGATAGCCCACGAGACTGCCCATATGTGGTTTGGAGACTTTGTAACAATGAAATGGTTTGATGACGTATGGACCAAAGAGGTATTTGCCAGCTACTTTGGCCAGAAGATAACAGAACCAATATTCCCGGAGATCAACCATCAGTTGAACTGGCTCAAGAGCATTACCACATCTGCGTTGGGGGAAGACCGCACTCTTGGTGGAACAGCAATCAAACAGCCGCTTGATAACCTCAGCAGCGCCGGACTTGTATACAACAACATCATTTACAACAAGGCTCCCGTAATGCTCAAGAAACTGGTGGAGATAATGGGAGATGAGGCTTTCAGGGCAGGAATCCACGATTATCTTGTTGCATTTTCATACGGCAATGCCACTTGGGATGACCTTGTAAAAATACTTGACAGCAAGACAGGTGCAGATCTTGTATCCTTCAGCGATGTATGGGTGAACAGCAACGGTATGCCGTGGCTCACTTTCTCATTGGAGGATGATACCCTTACCGTCTCCCAATCTGATCCATATGGCAGGGGGCTTTTATGGCCACAAAGTTTCAATGTTGCTCTTAAGGAGTTTGACCTCTCTCCATTCAAGATTGAAGAAAAAGTGGTTGGGATTGTGATGGACAGGGAGACTGTAAAAATACCTGTCGGGAAGAACAGTTCCCTGAATGCCCTTAACTGTGATGGCAGGGGATATGGGTATTTCCGTTATCAGTATCCCGGAGAATTGGAATTTGCTTTGGATTTATGGTATACAAAAGAAGATGAGGTGTCTGTGCAGTCACAGCTGATGAACCTGTATGAAGCTTTCCAGCATGGGGAACTGCCGGCAGAAACATTATTGGAAAGACTGATGTGTCCATTGGCAGATTACAATGAACCTTATTGTAAAGCATTGCAAAATCCTTTGATAGCCTCAACGGTATGTAATCATATATCAGCCCTTTTGCCCGAAGCTAAGAACAGTGTGCCAGAAAGGGGGCTTTTATTGATGTCGCAAGACCATCCTATTGATTCGTACAGGCTGCCGTTGCTCAGAGCCCTAATCTCCAACGCATCAGACTCACTTGTATGGAAAGAATTGCATTCCATCTGGAGTGAAGCCTCGCATCCCCTTCTTTCGGAGAATGACTACATGACTCTGGCGTGGGAACTGGCTATCCGCAACCCGCAGCAACAGCAGGAGATAATAGCTGCCCAAAGTGCCCGTATCCTTAATCCCGACAGAAAACGCCAGTTTGAGTTCATTGCCAGAGCCACCACACCGGATGTGGCGGCGCAGGAAGAGCTTTTCAGGTCATTGTTGCAGGCTGAAAACAGGAGAGTGGAGCCATGGGCATTGAAAACTTTGTCTTATCTGTGCCATCCTTTGCGTGAAGAGCAGGCTGTAAAATACATCCGTCCGGCTTTGGATTCATTGCCGTACATCCAACGGACCAGCGACATCTTCTTCCCCATGAACTGGACCCGTACCCTGCTCGGCAGACTCCGCTCACCTGATGCACTTGAGGAAGTTGAGAAATTCCTTGCAGATAACCCGGATTTTCCGCCACTGCTCAAGAGCAAGGTCCTTCAGGCATCCTGGAGCCTGCAGAGGAGGAATAAAGCCAATTAAAGTTAAAAATCCCTGTCAGATGCTTCTGGCAGGGATTTTCTTAATTCTTTCTCTCAATCTCGCGGAGGTTTTCCATTTTCTTTTTCTCAAGGAAATCGTAGACGCCGCCGAGGTGCTCAATTACACGCTTGTTTGAGAATTCGTATACCTTGCTCACCAGGCCATCGAGGAAATCACGGTCGTGGGACACTACAATTAGGGTACCGTCGAAATTCTTCAGTGCCTCCTTCAGGATGTCCTTGGTTTTCAGGTCAAGGTGGTTGGTTGGCTCGTCGAGAATAAGCATGTTCACCGGCTCAAGAAGGAGTTTGATCATGGCCAGTCTGGTCCTTTCTCCTCCCGACAGAACTTTTACCATTTTCTCCGAGTCATCCTTGCCGAACATGAATGCTCCCAGGATATCCCTCAATTTTGTACGGATATCGCCCACTGCAACATCGTCAATGGTCTTGAAGACAGTCTTTTCCTCGTCGAGAAGAGATGCCTCATTCTGTGCAAAATAACCTATTTTGAGGTTGTGGCCAAGTGCCAGTTCACCGGTGAAATCTATCTGTCCCATAATGGCTTTCACCATGGTTGACTTACCCTCGCCGTTTTTGCCCACAAAGGCAACCTTGTCACCGCGTTCAATTGTAATTGAGGCGTTGTTGAATACCTGGTGATTGCCGTAGGCTTTGCCCAAGCCGTTGGTTACCACCGGATAAGAGCCCGAGCGTGTGGCAGGGGGGAACCTCAGGTTAAGGGCGCTTCTGTCCTCCGGATCCACCTCCAGGATCTCCAGTTTCTCCAGCATCCTTACGCGCGACTGCACCTGGTTGGTCTTTGAGTAAGTTCCCTTGAACCTCTCAATGAACTCCTTGGTCTCGGCAATCATCTTTTGCTGGTTGTCGTAGGCAGCCTGCTGCTGCTGGCGGCGTTCAGCCCTCAGTTCAAGATATTTTGAATAGTTGACCTTGTAATCATAGATCTTGCCCATTGTAATCTCAATGGTTCTGGTGGTGATATGGTCTACAAACGCTTTATCATGGGAGATTACCATCACCGAGTTGGCGCTGTTGATGATAAAATCCTCAAGCCACTCAATAGACTCAATATCAAGGTGGTTGGTAGGCTCATCCAACAACAGGAGGGTAGGTTTCTGCAACAGGATTTTTGCCAATTCAATTCGCATTCTCCATCCTCCGGAGAACTCGCTTGTCTGTCTCTGTAAATCGCTTCGCACAAATCCAAGTCCCATTAGTGTGCGCTCCACATCTTCCTGATAGTTGGTAAGGTCTATCCTGTAGAATTTCTCAGAAAGGGCAGTAACCTTTTCAATGAGCCCCATATACTCGTCGCTGTCATAATCTGTGCGCACAGTAAGTTCATTGTTGATGCTCTCAATCTCCCTCTCAATCTCAAACAGATGCTCAAATGCAAGGCATGCCTCCTCAAACACGGTACGGCCGTTCTCCACCATCAGGTGCTGTGGAAGATAACCGATCTTGCCGCCGTCAGTAACAGTAACCTTACCTCGGTTAGGGGTCTTCACACCTGCCAGAATCTTTAGCATGGTAGATTTGCCCGCACCGTTCTTGCCCATAAGTGCAATACGGTCCTTGTCATTTATAACAAATGAAATGTCCTTGAAAAGCGTTGTGCCGCTGAATTCTACTGTTAGTCCGTCTACTGAAACCATCTTTTTATAATTTGAGGCCGCAAAGATAATACACTGCGCGTGTATTGACAAGAGCGGGCCCTGTAGTACCATTCTACGGGGCCCGCTGCAAAACTACCTGTAAAATACTTCCTATAACCCGAAGTAGAAGCTCACATATCCCGCATAAGCATTATCTGCACCGGATGCTTTAGGCATGCTCATCCTTAAGTTTGGGGCAAGTTTCACATATTTGCCCAACTTGAACTGTGCACCCAATACTGCAACCTGCTCATCTTTGGCAATGTTCCAGTCATCCTCAGAGCACAAATCATCAAATCTTGCAAAAATCTCTGTTTTTCCCGACAGTTTCAAGGTTGAAAACACTGAGATTCCATATTGGTCTGCACCATCTGCAAATGACGCATTCTTCATAGCATTGTATTCTGCACCAACAGAGAAACCGTCACCTTTGTATCCTACAAATGCTGCAAAATTGGTTGTGTTTTCATGGGAGTCATCAGCACCCTCGTTCACAGAACCGTAAAGTCTAACACTCAGCCCTTTTACTGGTGTAAGAGTAACGCCTGCCCCGTAGTTTAGACCGTCTTTTTTCTGCAGTTTCTTGTACCCCTCACCGTTTACGATGATTGCATCTGCCGATATGAAATCATTGAACTTGTATGAGGCTGAGATTCCAAGGTCTGCACTGTGACCGAATTTATACATGTCCTGGAAATCCTTCATAATGTACCTGTATCCCCAGAACTTCTCCTGAAAATTGAACTGTGTATTGGAAATCAGACCTCCGTTGAGGGTAAAATTGTCTTTCTTCCAGGTAATCATTGCATTCTTTACATATGCAAGACGGTTATTGTCCGATACATCAGAAGATTTGCCCATATCAAGTACACTCTTTACTGAGAGCCCGTTTCCAAGATTGTACTCATAGCCAAGATAACTTCTTTCAAGTTCAAAGCCCCTTTCATCATTTTCAGCGCCAAAACCGGTATTGAAATTTCCAAATACCTGTACAATTGCTTTACCCTTAGGCTCTTCCACTTTTGCATTCTGCGCCTGAGCGCCTAATCCCATGCAAGCCAAAACGGCTGCCAAAATCATTTTCTTTCTCATCTTTTGTTGTTTTAATTTTTACGCTGCAAAATTATCGGGATTAAATTTAGTAATTATTTCATTAAGGTTAAGTTTTTGTTAAATGAATAGTGACATTTTTGACGCGTCAAAAAGGTCACTTCCTGCTTTATACACTAAGTTATTGTTTTTTATTTTTTTACAAATGCCTTTTCAAGGTCCTGGGAGATGTTTATGATGAAATCACCCATTTTCTCCAGTTCGCTTACAAGGTCCATGTAGTAGATGTTGCTCTGGTAGTCCTTGCTTCCGTTTTCAATCCCCTCAATTTCAGTGTCTCTAAGATAGTTTCTGAGAGTGTTGATCTGGGTTTCGGCCTGATAAGCATTGGATATGCCGGTTAGGGTGCCTTTGTGGGCTGCGTTAAGGTTATCTATCATCTGCAAGTATGCGTTCTCAACGGTTGCGGCCATCTTCTCCAGGTTGTTGATAGTCTGAGAATCAAATGTCCTATTGTGCCCGTTCTTTCTTGCAATGATGCGGCTGATTGTTTCACCGGAATCTCCAAGCGACTCCAATTCTCCAATGATCTTGTACATTGCTTTAATCTTTACAGATGTCTCTTCACTAATGTCGCCGGCAGATACAGAGTTGAGGAAATTTGCAATTTCCAGTTCTATGCGGTCGGCTATCTCCTCGTATTTTACCAGTTTGGCGCGTATCTGCTCAAATTCGTCGGGATGAGAATCTGCCATTGCCTGTTTTGCGTACTGCAGGCCGTTGTGGGAGATGGTTGCAAAGTGGATAATTTCCTTGAATGCCTGCTCTGTTGCCAGTTCAGGGGTTCCTATAGGACCGGCATTGATGTACATGAGTCTATGTGGCTCTTTCTCCTGATTCTCATTGGATTTGATGATTTTGCACACGAGTTTTTCAATACCCGGGATAAACCATATGAGGATGCATGTGTTTATGGTGTTGAACAATGTGTGGAGCATGGAAAGTCCAAATAGTGCGGCAGTCTGTGAAGGGCTCTGCACCATGGTTCCGTCTGCAGCGGTAATGGTCTCAACCACAAATCCCTGGGATGCCGGATTTGGAACAGCAAATATTGTTGATGTTATGAATCCTGTAAGTTTGAGGAATAGCGGGAACGCAATCAGGGCCCAGATAACTCCAAACAAATTGAATACTGTGTGTGCGAGTGCTGCCCTTTTTGCCGAAGTGTTTGCAACAGCTGCGGCTATGTTGGCAGTGATTGTGGTTCCTATATTTTCTCCAAGTACCATCGCACATGCCATGTCAAACCTTATCCATCCCATATTGAGCATAATGAGGGTGAGGGCCATGGTTGCACTTGATGACTGGAGCACCAATGTGAGTAGTGTGCCAAAAATGAGGAAGATAATTACCGAACCAAAACCGTATCCCTGCCATCCCTGGATAAATGACAGTACCTCAGGCGTTTTCTGTAAATCTGGAACTGACTCTTTCATTAGAGAAAGTCCAAGGAACAGAAGTGAGAATCCTACAATCAGTTCAGAAATGTTTCTTCTCTGGTCTTTCTTGGAAATTGAGAATACAAAACCAAGTGCCATAAGTGGAACAGCAAGTATTGAGATGTCTGCCTTGAATCCAAGCCAGGATACAAGCCATGCGGTTACAGTTGTGCCTATATTGGCACCCATGATAACGCTGATTGCCTGTATTAATGTAAGAAGGCCGGCATTTACAAAACTTACAACCATTACGGTTGTTGCACTTGATGACTGGATTACAGTTGTAATGCCCAATCCTGTAAGTACCCCTTTAAAAGGGCTTGATGTCATGGAGGAAAGGAAATTCCTCAACCTGTCACCGGCTGCTTTCTGGAGTCCGGCACTCATCATGTTCATTCCAAACAGGAACATTCCAAGTGCACCCAGCAATGTCAATATCTGTAGTATCATAAAATGGTTATTTAATTATTTTCTCAATTTTATCAATGTTGAAACCTTTGATTCCCGTTACCGGTTCGTATGCGTATGGAAGATATTCAAACAGCTGCACATAACCTTTACCCCATTTTGGGCTGTAATAAATATCCAGTTTGACAGTTTTGCCCTCACCTTCTTTGGACATGTCTATTTGAGGTTTGTCAGATTCAATGGCTTTCTTTATTGCTTCAAGCTCTTCATGCTTGAAATACAGCTCCTTTCTGTAGTAAGTTTCTTCTGTGCCCTCCAGTTTATACATACTTTTGAAAAGGACCATGAACAGTACACCTGTAAGAAGAAAGAAGAATCCGGCAATGTTCAAGCCTGTGCCGTATGGGAGAAACATAAATGCAGCTCCTGCAATAATAAGTGAAGATGATACAATAATATCGCTTGTAGAGCGTACTCTACTGAAATTCAGACTCATAATGATATAGTTTTTAGTTGGTAAATACATAAGGAAAAGGTGCGCCATGCGTATGGCACACAAGAGGGTTGGGTTGTATTATACCAATCTAAATGATAAGTCTGCAAAACCTGATGAACTGGTTTGCCGGTTCTGCAGGAGATGCTATGGTTACGGAATTATTGTATGAAAGATTTGGTGAAAGATATGATGTGTTGTGCTTGCCTGATTTCAATGTTGACCACTGGCATTTCCCAAAAGAAGTACTCCTCTTGTTCTTTTTGATGAGTCTTGACGGACATTGTGCAGAAGAGATCTGGTGTAATGCAATGCATATGTCTTTTTGTGGCTCAAACTGGGTATGCTGGTATTGGCTGCATTCTTTTGTGTGCGCAGGGTAATCCTCCTGCATGAAGTTGTCATCCTGCATGAATAAATCTTCCTGCATGGATATGCCGGAAATCACAGACAGCACAATTGCCAGGAAAATATATTTGATAACGCTCTTCATTCCTGTTGCAAATATAGACAGGATTGCGGAGAGAACCATCCATCTCCCCGCAATCTTAATATAATTGTAACAATTTACAGATTATGCTGTGCAGATCAAAAGATGAGTGACTGCAGGAACAGCACGCCTACACCAGCTGCATATCCCAAGAATGCTATAAGTGTAACATTCTTGAAATACCATGCAAAGTCAATTTTCTCCAGTCCCATGGCAATTACTCCAGCAGCGGATCCAATGATAAGCAAGCTTCCTCCAACACCTGCACAATATGTGAGCAATAGCCAGAACATTCCATTTTGGCTGAATGCCTGGAGATATGCAGGGTCTGCGCTTGCTGCAATAACTTCTGGAGTAGCTATAGGGTACATGCCCATACACGCTGCTACCAATGGAACGTTATCTACTATAGAAGAAAGTACACCTACGGATGCTGCTATTGTAAATATCTCATGCACCTGAGTGTCAAGGAAATCTGCAACGGAACCGAGGATTCCTGCACTCTGGAGACCTGCAACCGACATGAGGATACCCAGGAAGAACAGGATTGTTGGCATGTCTATGTGTTTGAGAACCTTTGATACCCTGTTCTTGATAGATTCCTCAAGATTCCTTTTTCTGCCGTACAAAATCTCTGTAAGAATCCACAGGCCTCCAAGAACAAACATGATTCCAAGGTATGGAGGCAGGCCTGTTGCACTTTTGAAAACTGGCACAAACAGCAGACCCAATACTCCTACAGCAAAAATACCCCTGCTGAACCTGTGTCCGATACCTTGTGGAAGTCTGAGTTCCATAGGCTGGCTTGAGAAAATGTCACCGGTGTTTTTCCTGAACTTGACAGATGTTATCAAAAGGGGAACAAGCAGTGAAACCAGACAAGGGAGGATAAGATAGTATACCAGTGGACCGGAAGTTACATTACCTCTCATCCACAGCATAATTGTGGTGATATCTCCAATTGGAGACCATGCACCACCGCTGTTGGCCGCAATGACTATAATACTTGAGAATATCCATCTGTCGGCAGGTTTGGCAATGATTTTTCGGAGCATCATAATCATTACAATGGTGGTTGTCATATTGTCGAGAACTGCAGACATGAAGAATGTAATGCCGGCCATAAGCCATAACAGCCTGAATTTCTTGCGGGTGGTGATGTATTTTGTGATAATGTAAAAACCGCCATGCGTGTCAATAAGATCTACAATAGTCATGGCTCCAATAAGGAACACCAATGTTTCACAGGTGCTTCCCAGATGTTCCAGCAATTCAGGGCCAATATTGGCCTGCGGGTCCATAATTGCATAAACAGACCATATGAGTCCAAACATGAAGAGCGCTGTGGCAGCCTTGTCAATCTTTATTTTGTGTTCCAGGGCAATGCAGGCGTAGCCCAAAATAAATATTGTAATAAGTAAAGGTATCATATTAAAATCTCAATAATAAATTATACAATTATCCTCCCGACAGGAAACTGTCGGGAAGAATATATTTTTGTGGGATAAGTAATGATACCTCTTCTATATGATGAGTCTGCCCAGAAGAAAAATATGCTTGTGGGATACAGTTATGGCAGGGAGAGAGTTGTGCAGCAGACTGACTCTGTGCAGATGTAGTGCACATTTGTTTGTTGTTTTACCCTGCTTGACGCTATATTTTGAAAATGTGTGGCCTCCCTGCTTCCCATCCTGCAGCTGTTGAAATGAAAAATTGCACTCAGCAGCCAGGGCGTGCGAAGGCATTTCGCATGTGGTATCGCACCCCTGCAGGTAATATCCATATTCTCCACAATAAGCGCTTTCCGCAGCTGCGCCATCTTTTCCTGTCTGTGGTGAAGCCGTGAAAAAAGAGATTATTGCAATCAATATGGATAAATATGCTTTCATGGGGGCGCAAAGTTAACACAAATATGAAAATCCAATGCAGCAGAGGAGATTTATTTTGTAATAAGATGCCACAATGGGCCGTTGCCTTTTCCAATTTTCCTGGTTCTTCCTTCTGCAATTGCTGCAGTTACGTATTCTTTAGCTTTGCTGATGGCTGATTCCAGCATGTCTCCGGTTACTGATGTTGCACCTTCTGCAAGTGATCCAGATATGAAAGTTGCTATTGCGGATGACAATGTACATCCGGTGCCGTGCAGGTTGGTGCTCTCAATTTTGCGGTGGGAGAAGTGCCTGATTTCTCCGTTGGGAAAAGCCAGGACATCACACATTGTATCACCTGTGAGATGCCCTCCCTTTATGAGGACACATGTCTGATATCTGTGTGCCAGTTCTTTTGTGACCTGTTCCATTTGGGGGAATGACTCTATTTCCCTTCTCAACAGAACTTCTGCTTCATGCAGATTGGGAGTTATGAGTGATGCTAATGGGATGAGGTTCTTTTCAATGCACTCCATTATGTCCTCATCAATGAGCCTGTGGCCGCTTGTGGAGACCATAACCGTGTCAAACACCACAAACGGCGGGGCATATTGCCTTATGGATTGGGCTATGCATTTTACAATTTCAGCATCTTTTACCATTCCAATTTTTATGGCTTGGGGTTCTATGTCCTCCATTACAGCCTTTATCTGTTCTGATACTATTCTGGCCGGTATTGGGAATATCTCTTTTACCCCCAAAGTGTTCTGTACGGTAAGGGCTGTTATTGCGCTGGCAGCATACCCGCCCAAGGCGGTAATGGCCTTTATATCTGCCTGTATTCCGGCTCCACCGCTGGGATCTGAGCCGGCTATTGTAAGTACTTTACATGTTTTTTTATATGTCTCCATAATCATTCATTTTCTTAATTAAATTGCCCAGCTCTACAATGGCCTCCTGCAGACTAGCCAGGTTCCATACCGTACCCAAAACTGCCGCACCGCCAAATCTCAATTTTTTGACTGATTGGATATTTGAACTGGAAATTCCACCAAGTGCCAATACTTTGTTGTCTATAATCCCTTTATCAGCAGCACTTAAGAGAATCTCTTCCGGGAAACCTGCTTTATATCCTTCCTTGGATATGCTGTCAAATACAGGACTTAAAGTAACATAATTGCACAACCCTTTATATTCTTCAACCTCTTTAAGAGTATGGCAGGAGCGGCTTATGCTGCAACGGCTCCAATATTCACCTTTAAAGTTAGCCTCAGGATTCCTGGAATTGAGGTGCACCCCCTTAAGGCGGTATTTTGCAATCAGAGGAAAATGGTCGTGAAGTACTATCCTGTTATGGAAGTTGCTGTTTATCTGCAGTATGATCTCTTCCGTTTCCCTCTCCGTCAAGCCGGGCTTTCGCAGGTGAAATGTAAAATCATATTTCTCCATAAGAGCATTTATCCAAAGAAGCTCACCATCAAAAACTTTTTCTTTACTGATTACAATCAATTTCATAATTCAATAACATTAAATTCCATTCTGCACAAATCCACTGTCATTAATTTTCCCGACAGTCTCTCTCCAAATCCGCAAATCAATTTAATGGCTTCATTGGCCTGCAGGGCACCGATGACACCAGCACAGGTGCCTATGGCGGGAACTGCTTCCACTGAATGCGGTTCCTCCTGAGGCCACAAATCTCGCAGTCTCCTGAAGCAGGTGGCATCATTGAATACCGAAACATATCCGCAGAACCCCTCAATTGCCCCATAAATGTACGGTATGGAGAGCTTTTGGGTAATGTCACTTGCCAGATACCTGGTTTCCATGTTGTCGCAGGCGTCAACCACTATATCGTAACATGAGATTATATTACTGATTTGTGCAGTATTGTTGGGGCATATTTTCTCTGCGTGTGTGTTTATGCATACATCCCCGTTGAGCCTCTTCAACCTGGCAGCCGCTGCCTTTACCTTCAATTGCCCAAGGTCTTTCTCTTCATAAAGCACCTGGCGGTTGAGGTTGCTTTCACTTACACAATCATAATCTATAAGTCCTATGGTACCTACTCCGGCTGCAGTGAGATATAGGGCAACAGGTGAACCAAGTCCACCTGCCCCTATAATAAGCACTTTGGCATCCCGCAGTTTCTGCTGTCCTTCTTTCCCTATTTCCGGAATGGAAATTTGTCGGGAGTACCTTTCCATTTCTTTCATAAGGCGGTATGTGAAATTAAATCAAAAGATGAATCCCAATCTTTCCATACAGGCTCCAGCCCCAGCTCCTTAAGGCGGCGGCAAACCTCCTCTGCAGTGCGGGAGTCGCTTACTTCAAATTGCTCAAGGGCCTGGGGATAAGTATAATACCCTCCCGGTTCGGTCTTGCTCTCTGCGCTCATTGTAGTAACTCCTAATGTTGCCATATTGTCCCGGATATAAGGTGTTTCACGGGTTGAGTATGATATGTCCACGTCGTGGTCAAATATCCTCATTGCAAATGTGAGCTGGGCCAGTTCCTTGTCGTTCATTATTACATTGGGCTGGAATCCTCCGTTCTCGGCAGGGCGCATCCTTGGAAAGTTTACGCTGTACTTGGTTTTCCAGTATTGCCGCTGCAAATAGCGGAGGTGATGGGCCAGGAACGTTACATCTGTCCTCCAGTCTTCCAGCCCTATAAGTACACCCATCCCTATGGAGTGCACTCCCGCTTCACCCATACGGTCTGGGGCATTTACCCTCCACTCAAAATTGGCCTTCATACCACGCGGGTGATAGATGTTGTACCTCTCTTTGTTGTATGTTTCCTGAAAACAGATTACTCCGTTAAGCCCGTGGGTTGTCAGTTCCCGGTATTCCTCACTCTTGAGCGGCATAACCTCAATTTTCAGGTTTGAGAAATACTTTTTGGCAATATCCAGTGCTTTGGCCAGATATGGAACCCCGGCCTTTGCAGGATTTTCTCCCGTTACAAGGAGAATATTCTCAAACGGCCCCAATTGCTTGATTGCTTTATATTCATTCTCCATCTCCTCAAAGGTGAGTATGGTGCGGGACATGGGATTGCTGATGTGGAAACCGCAATATACACACGAGTTTGCACATGAATTGGTAAGGTACAGAGGAATGAACAGCGACATGGTGCGTCCAAACCTCTCCTGTGTATATTTTTGGCTCAGCACAGCCATCTCCTCCAGAAACGGGGCGGCAGCCGGTGAAATCAGGGCCATAAAGTCTTCAACCGAGCAATGTTCTTTCCTCAATGCCCTGCGTACATCGTTTGCCGTTTTGGAATGTATCTTTTCTGTAATTTCATTCCACGACAATTTTTCTATCTCATCTGAAAACATAGTAGTCAGTCATTTAGAAACTGTGTAAGTGGTGATGATGCCGATGCTTTAAAGTTGTGGCCTACAGCGCCCAATCCCGCTTCGTATGCCCTGCGCCCAGCAATTACTGCCTCTTTAAAGGCCAGTGCCATTTCAACAGGATTTCCCGCCACTGCAATTGCTGTGTTTACCAGACAAGCAGAGGCACCCATTTCCATTGCTTCTGCCGCATGGCTTGGAGCACCAAGGCCTGCATCAACAATAACAGGTATGTTAGCCTGCTCAATGATAATACGGAGGAAATCACGTGTCTGTAACCCTTTGTTGGTTCCAATAGGGGCACCAAGCGGCATTACGGTAGCTGCTCCCGCCTCTTCAAGGTGTTTGCATAGGGTAGGGTCGGCCTGGCAGTAGGGGAGAACAACAAATCCAAGTTTTACCAGCTGCTCTGTTGCCTTTAGGGTTTCAATGGAATCCGGAAGAAGGTATTTGGGATCTGGGTGGATCTCAAGTTTGAGCCAGTTGGTCCCAAATGCCTCACGGGCCATCTGGGCTGCAAATACAGCCTCCTCTGCATTGCGTACACCCGAGGTGTTGGGCAACAATTGGATATTTGGATTGAGTATGTGGTTCAAAAGGTCATCTTCCTTATCATTTAAATCTACGCGCTTCATTGCTACCGTTACCATCTCTGTGGCAGAAGCAATAATGGCCTCTTTCATCTGTGCGTTGGAACTGAACTTTCCGGTTCCAAGAAACAGGCGTGAGTTGAATTCTCGTCCTGCAATTACAAGTTTTTCCATGATTGTGCAATTTTTATGATTCTTTTCATTTCCTCTACTGGATTGGCAGCGTTTAATATGCTGCTGCTTAGTGCAATGCCGTCAATGCCCAATTTCATTAAATCAGGGATGTCGGCTTCTGTGATCCCTCCAATGGCCACTACGGGTATTGCAATGTTCTTCTCCTTCATTCTGGAGATTATCTGCCTGTATCCTCCAATGCCCAAAATGGGGGAGAGGTTGGCTTTGGTAGTGGTATAGCGGAACGGACCGCAACCTATGTAGTTGGCTCCTGCCCGGTATAGATTTTCCACATCTTCAAATGTATTTGCTGTGCCGCCGATTATTGCTTTCTCTCCAAGAATCTCCCGGGCCTGGGGGATGGGCATATCCTGTTTTCCAAGATGGACACCGTCGGGATGAATATCTTTGGCAATCTCCACATAATCATCTATAATGAAGGTTGCATGATGTTGTTCACACATCTTTTTCACCTCTTTTGCGGCGGCATATATTTCTTCCGGTGTGGAATTTTTCATCCTCAACTGAATCCACCGGCAACCTCCCTCAAGTGCCAGGCGGGCGGATTCCACATAAGAGTACCTTCCGGTACAATGTGTAATGAACTGTACCATATCAACCTCCACAAACTGCTTTGATGATAATTAATGAATCTCCTTGGGCAATGGGGAAATTTTCCCATTCTGCACGTGGGACAATACGGTTGTTTACCGCCACGGCAATCCCAGCCGGCGGCAAATTGAGTTGTTGTGACAGAAGAAGCAGATTTGATGCTATGGTCTCAACCTCCCTGTTGTTTACTGTTACCTTCATAGCGATAATTTTTAAGTAAAAACTGCAAAGAGGCGATTCCTTAAACGAAAAAAACGTATATCCGGTGGATATACGTCAGCTCATTTTATTATCCACAATTCCTACGGCAGTACTGGCTGCATCAGGTTCGAGGGTATAATCTCAGCCTTTTTAAGGCACCCCTTTGTTTCTATTTTATGCTACAAAGTTATTATTTTTTTTAAATTTGCCTATACAGCAAAGCGAAATTTTAAAGTTATATGAAAAGGCCCCTATTGATATTGTTCATTACAATTTTATCTTTCCTGGTATCTCCACTTGCATTTGGAATGAAGATTTGACAAGATTTAGGAGGAACCCTTATGAACTATGATTTGCAAAGATTTTTGGATGCGCAAGCACTGATGTACCAGCAGGCATTAAAGGAAGTTGAGGCAGGAAAGAAAGAGGACCATTGGATCTGGTTTATTTTTCCGCAACTCAAAGGTCTGGGTAAAAGCAACAGTTCCAGATACTTCGGCATTAGTGGCATTGAAGAGGCCAGAGCCTATTATGAGCATCCGGTATTGGGTACCAGACTCCGAGAGGTAACTGTAGCATTGTTGATGAATGATAAAAGTGCAGAAGAGATATTTGGCAAATTGGATGCCCAAAAGGTCCATTCCTGTATGACTCTTTTCAACCACATAGTAAAATACGTTCTTGAAAATGAAGATGATATATTCCAGAAGGCTTTAAACAAGTTTTATGATGGGAAGGGTGATGATCTTACTGGGAAGATGTTGGATGAATAAAGGTTAATTTTTCTATAAAAAGGAGATCTCAATGAAGAAGCTTTTGTTCTTTGCTGTCTCTGCACTTCTTGCAGGTGCAAGCTATTGTTCCTCTGTTGGCGAAAAGATTGTTGCTAAGGTTACAAACAGCGACACTCAAATCGAGCAACAACAGGAACAAACATTGGTACTTGAACAATCGTCTGCCGAGTTTAAGTTACTCGCCAGTCATAGTTCACACAGTAGCCATAGCTCGCATAGTTCACACAGCAGCCACAGTTCGCACAGCTCTCATAGTTCACACTATTCGAGTAGATAAATAACTTGGTAAAATTAGGATGGGAGTAGATTTTTCTGCTCCCATTTCTTTGCTATACTGTATCAATTGCTAAATTATGCCGTAATGTTTCTTTGTTGCATTATCAAATACATCGGTTTCTTTTAGAAACTCCATTATTCTTTCTCTATCTTCATCAATAAGGCAGCCTTTCATTTTGCCATCTTTATCTTTGATTTTGAGTTTAGAAATTTCAAAAATATCTGAACAATCTAACCAACTATCATAATCTAAAATCGCACGATAATTACGAACCTGTAACTGATATTGACAGTCAAGAAACTCTTTAGAATGATTTGATGGATCTATTTCTGAATTTATTAGCAATGCACCAACTGCTACACCTTCGGGCGTAAAGCCTATAATAACGATATATTTTAACCTATCCTTATATCCTTTTTTTAAGGTCAAACCATCTTCTTCGTCTAACGGGACATAAATAATGTCTCCAACTTTAATTGAAGACATATCTACTTTCTCTTTATCAGCAATGATTGCCTTAAGTTTGCTTAAAGTGCCAGCTTTATCATCCATAATTAACAAGACAAGGCATTTTTAACGAGTTGTTTCTCACGTATATAGTCTACCATTGTCTCAGAAGCCTTACCAGCACGTGCTATATCAATAATAGTAATAAAGTTTTTCTGAGGATCATCCAACATACGTCTATTTGCTTCTTCCCAAGCTGAATCATGTGACATATCAGACAAATCATATGGATCTGCATCTTTGTATTTTTCAATAGCATCCTCTAAACATTTCTTATTCGCTCCTGATATATAATCCATATCAGGAGACATTGAAGCATATACTTTCTTATCTCTAACTTCAATTCCCAATAGAAAATCTTTAAAATCACCTTCCAAAGGCTTTCCTTCAGCTATTTGTAATGCTTTATAGGTATAGGTTGGAACTGGTCCATGTTTAACCGCACGAAATGATTCATCAACTATAACCTTTCCATATTTTACTAAATGGTCTTGTTGAGCGAAATACAAAATCTTGAACAATTTGATATAATCCACTCCATCTGGGAAACTCTGTATAATGTAGAGTATCACAGCTTTAATTTTTGTTATTTGAATGAGACTTTTCATATCACATATAATTATCCCGACTACAAAGATACAACAATTATTCCAAATAATAGTTCTTATCAAGGGTAAAAATAGTTTTAAGTATAATATAATAATATTTATGTAGTAAATTTGACAATATTTAGTTTATACCATTTGTTATGTACTCAAAACGGACTAAACTTATTTTTGCGTTGGCAGCACTCAAAAAAAGATGCTGACGAAAAAAGAAATCATCGCAACTTCTCTTTTCGTCAGCATTATTTTTATACCTTTGTACCGTCAGAGTTATCACATTGAAGCATAACAATGAAGAACTCAGAAATACGAACGGTTGCTATCTCGTTACCCAATTTCCATGCAAACCGAATAACCGTTTAATTCTAAGATAATTGCAAATTCTGCGATTTTTTTATTTAAAAAATCGGTTGTCTTTGGTCCTTTGTGACATTATAAGGTGTAAACGGATTAATAACACTTTAAAAAATTAATGTCATGAAGAAATTCTTTTTTGTAGCAGCCATTGCTCTTGTTTCACTATTCTGTATCTCAGCAAACGCAGAAAGCACTGAGACCGCACCGGTTGAAAATTATGTTTCATCTGTAACTGCAACCATTGCAGGAATGGACGGAGAGATTGATTTTGAAACCGGCAAACTTGTCCTTGCATATAATCTTATGCCTCAAAAAGTGAAGGACCTTTGTGTAGCCTCTTATAAGAACATTGCTCCACTAATTGAGAAAAATGGTATGAGGAGCTTCAGGTATGAGGGCGTTACAATTACCCCTATGAAGAATTCCAATGGAGGCACAGATCTTAAATTCTCATATAAGGGACATACTCTTGTAGTAAACAACTACAGCAGAATGGAGTTTGATGCAATTTTTGGATTGTAATAATCTATGAAATTTGAATTATGAAAGACTTTGTAAAAAGGATTTTCAAGTCATTGGTTGGGAAGATAGCTGCAAATAAATGGAAAACAGTTTTATGGATTCTATGCATCATCTTTTCACCGGTGATTGTTCCGGTTCTGCTGTTTCTTCTTTTGGTAGGTGTTCTTATGCTCTATTCAATATTTGATCCAAGCATATGTGCCTCTACAGTTTCAAGGGACAGTGTTTCTTCCACAGTATACTGGACTGCAAAAGATTTCCATAAATATACAGAAGTTCATTTCAGAATTGAAAGAGGCACATTGGAGCAACTTGAAGATGATCAGATGATGTACCGGTATTTTATTTATCCCGACGAAAAGCCTGTAGAAACGTAGTACTTAAAAACAGGATGCCATTAAAATACATAAAGAGGGTGACTAAAAAGTCTTAATGACTGATTAGTCACTCTTTTTTCATTTTATATTACACCGGGAGGATAGTAGTGATTGAGGAGGACTCCGTTCGCTTCACTCACTCCGGACCCTCCCATTGTCATCTGCGTCATCG
>JAZRCK010000018.1:0-5367 GCA_045659725.1 Candidatus Egerieisoma sp.
TAAACCCATACATATATATACAAATGCAGTCAATTAGAAAAGCAAAACTAGTGTTGGAAAACGGCCTTGAGTTTCAAGGATTTTCCTTTGGCTATGACCAGCCTGCATGTGGTGAGGTAGTTTTCAGCACCGCTATGGTCGGGTATCCCGAGTCTCTTACAGACCCTTCTTACTCCGGTCAGATTCTTTGTGTAACTTATCCTATCATCGGTAACTACGGAGTTCCTGCAGACGAACTTGAAAACGGTATTTCAAAATATTTTGAGTCAGATAAAATCCAGGTTAAAGCATTGGTAATATCTGACTATTCTTTTAATTACAGCCACTGGAATGCAGCAAAGAGCTTGGACCAATGGTTGAAAGAGCACCAGATTCCGGGCATCTTTGGCATTGACACCAGAGAGCTTACCAAAGTTATCAGGGACAACGGCACAATGATGGGCAAGATTGTACAGGATGACTGCAACGCAGAACTTTCATGTGTAAACCCTAATGTGGTAAACCAGGTTGACGAGGTTAGCTGCAAAGAGGTTGTAAGATACAATGAGGGCAAAGGCAAAAAAGTTGTTCTTTTGGATTGCGGAGTCAAAAACAGTATCCTCAGGACACTTGTACAGAAAGATGTTGAGGTTGTAAGGGTTCCTTGGAACTACAATTTCAATGAGCTTGAGTATGACGGCCTTATCATTTCAAACGGCCCTGGCAACCCGGATTTCTGCACAGACGCTGTAGAGAACATTAAGGTTGCTATGGAGAAATGCAAGCCAATCTTTGGAATCTGTATGGGTAACCAGCTCCTTGGCAAAGCTGCGGGAGCTCAGACTGCAAAATTAAAATTCGGTCACAGGTCCCAGAACCAGCCGGTAAGAAGAGTGGGCACTACAACCTGCTACATTACCACCCAGAACCACGGCTACGCTTTGGACGCAGCTTCTTTGGGCGCTGATTGGGAGCCAATGTTTGAGAACCTCAATGACGGCAGCAACGAGGGTATCAGACATAAGAGCAAACCGTTCTTCTCTATCCAGTTCCAGCCGGACGGAGTAGAGTTCCTATTTGACGAATTCATTAAAATGTTGTAATATACGATGGAGAAAATTAAGAAAGTACTTCTACTAGGTTCCGGAGCGCTTAAGATTGGTGAGGCCGGAGAGTTTGATTATTCCGGTTCACAGGCTATCAAGGCCATGAAGGACGAGGGAATTGAGACAATCCTTATCAATCCGAATATTGCAACTGTACAGACATCAGAAGGTGTTGCAGACAAAATATATTACCTTCCGGTTACCCCATACTTTGTAGAGCAGGTTATCAAGAAGGAGCAGCCTCAGGGCATTCTTCTTGCATTCGGCGGACAGACTGCATTGAACTGTGGTGTTGAGCTTTACAGAACAGGTATTCTGGAGAAATACAACTTGAGGGTTCTTGGTACCCCTGTTCAGGCAATTATGGACACAGAGGACCGCGAGCTTTTCAACAAGAAACTCGACGAGATTGATGTAAAGACCATCAAGAGCCACGCTGTTGAGAACATTGAGGATGCTGTAGCAGCAGCAAAAGAGCTTGGCTACCCTGTCATCATCCGTGCCGCTTATGCACTTGGAGGTTTGGGTTCAGGTTTCTGCAACAACGAGGAAGAGCTTGTCAAACTTGCCGAGAAATCATTCACATTCTCTCCACAGGTTTTGGTTGAGAAATCGCTTAAAGGCTGGAAAGAGATTGAGTTTGAGGTAGTAAGGGACAAATACGACAACTGTATTACAGTTTGTAACATGGAGAACTTCGACCCTCTTGGAATCCACACCGGAGAGAGTATCGTAGTTGCACCTTGTCAGACCCTTACAAATTCAGAGCTTCACAAACTTAGGGATATAGCAATCAGAATTGTAAGACATATCGGCATTGTTGGTGAGTGTAACGTACAGTACGCTTTTGACACAGAGAGCGAGGATTACAGAGTAATTGAGATCAACGCACGTTTGAGCCGTTCTTCTGCCCTTGCTTCAAAAGCTACAGGTTACCCACTTGCTTTCGTAGCTGCAAAAATCGGTTTGGGCTACGGTTTGTTCGAGCTCAAGAACTCAGCTACAGGCACTACCCCAGCATTCATGGAGCCTTCATGCGACTATATCGTATGTAAGATGCCACGTTGGGACCTTTCAAAATTCCAGGGTGTAAGCCGTGAGATCGGTTCATCAATGAAATCTGTAGGTGAGATCATGTCTATCGGCCGTACTTTTGAGGAGGTTATCCAGAAAGGTATCCGTATGATCGGACAGGGTGCACATGGCTTTGTTGCAAACAAGGAGATTGTAGTTAAGGATATTGCAAAAGCCCTTAACCAGCCTACAGACAACCGTATCTTTGTTATCTCAAAAGCATTCAACGCAGGCTATACAGTAGACCAGATCCACGAGCTTACAAAGATTGACAGATGGTTCCTTGAGAAACTCTATAATATCATCATCACTGGCAAGGAGCTTATGGCCCTTAACAGCACTGAGGAACTTGGATACGATTTGCTCAAGAAAGCAAAACGTCAGGGATTCTCTGATTTCCAGATTGCAAGACTTGTCCTTAAGGAACTTAATGCACAGGATTCGGATGCATCTCTATTGGAGATCAGAAAATACAGAAAATCATTGGGTATTGTTCCTGTTGTAAAACAGATTGATACCCTTGCCGGCGAGTACCCTGCAAAGATCAACTACCTGTACTTGTCATACAGCGGCGACAAACACGACATTGAGTTTGCAGATGACAAGAAATCAATCATCGTTCTTGGTTCAGGTGCTTACCGTATCGGTAGCTCTGTTGAGTTCGACTGGTGTAGCGTAAACGCACTTACAACCATCCAGAAATGCGGCTGGAGAGGCGTTATGATCAACTACAACCCTGAGACTGTATCTACAGACTACGACATGTGCGACAGATTGTACTTTGATGAGCTTACATTCGAGCGCGTACTTGACAACCACGATCTTGAGAACCCTCACGGTACAGTAGTTTCTGTAGGTGGTCAGATCCCTAACAACCTTGCACTTAAACTTGATGCCAACGGTGTGAACATCCTTGGTACACAGGCAAAATATATCGACAACGCAGAGGACCGTCACAAATTCTCATCAATGTTGGATGAGTTGGAGATTGACCAGCCTAAATGGAAAGAGCTTTCTACAATGTCTGACGTTTACGAGTTTGTAGACAAAGTTGGATTCCCTGTATTGGTAAGACCTTCTTATGTATTGTCGGGAGCAGCAATGAATGTATGCTCAAACAAAGTTGAATTGGAGCAGTTCCTTAACCTTGCAGCAAACGTTTCAAAGAAACACCCAGTTGTTGTAAGTGAGTTCATCCAGAACGCTAAAGAGATTGAGTTTGATGCAGTTGCAGACAAAGGTGAGGTTATTGCATACGCAATTTCAGAGCACATTGAGTTTGCAGGTGTCCACTCAGGAGATGCAACTATCCAGTTCCCTCCTCAGAAACTTTACATTGAAACCGCACGCCGTATCAAGAAGATTGCACGCAAGATTGCACAGGCTCTTCAGATTACCGGTCCGTTCAATATCCAGTTCCTTGCAAAGGACAATGCAATTAAAGTTATTGAGTGTAACCTTAGAGCTTCAAGAAGCTTCCCATTTGTTTCTAAAGTCCTTAAGATCAACTTCATTGAGCTTGCTGCCAAAGCAATGATAGGTGAGCCATACGAGATTCCTAACAAGAGTGCATTTGATTTGGACTACGTAGGTATCAAGGCTTCACAGTTCTCATTTGCACGTCTTCTTAAGGCAGACCCTGTTCTTGGTGTAGATATGGCTTCTACAGGTGAGGTAGGCTGCTTGGGTGACGACACCAACGAGGCAATCCTTAAATCTATGCTTTCTGTAGGTTACAAGATCCCTCAGAAGGATATCCTTCTTTCTACAGGTGATGCAAAACAGAAAGCTGAACTTTTGGATGCTGCAAAACTTCTTGCAGACAAAGGATACAACCTTTACGCTACCGGCGGCTCATGGAAATACCTTGTTGAGAACAATATCCCTGCAACCAGAGTTTATTGGCCAACCGAGCCTTCTATGGAGCCTCAGGCAATGGACATGTTGAGCAACAAGCAGATTGATATGGTTATCAACATCCCTAAGAACCTTACCCAGGAGGAGTTGGAGAACGGTTACAAGGTAAGACGCGCTTCAGTGGACTTCAATATTCCACTTATCACCAATGCCCGTCTTGCAAGTGCGTTCATCAATGCATTCTGCAATGTGCCTCTTGAGAAGATTCAGATAAAGAGCTGGGACGAGTACAGATAATAGAAAACTTAAAAACAATATGGATACCGGGACTCAAAGAGTTTCCCGGTATCTGCTTTTAATAATTTGCACTTATATAAATTTTAAAGCACCTCCATTAAATCCCTGAACAACCCCTCCCACTCTTTGTGCGGGCCCCTCCCCCTGCGGCCAGGGGGGTAGCACGGTCTGTGAAACCGCATCTGCTTCCGGACTGGTACGTCACTACAAGGACGGTGCAGTCATGGGCTTCGTCGAGGTTCTTGCCAAAGCCCGCAAGCTCCTAGGCAATGTCTCTTTCTGCAAAAAAGACATCCTTGCATGGAACCCTAACGTAGTCATCCTCATCGACTACCCCGGGTTCAACTTCAAGATCGCTGAATTCGCCCACAAAGCAGGCTTCAAGGTGTTCTATTACATAGCACCGAAGGTATGGGCATCAAGAGAAGGACGCATCAAGAAGCTGAAGGCGTATGTAGACAAGCTCTTCATAGTCTTTCCGTTTGAAAAACCTTACTTCGATTCCAAAGGAATCAGTTATATTTATAAAGGTAATCCTCTGGTGGATGCCGTTGATGGTTCACGTGCGATGAACGAAAACAAAGCAGACTCCATCAGTAGAGCCGGTCTTGAGGACAAGCCTGTAATCGCCATGCTAGCAGGATCTCGAAAAGGAGAGATCAGCACTATGATGCCGGTATTGACAGAATTTGCAAGCAAGATGCATGCGTTGCCGGAATATGCTGGATATCAATTCCTTATAGCGGGTGCTCCGTCGCGCACAATGGCAGATTATTCGGCTTGGCTCAATGAAGAGAACAGCAGATACATAAAGGTGCTTTTCGGAGAGACACAGTCAATAACCAGACACGCAGAGGCGGGAGTGATAAATTCGGGTACAGCATCATTGGAGACTGCCCTTTTCAACACCCCGCAGGTCGTAGGCTACATCACAAACCCTGTCACATATTGGATCGCACGCAAGATCATAAAAATCAGATACATAAGCCTCGGCAATCTGATCATTGACCGACTTGGTTTCAAGGAATTCATTCAGGACGAGTGCAACTCAGAT
>JAZRCK010000019.1:0-10186 GCA_045659725.1 Candidatus Egerieisoma sp.
GTTGATTGTATTGAAGTCGGGGCGCTGCATGCCGCTCAGCCACATGAAGTTCACATCGCGCTTGAGCAGAGCCTCCATCTTGCGTCCTGAGTGGATGTTCTGTAGATATGCATATAGAATGACCTTCAGCAGCATACGTGGATCAAAGCTGCTTGCACCGCCACCTTTATATGTGGCCTTGATTGCACTTATGTCAAGATGCTCAACTATGGCATCCAAGACGCGCACTGGATCATTTTCAGGAATAAAGTCACCGATACAGTAAGGAAAAAGACAATTATCGTTCTGAGTGTAAGATTTATATATTACCTTTGCCATGTCATTGAAAGTTAGGTTGTAATTTGTTTTCGCACTTCAAATATAACAAAACTTCCTGACATTAACAATAGCTATTCCTTTGACTATCAAAAGAATAGCTATATTTTTATACCCTTATTAAAAGAGGGGGGGGATAGTAGTGATTGAGGAGGCGCGTCCACCCGCGGACACGGGTAGCGGGAGGGGCCCGTTGACAGCAAGTTATCGCGTAGCGATGACGCAGATGACAATGGGAGGGTCCGGAGTTAGTGAAGCGAACGGAGTCCTCCTCAATCACTACTATCCTCCCGGTGTAATATAAAATGAAAAAAGAGTGACTAATCAGTCATTAAGACTTTTTAGTCACCCTCTTTTTTTATGTAGTTTTATAGTTTGATAAAAACTGACAATTTGGTAATTTGTGGGAGTATAACTCTGATACGCAACTTGCATTATAGTAAACATTACTACGGATAGAAATAGACAAGAGTATGAAATATTTAAAATTACTATTTTTAGTATTGTGCTTCTTATTAAATGAAGATATTTACTGTCAAAGAAACAGGCAGCGATGCGTCTCTGATTTAAGAGAATATCGCCAACTGGATTCTAATGGTCAACTCTCTTTCTTTATTACAAAAATTCTTTGTAATGGTCATGTCGCCCACTTAATATATACAGATGTTGATATCCTAATAAAGGCTAACGGATGGGCAAAAGATGATTGTCCTCAATATTATCAATTTCTCACTAAGAATAAGGAGAATTTTAAAGTTTATCGTGATATAAAAAATAATGGTATTTCCGTTACTTTTAAGGATTCCATAATAGGAGGAGACCTCACTCCAAGAAATGTTTACATATATCCTAATTCATCATTAAGGAAATTATTTGTCACAGTTGACAAAGACTATAACTTTGAAAGTTATCAATCAGATAATTCGCGCAAACAAAAAAAATTGGAATCTTTTAGAAAGCAATTGTTAAAAGTTGCTGAAGATTATTACAATACTGGACAATATACAATTAGTTTTTGCGATACGGATGGCCCCTATAAGAAATATCCTAACTATGTAGTCCTGCATTTTGATTACATAGAGGGTATGGAAGTTTTGTATTATGATAGCTATAATATTGATAATATTGATTTCACCAACAAATATTTCAGAGATCTTGTAGACTTATTCGTTGAAATATGCAGGAAAAATAATCTAAAAAAAATTATCGCAACAGTCCCTGTTCTAAAATAGAATATTTATATTACGTAGGAGGCCGGGTCAAAGGTAACTTTGATCCGGTTTTCTCATATATATTATCTTCAGGTGTCTATTTTCTGTTTAGGTTTGAAATGACATGTTGCCTTCCCCTGTAATTGAATTTATTTTGTTTCCAGACCTGTAAAGAATATCCATTTGATTGCCTTTTAAACTATTTATGTGTAACTTTGCTACTTTAAATATATTAAAAAGACATTATGAGCCAAGATCCACAAAGCAACAGATACGCCCTTAGAGGTGTTTCATCTTCAAAAGAGGATGTTCATGAGGCAATCAAGAATATAGACAAGGGACTTTTCCCTAAGGCATTCTGTAAAATTGTTCCTGATTTTCTGTCGGGAGACCCAGATTACTGTATTGTAATGCATGCAGACGGTGCTGGTACAAAATCATCGTTGGCATACACATACTGGAAAGAGACCGGTGATATGACAGTGTGGGACGGTATTGCACAGGATGCTATTGTTATGAATACAGATGACCTTCTTTGTGTGGGTGCTGTAGACAATATCATGCTTTCGTCTACCATTGGAAGAAACAAGCAGCTTATTCCAGGTTCAGTTATCAGCAGACTTATTGCAGCTTCCGAGAACTTTGCAAAGACTATGGAGAGCTTTGGCGTTAAGCTTATCCTTACCGGCGGTGAGACTGCAGATGTTGGAGACCTTGTAAGGACTGTTATTGTAGACAGTACCGTTTGTGCAAGGATGAAACGCAGTGATGTAATTGACAATGCAAACATCAAGGCAGGAGACGTGATTGTTGCTCTTGAGTCTTGCGGAAAGGCAGCATACGAGACCGAGTACAATGGCGGTATGGGCAGCAACGGCCTTACCTCTGCACGCCACGATGTGTTTGGCAAATACCTTGCTTCAAAATATCCTGAAAGTTATGACGGCGCTGTTCCGCAGGAGCTTGTATATTCAGGAACAAAGGAACTTGATGCCGTTGAGCCTAAGACCGGCCTTACATACGGCAAACTTGTATTGTCTCCAACCAGAACCTATGCTCCAATCGTTAAGGAGGTTCTTGACAAATACAGGAAGCAGATAGACGGTATGATCCACTGCTCAGGCGGTGCACAGACCAAGATCCTTCACTTTGTAGACAATCTTAAGATTGTGAAAGACAACCTGTTCCCTACACCTCCACTGTTTGAGGTAATCCAGCAGGAGTCAGGTACAAGCTGGCAGGAGATGTACAAGGTGTTCAACATGGGCCACAGAATGGAGTTCTATATCCCAGCAGAAATTGCTGAGGACATCATTGCAATCTCCAAGAAGTATGGCGTAGATGCCAAAATCATCGGTAGAGTTGAGGCATCTGAGGACGGCAAGGCACAGGTACACCTTACAAGTGAGCACGGAACTTTCATTTACAACAAATAAAGTATAATTTTTATCCCGACAGTTATGAAGAAGTTGTTTTTCCTATCATGTCTGGCTGCAGTAGCATTGGCATCTTGCGGCAACAAAGGCAGCAACAATCAGGAGCAGTCTGTACTTTCTCCAATAATGGAGAAGGCATTGAATGACGAGACATCAAAATTCTATGCAGATTTCAAGTCTTTCCCACAGCAGTTGAGCAAATTGCCTATTGGAGTATTTGATTCGGGCACAGGCGGACTTACTGTATTGGAGGTTCTTCTGAATGCGGATATGGTCAATAACATATCGGGAAAAGAGGGGGCAGACGGTGTTCCTGATTTTGCAGGTGAGGCATTTACCTACCTTGCAGACAGGGCAAACATGCCTTATGGAAACTATGCTGCCGAGAACAAACAGGACTTCTTTAAGGAGCTTGTTGTAAAGGATGCCCTGTTCCTTGAGGATGACAAATTCTGGACAAATCCTGCCGACAAGGAGAAAACAGGTGTGAAACAGCCTTGCAAGATTCTTGTAATTGCATGTAATACAGCAACTGCATGGGGCTTGCAGGATGTCTCTACATTGTTGAAGGAGAGCGGTACAGGCGTAAGGGTAATTGGAGTTATCAATGCCGGTGTAAACGCTTTGTATGACAAACTTGATAAGGCCGGTTCTCCTGATTCTGTTGCTGTAGGTGTACTTGCAACTGTAGGTACCATTGCATCAAACGCATATGAGAGGACAATCAACGAGATAGGTGCTGCAAACGGCTATAAGGGTTTCATTAAGGTTGTGAATCACCCTTGTGCAGGTTTTGCCGAGGCTGTAGACCAGGAGAAGGACTTTGTGAACACATCCCTTACAGCTCCAAGAGAGGGTTACAGAGGCCCTAAATTGGGTACCGGTTCAGAGGATGTGAAAGAGGGACTTTTGAACGTATATGATTTCAACTACAACAATGGTGAGGTATTGAGAGAGAAAGTTGACGGCAAATACACTGCATTCCAGTTGAACTCTGCAGCCAACTATGCAAAATTCCATCTTGTAACACTTTTGGAGAAACATAAGGCAAGCGGTGCCAAGGTTCCTTTGAAACATGTCATTCTTGGCTGTACACACTATCCGTTCTTGCTCAATACACTTAATGAGACAATTGAGCAGTTGAAGAACTTCCGCGACAAGGACGGCAAACTTGTATACGAAGGACTTATCCACCCCGATTTTGAGTTCATTGATCCGGCAGTATTTACAGCCCTTGAGTGCTACGAGGCTTTAAGGGAGGACAACAACCTTGCATTGAATACAGTTGAGGGTGCATTTGAAGGTTACATTTCAGTTCCAGCATACGGCCTTCCTGCAGATTGCCTTGATGCAGACGGAAACCTTTCATACAACTTCAAATATGGCAGAGAGCACGCTACAGAGGACATTACAACAGTGTTTGTTCCATTCTCAAGAAGATACTTGGATGAGGAGACTTTGGCAAGAATTGAGAACATGCTTCCTGCATCATATGCAAAAATCAAAAAATTCATAGATTAGTATGGCATTTGCGAGTACGGTTACCGTTGATGAGATTGAATCACTGGAAATGGCTACATTCCCCGGTGAAATCACAGTGGTATCCAGCGGAAAATGTGAGGAGTTTGAGCAGGCCATGGCCTATTTGGGAGCACAGGAGGTGATAGGTTTTGATACTGAAACCAAACCTTGCTTTGTACCTAAGGTGCCAAGGAACAAAATGGCCATCCTGCAGTTGAGTGGTCCCGACAAGGCCTACATTTTCAGGCTGCAGCAAGTAGGTGTCCCACCCAAACTTGCAGCATTGCTTGGCAATCCCGGCATCCTTAAGATAGGTGCTGCCATCCATGATGATATCAGGGGTCTTCAGGAGTACAGGAGATTTATCCCCAAAGGGTTTGTAGACCTTCAGAGGCTTGCACCCGAGTATGGGATTGAGGAGAAGAGTGTGAGGAAGATGTCTGCAATCATCCTTAAGAAAAGGGTATCAAAATCGCAGCAGCTTTCAAATTGGGAGAGTGCCCATCTCTCGGAAGCGCAGCTCAGATATGCGGCAATTGATGCATGGATCTGCATGGAGATGTACTATAAGTTAAAGGAAAGTAATTCTAATGGTTAAGATAATTTTAAACAAAGGTAAGGAGCAGTCGCTCAAGAGATTCCACCCGTGGGTGTTTTCAGGCGCTGTAAAGAAGATTGAGGGTGGAGAACCTGCAGAAGGTGACGTTGTAGAAGTATACTCATCTATGGGGGAATACCTTGGCTGCGGCCATTATCAGATTGGCTCAATTACCGTAAGGATTCTCAGTTTTGAGAAGGTTGCCATTGACCAGAACTTCTGGAACAACGCAATCCAGGGTGCGTACAATGCCCGCAAGACTCTTGGCCTAATTGGTGCAGCAGATACAGATGCATACAGGCTTGTGCACGGTGAGGGTGATTTCCTTCCTGGCCTGATTATAGACGTATACGGAAAAACAGCCGTTATACAGGCCCACTCGGCAGGAATGTTCCTTGCAAAAGGGGCAATTTCCCAGGCTTTGAAAAAAGTGTACGGACCGGCTCTTGCTGCAATCTATGACAAGAGTGAGGGTACTGCACCATTCAAGGCAGGATTGGACCTTAAGGACGGATATTTATACAAGGAAGAGGGTATTGAAGACGCTCAGGTTGTACTAGAGAACGGCAACAAGTTCCAGGTAAACTGGGTAGAAGGGCAGAAGACCGGTTTCTTCCTGGATCAGAGAGACAACAGGGCCCTTGTAAAGAAATATGCAGCCGGCAAAAACGTACTCAACCTTTTCTGCTACACTGGAGGCTTCTCAATCTATGCCCTTAACGGCGGCGCAACCCATGTAGACTCAGTGGACAGCTCACGCAAGGCAATGGATATGGTTGTAAAGAACGTGGAGCTTAACGGCTTTACAGAAGGGGTAGAGCACACTTCATACTGTGAGGATGCAATTGAGTATATGCGCAAATGTGAGGCAGGCAAATATGACCTTATGATTGTAGACCCACCTGCATTTGCAAAACACAGGGGTGCATTGGACAACGCCCTGCGTGCCTACAAACGCCTTAATGCCCTTGCCATTGAGAAAGTAAAACCGGGCGGTGTGGTATTCACATACAGTTGCTCGCAGGTGGTTGACAAGATAAACTTTGCCCTTGCAATCTTCTCTGCTGCAGCGCAGACCGGCCGTAGAGTGAGAATACTCCACAGGCTTACCCAGCCTGCAGACCATCCTGTAAACATTTACCATCCGGAAGGTGAATACCTTAAAGGACTGGTGCTATTAGTAGAATAGTTTTTCAAATCATTTAACTATAACATAAAGTATATCAAACGAAGGACGACACAGTCTCCTCTACTTCGCCATTGCTACGCAATAGCTCGTAACCGTCGAATGAGGTCCTCCTATTGATATACTTTATGTTTTATATTCATATGGCTGAACAATTACTTATAACGGCAACTGATAAATCAGGTATCTATGCCCAAATACTTCCTCAAATAAAATCAGTAGTTTCTGCAGAAAGTGATCTTATAGCCAATATGGCAAATGTGAGCGCTATCCTTAAGGAGGCGTTCGGCTTCTGGTGGGTTGGCTTCTACATTGTCAAACCTTCTGAAGCCGGAGAAGAACTTGTCTTGGGCCCATTTCAGGGACCTCTGGCCTGCACCCGTATAAAAAAGGGTAGGGGAGTATGCGGTACCGCCTGGGAAAAGGGAGAGACAATTGTAGTTCCCGACGTGGAGCAGTTCCCCGGGCATATAGCCTGCAGCAGCCTTTCCCGCTCGGAAATTGTAGTGCCTGTTTTTGCTCCCGACAGCAATGTAAAGGCAGTTCTTGATATAGACAGTGAACACTTGGCAACATTTGATGTTACAGATAAAGAGTGGCTGGAGAAAATTTTGGACAATTTGTTCACCTGGAATTGAAATAAAATTTGCAGATAAACAAAAATGTAGTATCTTTGCAATCCAATCACCAAACAGGGTTCCTTGGATGAGTGGCTTAGTCAGCGGTCTGCAAAACCGTGTACGGCGGTTCGAATCCGCCAGGAACCTCAGGAAACAGCCTCACAGATTCTGTGAGGCTGTTTTGTTTTATAAAGTTGGCTACTCTTGGCATAACTGGTATGTAAAAATATATCTATTACATAGTCTTTATTTGATACTGAGTAATATTTAGTAGCAAAGATTAAATTTTATTTTGTAGAGTTTACGTACTAAATTTGATTATATAATTTAAAGCAGTTTTTAATAGGATTAATAAATGAACTTATTTTAGGGAAAGCTTACATTATCTATAGCGAAGTGAAATTTTTTATTGTATGTATAGCGATATCATGAAAAAAATGCTTCATATTTCTTATTTAGCGTTTGCTTTAGTATCTTTATCGTATAAATCTTGCAGATATACCGTTTGTAACTATAAATAATTATCCTATGATGCGAAAAATAACAGCTATACTATTAGGCTGTATATGTCTGATGTCTTGCATATACGATTACAAACCAAAGGATAAGGACCTGCCCGGTTTGAATGAACCTGAGGTGGTTGTGGATGGAGACATTATTGTTGGAGGCATTACCAAAGTAACACTCAGTCTTACTAAAACTCTTGGCGGTGTAACTGAAGAGTTGCCTTCAGGAATCACCGTAAATGTGGAGTCTGAGAGTGGGAATGTTGTTTATGGAGTGCTGGTTGATGAAGTCAGGAATGTATTTGAGATTGATACCAGAGATCTGGATGTGGGTGGCAGGTACAGATTGTATATTGCCATACCAGATAGGGGAGAGTATGTTTCTGAGTTCAAGCAGGTGATGGTCTCACCTCCGATTGATGAAATTACCTGGTCTATGGCTGACGACGGGACATATGTAAATGTAGAGGTTACCACCCATAATAGTAGCCCAGGTAAATTGTATTGCAAATGGAATTTTATTGAGAATTGGGAGAGCCATGTTGTATATACCCCTTTTGCTGAATATACTCCGCAATTGGGCATGTTGAGGAATCTTACATGGGAAGAGACATTGGAGAGGAAATATTGTTGGAGTGAAGCATCCTCAACAGATATTTGTATAACCAATACAGAAAAACTTTCTGAAAATATCATCTCCAAATATGTCCTCAGAAGAATTGCACAAACTGATACCAGGGTAAGTGGCCTCTATTCAATAACAGTGGCACAGAAAGCTTTGGATAAGGATGCATACATCTATTGGGAGACCCTTCAGCGCAATATGGGTAGTACTGGTGGTATTTTTGCAGCACAGCCTACAGATCTAAGGGGCAACATAAGGTGTGAGACAACCCCAGAAGAGCGTGTTATAGGATACGTAAGCGTTACAACACAGACTCAGAAGAGACACTTCGTTGATTGGGCGGATCTTAAATTTTATAAATCAGGATGCCGGGTATTCAAATTTGATGAAGGGTGGAATGAAAAATATAGGGAAGGATATAGAGTATTTGCAATCGATGAATTCACTACATGGTGGAGTTATCACCGCTGTGTAGACTGCAGAGTCTATTCCAACAGTACCAAACCTGATTTTTGGCCAAGATAAAAAAGGAGATTCAAACATATGAAGAAGAGATTTGCCATAATCCTTGTACTTGTACAATGTGTGATTTCAGCGCATGCACAAGATTACAGTGCTCCCATTTTTCGCGGCGAGCTAGCTGAAAAATATGCATATAACATTACCGGGTGCGTATATGCCTATTCAGATGAGTTTGAGACAGGAGATGTGATGTTCAACGGTAAGAAATATTCCGGTCTGCAGTTGAATCTGAATGCACACAGGAATGAGCTGCAGGTGAAGGTTGGAGTTAGTGGAGACTGTATTGCGTTGAGGAATATTCTGGTAGGAGATTACAATATTGGTGAGCGCAACTACACGGCCTTGTATGGGGCAAACTGCATAGCGGGATTGACAGAAGGACATTATCAGGTATTGTATAAGGGCGAAGGACTGCTGCTTAAGAAGATATACAAGCATGTCTCAGAGCAGGCCAACTTCATTACCGGAGAGATAACCAAAATCTTTACCACCAAGTACAGATATTATCTGGTAAAGGGCGGTGTGGTTTATAAGGTGAAGGATGTGAAGAGCCTGGTTAAGTTTAATAAGGAGGATAAAGGTAAAATCAGGTCATTTATAAAGGAGCAGAGGCGCAAGGGTGTGAACCCTGAAGACATAATGCATGGTGTAATGAAAATTATGGAGGAGTAGACTATGAAAAAGACCGGCCTGACCTTAATTATGCTGTTTCTTGGGATTGGAATTCTTTTCTCCCAGACTTCTTTTGTGCACAGGAATATAGGATTGGATTCCCTTGTTGTATTGATGCAGCGTGTAAGCAAGGAGAAGATCTACTACATGGGGGATGAAGGTGCCAAGAATCTCACTTTTACCGTAAATGTAGGCAGCACAACACTGCTGGATGATATAAAGGACCAGCTTAAGGAAAAAGGATACACAGTTTCATATACGGAGGGTTATGCTTTTGTACTCAAGGGTATGGGAATTAAAGAGGTGTTGCCTGAGAACTGGTATGCCCAGGAGAAGCCACAGGAGAAAGCTGCACCAAAGCAGGAACCCGACTATAACGCATTGCTTCAGGGAGGTCAGAATCTTGCCGTCTCCCAGAACAAGGTGTACCAGATAGGAGACAAGAACAACAAAAAGAAAGGTGGCAAGGCATACCTTAGTGGCTATGTACGTGATTCCAGAACAGGAGAGCCTGTAATTGGTGTTAACCTGTTCAATAAGGCAACCCAGACATACGCGCAGTCTGATGCAGCCGGCCTGTACAAGATCCTTCTTCCTCTTGGTGAAACCTCCCTGGATGTTAGCGGTTACTCACTTGAGGATTCCAAGGTACATCTTCTGGTATATAATGACGGAAACCTTGATATAGTTGTACAGGAGAAGGTATACGCCCTTACAGGAGTTGTAGTCTCTGCAGAAAGTGCCAACAAGGTGCGCAATAACGAGATTGGTATTGAAAAGGTGAGGATGGACCGCATGAAGAAAGTGCCTGTAGTCTTTGGAGAGGCAGATGTAGTGAAAATCATCCTTACCCTTCCTGGAGTTAAATCTGTAGGAGAGGCCGGAGGCGGATTCAATGTGCGCGGCGGAGCCACAGACCAGAACCTTGTACTCTTCAACGGCGGAACGGTATACAACCCGTCGCATCTGTTTGG
>JAZRCK010000020.1:0-49054 GCA_045659725.1 Candidatus Egerieisoma sp.
GTGCAACATCTGAATCTGCCTGCTCTTGGTGTCGTCATCGTTGTAGAGGTCGATGTCGATAGTGAGGGGAACCGTCTCTACATCACGTTTCTTCCTCCTTACCTGATTGTTGCAGGTGTTAAGGCTCACACGCCATATCCACGTCCTGTACGAACTCTCTCCGCGGAACTTCGGAAAACCCTTCCACAAGTTGATCAGTATCTCCTGAAACAGGTCATTAACCTTATCCGCATCCTTGGAGAAGAAGTAGCAGACCGTATATATGGTCTTCCTGTGCTCCTTGACCATTCTGGTAAACTCAAATTCAATGTTGCCCATCAGTGTTTTTCTTTTGTTCTACCCTTTAGACACCAAATTTACCGATTCCTTTCAGAAAAGTCAGGAAAATTCAATCATCCTCTTACAAAAAGTCAAAATTTTACCAACCTTTTGTAGCTTTACTCCGTCTAACAAATGAAACCGCCAGAAAGCGGGAAAATTAAGTTTAACACTATAAATTTTACAGTTATGGATTTGGACATTTTAATACCACTTGGAATTTGCGTAGTATTACCAGTAATGATTGTCTGGCTTGTAATGCGTACACGACAAAATGAGACAAATAAAAAGACAGAGATCATGCTCAAGGCAATTGAGTCAGGAGCGATTGTTGATACGGAATTCTTTAAATCACAGCAGAGGGGACAAAAGACAATTAAGGAACGCCTTCTTAGTAGATTGACATGGGGATCTATATTTTCTCTTATTGGGGTTGTTCTTCTTGTATTAGCTATTGTTTTTGCAAACAGTTATGCTCCCAATGGATGGAATTTTGGTAAAAGTCCGGCCCCGACCTTTGCTATAATCGGTGGAATTTCGTTGGCAATCGGTCTTGCTTTGTTTGCTGTGTTCTTCGTAGGTAAGAAGATAATGGCGAGAGAAATGGAAGCTGAGGCAAAAGCAATGGAGAAAAAATAACCTTCAATGTCTCCAGAGCGTTTCATAGACCTAGTCAGAGCTGAGCAGGAATCATTAAGGCGATTTCTGCTTGCCCTGTGTAGTGGAGATGAATCACTGGCTGATGACATTGCCCAAGACGCACTAGTCCGTGCATATGTAGCTTCCGGATCATTCCTTGGACTTTCAAAATTCAGCACTTGGCTGTTCAGAATTGCGTATAATTGTTATGTTGATTACCATCGCAAACCAAGAATGGAAACGGTACCTTCGGATTCGCAGCAGGCCTTATCAATTCCTGCAACCGATGAAACAGATGCTAGATTCAAATACCAAAGGCTCTATCAAGCCCTAGAATCCTTGTCAGAAAAGGAAAAGGCTACAATTATTTTGCACTACTTCGAAGATCGAAGTTTAAAGGAAATATCCTCTATACTTCAGATTCCACAAGGCACTGTTAAATATTATCTATCCACAGGACGCAACCATCTTAAATCCATACTGCAATGAAAAACATAGATATAGAATCAATTCTCAGAGACAACAGGCCTCAGTTACAGGATAACCCGACATTCTTACTGGAGGTCGAGCAGAAGATGCGTGCTGTGGAAGGAATAAAAAACGAGGTTGACAGACAGAGACGATATGGAAGAACAGCTGTTATAATAGCTTTGTTAGCAGGTCTAATTGTCGGAGCTTTGGCGATGTCACTGGCTTATCTATACCCGGTAGATCCATCTGGAATTAATGATAGCATCATTTCAGACATCAGAATATTCATGAACACATACAAAAATTACTTACTTCTACCTATTGCTGGATGTGCTATTTCTTTAAGTCTGATTATAGGAAGGCAACAAGCGATTATATAGCTTATGTTTTATATTTGATACAATCCTCGGCATCAGTGCCGGGGATTAGTTGTATATATAAAGCGGCACTTGCCCACTTCCCTCCGGTCAGTCGGCAGCCTTTTATACCCACCGCACAGGCGAGAATATGAGGGCTGCAAGCAGATCCTCAAACTCTCGCTGAACCCCACGCACATAAAAAACGCCCGGCAAGATTTCAGCCGGTCAAGCCGTCAGAAGACTTCATGCAGAAAGTAAAGCTGGGTCTATTCTGGACAGCATAGCAGATTTATCATTCATGGCCTGTTGCGCCATCCAATTGCTGCCAATCCTGTCAATCCCTTCATGGCTATGGATCTGGGCAGGAATCATCGTCATCATCAAGATTGTCAATCAGATATCATCCTTGATCATCATCAAAAAAATTTGCGTCCCTCATACTATAGCCAATAAGTTGACCGGATTCCTGTTATTCCTTGCAGTCCCGACAATCAGCTGGCACATCTTTCCCATTGCAATCGTAGCGCTAATAGCTACTTTTGCAGCAATTCAGGAAGGATACCTCTTACGCTCTTTATAGCATAGCCTTTTATAAGATAATCTTTGAGTACCTTGTTTGCCTAAATACGAAATTGAGTACCACGTTTGGAATTTACACGATAGCTACCGATATAATCATATCGAGATTGAAATATGGAATATTTCGGTTAACTTTTCGTTTTCCTTCGATTTGAACTTGTGCAATTTTTGCACAAGTTGCCTCACGCTCCAATTCTTCAGACTTATAGATATTGTTTACATGACGTACTATTGATGTTCTGTCCGTCTGGAACAAGTCAGCCATCTGAGCTTGTGTAAGCCACACTATTTCATTCCCCATACGGACATCAATTTGGGTTTGTCCGTCGGCAGTCTGATATATCACTATTTTATTATTATGTTCCATATTCCTTTATATATTCAATACTGATAATGAGTACAAAGTCAAAAAGTAACTTATCCATTGTGGAAATGTGATGCGCCTTCCCGATGACCGGTTGGCACAATGCCTCTCCTCTCGCCTACATAATAGCTACTGGACTCAACTGAACATTGACAGATGCGTGGATTTTGAAGACAGAGGGCTGATGACAGAGGCCGGCAGAAAGGCTCATGGCGAAACTCATAAAATCAAATTAATTCTTTTTTATAGAGACAAGTAATATTTTGAACAGAAAAAGAAGTTCTATTTCCTTTTCTGTTCAAATATTTTCTATTTACACATTTTTTCCAATGAATAACTGACTCGTTTATTATTATAGTTGTTACTTTTTAACCCTAACTTTTTCTATTTCATCCCACTCGGCAAGAGAGATTATTTCATCATATTGTGCTTTTGTAAGTGGAGTTTCAGAGTCTTCATTAAGTTGATACTCCCATGGTAACTCATAAACAGTTCCCTCATCATGGTGATTCATGTAGTCATGGAAAGTAAGTGGTATAAGTCCAACACAATCTTCCTCAGTGAGTATTTTCAACAACTTTTCTGCATTGGATATTTCCAATGGTGCTCCGGATTTGTAAAGAGCGGTCGCAATATCTATTGCAATATCTACGTTCGCAGAATAGCTATTATATACATCTATTACCCATCCATTTCTTTGAAAATTAGATGCACAAATATTTAGACGTGAGAGGCCTAATTCTCCATAGTGATCTTTTGCGAATTTTTTAAAATCCACCTCACTGTCTAGATTATATTTCTCATCTATATGCTTAAATTTTGTCTTATTGTAGTATTCTACATCATACAATTCTTCTGGTATATCTTCCTTAATTATACGCTTGGTAAATTTTGGAGATATCTTTTGGAAGTAGCGGACATATACTTCATGACCTATACGATAATACTTGCAGAACTGTCTGATTGTCATTGTTTTTAGAGGTTCTGCCATCTCATTCCGTATTGAGGCTTCCAATGCTTTTATTGCCCACTCCCTATCTTCAACCTCTATCTTGAAACGAGGTTCAATCCTATTGAAATCTTTTCGGGCGATGCGACCATATCGCAACTGGTATGGCAGATTGTTTTCTATATATTCATTATAACCATCGGGATTAGACACTATTGCTTCAATCAAATTCTTCAGGTATGAGAATATTTTAATCAAACACTCCTCATACCATTGGCCATTTTGAAAGCCGGACCCTCGCTGTGCGTACGATGATTGGTTGGTGATTACAAAATATCGTAGTTTCTTGTTATTGAAAATCAAAGAGCGATATTCATTGTATCTCGCTACATTTACATGGAACCAATAAGTTTCCATTGGGTTATATGATTCCCAATCTTTGATATACTCCTCATGGCTTTTATACTCACCGTCATCTATTTCTTCTTCGCAGTTTCCCCATTCATCAGGTGTAGGGCGCGGAACCTCTATGTGAAGAGCTCTAAACTCGTCATTACCCATAGCTTCCAATTGTTCAAATAGGGACTGCACTTCAATAAGCTTATCCAATAACTTGTTGCCAACTACTATTTCATAATTCCGAATTTCGGACATAAGCCATATATGTGAGACGTTCAATTCGGTTTCTTTTGCCAATTTAATAAAGAATTGTCTGTTAAATACTATTTGTATTTTATTATTCATTCTTGTTATTTTTTCAGAGTTGATGTTAAAATTCTATGTACCTTTACACAAACAAGATTATTATGGAAAAACAAGTTGCTCTTAATGTAAAAACAGTTTCTGCCTGGAATTATGACCAGATGTGCACACATACCGCTTACACAATATCAACAGTTGTAGACGGTAAATTTACATATGCACCAGGCTGGACATTAAAGGACGCAATTGAATTGTATTCTTCCATATATCGCTGTCATAAAGACAGCCTTAAGATATTGCGCCCTTTTAAAAGGCAATTTGTCAAGCCTTTCCCTATTCCGCCGCTATAGTGGCAAATTCCATTATATCCAGTATCTTGAACTGTACACCTGATATCTCAGCATTCCAGGATTGGTGAAAATGACCGTAATACCATCTGCAGAGGGGATTGCCGTCTGAGACCAGTTTATGGAAGATTGTATCCATAGTTTCCCTTTCTGTCTGTACATCTTTTATTAGAACAGGGTCAAATTGCGCAAAATATTCAATCATCCCTTTTGATGTCAGATCGCAGAAAGATGGCGCCGTATGTGAAACAACTGTATCAATCGAGTATTTCTTCCCGACAGATTCCAAAATTGTTTCATCAAACATAGGTGGCTCATCTTTCCAATAGAAATTTCTGGCAAACGGCGAATCGTCGGGAGTATGAAGAAATTCCCGATATTTATGACGATATTGTTTCCACTTCTCAATTCGTGGCACCCTGTCAATTGAGATACCCCCTCCCACTCCAAGAATTGTTTTGTTGCAGGCTTGTATTACAGTATAGTCCGGAACCGCAATGAATCTCTTGTATGCAAATGCTTTACCGTCAAAATATGCAGGATTATCGTGATTGCCACGTACGAATACTATCCAATTGTTCGCTTCAGACATCCGACGGCTGTTTTTCCTTACCATATTTTTGTAGTATTCAGGCTTCTCAAAGCCGAATCCGCAATCTCCTGCTACAATCAGAAGAGTGTCTTGCATTTTGTACTGAACGCATAATTTATGAACCAGGGCGTTGAAATCCCCGTGGATATCCCCGCTGACAACAATGTGTTTTGCCGCAGGGACACACAAATAGAATGGTGTCTCCATAATCTTTTGATTAAATGTTGATTAAAACGGTTGTGTAAACCTCCATTTGATCGTGGATGGAGAACCAGAAGAATGTTTACAAAAGTAACGATTTTATGATTCAAACAGAAAAATTAATTATAGATTATGGCTTAGATGTAACCTATCGCAACGAACGGTTCCTTATCTCCAAAGTAATATCCATATAGCTCCGCTTGCCTTCAATGTAATCGGCATAGAGCACTTCTGCATCCTTGCCTTTCAGGATGCGGCACTTGCCGCATGACTCGCAATCGTGCAGGCATTTCCAGGCTTCCAGGACATAGGATTGTCTCTCTTCTCTTGTGGAGTTTTCTATTTTGGGAGGTTGCATAATTTCTTCTTATTAAATGATCGCCACCCTTTTTCTATGTATGTGTATGCTAGCATAATTTTCTTTTATATCATCAACATAATCCGTCCTTCTGCCTTGACAAACATATCAGGGAAACGACAGATAACCGCATAAACCTGATTGGATGTAACCAGTTGCCCATCCTTACGGATATGTAACCGTTGGCGGTTAATCATTTCCGCAATCTGCTCAGTCCGCATTCCTCGGTTCTGGCTTGCTAGGCAGAATAGTATGGCTTCTTCTATTTTCATTAATTAATGTACACACAGTTTATTTACTAAAGTGTTGAATTCTCCATGAATATCTCCGCAAACAATAATGTTTTTTGCGTCAGGATAATTTAAGTAGAAGTGAACTTTCCTCATAATACAGTTATTTAAGCCAACAGGTGGTTAATAATTCAATAACTGCAATTTGATCGAGGATTGCGAACCTGAATCGTGTTCAATGCAAATGTAGAACTTGTCATTTATACTTCTGAGTTTCCTCCTCAAGAAGCAAAAACTTGTCAAAATCACTCATATAGAGCCTATCCTGCACAATCCTATATTTCTCAAACTCTGCCTCTGCATGAGCTTTTGCCAATTCTGCAGTCACCTTGCCGGCATCCATTAAAACCTCACGGTCCATCAAGGATAAGAACCTATTAAGCCTCTTCTCCCAATCCTCCATCGTCATTGGAATCTGCCTTAGTGCCAACGTCGGAACTGTACAGCTCTCTCATTATTCACCTTGAAGCCAACAGCAATAATCATCTGGAGATTGTAATGATCGACGGACCTAGAAACAGTACGTGAACCTTCATTTTGAACTATTAAGTATTTCTTAATAGTTGCCTCAGGCAATAGCTCACCATCTGCAAATATGGTTTTAATATGCTGACTTATATTGGCAACAGTTACATCATACAACTGAGCCATCATCTTCTGTGTAAGCCACACATTCTCATTCTCATACCTGATTTCAATTGCATCAGGTTGATCCCCAACAGCAGCCACATAAGTTAGATATTCAGCTGCAGAACTTCTTATCGTTATATCCTTCTTCATAACAAATCTTCATCAAAGCAAAAATAGAAATAAATATTTTCGTAGACAAATGAGTAATAATATAGTCATTTGACCAGATTCCCAACTCCTTTGGATTTTACTTTTTCTATTTCTTTCCACTCGGCAAGAGAGATTATTTCATCATATTGAGCTCTTGTAAGTTCAGATTCAGGCTCATCGTATAGTTGGTATTCCCATGGTAACTCATATACTGTTCCCTCTTCGTGGTGATTCATATAGTCATGGAATGTGCGTGGTATAAGTCCAACATAGTCTTCCTCTTTGAGAATTTTCAATAATATTTCCGCATTTGATATTTCCAATGGTACTCCTGACTTGAACAGAGCAGTAGCTACATCTATTGCAACATCAACGTTGGCTGAATAACTATTATGTACCTCAATTACCCAACCCTTTCTTCTAAAGTTGGAAGCACAAATATCCAAGCGGGATAAACCCAATTCTCCATAGTGGTCCCTAGCGAACTTCTTAAAATCAGCTTCACTATCAAGATTGTATTGCTCATCTATGTGTTTAAATTCTGCTCTATTGTAATATGCTACATCTAAAAGTTCTTCTTGAGTATTCTTTAGAGTTGCAAATCTAGTATACTCTGGTGCTATCTTCTGAAAATGGCGTAGATAAGCTTCATGTCCTATCCTAAAATACTTGCAGTACTGTCTGATGGTCATTGTACTTAGAGGTTCTGCCATTTCATTTCGTACAGAGGCTTCCAATGCTTTTATAGCCCACTCATGGTCTTCAACCTTAATCTTGAAACGAGGTTCAATCCTGTTGAAATCTTTTCGAGCAATACGACCATATCGCAACTGATAAGGAAGATTGTTGGCTACATATTCATTATAACCATCGGGATTAGATACTATTGCATCAATCAAGTTCTTTATGTATTTGAATATTTTAATCAAATATTCCTCATACCATTGACCATTTTGAAAGCCAGATCCTCGCATTGCATATGATGACCGGTTGGTGATTATAAAATATTTAAATTTCTTGTTGCTGAATATCAAAGAACGATACTCATTATATCTCGCTACTCTTACATGAAACCAATAAGTTTCCATTGGATTATATGATTCCCAATCTTCGATATATTCCTCACGGTTTTTGTACTCACCATTAGCGATGAACTCTTCGCAGTTTCCCCATTCATCAGGAGTAGGACGAGGTAACTCTACATGGAAAGCTCTGAACTCGTCTTCACCCATAGCTTCCAAGCGTTCAACTTTGGACTGCACTTCAATAAGAATATCCAGCAATTTATCGCCAACTACTATTTCATGGTTCTCTACTTCGGACAATTGTCTTATATGCGAGAAGTTCAGTTCTGCATCTTTTGCCAAATCAATAAAGAATTGTCTGTTAAATTCCATAATATCAAGCATCTTAATTCATTATGACATCATTTCATCCAAATTTATATTGATAGTTGGGATTGATCTGAAATCCAATCCTCTGGCCTTCATGCTTCGCATCATCATATCCATCATTGCTGACTCCAATGACTTTTTGTTGTCTTTAATTTCCCCTATTTGTATGCCAAGACTGTCCAAATAACTGCCTAGTGTGTTTCTTATCTGATATATTGACATGCATATTTCATCTGCATATTTTTTAGCTTCTGAAATATTGCTACAACATATTATTGCTTCAAGTCCAGTAGGGAATGATGAGTATCCTTTTGTTAAAATTTTAAATTGTGTGGACACTTTGATGGTTGTTTCAAGAAGAAAACTTTCACCATTAAAATCAGACGGGAATAACGGGGTGTTGTCTACGGTTTTTATAGACACAATAAAGTGAATCTGCCTCATAATACAGTTATTTAAGCCAATAGGCGGTTAATAATTCAATAACTGCAATTTGATCGAGGATTGCGAACCTGAATCGTGTTCAATGCAAATGTAGAAAATATATACTATATTTGCAATTAAAGTACTCATTTGCTTTAATATACCTCAGGTTTTCCGTCCTCGATCAAACGGTGAAGAAAGTTTATTGTTTTAATTTAAATGCCTGAGTATGATGTCTGACAATATTATTCTTAATGTGAAAACAGTTCCCGCTTGGGACAGTGACGAAATGTGCTTCCATACAGCATACACCGTTTATACAATTATTAACGGTATGTATACGTACAGTTCTGGTTGGACCCTAAAAGATGCAATAGAGTTTTATGCACAGCAATATAACTGCTGTAGAGAGGCTGTACGTATAAAACGACCTTTCAAAAAGCAAATAATCAAAATCAATTCACAAATACTATGAACAGATTCGAATTCAAGAAATCAGAAAGGGAAAGTTTTATGACTGATGCTACAATAATTGTAGATACCAAGACCGGTGTAAACTACCTTTTTGTAAGATCTGGTTATGGCGCTGGTTTGACTTCCCTACTTGATGCAGAGGGCAAGCCTATAGTTTCAAGATAGACTTCCCATAAACTCAGTAATAAAGTTGCGTACATTCTCTCTCTGTTCTGTTTTGAGATGGGCAGAGGGGTGTGGAACGCCTATGCATGGAATACCATTTATCTCACCTTTTAACAGAGAACCTTCTTTCTTGTCATAAGAAAACTGGAAATTGCTGTTGGTTTTCTTGTATCTGTCAAGTCTTGAAAAAGCTTCTTTTCCACTCAGGAACACTATTCTGGCTGGCTTCAGTACATCAATTAACTGTATAGTGAAAATGAGTGTCTTGTCAAACAGTTCATTGCTGTGCTGCTTTGCTTTTGCCGTATTGAAAAAAGACATATTTGTAAGTACAAACTTGCTCTCATCATCCAATGGATTGTATGGAATTACGTTCTTGAAATAATCTTTCAGTCTTCTAAAATATGGCCAGGTCTCCCTTTTGTCCCACTCAGACACTCCTTTTTCATCCTTGAAGTAATTGCCCTTAATCAAATCTATTCCCGACAGATCTTCACCATCTTTCATCCATCCTGGATTGTTTATCTGATCAGTGTATGAACCATCAGAGCCACCATTTATCCCTATTATCACAACTTTAGGAGATTGGAATATTTTTGTCATGTCTGATTGGGTATAAAATCCCATATCAAATTGTTTGGCAAGTATAACGTATCCTGCTGCAGTTTCATTTGCCCAATTGAGCAATGAGTCTCTATTTATTTCCATAAAATCAATTTCTATCAAAGTTCCCCGTGATAAATCAGCTTCTTAGTCTCCGGATCCCGAGAAAACATTTTAAAGTAGTCCCACATCATCTGGGCGCCTGGCATGAAGTTCCAGTGGCCGTAGTCTACAACGGCAACTATTTTTATCAGGGGCATTTCTCCTTTGTAGAAATAGCCGGTTATCGCTTTAATGCCGTTGCCTTTATTGGTTGTGATTGTCTTGCGGTTGGTCAGGTTGAGGCCCAATAAAGTATCTGAAGAGAAATCCAGCTCTGAGGTTACCTCAATGCCGTTCAGCTGCTGGTAGGTGTTCCAGGCGTTCACATAGCTGTTCCCTTTGTAATCGTCGGGAGTATAAAATGGGACAACTTTGTCTGCTGTTCCAATGATTGAGCAGTATGGCATTTCCACAAATCCCCTTTTCTGGGTGGCTTCTGCCCACAGGCCGGGTAGGTAAGAGAACCTGCCGGTCTTGGCGCCGGTGTAGATACCACCTCCGTAGCCACCTACTCCAGCAAACAGATATGATTTGCAGATGCCCAAAGCTGTTGCAGTTATTGCTCCTGCAGAGAGTCCTTGTGCATATATTCTCGACGGATCCAACTGTGGGTACTTCTCAAGAAGGATGTTTATCACCTTCTCAATGCCGTCATACCCCATAGCACCGTAATCCTTGCTGCCCTGCCATTCCATCTCCACAATAAAGAATCGCTCTTTGCCGGCTACCTGAATGAATCCTGATGTCTCTGCCTGGGTACGCGGATCATTTGTATTTCCATGAAGAAGGACCATTACCGGTACGCTTCCAGCTGGAGCCCCTTCAATAAGCTCTTCCGGCCAATACTCATACCATAGCCATGGAAGCCCTTTCTTCTGCTCCATAATCACCAGTTCCCTCTTTATTCCAAGAGATTCATGTACAGTGTATGGTTCAAGCTCATATGGCCCGTATTCGCCAAATTTGGCTCCATTGTAATGTGTATGTTTGTAGTTGTTGAATCTGAGATTCTTTGAGAACAGTTCATCCCAAGCCTTGTCAAATGTTTGGGCAAGAGTGGCATTGGAGTTCTCATCAACTATTACTGTAAGAAGTTCTTCCTCTTCATTTATATATTTGGAGCCCAATTGCACCCCCTTGTTCATTGCAATGTAAGGTTTTGCAACCCTAACAGCATTCTTTCCTGCAATATATGCCGGTACACCCCAGGATTGAGCAGGATTTTTACCTGGCTTGCCATCAATTGAAAGTATTCCTGCAATATGTCCTGCAGCATCAGTAGGGGCAATTGCTGTGTTCACAAAAGTAGCTCCGTTTCCTATACCAATTACCTTCAGATTTCCAGAGCTGGCTTTGTTGAATACCTCTTTAAACCCTTCAAAATCTGTCCCATTATTGTATTTCTCCCCTATAGGATTGATCACAAATACCTTCACGTGATTTTCAACAAGCACATCCTTCATTTCCATCTCTTCAACAAGCCTTTTGGCGCCTGCTTCATCCAGCTTTATATGGGGATAAATGAAGAAAGTAGGGGCATGATTGTTTGAGCGGCCGTCACGTTGTTGCAGGTCTAAATTGTACTCATAGTATATTACGTTTGCAGGCATCTGTACAGTAGCACCTTTCTGCTGTGCAAATGTTGCAATTGAAAAGCAAGCTGCAATAAATGCTAAGATTATTTTTTTCATATCTTTATATGTTATGGAAACGATGTATGACCACAATTTTTATGGCTCAACTGCCACCTTAATCACCCCATCCAGTTTGTTCTCAAAGATACGGTAGGCCTCCTCTATTTCACTTAACGGGAAACGGTGCGTGATGAGCGGGGTGGTATCAATCTTTCCAGCTTCAATCAAGCGGAGAATTTCCTCGCAATCGCATCCGTCCACACCGCCGGTCTTGAAGGTGAGGTTCTTGCCGTACATATCGGGAAGAGGAAGAATTTGCGGCTTGTCATAGAGGGCCACCACTGTTACTATTGCATTCGGACGGGCACACTCCCATGCCAGGCGGAAGGTCTCCTCCCCTCCTGCCACCTCAATTACCCTGTCGGCACCTCCATTTTCACTTGTCTTCCCGACAATTTCTTTACATTCGTCGGGAAGAACAACCTGCACCTGTGGGTAATGGGTTTGGATGAATTTTCTTCTTTCTTCCTGCTGCTCACAAATGATGATTTTCTTGGGCTTATGAAGCATCACGCAAAGCAGAGTGCAAATGCCGGTAGGCCCCGCTCCTATAATCAGCACGGTATCTTCATGGGTTATTTCAGAGATGCGGGCTGCCCAAAAGCCTGTGGCCAAGACATCGCCTACGAGCAATGCCTGTTCATCGGTTACGCTATCGGGAATATAGTTAAGTCCCTGATTGGCAAGGGGTACACGAACATATTCCGTTTGTCCTCCATCTATGCGGCATCCCAATGCCCATCCTCCATTGGGGTTGGTGCAGTTGTTTACATAGCCATTCTTGCAGAAGAAACACTCTCCGCAGAAGGTCTCCACGTTTACGGTTACTCTATCGCCTGGCTTTACATTAGTGACTTTGTCTCCCACTTCTTCAACTATGCCCACCATTTCGTGACCAACTGTAATGCCCGGAACGGCACGGGGCACGCTTCCGTGCTTGATGTGAAGGTCACTGGTGCAGATGCTGCCCATCGTTACTCGGACAATGGCATCGGTAGGTTCAATGAGTGCAGGCTTCGGTTTCTCCACCAAAGCAAACTTTCCTTTTTCTATGTATGTGTATGCTAGCATAAATGTCTTTTATATCATCAACATTATCCGTCCTTCTGCCTTAACAAACATGTCGGGAAAACGGCAGACAACGGCATAAACCTGTTTGGAAGTTACAGGTTGCCCGTCTTTGCGGATATGCAGTTGTTTGCGGTTGATCATATCCGCAATCTGCTCTGTGCGCATCCCGCGGTTCTGGCTTGCCAGACAGTAAAGTATGGCTTCTTCTATTTTCATTTGTTGTGTATTCATTCTGTCTGCCATATTGTAAAGTTATTTAAAAATCACGAGATATTCTGTAAATTTGTATGCATCAATTTAAAAAAAGACTATGAACGAGTTGGAAAATAAAGCAAAAATCTACGCAGCAGAAAAGGTTAACGAGTTAATGGTCAACGCCATTGCTCAGGCATACATGGACGGCTATCAGAACGGATATTTAGATAGAGACAAGAATATTGGTGAGTCAGTGTGTATGGAGGGTGATATTAGTGTTCATGATTTGGGATTACCAAGTGGCACACAATGGACATTGGGTTATTTTGAAGATGAATATGAAGGAATACAATATCTTCCTTACGCTAAAGCTGCTGAACTGGCGTTACCATCGAAAGAACAGGTTGAAGAATTGATAAATAAATGTAGATGGCAAGGGGATTTCAGTTCTACTGGTTTTACTTTTTACCGTGCTATTTGCATTGGTTCCAATGGAGAAAGAATTATTTTAGGTTCTAAGGGATATAAGGAGGATGAGCTGACTGTAGGTGCACCAAATTATGGTGGAGGAAGTGCTTATTTCTGGATAAAGGATGATGAAGATGGAGATGAGAAAAATGCTGTCAGAATTTATGGTGTAAAGGAAAGTAAGCCCATGATGGAAATAGTAAAAATCTTCTCTGGCTACAAACTTCCAGTTCTACTTGTGGGTAAATAATAATATTATACATGAGTGAGGAAAAAGGTTTCAGAACAATGCGACGTTTTAAGCAGCAGTTGTCGCAGGAGGAGTGTGAGTCAATACTTGCTAAGGTGTGTAGAGGATTCCTCTCAGTAAATGGGGAGATGGGGTATCCTTATACTGTCCCTATGAATTTTGTTTATGTAAATGGACATATCTATTTTCACAGCGCACTTGAAGGTCACAAGATTGACGCCATAAGGTTATCACCAAATGCTTGTTTCACAGTTATTGATGAACCCGTAAAGGAGGAGAATGACTGGTGGTTTCATGTGAAGAGTGTAATCTGCTTTGGCAAGGTGAGTATCATAGGGAACGAGGCTGAGAGAGCCAAAAGGCTTAGGCAACTGGGTGAAAAGTATTTTCCCGATGGATATAACATTGATGCTGAACTCATTAATAATGGTCCCCGTATTGCAGTCCTTGATTTGAAGATTGATCATATTACCGGAAAAAAGGTTAAGGAAAATTAGAAATTATGCTAAAACCGTTACTGATTGTTGGCGCCGGGAGTTTCATTGGAGGTGCCATGAGATATCTGCTTTCAACTTTAATGAAGAATGTCTGTGGCCAGGGATTCCCGTGGGGAACATTGGCAGTTAATCTCTTGGGTTGCTTCCTGTTTGGGATTGTGTTTGCCATATTCAGCAAGAACAGTTCTGCGGATAACACATTGTATCTGCTCCTTACCACTGGCGTTTGTGGCGGTTTCACCACATTCTCCACTTTTGCCAATGAGAGTGTACAAATGTTGCAGCATGGCAATATCTCAGGATTTATAGGCTATGTGGCAATAAGTATTATAGCAGGATTTGCATTGATTGCTTTGGGGTATTGGATTGTAAAAGCGGTATGATGTATTGTCTGTATTACCTCGTTCTTATCAATGTCATCACTTTTTTGGTATATGGCATTGATAAATTGAAGTCCAAGAAAGGGAAATGGCGCATTCCGGAATCCACCCTGCTCCTGCTGGCCATTGTTGGCGGAAGCGTTGGGGCTTGGAGTGGCTTAAAAGTATGGCATCACAAGACCCAACACAAGAAGTTCAAATACGGTATTCCTTTGATTATCATCATACAAATAGGTCTTTGTCTTTATTTAATCAAATAACGCTACCTATTCTCCCTATCTTCTGGCTTTAACCCAACAGACAACACAACCGATAACGGCAGCCAACATAATAACCGGTTCTGCCAGCATAAAGATTGGCATCGTTCCAGATGTAAGTGTTACCATTGTAGAAGAGAAGAGGACAAGACATATTCCAGATGACAAAATAACCAGGCCTCTCTGGAGTTTTTGCTTTTTACGGCCAAAGAGATATGCACTCAGGCAAATGATACCACCCATCAGAATGTACAAAAATAATATGCTGCGCGGCATTGTTCCGCCAGCATTTCCTTGAAGGTCATAGTGCGCCGGAAGAATTTCAGGCAAGGAACTCCATTGCAGAATTATGGCCAGAGCATTCAAAATCACTACTACAACGGGGATATACCAAATTTTTTTATTCATATCAGTACTTTTAATATTTTTTTGCCATCAAATCAGTTCTTCAGATAATAAGTGACAGAAGTGACAACCCTTACCTTTTTGATGTGTGGGGTATTGCTGTCGCGGTTTTCAATTGTAAAGGTACCCTGACTGGCAGTTTTTATTTTTCCAAGGCGGCTGTCTGAGTCCTTGGCAAATTTCTGGGCTGTCTCGCGGGCATTTTTTGTTGCCTCTTCAATCATTTCAGGCTTTATTTCATTCAAACCTTCATATTTGAACTCAACAGGAGTTTCCCATGAATTGCCACCGCTTACAATCCCTTTCTTAAGCAGTTCTGCCTGCTGGGATCTCAATGCCAGCACGGCATCCACATCTGATGTGCAGACTGTTATAGTACTTGTGGCAATATAGCGGTATGTACGGTCATTGCCACCGTATTCGTTTGCGTATTTGTCTGAGATTTTTGGTACGGATATGGAAATCTCCTCCGGCTTTATGCCACCCTCTTCAAGGAATGACTTTATAACAGTATTGTTTGCATCAATCTGGTCATATATTGTCTGTATATCGTTGGCCATAACCTTATAGACCACAGGCCATATAACCTTGTCTGCCTTTACCTCTTTCTCGCATAATCCCTTTACATTAACGGTACGGTCATATTCCCTGTATTTTTCAACAGCTCCCGATATGTGGCTTCCAATTGCAATCAGGCCTATCATTATAAAAATGCCGCAGAAGATTTTACCTTTATCCATAATTTCAACTGATTTTAAATCTCCCAAATGTAAAATTTATTTGCCTCTCCTAAAATAGCCCCTCCACTGCCCTTACAATCTCCTCTGCAGGCAACTCAGGGTTAAGTACGAGGTGAGGTTTTGCATACACAACCTGTTTCTCACTCTTTGCAAGCAGTTCACCGCCACCGGTTATGTTAAGCATTATAACTTCATCTTTCTTTACAGTCCCCTCAGCAACAGCCTGTGCAAGTGACGCTGTAGCAACTGCTGCAGCATTGTGGATATCTATCCCCTCCAGTTCAAGGAATTTCTTTTTCCAAAGATTAAGAGAATCATTTGTAACCTTGAACATGTCTCCACCTGCATCCTCCATTGCATCAAACAGTCCTCCCGACAGCGAATAAGGCGGTTTCCTGTTGGAAAGCACTTTGGCCTCAATCTCAGCCGCTGCTGCACGTGCCTGCTCAGGAGTCATCTCTACAAGAGTTCTCGAGTGCTGTTTCCAGCTGTCGTACATTATTGTGAACGGAGCATTTTGTGAAGGGTAAAGCTTCATCTTGTGGCTACCCCATCTTCCGTCTGCAATCAGGCGAAGGTTGTTTTCCCATACAGCAATGGCACCTGTGCCGCTTCCAATTGCCTGGAAATACGCATCAGGAATTCTTCCTATATGTTCCACAGCAGAAAGTAGGGTTGTTCCCATACCGTCTCTGCGGGCAACATTTTTTGCTCCACCTTCAGCCATGAAACGTTCGCAGGTGCATACTTTGTCTGCAAGTGCAATCGCATCAAAATAATCTGATCCTGCAGGTGATGCAATTATCTTTACGCAGTCATTCAGTGGCTTGCTGAACCACAATGCATCAATGTTGTCTTCCGGAATGGAGAGCAGCAATGGAATTCCATTGTCTGAACACACTTTGGCAAATGCCCTGGCTGTGTTTCCTGCAGATGCAACTACAAGAACCTTCCCGGAATTCTCAGGCAACCTTCCACATACAGAATATGCCTCGGTCTCCTTGAACGAACATGTCTCCATATATGCACCCTTTTTAGGCCACCATCCTGAGAAAGTTATGTAAAGGTTCTCAAGTTCAAGTTCTGCAGCCAATGCCTCACTTTTGTAAGTTACCGGAGCGCACGAGCCTTTTAGTGTCCTGCTTATAGGAAGCCAGTCTGCATATCTGTACAAACCCTCAAGGTCATTGCGGGGGTTAAACTTTTTCTGTTCATACTCTGCCCTTATAAGACTTGGGGTTTTGCATTCAGGATGGGCAAGAGACCACCCTTTATCCTGGAAACTGTGTCCGTCTGCACAGCATACCAGCGAATATTTTGTTGGATTGAATTTCATGATATACTCTTATTTTTCTTCTAATATAGCTCTATTTACAATTTCTGCAATGTCAAGAACAGGATTTGTTGCATATTTTGCAAATGTGTTCTTGCACAACGGACATGCCGTTACCACAATATCTGCAGATGTGGCAGTGAGGTTGTTGAGTGCATTTTCAACCAATGGCTTGCGTTTATCATAGCCAAGAGTCAGACTGCCAAGGCTTCCGCCACAGCAAATGCTTTCCTTTCTGTTCTTTTTCCCTTCTACCAGTGTACCTACCGATTCCACTACCCTTCTTGGCTCATCGTAGATTCCGCAACCCCTTCCAAGTTCACAAGGGTCGTGGTATGCATATTTTAAGCCAGATTTGCCCGGTTTTATCTTTCCATCTGAAATCAGTCGGTAGATGTACTCTGTATGGTGAAACACCTCAATCCCTTCCAATGCATATTTCTCCTTAAAGATACGGTAACATATAGGACAACTCAGAAGCAGAACTGAAGCTCCGGATTCTTTAATGATTGCAGTGTTCTTTTCTATCATCTGCTGTGCTGCTTCCTTCCTACCTGCCATAAGCATAGGTCTGCCGCAACATATTCCGCCATCCTCATCCATTATCTGCCACTCCTCTCCTGCCTTGTTGAGCAGCGAAGTCATGGATTTTACTATTCCAGGAGTTAACGGAGACATACAGCCTGCAAAGTAGAGAACTTTACGCCCTTTCTCAAGTTTGCCGGAAAGCTGTAATGTGTCAATTTGCGAATAGTCCGGTTCCAGAGAGTATTTTCTCACCGAACGCTGGGCAATACGCAACTTGTCACCTTCCACTCCTACAGGACATACTGCAGAACACTTTCCGCAAAGAAGGCATTTGTCACTTATCTCTTCAATGCGCTTTTCGTTCCTTCTTTTAATCTGGCGGTTGAGGTATACTGTTGTATCCTTTGTATTAATTTTGGTTGCGCTCATTGGACATGCGTCAATGCACACTCCACATCCCGGGCATGAGTATACCTGAGCTCTTGAGTATCCTTTGCGGGTACTCTTTATCTTAATTCCGGCATTTCTCAGCGGTATAAGAAGTATCTCAGCCGGTATGTGCATGTATCTGCTGAAAGGGAGGATGAACATGAATACTCCCAATGCCATAGAATATGCCCACCATGATGGAAGTACATTCATTTCATTGCTGAAGAACAGATGCAACAGCTGGTTGAGGCTTTTGGTAAGGAATGAACCGCCGCTGATGTCTGCAGTGAAACCTTCAGCCAGCAGCCTTAACGGAAATATGGCCCACAGTGCATAAAGCCCTATAAGGTCGGTCAAACTTGGCCTTGTGGTACGCCGCATGCCAAAGAGCAATGACCACACTCTTTTAATCATTGCCAAAAGGACACCGCTGAGGATTATGAGCAGGAAGAAATCCATGAGGAAGAAGAAGAATGACCCCTGCATCGTATTGTCGGCTATGGCTACGAAATACCTGAAAAAGATGGGATACCATACACGGTGGATCATGTCGGGAGTATAGAGAAATACCTCTATATGTCCTATTACAATTATCATGAACCAGCCGAATGCAATGCTGGAATGCATATAGCCCAGCAGTTTGTTCCGTTTCCACAATTTTACATGGAACAGGCAGTCGCAGAACCACTCCTTTATATTCTTTGCCATAATCTTGGGATTCAGGAGCGAGAGGAAGAATGTCTTTCTCTCCTTTGCATCCAATTCCATGATTATCCTTGCCGCACCTATTACGCACCAGCACAACACGAATGTCATTCCAAGCACAAAAGGTATGACAAAGGCATTGAATTCCATTGTATAGATATTCTTCATCATTTATCCTCCTTCTTGCCGTATATCCGGCTTATGCAAAGTATCAGGTGTCTTGTATTTATCCCCCTTGGGCATACCATTGTACATTTTCCGCAGAGCATGCAGGCAGAAAGCAATTTTATGGCTTCATCTTCTCTCCCCCTTTGCAGGCACAGAAGCACTTTCCTTACACTCATCCCAGAAAATGGTGCTGCTGTGCAAGTTGCACTGCAGCTGCCGCAAGCCATACATCTTCTGGCGTCAGGTTCCATTGAGCATAATTGTTCAAATTTGCTCCTGTCCATTTTGTCCAGATCAATGGTTGAACTTGCAGACAATTTGAATCCGAATCCTTTCATGCCTTTTCTGAGATAATGCTGTTGTGAATTTCCAGTACAGCAGATCTTGCTTCGGCCAATGTTTCAGGTACTGTCTTTGGTCCGGTGCAGGCTCCTGCATAGTATACCCCTTTCTTTGGTGAAGATGTTATGTGCAGGATATTGTCGCTGCTTTTGAGGAATTTGTCTGAATCAATTGAAAGCCCCAATGAAGATGCCAAAGTAGAATCCTTGCAGCATGCCATCCCCGACATCAGCACCAACAGGTCAAGGGTTACCCTTATAGGTCTTCCCGACAGTGTATCTTCTGCCTTTACCACAACTTTCCCTTCAATGTTTTCCCCAACTTCAGATACTCTTCCCCTTATGAAGTGAATTCCGTAATCACGTTGTGCTTTAGTGTAGAAATCCTCATATTTCTTTCCAAAGAGACGCAGGTCCATATAGAAGCAATAAACCTGTGAATTCGGATACATCTCCTTAATTTCCATTGCCTGTTTGATGGCTGTGATGCAGCATACCTTTGAACATTGGGTATTGCCGGCCTTCTCGTCGCGGGAGCCTACACAATGTACAAATCCCACCGAATTTATTGATGATGAATCTATCCTTTCATCACTATGGCCATTAAACCATTGTTCAAGATCTGCATTTGTAATCACATGATTGTAAATGCCGTATCCGTATTCTTCCTTCTTGGAAGCGTCAAACAGTTCAAAACCTGTTGTAATGAGGATATACCTTGTACTAACGGTAACTCCATTTGAAAGGATCAGGTTGTATCTGTCCTTAAGGCGGTTTATTGAGTATATTTCTGTATTGAGGAATATATTGGCATCCCTACATGATTCATATAGTGTACCAATAATATCCCCGGAAGGTGTCATATCCGGAAACAGACGGTGCCATTGGGCAACATTGCCTCCCAATTTATCGCTTTTCTCAATTAAAAAAGGGGTATATCCCAGTTTGAGAAGTTGTCCCGCGGCTTCCATTCCCGCTATTCCACCACCTATTATAACTACTATTTCATTCATATTTTTAGAAACATTTTATTCCCTGTGGCAATTCAGGGCGCAACAAATCCTTCTTGTTGAGTCCCTTATATTTGTCTTCAGGAGAATATTCTATCCCTATCTTGTCCAAAAGAGGCTCAACGGCCACCTGATGGAGTTGCAGACCAAGGTCCCATGGATTGTATCCCAATACTAGACCTGCTACCTCTTCATATGTAAATACAGGTATGCCAAAACCGTTCTCTCCGTAGGTCTTGCCTTCCATTTCGGCTATTACATACTGCCATCTGTCAAGAAAATAAGGGCAGCCAGGGCAATTTGTTATAATCATGTCGGGCTTGTATGGTGCCATTGACTCAAATTTCTTGTGGGTATTGGATATTGAGTATCCCCTGTTGGCTTTAACATGGTATTGGCGGAATCCATACCCGCAGCAGTGTCTCCTCTCGGGATAGTCTATCACATTGCCGCCCCAAGACTCCACCATTCCGGTAAGGACATAAGGATATTCTGCACCTCCAACCCCTTTTGACGGGAACATTTTGGAATAGTGGCATCCTATATGTTCCACAACTCTCAACGGTTCCCCTGTCTTGTGGTTTACAAGCCTGAATTTTGCCTTTTCTGCAATTTCATTGCGGAACTTGAATATAAGGTCGCTTGAGTGGGCAAGGTATTTGGGCTTTTTGAACTCTTTCTTGCACGCTTTCCACAACAGTTCCCTTATCTTGGCCTCCAGTTCGGGATTCTCATGCCAAGTCTCAAGAATCTCTGTATAGTTGCCAAAGGAAGTTATACAGGAAGCAACATAGTTTTCGTATCCTGCTTCGGTCATGAGTGCAAACTGTCTGGCCACAATTGTCATTGCGGTCTCCTGCGGTATTGTATCACAGTGGTATGCTATACCTCCGCATGTTGTGTGATGTTCGTTTTCGTATATCTCTTTACCCAGCACATTCCTGCAGATTTCCATGAACATCTTTTCTGATGCCGGAAAGAAATTCTGCCTGATGCAACTGCGTACATAGTACCATTTGTCGTCTGGAATCTCCTTCTGGTACTCGCTCCATATTTTCTGTTTACCTTGGTAAATCATTTCAGTTAATCGTTAAAATGATTGTCTGAACACTCTTCAAATGTATGTCTGAAGTACTCCTCCATTGTCATACCCATCTCCTCTGCCTTTTCTCTGGAGTATTTTTCTATTGTCTCTATCCTCTCTGTTCCGCCGGTAACATCAAAGATGGCTTTCAATTCATCCAAGGATTCCTGAGGAATTTTTCGCAGAATTCCAGGGCCATCGCCCCTGAAGTTGGCTCCTTGTCTTGCGTAACTCTCCTCAAGGTGCTCGGTATGCCATTTCCATACCGGACCGGATTCCATGTGGTCTTCCCATGAAAAGCTGTCGGGATGAATGCAATAACCGTATTTGAGAATGTTGCCTGTCATTATTTTTGTCAATGGATAGAGTTGCCGTCCCTTCTCGGATTCTACAAAGTATCCAAGGCGGGCAGAAAGGTTGCGCAGCGCCATTATGACCAGTCCGGGGCCATTTTTCCTTGGGCACCTGGTAAGGCAAGAAAGGCATTCTCCGCAATACCAGATAGTGTCGCTTTTGAGGAGTTTTTCAATTTCCTCTTCGTCGGCCCTCTGTACTGTATCCACAATTTTGCGGGGATCGTACTTGTAGAACTCTGCAGCAGGGCATATTGCTGTGCATGTGCCACAATTGATGCAGGTGTTCAGTCCGTCCTTTATACGGTAGTCTTCCTTAAGAAGATCATACAACTTTCCCATTGTTATTAAATTTTTGGTTACATCGGCTTTATTTTCCTGGAAAGGCGTGCGCACAATCCCGGGAAGAAACGCTTTATGTATACCATTAGCAGTTCCTTTCTTCCCACCAGCACTTCCCTTTTCCCTTTTGCAATTGCTTTGGTTATAATGCGTGCTGCAATGTCTGCCGGCATTCCGTTTTTCTGCCCCGGGTCAAGTTCTCCGTGCGGTTTGCCACCTTTGTCAAGGGCGTACATTGATATGTTTGTACTTACCCTTCCCGGACATACAAGCGTTACCTTAATTCCGGCTTTGTGATATTCTGCAGCCAGTGTCTCAAAGAATCCGTACAGTGCAAATTTGGAAGAACTGTATCCACATCTGAGCGGGAAGCCGAAACGTCCTGCTATTGAGGTTGTTGCCGCAATGTGTCCACCGCCTCGAGCAATCATTCTGGGCAGTAGTTCCTTAGCTATTGCAACTGGAGCAAAATAGTTCACTTCCATTATTTTGCGTACCATTTCCATTGAAGTATCCTCCACGGTTGTACGCTGGCTTATGCCTGCATTGAGCATTGCAATGTCAATTCCGCCGGTTGCTTCCCAAGCCTTTTGAACCAGTCCGCCTATTCCGTCATTATTGTTGAAGTCATACGGGAGCACCACCACATTGGTGGCACCCGTCGCACGGCATTTTTCAGCAACTTTCTCCAGACGCTGTGCCGACGAGGAGGTGAGTACAAGACTCGCCCCCTGTGCAGCATATCTGTAGGCGCATGCCTCTCCTATTCCCGACGATGCACCTGTTATCCAAACGGACAGCATAAATTATTTTATAAGTGCCATGTTAGGCATTTCCTTGTCAAATTCTCCGCGGTCGAGTCTCTCCTTTATATCCTTGAATGCAGCAAGTGTCCTCTCCACATCTTCCATAGTGTGGGCTGCAGTAGGGATAATTCTGAAAATTACCATACCTGGAGGGATAACTGGATAGATTACTACCGAACAGAAGATATGATACTCCTCACGCAATGCAACTGCAATGTTTGATGCCTGGTTTACACCGGCTTTCACGTGTACAGGTGTTACACATGCCTCTGCCGGGCCTATCTCAAATCCCAAATCGCGGAATCCCTGCTGCAGACGTCTGGTTACCTTCCACAATTGTGCGCGGAGTGAATCTCCCTCAGGGCTGTCAATGATGTCAAGTCTCTTCAAGCATCCTTCAACTATTGGCATAGGAAGTGATTTTGCGTAAATCTGAGATCTCATGTTGTATTTGAGATAATCAATGATATCCTTGTCTGCAGCAACAAAACCACCTATGATGGCCATTGATTTGGCATATGCACCAATGTAAATGTCAATCTCATCCATCACTCCAAAATGCTCTGATGTACCGCGTCCGTGCTCACCCATCACACCAAAGCCGTGGGCGTCATCAATCATAATGCGGAACTGGTATTTTTTCTTGAGTGCGGCAATCTGGTCCAAAATTCCAAGGGCTCCAGTCATTCCAAATACTCCCTCTGTAATCAAAAGTACTCCACCACCCTTCTTGTCTGCCTCCTCACAAGCCTTTGCAAGTACCTTCTCACAATCTTTAATGTCGTTGTGGCGGAATTTGTATTTGCTTCCAATGTGAAGGCGGATTCCGTCGAGAAGACATGCATGGTCTTCTGCATCATATACTATTACATCGTGTCTTCCAACCAGTGAGTCAATTGTTGAAACTATACCCTGATATCCGAAGTTGAACTCAAATGCTGCCTCTTTTTTCTCAAATGCTGCAAGACGGTGCTCAAGTTCTTCATGCAGGTGTGTCTGACCGGTCATCATTCGGCTGCCCATAGGGTATGCAAGGCCCCAACGTGCAGCGGCCTCGGCATCAGCTTTGCGGATCTCCGGGTGGTTTGCAAGGCCAAGGTAGTTGTTAAGGCTCCAGCAGAGCACATCCTGGCCGTTGAATCTCATATTTGGTCCCAATTCGCCTTCAAGTTTTGGGAATGCGAAATAACCTTCTGCTTTCTCGCGGTACTGTCCAATAGGACCACCTGTTGATTTTCTGATTCTGTCAAAAATGTCTGTATACATATCAGTTGCGTTTTAACCGTTAGTTTTTATTATTTGATTTTTTCTCTTGAAACAAGTCCCATCATTCTGAACAGGAATTTCGGAAGGGATTTTTTTGGGTCCCTTTCCTTCATGTTTATGAACCATCCCAATTTTTTTACAATCGGTACTTTGTGTGTTTCTACAAATTCTACCAATGTACCGTCGGGATCCTCAATATATGTGAAATGGCCTGATGCATCTCCCATATCAAACTGTTCACCCCCCGGACAACTGTCTACAGTGAAAGGGTGTCCCATATCTGCACAGAACTTGCCCAATGCTTTCATGTTGCTCACATCAAAACAGATCTGGATGAATCCGGGATCTCCCCAATAGCGTCCTTCATAAATTTTGCGCGGAGTGCGCTCCAATGCCTGTACAAGCTCTATTGTTGAGTCTCCAAATACCTCTGCGAATGCACCTTTACGTTTTGGCGCAGCAAGGATAACCCTGCGGTACTGCTTGTCGGATTCGGGAAGTGGATTGTTTTCACTGAATTTTCCTGTTGTATCACTTTTCAGAATACTGTAACCGAGTATCTGGCTGTAGAACCTTACTGAGCGGTCCATATCTGTTACTCCAATTAAGGCACCCACCATTCCACCGGTAAGTTTGTTGTCATTTATATAAATGCTTTTGTCTTCTACCAGCTGGAAACAGTTGCCGTAAAGGTCTTTCATATAAAGGCATGGTGTTCCGTCGGGAAGAGTTTCAGGAGGGGTACATGCACTCCATTTGCCGGAGAACTTTTTGTAAAATGCTGCCACATCCTTGCATTTGAGTTTTGCGGCAAAGATTCCCAAATCACCCACAGCTATTTCAAACGGGCATTCTGTAGGCTTACGTTTTGAGTACTGCCAGATCTCAAAACCGCCTCCTCCCTGCAGGTTCAAGGCAATTCCAGCATGTCTTTGTTGAGGTTGTCCACCTGTATAAGGGAGCATCCTTTCAGCTACGGTATCGTCTTCAAGAATTTTGATGTCTGCCCCAAAATACTCTATGAACCAGTTCCAGGATTTCCTGAAATCTACAGTACCAACACCTATCTGTTGTATTCCTGCTATATTGTAATCATTCATTTCTCTGCAATTTTAAATAGTATATGCTTATATAGTAAAACGGTTTACAAAACGGTGCAAATGTAGTGAAAATATTGCTACATTTGTCGCCCTATGGTAACCTTGTGGAAAATATTTTGGATTTTTGCAAAGATTGGAGCCTTCACAATTGGAGGGGGTATTCCTATGATTGCAGCCATTAAAAAGGAGCTTGTGGAGAGACAATGGCTCAATGATGAAGATTTTATTGACATTATTACTTTGGCCCAGACAGCGCCCGGGCTTTTTGCTGTGAATATTGCTATTCTTACCGGTCATAAGCTCCGCGGAACTAAAGGAAGCGTGGTTGCAACAATTGCCAGTTGCCTCCCCCCTTTCCTTATAATCCTGGCTGTGGCAATGTTCTTTACTTCGTTTAAGGACAATGAATATGTAATCAGGGCATTCAAGGGTATAAGGCCCGTAGTTGTAGCCCTTATTGGTGTTCCAATGCTGGATATGATAAAGGCCACTAAAATGAGATGGTGGTCTTGGGCAGTTGTAATAAGCTCAATGGTATTGGTCTGTTTCCTGAGTGTCTCCCCTATCTATATACTCGTATGTGTAATTGTTATGGCCGCTTTTATAAGCTGGTACAATAACAGAAAGGAGGTATGCAAATGATTTACGCAGAACTTTTTGCCACCTTTTTCCTTATTGGAATGTTCACCATTGGAGGTGGATATGCAATGCTATCCCTTATACAGAATGAGGTTGTTACCGTACACGGATGGATATCGGACACAACTTTTACAGATATTGTTGCCATTTCCCAGATGACTCCCGGGCCAATAGGAATCAACTCTGCAACTTATATTGGGTATGAGGTGCTGGCGCAGAGCGGTGCATCTGAATTCATGAGCATACTTGGGTCATTCACAGCCACTTTTGCAGTTGTGCTCCCGTCATTTATAATTGTACTGATGTTGTGCAAGGTGTATGAGAAATGGAAGAATCATTACATGTTCAAAGGGATCATGGCCGGCCTGAAACCTGCCACCCTCGGACTCATAGGAACAGCAGCACTCACTCTTGCCACTCCCGACAATTTCATTGACTGGAAGAGCTTTGTAATTTGCATAGTTGCCTTTCTGGCACTCCATTTCAAAAAAATAGGTCCTTTTGGCATTATTGGACTCGGAGCCGTTGTGGGATTGCTTGTTTATTGATTGTGCAGTTCTGTATTGTCAAATTCACGGGTATAGATGCAGATGTTTCGTTTAGATTGCTTAACTTTGCAAATTCTATTGACTACTGAATTTTATACTTCTTTTTATGATGCATAAAACGTTTATTTTGTGTTTGGCAATATTGTCTTTAGTGGCTATTAAAGCTGATGCTGATGACTTGACTTCAATTCAGCAAAGACAGCTCATATCAAATATCAACTATCTTCAGTATTCTACTGCAAAAATCAGAATTTCTGAGAACAAAGCTATAGCTGAAGACATTTATTACTCAATAATCAATGAACTTAAAATTGAGTATATCAATAACAGGGATTTGAATTTCCAATACGGTGAGTTCCTTGAAAAATGCAAGAATCTCAAATTGACACAGAATGAGAAAGACTTTATCAAGTACTTGAATGAGAAACAACAGAAGAAGGCTTACCTGAGTGCATTTTCAAATTTCGGTTCTGTTTTTGTCCCTGGTCAGTCACCTTTTCAAATGGTTGCCTCTCTCGTTTATACTTCTGTTTCCAATGCAGTGGCTGTTGCAAACCGGAAGAACCAGTTGGACATGCAGTTGGAGAGGGATATGTTTTATCTCGACCAGAAAATTGTCAGCGATATTTTTGACATGCAGACAACTCTCTTTACTACATCTGCAAAATTGCTGGCAGGAAAAAGCAGTGAAGGTCGCATTAATGAGAACAGCATGAATATGTTCATGAAAGCAATCAGCCTGCCAACTTCCAGAGAAAAGATGAATGCTTTATGTGAGCAACAGCTTCAGCAGAATTTCTCGTTGTTCCCGCCTTATTGGTATGAATTGGGCAATGCTTATCAGGAAATTGGTGACCATTACAATGCTTTAATGTGTTATGATAACTTTATGTCGCTCAAAAGCACTGATATAATTCTAAAAGACAAGAATTATGTGAAGCTGATAAAGAACAGGATCAGGATCATTTTGGGAGATGATCCGTCTCATGTGATTGATAATGCCACTAATTATAAGCAGGAAATATTGGGTTACATAGACTTGCTCAAGGCCAATTATCTCGATTCAGAATCGGGAGAAAAAAATATGTATCTGGCTAAGATATATTATCTTATTGGAGAAGTTGAAACTTCTTTGCAGTGTCTGGATTACATTATTGGTTCCAAAACCATATATCCCGAACTGATTGAGGAGGCTGTTGCTTTTAAAATGCTTATTTTAGCTTCACAGGATGGGGTTAAGGCTGAAATGTATCAGTCAGCATACAATTTTGGTATGATAAAATTCGGCAATGAACATGTTGATTATTCACAATATAATGTCCGTCCAGGATTGCTTGAAAGAATTTACAATTGGATATGCCGTCTGTTTTCAAATAAAGGCAATGATAATATTCCCGATGATAATGTTGGGATCAGGAAGGATTGGATATGTTTTGAAATTCCACAGGCAATCCGTGGAAATTATGAGATAACCTTTGATATTGAGGGCAAACTGTATGTACCTCTATTCAAGGATAGTGGCAGGATCGGCTCTGCAATGGGATTCCTTAATGTTGATTATGATGATGTGGAGGATGGAATTATACATATGCACCTTCAATCCATTGATTCACCATTGCATTATACTGTCAATTTTGCAATGCAGGAAGTTCCCGATAAAGTATACGAAGCCTCAGATAAAGCGTATAAACGTTTAGGTTCTGATATCTCCGCCCATAATGCCCAAACTGCAGTTGAATATGGCGAAATTATGGCTGGGTATGATTATGAAGTTGAAGATGAAATTGAGCTTGCCGAGGAGATCAGGGATGATAAGGAGGATTGGGGTAAAAACAATAACAAGACTGCAGATGAAATTGCATCTGAAATTTCAAAAACCCTTTCTGATAAGCTTTCACCAGATTTGAAGTATTTGAAAGAGAGACTTTCTGCAGTTGAGTCTGCTCATTACAAACAAAAAGAGGGTATCCTGTATTCTCCAGAGATAATCTCATACAATGGCGATTATTTTCTTTCTGGAATAATTTCCATATATGATTCGTCAAAAGGTGAATCTTATATGATGGACGCAAACGGAGATATGACATTTCTTGCAGAGAATACTTCAGATGATTTTAATGCCGGACTTGATGACATGCATAAGGCTGCGTTATCTGGAGATCTGAATTCCATGATAGTATTGGGATTTATGCTTATTGAAGGCAATAATGTTGAACCGGATCCTACAGCAGGTATCCGATGGTTGCTATTTGCTGTCAATAATGCTGGTGAAATAGTTGGAGATGATGTGAAAATCAATATTGCAAGGGCCTGCAAGTGCCTTGGTGATTGCTATAATGATGGAACCGGTGTAAAGAAGGATAAAACACAGGCCAAAAAATGGTATAACAAAGCTCAAGGATATGGCTTTAAGATTAAAAATTAGTTTACTGTTATTATTTTGTGTTTCTGTTTGCAGTGCGCATGGGCTTGCCGGGCATAATGATGAATTGTTTAAGATCCTATTTGGAGACAACAATAAATGTTTAAGCGCCAAAGCACAATATAATTTTGATCTGTTGTGTAAAGCTGCCTTTTTAACATTGGATTACACTACTCAGGATCAGGGGGCAAGGTTCTATGCAGATTTGAAGAACAGTGGGGTGAAAGGTATGGTTCCACTTGAAAGCATATCATTCAGTGGTAATCAGTATCATCAGAAGTATACACACATGGGATGGGAGTCATACTATGGGGCTGGAAATAAAGGAAACTGGACTGGGAGAAAAGATATTTTGCTAAAGGCTGTTGCAAATATCTGCAATTTTAAAACGGAGGAAAAAATTAAGAATGATGCATTTGCTGCACTTGTGTATGAAATCCACATATTGGGTGATCATATTGGCGATATGGATGCTACAAGGTATACAAGAATCAGGCTGGTATCGGAACCCGGTTATAGGGGTCAGGTTGTAAATCCCACATCTGACGGTCCTTTCAATAACCCTACATTATACACTTACATGCTATATCATATCCAAAGATTGTTCAGAGAACAGAAGAATACTTATGAGTATAATGAGCTTGTAAAGTTTTTGGAGCGTCATAAAGATGAATATTTGAATTATAATAATGATAAAGTGCCTTATGAAGAGATTCAGTATCTGGCAATCCAAACTAAGAAGGTACTGATAAAATATATTCCGGAATTATTGGCTCGTGAGAATTTTTTTGTAAGGTCTTTTATGTAGAATGCCTCATGTTGATGCATTAATGGAAATTTAAACTTAATATACAGTGATTGTGAATTCAACTGACAAATGTCTTAAAGAAACTTATGATTATTCTGCCCAAGACAGCAGATTTATGGAAATGGCCATCAAATTGTCTGTAGAGAATATAGACACCGGAGGAGGCCCTTTTGGTGCTGTTATAGTTAAGGATGGAGAGGTTATTGCTACAGGTGCCAACCGTGTAGTCCCAAATTCTGACCCTACTGCACACGCGGAGGTTATGGCTATCAGGAATGCATGTTCAAAATTGGGAACATTCCAGCTGGATGGCTGTACTGTTTACAGTTCGTGTGAACCTTGTCCTATGTGTCTGAGTGCTCTTTATTGGGCTGGAGTGAGCAGAATCTGCTACGGCAATACCAAAGATGATGCAAAGGATATAAATTTTGATGATTCTTTCATATATGACCAGCTTGAGTTGAAGTATGATGAGCGTTCCATCAAATGTGAGCATTTCATGAGACAGGAAGCTCTTGAAGCTTTCAGAAAATGGGAACAGAAAGAAGATAAAGTGGAATATTAACCTAATTTTAAATTATGCATACAGAAAACGCAGAACTTGGGCAGAAACCCCAAGGGCTCATTTATGCCCTTGAAGACCGCCCGGCATTAAAAGAAACTTTATTTGCAGCACTTCAGCACCTTTTGGCTGTGTTTGTGGCAATCATTACCCCTCCACTTATCATAGCAGGGGCACTTAACCTTGATCTTGAGACAACAGGTTACCTTGTTTCAATGGCCCTCTTTGTATCTGGAATAGCCACTTTTATACAGTGCCGCAAGTTCGGCCCTGTTGGCTGTGGCCTTCTATGTGTACAGGGAACCAGTTTTTCATTTATCGGCCCCATCATTTCAGCTGGTCTTGCAGGTGGCTTGCCAATGATTTTTGGAGCTACAATTGCAGGTTCTGTTGTTGAGATGTTTGTGAGCCAGGTTCTCAAATATACCCGTAAAATCATTACTCCCCTTGTGTCCGGTATTGTTGTAACCTTGATAGGCCTTAGCCTCATAAGAGTTGCCATTACAGCTTGCGGTGGTGGTGAGGCTGCAAAAGCGGCGGGTACTTTCGGCTCCTTTGAGCATATAGGTCTAGCTGCTTTGGTGCTTGTTCTCATTATATTCTTTAACCGTAGCCGTAACCAGTACTTGAGAATGAGTTCAATTGTAATTGGCCTTATTGTAGGTTATATTGTAGCATGGGCAACTGGCGCAGTAAACTTCTCGGCACTCCGCAATTTCGGTTCATTCAATGTTCCAATTCCTTTCCGTTATGGAGTTTCGTTCAACTTGTCATCAATCATCTCGTTGGGACTTGTGTATCTGATTACTGCTATTGAGGCATATGGTGACATTACAGCCAACTCAATGATTTCAGGCCAGGAAGTTGAGGGACCAAAATTCATGAAACGTGCTTCCGGCGGTATCCTTGCAGATGGATTCAACTCTGCTCTTGCCGGTGTTTTCAACTCGTTCCCCAACTCAATTTTTGCACAGAACAACGGTATGATACAGCTTACCGGTGTAGCCAGCCGTTATGTTGGATATTTCATTGCCGGGATGCTCATTTTGTTGGGCTTGTTCCCAGTTGTGGGTCTTGTATTTTCACTTATGCCGGATCCTGTACTTGGTGGTGCAACATTGCTGATGTTCGGAACTGTAGCTGCTGCAGGTATCCGTATCATAGCATCACAGAACATCAACAGAAAGGCAACCCTTGTTATGGCAATAAGTTTCAGTTTCGGTTTGAGCGTTGAACTTGTTCCTGAGATTCTTCAGCAGTTGCCGGAAGGTGTGAGAAACATATTCTCGTCGGGAATAACAACCGGTGGAGTTGTTGCAATTTTGAGCAATGCTCTTATTCATATTAAGGAAGACTGATATTCCTGTTAAGATAAAAGCCGCGTCCTAAAAGGGGTGCGGCTTTTGTTTTGCAATTTTTATTCTGCATTAAAGATGTGCTGTAACCTTTTTCCAGTTCCCGTAGCCAAGGTCTGAAGGTTTCATCATAAGGTTCAGCTCACCATCAAACTCTATTGGGAAATTCTCTGCTGCTGTAAGTTGCAGAAGGCTCAACATGTCGGGATATTTCTGAGCAACTTCATTGTTTGACGGAGTGCCCAGAAGTTTGATGCATTTTTCGTCGGGATTACACTCGGAGAAGACAATCTCCATCTCCTTTTCTGTAAGGGACTCATCATTGTCATCTACCATCATACAGCTCTGGAAAGTTTCAAAGTTGATGCTTTTTGCATATTTTACCACAAAGTGCCCTTTCGGCCACTCCCCTGTTCCATTCTGTGTTGGTGAATCGTAGCCTATCCATTTGTCTATTGCTGCAAAGAAGTACAGCATCCCTTCATGTGGAAGAAGGTTTTCCTTGTCATAAGGTACTATGTCATCGCAGTTTATCTGACAGATGAAAGTGAGTGGATAGTCAAATGTCTCCCCATCTTCCGTAACTTCAATTGTAGGGTATTGCATATTCTCCGGCATATCCGGATCACCCCACCATTTGCTTCCGCAGAACAGGATTCTTTCAGTTGGTTGTAGTGTGAGTTTTATTGCCATGGTTATTGTGTTTAATCTATAATTTTCTGCAAAGTGCCCTTCCCTTTTCGGTTGCTTTTGCCATTATTTCGGCAAGTTCTTCCGGAGTACACATGTCTGTTCCGGTTACAGCAAAAGTCTTCACTTGCGGTATTCCCTATAGCCAGCAGATGGCTTTCAGGTATGAAGTTCCCTGGTCGAGCCTTGAGCCGGTTTTGGTAAGGCCACCTCTGGTGGTAATGTAGAGCATTTTTTCTGCCCGGCAGATTCCCTGATTGCTTCCGTCGGGATTATACTTGAATGTGAGGCCCGGTGCACACATGTGTTCTATGAATGCTTTCAAAACTGCTGGAAAACTCATGTCCCAGAATGGTGCTGCTACAACAATGAGGTCTGCTGCGGCTATCTTGTTGCCATACCTGAGGTCTTCTTCCGGCAGCCCTATCTGTTGCCTTCTGTTGAATATATCTTCTGTTACGCATCCGGGATCATAATTGGAGAGGTCTATCTATGTAATCTCATACCTTTGAGACAATTCATGCAGCATGGCCTCAGTCAGTTTGCGTGTGCGGGATTCTGCACCGCGGATGCATGCGTTTATGTATACAAGTTGCTTCATTTCATTGAATTGTAATTGTCTATTGTTTCCAGTTTTCCAACTTCAGCAGTACAGTTACTGGTCTGTGGTCAGATGCCACAGGCTCATTCCCAACCTCCCTGGATACAACATCCATCTTTGGTGCAGTAGCTTTCCATACTGCTATATAATCCAATGTCCTGTCGGGATTAGGAGCTGGAAAAGTCTTTGATTCCAGTTTGTTGAGGATTCTGAAATTCTCCTGCAATGCCTTAATGAACTGAGATCCGGGGATATCATTCAGGTCACCTGCCAGGTAGAAAGGTTTGCTGCAACCCTTTGCAATTTTCCCGATGGTTTCAAGTGATGCCATTCTGTCGGCCTCAGTGAGGGAAAGGTGGGTGCAGGCAAATACATACTCCTCAAATTCGGCCACAAGCAGTGCCCTCTCCTCTTCCCTTCCGGGAAGCGGATACCCTTTTACGGCAAGAGGCTTCTCCTTTGAAAGGATACCTATGCCATATTTGCCTCCATCGAATTCAATAGTAGGGAAATACTCTGCATGCATCCCTGCATAATCTGCAATTTCTCCAAGAATGTACTTTCTGCCGCTGCGTCTTGTCATGCTGTCAAGCTCCTGTACTGCCACTACATCCGGAGCCTGTGTGCGTATTACAGCTGCTGCACGGCGGCAGTCCATAATATTGTCCATCCCTTTGGAATTACGGACATTGTAGGTCATTATTTTCAAGTACTGCTGCGCAAATGCAGAAGCGGTACATATCATCAGGAAGATTAGTAAAGCAAATTTTTTCATATCCTGTAAAGTTAGCAATAATTGGTGATATACGTTTTTTTATCTTAAATTCGTGCTACAATCACGTCATTAAATAGAAAAGGGTGCAATTATGGAGAAAGATGCGATTTTTGAGACGGCCGAAAGGTATGTAAGGTACACTGGGAAGTCCATTTTCCTTACAGGAAGGGCTGGTACAGGAAAAACAACATTCCTCAAGTACATTGCACAGACAATATCCAAGAGGTTCGTAATTCTTGCTCCAACCGGAGTGGCAGCCATTAATGCAGGCGGAACCACCATCCACTCATTTTTTCAGTTGCCCCTCTGTCCTTATCTTCCTGATGTAAAGGAGCTTGTTACAGAGTATCAGACTCCCGACAGATACCGTAGCCTTCGGAAAGAAAGGATAAAAATCATCCGTACACTCGATCTTCTCATAATAGATGAAATCTCCATGGTAAGGGTTGATCTGATGGATGCGGTTGATATGACCTTGAGAAAATACCGCCGTAACGACCAGCCGTTCGGAGGGGTTCAGTTGCTGATGATTGGAGACATCCACCAGCTCTCTCCTGTGGTTAAGGAGAGTGAAAGGCAATATATTTCACAGGTTTATCCTTCTCCGTACTTTTTCCATTCAAAGGCACTGGGGAAGATGGATTACATTACCATTGAGTTGCAGAAGGTGTACAGGCAGAAGGATTCAGAATTTATAGGGATACTTAATGCAGTCCGTGACAATAAAGTTACTCCCCAGGTTCTTGAAAAACTCAATTCAAGGGTTGGTGCACCCCAAGATATGGATGAGGTTGTTCGGCTTACTACACATAATGCCCAGGCTGATAATATCAACGCATTGGAACTGGTAAAGCTGTCGGGAAAACCGGAGGTATTTACAGCCAGGATTGAAGGGGATTTTCCTTCAAACAACTACCCCGCAGATGAGTTCCTGAGTCTCAAGGAGGGTGCCAGAGTGATGTTTGTCCGTAACGATCCACAGGGCAAATATTATAATGGAAAAATGGGAACTGTGCTGGAGATTTCTGCTGCAGGGAATGTGCTTATTGAGGATTTTGAGGGAGGGCTTGTTGAGGTTGAGCCTGTTGTGTGGGAGAACATTCAGTATGAGATAGACCAGCAGACATCCGAGATTGTTCCTGTTGTTGTGGGCAAGTTCCGCCAATTGCCGCTTAGAATTGCGTGGGCTGTAACCATACACAAAAGCCAGGGACTCACCTTTGACAAGGTTATTATTGATGCTGGAGCAGCATTTGCTTTTGGTCAGGTTTATGTGGCACTTTCAAGATGCCGTACACTAGAGGGGATATCCCTTGAGACCCCAATTTCTGCTTCTTCCCTCTATAATGATTCACATATTTCCCGTTTCAATGAAGCGGTTTCACCATTTGCAATTGTGCAGTCTTCTCTAGGCAGTGCCGAGAGGGCCCACAGGTTCAATGTCATGAGGGAGATTTTCAATTTTGAGCCCCTTGTAAGGACTTATGGATGGCATATGAAGAACTGGAGAGCAGGATATGAGCAGCTTTATCATGATGAATCACAAAAGCTTATCTTCCATCAGAATACCCTTTTTGAATTGAGGAAAACAGCAGATTCTTTTTCCCGACAACTTACCCATATAGAAACTTCCGGCGCTACTGAAGAGTATCTTGCAGAGCGTCTTGAAAAGGCTTCAGGGTATTTCCTCCCCTATTTTGATCAGATAAGAGATTGCTGCAATGCAGTTGCAGACCTTGAAATTGACAATAAGGAGGCAAAGAAGAAAGCCAAGGATTCCTGGGGTGAACTGATGATCCTGTTGGACATAATATGTAGCGTGCTTGAATCCATTTCCAGTGGCAAATTTTCTATTGAGAACTACTCCAGAATAAAGACGGCATGCCAACTTAAAGAGAGGAATTCCGTATCACGAAAGAAAGAGAAAAAAGTAATCAAGATTGAAGTGGATGCCAGTGCCTCGCCGGTTCAGGTGAATGAGCAACTTAAACAGCTGCTTCAGCAATGGCGTACTGATCGGTTCAAAAAAGACAATGTGCCTGCTTATACCATCATCCATCAGAGTACATTGCTGGAAATTGCATCAAAGATTCCGCAGACAATGTATGAACTTGGAAATATCAAGGGGATGGGTAAAGCCAAATGCAAGAAATATGGGGCCGAAATATTGGCAATTACAGTAAAATTTGCCGCTTTTTCCACAAAAGACAATGGCTCTGGCCAGATTCAGGACAATTTGTTCTAGTTGTGAGCACTCAATTTCATATATTTGTAAAAGACTTAACATATACAACAATGCAGATACTTAAAGAAAGAATATTGAAGGACGGCAAGTGCTTTCCCGGTGGCATCCTTAAAGTGGACAGTTTTATAAATCATCAGATGGATCCTGTGCTTATGGAAGCAATGGCTGAAGAGTTTGTAAAACGTTTTGAAGGTTGTGGTATAAACAAAATACTTACAGTTGAGGCCAGTGGTATAGCCCCTGCCATAATGGTTGGTTATCTTATGAAGTTGCCGGTTGTTTTTGCAAAGAAAAACAAACCTGCTACAATGGAGAACATGCTTGTAACAGAAGTGTTCTCATTCACCAAGAATAAGAGCTATACTGTATGTGCCAGCAAAGACTACATATGTGAGGGAGACAAGATACTTTTCATAGATGATTTTCTTGCCAACGGCAATGCAGGACTTGGAATGATAGATCTCGTAAAACAGGCAGGTGCAGAGCTTGTTGGAATGGGTTTCCTTATAGAAAAGGAATTCCAGGGCGGTGCTGTCAAACTACGCAATAACGGAGTAAGGGTTGAGTCACTTGCTGTGATTGAGAGCCTTGATAATTGTACAATTACGCTAAAATAAAACCATAACTTATGAATCGTACGGTTATTATCATGTTTCTTGCCATTTTCATGGCATGCAATTCTGTATTGGCACAAAATGCCTATACAATTTATCCTGTACCGCAGGAACAGAAGACAACGAAAGGAAAATCTTCCTTCACGCAGAAAGTATGTGTTGTAGCAGAGCCTGGAATTGACAAATATACCCTTGACCGTGCATTACAGGTACTCAAGGCCAAAGGTTTGGATGCGTCAATTACTGATAAACCACAATCCGGTAAATCAACAGTGTACCTTGGTATAAATGGTTCAAAAGGTACGGTCGACCGTAAGGCTTCAGGCATTAAACTTAAGAGGGATATTTTCAGCCAGCCCAAATATGACCGCCATGTTGTAAGCCTTTCATCAAACGGAGGCAAGGCTCAGGTGGTTATACTTGGCGAGAATACGGATGCTGTATTCTACGGCCTGGCTACTTTGGAGCAGATGTTGGACAATGGAACTGCCAATCTTTCAAATGTTGTTTTCTACGATTATGCTGATGTCAAATACCGTGGAGTGATTGAGGGTTATTATGGAGTCCCTTATAGCATGGAGGTTACACAGGACCTTTTCCGCTTTATGGCCCGCTATAAATTGAATATGTACATGTACGGTGCAAAGAGCGATCCTTACCATACCCGTTATTGGGACAAGGCATATCCTGAGAAGATTACCGACAACGAGAAGAGATTTGGTCTTATGACACAGGATATGATGAAACAGCTTACCCAAACTGCTCATGAGTGCAAGGTGAATTTCATCTGGGCAATTCATCCGGGCCAGACATTTACTGCCCTTGGAGAATCAGATGTACTTGACAGGATTATGGGCAAGTTTGAACTTATGTACGGTCTTGGCGTGCGTCAGTTTGGAGTGTTTGTTGATGATTGCGGTGTACCTTATGATGATCCATCATTGAAACAGTGTGCAGACCGCCTTTCAGACCTTCAGAATATGATTGATGCCAAATGGAACTGTGCCGGTGTTGCAGCAGCAGATACCGTTAAGCCATTGCAGTATGTTCCGCAGTTATATGCCTACAGTTGGGCAAAACCGGAGCTTGCCCGTAAGTTCTGGAGTTCATTGAATCCTGTCCCAAGTAAAGTAAATATCTATACAACCGGTAAAAATGTCTGGTCGGTACCTAATGGAAAAGACCTTGAAGTGCTCAATGATTACCTGGGACGTGAGGTTTCATGGTGGTGGAACTACCCTTGCAACGATGTTGATGTTACTAAGATTTTTGTAGCTGACACATACACCAACTTTGCAGATGAGACACATATCCATTTCAGTGGAGAACTGGAGAAAGACCTTCAGGTAAAGACCATTATAATTAACCCTATGCAACAGGGCGCACTTTCAAAGATTCCTTTGTTTGGAGTTGCCGATTATACCTGGAATATGGATACCTTCAATAATATGGAGAACTGGAAAGCATCCCTTCCTTCTGTTGTAGGTAAAGACAATGCAAAGAATTTTGAGACAATTGTCCCTTATTTGCGTTACTATGATTCTACTTCTGCCCTTGCTCAGTTGATCAATACTTTCAAAGCGGCATACGTAAATAATCCTTCAGGTGTTGCAAATGAGAAGGCTGCCCTTAAAGCTGAGCTTGCAAAAATTTCCAAGGCATGTGAGGCTGTCGGGAAGATGAAGGAATCCAAAAATGAGAGTGATACATTGTTTTATGCCGATTTGAGGCCGTTTGTGCTCAAACTTCAGGTTATGACTCAGGCTGCTGAGGTTATGGTTGATGCCCTTACTTCAGAGAACCTGCAAGGAATTGATGCTGTTGGGTTTGCAAAATGCTGGAGTGCAATTGAGGGTATAGACAAGAATGATAATCATCGTTTTGATATCTTGCGAGGTATGGGCAACGAGATTACCCTTCAGGTTAAAACCGCCGAGCCAGCCGCACAGGTTTTGAGGCCATTCCTTGATTGGCTGCTTGTTGAAATTGATGCAAAATACTGAAACTGTTGGGAATAAATTATGAATAATTACATCCAGCAGGTGGTGATTTCACTTTTTGTGGCGGCAATTTCTTTTGTTGCTCCTGCATATGCGCAGCAACAGGTAAAATGTACCGTAACAGGGCAGATCATTGATGAGAATCAGGTACCCGTGCCCTATGCGTCTGTAGCGGTGTATAAGTGGGAAAAACCTCTTGTCGGAGCAGTTACAGGCGATGACGGCAAGTTCAAGCTCAATATGCCGCTGAACAATAGTCCCCTCCTGCTGGTTGTTGAATTCATAGGATATTCAAAGCATACCCAATCTCTCCTTCCACACAAATCTGAAATCCACCTTGGGGCAATCATCCTTAAAGAGGATGCCATTTCCCTTGAGGGAGTTGTTGTGGAAGCAAAGGAGGCTGCACGAAAATCCAATGTTGAGCATACTACAATCAACGCCTCGGCCAATATGGTTTCCAGTAAGGGAACGGCATTGGATATTCTCCGTTCCGCTTCAGCAGTGAACATATCCAATGATGAAATTTCAATTAGGGGCAACAGGAATATCCTTGTACTTATGGATGGAGTCCCTACTACTGCCAGCGACCTCTCTACCATCTCTGCCGGCAACATAAAGAGCATTGATGTAATCACTAATCCCGACGCATCTCACGACGCTTCCGGTACAGGCGGTATAATCAACATCATCTCAAAGAAAAACACTGCAGAGGGATTCAGCGCAGTGGTGGCTGCCAATTATGGCTTCAACCATTTTGTAACTGCAAATGCGGCATTTGCATACAATAAGGAGAAGAGTTCATACAGGTTCAGCTACAATACAAAATATGAAGATGACCAGGTTAACACCACACTTCACCGTTATTTGAAGGGGACCGGATATGACCTTAACCAGCAGATGCTGGCAACCAGATACACTTACAATAACAATATCACCTTAGGTGCTGATTTCAGACTTAACCCGCGCAACAGGATAAGCATAGATGCAAAATGCATTTTGCCGCGCATAAATATTGAGCAGGACCTCAAGAACACATTTGTTGAAAACGGTACTCAAAAAGAGGAGATCAGATACAATGATGTAACCTGGAACAGGGAAAATATAGAAGGTTCGGTTGCCTACACCCACGTTATTGAGCCTGAGGTTTCTGATTTTACTGTAAAAGGCTCAGTCTCCAAAATTTGGGGCCACAGACCTTCATATTATTATCTGAACAATCAGATCATCAACCGTTCCAATTCTGGTGGAAGTCCGTTCATAACCTCTCTGCAGGCAGACTACAAGGAGAAACTCAGGCAAGGAACCTTTACTGCAGGCGCAAAACTTACATACCGCAGAAACGATATCTTTCATGAGTTCTACCAGATGAAGGGGTCACAATGGGAATACTCACAGGATATGAGCAACGACCTTCTCCATACAGAACTTGTCCTCGCTGCTTATGCAATGTATTCAGGCCGCCTGAACAGGAAGTTTACATATAAGGGTGGTCTTAGAGTTGAAGCAAGTACGGTAACTTTAAAGAGTTCCCAAAGTGATGTTGACCAGAGCAAGACCAGCTGGTTCTTTGCCCCCAGCCTCCAGGGAACATACAAGGCTGCCCAAGGAAAAGAGCTTTCATTTGCCCTCTCACGCCGTATCGGTCGCCCGTCATATCCGCAGCTCAACCCTTACATGAGCATGGTAGATGCAACCACATATGAGCAGGGAAACATGTTCCTCAAACCGGAAAAGGCAACCAAGCTTGATATAAGCTACAACCTTACCAAAGGGGGCTCAAACTTTTTTGCAAACGGTTATGTGACACATACCAACAACTACATCTCGCAAATTACAGCAATCAGCGGCAACAAGCTGATTACAACCTACGTTAACGCAGATACAGACCTTAAAGCCGGTGTAGAACTCTCTTTCCGTACAGAGATTTCCAAGAAATTGAGCCTCTCGTTAGCGGCAAACACATACTATGCAGATGCTGAAGGTGAATACAATGGGGCCCAAATCTCCAACAGCGGAGTTACCAACAACAGCAACATAATGCTTGACATTTTTCCGTGGAAAGGTGGAAGCCTACAGTGCCAGTATTTTGTAACCACACCTCAGTATTTCCCTCAGCTTACAACAGAACTTACCCAGCAGATGAATCTTGGATTCAAACAAAAGAAAGGGGCATTTACATTCTCTGTCCTCCTGACAGATGTATTCAAAAGTGCCAAATGGGAAGTATACTCATACAACAATATATTTGACCTGACAAATACCAGCACCAATAAGAGCAGGATGCTGTGGCTCGGAGTTTCTTACAACTTCAATTCATTCAGGCAGAAAGGTAGCCCAAAAGGAGAATCCGACAGGCAACTTATAAAACTGGGACTATAAAATTTCATTAAATAATACTGTTTTTAATTTTTAAGACATGGAAATACAATTTATCAATTATCAGATTACTACCGGAACCAAAGAGGATATCAATGCCATTGCGCAGTTTCAGGTAGATATGGCTGCTGAGTCTGAGGGTACTACCCTGGACATTGAACGCGTGACTCCTGGTGTGGCAGCAGTAATGGATGATGAATATAAAGGTACTTATATCATTGCACGTGCAGACGGCCAGCCAATTGGCAGCCTTATGCTTACTCGCGAGTGGAGCGACTGGACCAACCGCTGGTACTGGTGGATCCAAAGTGTATATGTAAGACCTGAATATCGTGGTAAAGGTGCTTACAGGGCAATGTATGCAAAAATAAAGGAAATGGCCCACGAACAGGGTGTAACCCAGGTTCGTCTATATGTAGACAAAACCAACTACAGAGCCCAGCAGGTTTACAGGAAACTGGGAATGGATGAGTGCCATTACCTTATGTATGAAGAGGTTTTGGGATAACTTTTGGAAAATAACATTATAGAAACAGAGGTTGATTTTGCAATAGTCACTGCAATCAACCTCTGTCTTCTTTTTATGAAAGCATATCTATTTTTATTTCAATGCATATATTGAAATTATACGGCATATATCCAGAATATCTGAAGCCCCGCGGAACTCAAATCTGATACGCCCTACCCCGCTGAAATAAAGGTCAAGTTCACTGTCAAAATCAAGCAATCCCGAAGTCTCAACCGAAAACACTGAAATCTTTGAATAAGGCATAATTGTGAAATCCTTCTTTTTCCCGGTCAATCCCTGAACATTTACAGCAATGATTCTCTTGTCTGTAAATATCACATGATCCCGCACATCCTTATAGCAACCAAGTACTGTTTCTCCAGGAACCATTATAGGTTCCAATTCTTTGGCAAATTTATCATCATCAACCTTCTTAAGCTTGAAGACGCTTCCATTTTCAAAATCTATCATAGACAAATCATTTTCCCAAAGTTAACAAATTTTAAAAAGTGAATGGAGGTAGAGTAAATTTTTTTAGAAAAAAGCAAAAATCAAACCTATATATAAATTTTTGCTTTTTCAGGCATGATAACACTAAGTTTCCTGATAGCTTTACTTCTGAAAATTTTTAATAAAGTTATGTCACTTAATTTGTCGAGAAAAATACCGCAAGTGCAAGGGGAAGAGTGCACGGCGGGTAAGATTATGGACCCTTTTGTAGATTGGGGATTCAAACGTTTGTTCGGCTCAGAAGAACACAAGGATAATCTCATTGGCTTCCTGAATCTTCTTCTTGAACCTAAATCTAAAATTGAGAGTATAAGTTATGTTAACACAGAATTCATTCCCGATCAACAGGACCAGAAAAGATGTTATTTTGATCTGATATGCGTGAACTCTGATGGTGTGAGATTCCTTGTTGAGATGCAAAATTGTTCAAAGAGCAATTTTAATGACAGGATTCTTTATTACACATGCTCTCTTATTACCAAGATGGGAAAAAGGGGTAAAGATTGGGATTATGCCGATATTAAAAAAGTCTACTCAATTTGCCTTATGAATTTTAAATTCGGCAATAACCCTTCTTTGCGAAAAGATTATGCTCTCTATGATGCCATTAATAAAGATTTGTTCTCAGACAAATTGAATATCATCATGTTGCAAATCCCATGTCTGGAAGCAGAATCCATATCAGACTGCTCAGAAGAATATGAATTTTTGTTATATTTGCTGAACCATATGCATAAAAATATGAAGACAATTGAGCAATTGAAAAAAGAGGTTGAGCAAACTAATCTTCCCGACGATAAAAAAGAACTTTTTTACAAAGTCCTTGATACAGCCGATGTTGAGTCTCTATCTGAAAAAGAAAGGTTCCAATATGAAGCTGAATTGAAATATTACCGTGACACTATGAATGAATATATGTGGCAAAGAACGGAAGGTAGAAGAGAGGGACGCGAAGAAGGTCGTGCAGAAGGAAGAGCAGAAGGAAGAGCAGAAGGAATAAAAGAGGTAGCAGCTTCATTGAAGCAATCTGGAGCCTCCATTGAGTATATAGCTCAAGTAACCAAGCTTTCCGTACAGGAAATAGAGCAGCTGTAAAGTTTATGAGCCAATACTTCAGACACTTCAAAGGCAATATCTATAAAGTCCTCCACGTAGCAAAACATTCAGAAACGCTGGAGGACTTTATAGTCTACCAGGCAATGTACGGAGAACAGATTCCTCCTCATCCCCTACCCAAGAAGCACTTGTATCTGAGGAATCAGTCCCTCATCAGCCGGCAGCCATTTGACGTTATGTAAAGACTTTGCGTTAAGCCACGCATCAGCCTCATGCTCATTAAGTTGAAGCGTGTCAGACAATAAAGAACACACAAAACAATGCATAGTAAGGTGGAAATTTGGATAATCCCACTCAACAGTATCCAACAACTCTCCCACCTCTATCTCAGCATCCAGCTCCTCCTTTATCTCACGCTTGAGTGCATCTTCCAAGCTCTCTCCAGCCTCAGTCTTACCGCCCGGAAACTCCCACCATCCCTTAAAATCTCCATACCCGCGCCGTGTAGCGTAGACCATACCGTCTTTTATGATTATTGCTGCTACTACTTCTATGATTTTCATAGTTATATACTAGTCAATAATAGTGTTTGAGTTTTAAAGATAGCTAAAATAAATCTTATTTCGTATATTTGAAATTATGTTATTACTCTATTGATCACTGCATATGAAAACTTTTCTTAAAAATTATTGGTTATTATTACCGGTTTTCCTTGCAGTGCTCTTGTGTCTGGGTATATTGCTCACGATTGGCTATCCCACTTCCCTTGATCTGATAGTGGGTCTGCTTGAATTGTTGGTGATCCTGGCATTGCCGGTTTCCTGGTTTTTCCTTGCGAGGAAGAAAGAATGGAGGAAATTGGCAATCTCTTTTGCATTATCGGCATTTATAGTTTTAACCTTAGGGGTGTTATCAACAATTGTTTCAATGAGTATTCCCGACGGTTTTGGCCGTTCTCACCCTATTCCCCGAGATTTACAGTACGATATTCCCCTAAAGAGCAGTGATCCTTTTATATACGAATCTAAGGATGAGACTGCACAAGTTGACAGTACCGATTCAAACACTTGGCTGCAGATTTGGGACAATCCTGGACAAGGCGGCATCTATAAATATGATTTCCATTATGGCACCCTTCCAGCAGGTGAAATCTTCCTGAAATGTTATGAGGTTACTGATAACATCCGTTTGTCTGAAGACAGGTTGTCCGTCAAGAGTAAAGTTGCTGTCCCTGCAAATCATTCTTTTTCAAAAATTGTCGGGAAACAGGAATTTATAATCTACGAGGGCGATTTTGGTGATTATTATGCTGCAAGGATTGAGGTTTGGTTCCGGGATGTGGAAACTGGAGCTGAACGTAAACTTTTAGAGAAGATTTATTGTGTGGATGGTTGGATGAGATAATATGATTTATTGAAATTATATCTTATTTTTGCACAAAACACAGGAAATTATGAATTTGATAAATACTGAACTTGTACAGTGGCTTCAGCAGTTGGGTATTGCTGAACGCTATGTTAATCTGGTAGTTACTGCAATTTCAATTTTTGTTATTCTGCTGATTGCGTTCATTTTGAGCAGGGTATGCCGTAAGGTTGTTATTCCAATTATCCGAAAGGTTACCAGCAAGACAGGCAATTCATGGGATGACCATATTCTTAGCGATGAAGTGCTTGGTAATGTATGTAAACTTATCCCCCCTATTGTTGTTTCGGCTTTGCTTCCACTTGCGCTCCATAACATGCCTGTGTTGCTTTCGTGGTCTTTGAGGATTATCTGGATTTACATTATCATTATTGCCGTAAAACTGTTTTGTGCGTTCATTTCGTCGCTTTATGCAATTTCATGCGAGAACGAGAAGTATAAAGGGCAGTCTCTGAAAGGATTTTACCAGATGTTGAAACTTGTTGTAATCTGTATTGGAGCCATCATAATAATAAGCACATTGTTGGACAAGAATCCGTTGGTAATCCTTACAGGTTTGGGTGCCGGTACAGCAGTGCTGATGTTGGTATTCCAGGATACCATTAAAGGACTTGTAGCAGGAATACAGCTCAGTGCCAATGATATGCTCCGTCCGGGGGACTGGATCTCAATGCCAAAATATGGTGCAGACGGTGATGTTATTGAAGTTACCCTTACAACTGTAAAGGTACGTAACTGGGACAAGACCATCACTACTATCCCACCCTATGCTCTTGTAAATGATTCTTTCCAGAACTGGAGAGGAATGTTTGATGAAGGTGGCAGACGTATCAAGCGCTCTATCAATATTGACATGAATACTGTCCGTTTCTGTACTAAAGATGAACTTGATTACTTCAAGCAGCAGCCATGGATGGAGGGGTTTGAGCCGTCCGGTACAGATGAGGTGAATCTTTATATCTTCCGCCACTATATGGACTGGTATTTGAAGAACCACCCCGAGGTCCACAAAGGAATGACAATCCTTGTGCGCCAGATGCAGCCTACATCAGAGGGAATGCCTATAGAACTGTATTTCTTCTCTGCAGATACAGCATGGCTAAGATATGAGCATCTCCAGGGAGAGGTGTTTGACCATCTTCTTGCAGTTCTTCATTCATTTGATTTGAGGGTATTCCAAAGGTCATCATCAGCTACAACCAAATAGCATTACCGGCATATGTTTTTTTATCGTCACTTTTTCATAGTTTTGTTGGTGGTTATACTCAGTTCATGTTCCGGTACAACTGACTGCAAGTATGACGTTAAGGAGACCAAAGTTACGCGAGAGGAATTCCTGGAAGCCTATCATCGCAGACCCGAGTATAATCTTGTTGCGGACACTGCTGTCAACTGGCCAGATAAAAAGAGAATTGAGTATGCTGTTTTCTGTTCTCTTAAAGAAGAAGAGAAGGAAAGGTACATATGGGACCATTTGGAAATTAACAATATCCACCGTTATCCAACCGGTGAGTATGTGGCTGGGATATCAGATGATGTTTGGATGTACAAAGAAGTCTTTCTTAATGATAAATTTGAGCCGGATACAACTGTAATTGAAGGTGCCATGTTTGCGGTTTATTCTACTTCCGGCATTTATGCAGGTTGTGAATCATTTGATTGTGACAGTCATGCACTATTTCATTTTTATTCAAACAAAGGGAGTGAAAAAGGCAGAATGGAAGAAATTGCATTCTATAAGAATATCAATTGGAGACTGGAGTGGTTTGAAATGTTTCCGGAATTGGAAGGAATTGATCACAACCAATGCGTTGTCTGGTATAAAGATGCTTTATATTGTGCTGCCCAAGAGAATTGTTATGATGAAAATGGGAATTGGTTTACCAGACCCTATTTTGTGAAACTAGAACTTGTGAAAAACAAGTAAGTGTACTTATGGGAATTTTCATGTCCATTAAATATAACTTCTTCCTTTTGCGTTATGTGCTCTCTTCAAAAAGCACATCGCTGAAGAAGAAATTTCTCATTGTAGGAACAATTGCCTACTTTATTCTTCCAACAGATTTTATTCCGGAACTGGTGCCGTTCTTGGGCATAACAGATGATGCGGCAGCTTTGGTTGCCTGCATTTCTGCAATTACATCTTCTGTTACACCTGAAATTAAAGAGAAGGCACTTAAAAGGATTGGCGGCTGATTCAAGGGTTAGTCTACCACCACTTTCCATCTGAGTCTCCAAATGCCGTTTTCGTAAGAATGGCTGCTATCTGCTCTGCTGTATGGGCAGGCTCAAACTCATGCTTGTTGTGTGTATTGAGTAGTGGTCTTTCCATATAAATTTCGTATCTTTACTTGGGTCTAAGTTAGTCAATTTTGTAGAATATTATATGAAAGAACTTGAAAACAGGCACAGGAAATATCTTGGTTTGGATTTGGTACAGGATTCTTGGTCAAGACTTGAAGTCTGTGGAATGGTGCTGTATCACGATGGTGAATTTGTGCGTAAGCAGATAACCTCTGAATTTGGAAATTATTCTGAGTGGGACTTGTGTGCCCCTGTTCCACTTAAATACAATAAGGGAATCATAAATAAGTTCAAAGAGAAGAACGGTCTGTATTTTTATCATTCCAAATACAGCGATAATTCCGGATTTTACATTAAGATAGGCAATACCAAATCTCAAAGGACTTTCATAGAAGATTATACCCACAATCTTGAGCAATGGCTGGACCAATGGGTTGCAGATTCCACTAATAATGATTTGGCCGATATGGAGGACTTTAAAACCCGTCCGAGAATTCACCAGAAATTCAAGGAGGGAGATTTTTTTGCATTTAAGATAAGCAGAAGGAATTGGGGATTCGGACGCATCATATACGATGTCTATAAACGTAAAAAGTTACCTGAATTTAAAGCTGGAATAAACCAGGGACTTGTAAATCTCCTTGGCCATGCTTTGATAGTTCAGGTGTACCACCATATTTCGCCAACAAAAAATGTAGATATAAATTTCCTCAAGACAAGAAAGAGTTTGCCTTCTCAGCCAATTTTCTACAACAGATTTCTCTATGGTGATTACCTTATCATAGGAAATGCTCCAATTGAAGAATCTGAAATAACCCCCATGCTCTCATTCGGCAAAAGATATGAGTGCCAAAAACCGGTTGCATCATATCTCCAATATGGACTCTCTTATTATGAAGGTGATATTTTGGAAATTGACGGCAACTACCGCAGAGAAAGTGTAGGATTTGGTTTGTATGTAAATGAAACTATACTAAAGGAGTGCATATCTGCCAACAGCAATGACCCTTATTGGAACTCGTCCTTGACATATACAATCAAGGAGGATTTGAGGAATCCTGCCAATACAGAAGTGCGCCGGAAGATATTCAATCATTTTGGTCTGAAATTATAATTTCTTATTTTTGGGAAAAATAAAAATTTGACAATATGAAGTTAGTAAAATCACTTTTATCAGTTATTCTTGCAAGTGCAATGATTTCCTGCGCACCTGCAACTGAAAATCAAAACGAGAAAAAAGAGAACGCAATGAACCCTGTAATTGAAAACATCATGGCTCGCAGAAGTATCCGTCAGTACAAGCCTGAGCCTGTAAAGAGAGAGACAATGGATGTTATCCTCAATTGCGGCATCAATGCTCCAAGCGGAATGAACAGACAGTCTTGGGAAGTGAAGGTGCTTGACAAACCTGAGGTTATTTCAAAGCTCAAAGCCTCTATGGTTTCTGCAAATCCCAACACAAAGCCTGAGAATGTTGAAGGATGTTTCAGGGGTGCCCCTACCCTTGTTTTTGTGGCTGCTGACCAGTCTTATGATTTCTCTACCATTGATTGTGGTTTGCTTTCACAGAACATAATGCTCTCAGCATGGTCTCTTGGCGTTGGCTCAGTATGCCTGGGCAGCCCTATAAGATTCCTTATGGAATCACCTGAGGCCCTTGCAATGTTGGGCTTCAGTGAAGGTTACAAGCCTGTAATCTGTATAGGTCTCGGTTATGCAAACGAATCTCCAGAAGCAAAACCAAGAGATATTTCCAAAGTAAAATATGTTGAGTAAGGGTATTTTCTTCCCGACAATTTCATAAAAAGGAGGCCGGGTCAAAAGTAATTTTGATCCGGTTTTCTTATGAATACCATTTTCAGATTCAGCATTGTTCCACTTCGGAGAAAAGATCACATCTCGGTTTATGCTGCCATGTTTAGTGATGTATTAGAGTTTTTTGCCTCGATATTTACCACCTCTGCAGCCCTTTTCAGCTTCTGAGCAATATATTTCCTCAGATTGTGAGCAATGGCCACAAGCCCCCATTCCACAGTAACCTTTCTATGAGATTTGAGTTTGAACCTCTTGAACCCATGATT
>JAZRCK010000021.1:0-6559 GCA_045659725.1 Candidatus Egerieisoma sp.
GGTAACATTATTGTCCCTGTAATTTAGGTCAACCGAGGTCTGATTGAGCTTGAAGTAGATTGTATACCGTTTCTCTATCCGGTTTTGCTGTATTTGGGCTTCCCGGGCCGCTGCATTCTCCTGCGCTGACGCTCGCTCCCCAACCCCCATAAAGGCCACAAAACCAAGAAGAACCAATATAAAGTATCGCTTTATCATTTTGGCGGGTCATTTTTTATGTCCAAAAATGGATATCCGGCAAACCATATAAAATGCCCTTAGCAATGCATAGTCAATGGGTATGTGAATGCAGCAATAGTATATTTATTGTACTAACATTAATTAAACACAACATGAGAAGTACATTCAGCATCCTATTTTACATCAACAGAAAAAAATTAAAGGAAAACCAGGCTCCGGTAATGGGCCGTATTACCATTAACGGCACTCAGGCATACTTCAGTTGCAAATGCGCCATAAATCCGGAACTTTGGAATACACAACAGAATTGTGCAATAGGAAATTCATCGCACGCCCAACTTGTAAACAAATACCTTGGAACTTACCGTACACTCATAATACACACATACCAGCAATTGTTGCAGAGTGGACAGCCCATTACAGCCCTGCAGATAAAGAACCAAATTTTGAGCACGGGTAACGATTACACAACTCTCCTCAGGTACATGAAGGAAGACATCAGCACATTCACCCATCGTGTGGGGAAAGACAGGGCAGTAATGACACTTAAAAAAATGGAAATAGTATATAGACACACCTCAAATTTCATAAAATCCAAATACCGCACAAATGACATTTTTCTTCCCGACATCTCTCCAAATTTCATCACCTCTTTTGCATCCTGGCTCCACACAACCCATTCGCTGAGCCAGTCTACAATATGGATATACACTACCTATCTGAAAAAGATTCTTACAAGTGCCCATCACAATGGTCAAATCCCAAGCAATCCATTCAGCAAATTCAGAATGGGACCAAATGTAAAACAGCGGCAGTTCCTCACTGAGCAGGAATTGCTCCATCTGCTTAACCACCCACTCTCCAATCCTGCACTCCAGACAGTTAGGGACATCTATCTGTTCAGTTGTCTGACAGGGATATCATACATAGATATAGCAAACCTTAAACAGGAAAATGTACATAATATAAAAGGAGAACTGTGGGTGATATCTGCACGTAAAAAAACAGGGATACAATTTCAGATAAAACTGCTGGAAATGGCAAAACGCATTCTTGAAAAATATACAGGAAACATTTCTTTGTCAGACCCAATTTTCAAGATCAAATCATACGAATGGCTTAACTGCAACCTTAAAAAACTCATGTTGGAATGTGGCCTGAGCAAAGATCTTACATTCCATACTGCCCGACACACATTTGCCACCCTTGCCCTTACCAATGGAATGCCAATAGAAAGCATCAGCAAGGTGCTTGGCCACACCAATATCACAACAACCCAAATCTACGCCAAAATCATAAACCAGAAACTCTCATATGACCTCTCCCAATTTGAGAAAAACCTCTCTGGAATACTCCCAGGGCCGTTTTCTGAATAAAGAGGTTACAGAAAGGTTAACACGCTGGCGTAAAGTGTATAAGAAAATTTGAAGTCACTAAAATAAGTGATTTAAATTTGGTATTTAGAATTAAATGTTATACGTTTGTACTTGTATATACTATAGATAATAACAAGCAAAAGTTACCAAAAAGTTACCCAATTACTGGCGCCAAGTGTAATTAATTGGCAGCCAGCATTATACATTGGATAGCATTTTTGGACATAAAAAAGCAATACAAAAGAATGATAAAGCAATATTTATTATTGGTTTTATTATGTTTTCTAACCGTAATCGGTTGGAATAACACTCTTTGGGCGCAGGATGACAAAAATTTTGATTTGGTTGAGAAACGATATACGCTGTATTTTAAATTGAACCAAACAAATGTCGACTACAACCTTAAAGACAATAAAAGTACCATCCAGCAGATGGTGGATGATATAAATGAAATTCTGCAAAAGGAAGGTACCGTTCCGCACAACTTGCATATCATTGCATCGGCATCGCCAGAGGGTCCTGTGACACTCAACAGACGACTTGCATCACAGCGTGCCGAGCGTGTGAAGGGGCTTTTGATTCAGTTATTCCCAGAATACAAAAATGAGAAGATTGTTGTTGAATATGTAATCAACGACTGGGACGGTGTTATTCTTGATATAAGAAGGCACAAGGAGAGCATCAAACACAGTGAGCAGATTCTAAAGATTCTTGAGAATCCCAATTACACAAACAAACAGAAAGACTCAATAATTAGGAGGATGCCTGCAGCGTTTGAGGAGATCCGCTACAGTATGATGGACAACCAGCGTACAGCATCCATCACCTTTACAATAAAAGAGCCTAAAAAACCGGAGCCACAACCGGAGCCGGCACCAGAACCCGAACCACAACCGGCACCTGATACTGTAAAGATAGTGGAGGAGATAATTCCTGAACCCGAACCTACACCTATTATATATAAGGCTCCAGAAGAAGAAAAATGGAGTCTCAATTGGCGTTTAAAGACCAACACAATAGGTTGGGCAATGGGACACTTCAACATAGCGGTGGAGATGGATGTAGCAGAGCACTGGTCTATAGCCGTGCCGTTCTACTACTCAGGCGGATTCAACTACTTTAAGGAAACCCTCAAGTTCCGCGGCATTGTAGTACAGCCAGAGTTGAGATACTATTTCTCAAGCCAGAACGTGGGCTGGTACACAGGAGCACACTTTGGTCTAGGCTGGTACAACTACGCGCTTGATGGAGAATACAGGATTCAGGACTACAAAGGTGAAAGGCCGGCATACGGTGGCGGTCTTGCATTGGGTTACGCATACAACTTCAAAAAGAACGCAAACTGGGGTATGGAATTCTCAATTGGAGCAGGTGTTTACGATGCCGTTTATGACAAATTCTACAACGAGCCTAACGGACACTATGCAGAAACCGCTGTACACAAGACATTTATAGGAATAGACAACGCTTCTGTTTCATTCATTTACAGAATTGGCAACAAACTAAAAGCAAGAAAGGAGGGCAAGAAATGAGAAGCAGAATAACAGCAATAATAGCATTCATAACCCTCATTGCAACCGGATGCGTACACGAGTGGCCTGTACCGGTACCTGCAGATACCATAATCAAACTCAAGTTCAGCAGAGAATTGCCGCAGGGACCTCAGCAAGAATGGGATACAAGAGCAGGTAATCCCGACAGCCATGACATGCGTTACACCATGGAACTCTACGCGGAGTTATCCGAGGGCAAATATGACGAATCTGCACCATACGCAAAATATGTCTTCTCAAAAGCAGACATAAACGAGATTGACACCGCCATTACTATAAACATAATGGAAGGCAAATATCTGTGCAGGGTATGGGCAGACTACGTAGACAACGGCTCAATAGAGGACAAATACTATAATCCCAGCAATTTCGAATACATCAAGCTCCTTGGAAGGGACGAGAAAGTACAGCACTCTGGAAACAACGATTACCGCGACGCCTTTATGGGAACCCAGGAGATTGAGGTAATAAAGTTTGGCGGAAACAGGCCTTTGTCTGAAGCAACCATTGAGATGACCAGACCTTTGAGTAAGGTGGTATTCATCACCACAGATCTTAGGAACTGGAAAACCAAAGTGCTCACCAACCTGTATGAGGCTCTGCTTCAAGGTATAAAATCCGGTGAAGAGATAGACATGAGCATGCTCCCTACAGATGTAGACCTTAACGAGTACATTGTAAAGATCAACTACCCTCTTTACATGCCAAACTCATTTAATATGGTAGATGACGAGCTCCCTTGGTCAGACCAGGGTGTTTCCTTTGAATCCAAACTCATCCAGCTCAACGATGACGAGGCATCTATGGGATTCGACTACGTATTTGCCAGAAAGGATGACCCTAAAGTGGATATGATGGTGAGCCTTCATACTCTCGACGGTGTAGAGATAGCAAGATCAAACATTATATCTGTAATTCTTGAAAGAGGCAAAGTTACAACCGTGAAAGGAAGCTTCCTGTTGAACAAATCCGACGGTGGTGTATCAATCAATCCCGATTTTGATGGTGAATTTAACATAGAACTATGATGAAATACATACATATAATAGTATTCTCCCTGCTGCTTTGCGCTTGTTCAAAGGAGATGGATCCCCAACAGGGAACTGAAACCACGCTCATTTACGAGGTTACAACAGATGTGCAGATGGAGATAAAATCTCCTCAGCCGGCTACTGAGGTAAACATGCTATGGTATGGAGTGTACCACAAAAAAGACGACAGTACATACAGGTATATGTCTGATATGAGCGCTTTTGTAGAGATAACAGATCCATCTCAAATTACAGTACCCATAACTCTCATAAAAGACCAGGAGTACAAGATTGTGTTTGTTGCCCAGTATAAAGACTCCGGTGAAGAAGCCTACACATACAGGATTGACAGTGGAGATGAGAACCAGTTCGCCCACATGTATCTGAAAAATCCTGATGCTCTCCCTACAGACGGCGACAAGATGGATGTGTTCACATTCTGTGATGAAGTGCAGTCGGGACCAGGAATGAAAACAAAAGGGATTACCCTCACCCGCCCGGTCGCCAAGGTGGATGTTGGTACTTCTGCGGATGTGCTGCCTGATAAGCTGGTGCTTAATGTTGATGGGATTCCTTTGTATTATGATCTGTTTGAAGGAACCTATTCCAATGAAACAGTGCAACTTAAATACAGCGGAAAGCCCCATGGCGGCGGCGTAATTGCCAATGGAGTGTTTTACAGCAAACTGGCCTCGTTCTATGCGTTTTACGGTTCTTCAGTATCGTGTACACTAAAACTTCAATATGAAGGTTGTGCTGAAAAAGAGGTAAACGTGAACGGCATTACGCTGGCTCCAAACTATAAAACAAACATTGTAGGAAATATATAACTATCTAATAATTAATCCAATAAAAATTCAGTAAAATGAAAAAATTATTCTTATCATTAGCACTGATGGCATCAATGCTCTTTACTGCCTGCCAGAAAGAGGAAATGAACCCTAATGCCCAAGGTGCTTCTCAGGTAACTTTCAGTGTGGAGATACCTGAAACCCCTCAGACAAGGGCCATTCAAGAGATGGGTGAAAACATTAATGACCTTGTTTATGCGGTTTATAGAGTTGATCCTCAAGTAAGTGTTGAGGCTGATGCAATTGCTTCTATTGCGAATACAACTCCTATGTACAAGATTAACCCAAATGCACATGCTTTTGATGGTGGAAAAACAAACGTTACAATTGAGTTGATGAACGATCAGAATTATGTTATTCTGTTCTGGGCTCAGGTAAGTGACGCTTGGGTTAAAGGCAATGATTTTGACCTTCAAAACATTACCTATCCTGATCCTATCAATGCCAATGATGCAAGTTTGGCAGCATTCAGCGGTGTTTCTTTCATTACTAATGTTGATGGACCAAGATCTGATACTGTTACCCTTACCCGTCCATTTGCCCAGATTAATGTAGGAACAACAGAGCCTGTGAAGTTTAATGTTGAGTTTACTACCTCTAACTTTAAAGTAACCAATGCAGGAGCAAACTTTAATGTTGCTACACAAGAGGTTACTGGTGAAAAAACTGTAGAGTTCACAGCAGCAAACCTTAACCATCTTGAGAATATTACTGTAAACAGCAAGTCTTACACTTATGTTGCAATGAACTACATTTTTGCTAAAAGGAACGTAGATGTAGAGTTTGATATTGCAACTGCTGGCCATGGAACAGTTAACACCTCTATTCTTAACGTACCTGTTAAGACTAACTACAAAACTAACATTGTAGGTAACTTGCTTACTTCAGATGTTAAGTATGAGGTTACTCTTGATGCAGTATGGGGTACTCCGGATAACAATATCAATGTATGGGATGGTAGTTCAATGAATGAACCTAAATTCAATACTGAACTTAATGCATACGTAGTAAATGAGTCTTCAGAGTTGGCTTGGTTGGCTGCTGCTGTAAATGGTACACTACCAGAGACCAGAGCTGCAGTTGCTGCAGACAATTTTGCTGGTAAGACTTTCAAACTTACAACTGATATTGACCTTAATAACCAACAGTGGACTCCAATAGGTACTGATGATGAGCATTCATTTAAAGGTACTTTTGATGGTAATGGTTATACAATCAAGAACCTTTCGATCATTGAGGAAGAGGCTAAAGAAGGAAAAGCATTTATGGGCTTCTTTGGCTATGCTAAGGATGCAACCATCAAGAATGTAGTATTTGAGAATGTAAACTTGAATATCGCTTGCTTGGATATCGACCATAGCCAGGGTCACATTGGAGCTGTTGCAGGTTCTTTGGAGGGTACTTCAACTATTGAGAACGTAACTGTAAAAGGTGATATTAAAGTTGAGTCAACCGTAACTGCAAATGGTGCAAGCCGTGTAGCTGTTGTTGCCGGTGGTAACTCATATGGTAATGTAACTATGAAGAACGTACATGTTGTAGCTAATGAGGGCAGTTACCTTAAAGCT
>JAZRCK010000022.1:0-84228 GCA_045659725.1 Candidatus Egerieisoma sp.
CTCATCAATGGCAACCATTAGCTGGAAATAGCCACTAATACCAGCAACTTTAAAACTAATAGCCGCTATTACCTACAATTGACTGGTAATAGCGGCTAATTGCATACTATAGGTTGGTAATGTACTTTATCGGATGCTTACGGCAGTTTTAAGCCTTTCAGTCAAATGTTAGTCAAATAAAACTTTATTGATTATCAGGTACTTAACTTTTCAAAACCCTCTATCAGTCAAATAAAAACCCACATCAGCGTTTGCCCTCCAGAATCTTGACAAGATCACGTTTCATATCGATGTCGATATCACGGTAGCGATTGAAGGCGCGACTGCCTTCTGCGTGACCGGTGAGGGCTGACACGAGGTTCGGATCCTTGACCAGTTTGTAGATGTTACCGATGAAGGTACTGCGAGCCATATGACTGCTGGCCATTTCGTTGATTGGCACTTTGGATTCTGTTCGGGTAACGGAGTCCAGTTTGGTGACAAGATAGGTTATACCTGCCTTCTCGAACATTGTCTTGATGTCGCAATTGTACTGCTGCTGAGAGGTGAAAGGGTGAAGTTGCTGGCCTGGAAGATCCTTATATTCGACAAATCCGTTCATCACATTTGCCTTTATCATCGCCCATAGATCCGACACGCGACATCCGATAACGCTTTGGAATATGAATATATCCCTTTTCTTTCGGCGAGAGTGATGTAATACGGCGTACCTACCCATTCTCCACCGGAGCAACACCCTGTTGGAAGACTACCTCAAATCAGTAACCACTGCTGTTGGGAAATCCTCTGCGCGGAAGACAAACTGCAGTGTGTCAATATCGGAAAGTTTCCTGTAATCCTTCACCCGTATTGTATACCTGGCGCCGGATTTGGCCTTGAGGACAATCTTGCGGGGAATACCCTGTGCATCCGCATCAGAGGCAGCAACATCATAATTGCTGTCTGAACCTAAAAGCACCGCAAACGGATTGGCAATGCCGGCAGCACCTGCTGCCGCTTCCTGGAGTATCACCTCATCTATCGCTTTCTGGTAGATGCACATCACCTTACCATCCGACAGCACCACAGCATCACTGTTCTCCATTCTGTATTTCTCACCGGCCGATACAATTGTTCCCTGCGTCACATATTGCGATGCAGAATTGCCGGATGCGGCAGAAGTACCTGAACCTCCTGTTGTTTCAGCCTGAAAACTAAAACTTAAAGTGGCGCCACCTACCAGGAGCGCCACCAAAGCATTTATAAGTACATTAGCCATAAATATCCTTAATATTTGCCAATCGGGCATCAAGTTCGCTCAGGTCTGCCACCAGCACCTGCCTTGCCTTGCTCCCCTCATATGGGCCAACAATTCCGGCAACTTCAAGCTGGTCCATTATCCTTCCTGCCCTGTTGTAGCCCAGACTCATTTTGCGCTGGATGAGTGAAGTTGAGCCCTGCTGGTGCATTACAACCAGTTTGGCGGCATCCTCAAAGAGAGGGTCTCTCCTGTTGAGGTCAACATCGCCAACTCCTCCTCCATCTTCATCCTTGTCCTCACCTACATACTCAGGCAAATAGTGTGCCGTAGTGTATCCTCTCTGGTTTGCAATGAAGTCAACAATGCTCTCAACCTCCTTGGTATCAATGAATGCACATTGTACACGGGTAAGGTCCGCGCCGGTAGAGATGAGCATGTCACCTTTACCTATCAGCTGGTTGGCACCGGTGGTATCAAGGATTGTCTTTGAGTCTACTCCAGAACGCACCATAAAGGCAATTCGTGCCGGGAAGTTCGCCTTTATATTACCTGTAATAACCTGCGTTGTAGGCCTCTGTGTAGCAATCACAAGATGTATGCCTACAGCTCTGGCAAGTTGCGCAAGACGTGCAATAGGCTCCTCAATCTCCCTTCCCGCTGTCATTATAAGGTCTGCAAACTCATCAATCACCACTACAATATACGGCAGATACCTGTGTCCCTTCAACGGATTGAGTTTCCTCTGCAGGAATTTCTCATTATACTCCTTAATGTTCCTCACATAAGCAAGTCTCAAAAGGTCGTACCTGGCATCCATCTCAATACACAACGATTTCATTGTGTAAATTACCTTCTGGTTGTCGGTAATTACAGGTTCATCTGCATCCGGCAGTTGGGCAAGGAAATGTTTCTCCAATTTTGAATACAGGGAAAGTTCCACCTTTTTAGGGTCTACAAGCACCAGTTTCATCTCTGAAGGATGCTTGCTGTAAAGCAACGATGTAAGTATTGCATTCAATCCAACTGATTTACCCTGTCCGGTTGCTCCTGCTACAAGCAGATGCGGCATCTTGGCCAAATCAAAGTGCATCACCTCGTTGGTAATGGTCATACCTATTGCCACAGGCAAGTCATAGCTCTGGCTCTTGAACTTCTCGTCTTCCAGAACAGAGAGCATGGAAACTGTACTTGGTTTCTCATTGGCCACCTCAATTCCTATAGATCTTGTTCCTGGAAGGTTTACCACACGTACACCCTTGGCTGCCAAAGACAGCTGGATATCCTCCTCGAGCCTCTTTATCTGGGCCACTCTCACACCAGGTGCCGGCTCTATCTCGTAAAGTGTTACCGTAGGGCCCACCCTGGCAGAGATCTTGGTAATTCCTATCTTGTAATTTGCAAGGGTCTTTACAATCCGCCTGTTGTTCTTCTCAAGTTCCTCACGTGTAACAACATACCATTTGTCCTTATAGTCCTTCAGCAATGAAAGCGGCGGCGCCTGATATGATGACAAATCCAGTCTTGGATCAAAAGGTTCCATATCAAACTCGTCTTCCATCTCATCCTGGGTTACCGGAACATCGTCGGGAGCAGAAATTACCTCAATTTCAGGTCCATCTTCACCTTCATCTTCACCCTCCTCCAGATTATCATTGCCTGCAATCTCAATTTCAGGCAAACCGGAATCTTCCCCCATATTGTCACCCTCAATCTCCTCTACAGTGAATTCAATATTTGGATTGACATCCTCATTTGTGGCCTCCTCACAGGTTACAGGAACCGCCACATCCAACTCACCATAAAGATTTTCTGCAGGTGCAGCGTTCTCAACTGCCAACTGCGGCTCCTCCTGTTTTGCAGGTTTTGGAGCAGTTACCTTGTCTACCCACGCAAAGAACGAGTCAATTATCTTTCCATTTACAAATATCAGCCACACCATGAACAGGATTCCAACAACAGAGCCTGCTCCAAACCCTCCAATCATGTTCTTCATCCAGGAAACGGCAAAATATCCGTATGCTCCGCCTGCCCCACCGCCAAACCAGTCGTCTGCCGCTGCAAAAGAGAATATGAATGAGGCCATAAGAGATACAAGTACGCATCCCCACAATGACAACAAAGAAAATCTCAACAGATTAATTTTCTTGAATCTAAGGCAATGAAGAGCTATTGCAAAGAAGAAAAATGGTACAATGAAGGCTCCCACACCAAACATTCTGGAAACAAGGAAATTTGCCCATGCGAGTCCCAACTTTCCGCCACCGTTCTCAAGTTCTACAGACGGACTGTACATCTCCCTGTTCATGAACAGGCTCTGGTCGTCAGACCATGTAAACATGTAGGTTACCAGCGATACCAAAGTAAATACCGCCAATGCCAATGACACCAGACCGCACACCAGATTTACAGCATCCCATTTCTTGGGTACCTGGGTTTCTGCCTTTGCCTTCTGTTTGTCCTCCTTAGAAAGTTTTGTTACGCTTTTCTTTGCCATTTCCTATTGTTCTTCTGCCCGTTGTTCTTATGGTTTTTCTGCTGGTAGTTTCCGTTGTTTATCCCCATTCCAATATGCACTCCCTCAGGCACTGTAATCCTTCCGTCTGAAAGTTTGTGAATATCGTTGAAGATAGTCTCCTCAGAAACTGAATCCTTGTTCCAGATAAGGTACTGCTGCTTCATGTATGTTGCCAGGGTCTTTATCATGTGGGTCTTCACCTCACCATCCTCCCTCTGGGCTATCACCTCAAGCATATTCTGGATATTCCTTCCGTAGTGGGCCGCCTTCACAGGAGTCTTCTGCAACGGTATGGGATTTGGTGCAGTAGCCAAACTCTCCCTGGTTGGGGTTGCATAAGGTGAATCAATGTCTATATTAAAATCCGAGATGATGTGCACGTGGTCCCACAACTTGTGTCTGAAGTCATTTATGTCCCTCAGTTGCGGGTTCAATGTACCCATTACCTGCACTACAGACTGTATCTGCTCATTGCGCTTCTCCTTGCCGGGAAGTGCAGCCACATATTCTATCATTTTCTGCACGTGTCTGCCATACTCGGGCATGTGCAGTTTCTCTCTCTGGGTGTTATAATCCAATTCCTCCATATCTTGTCTTATCTGTTATTTGTAAAGAGCAAAATTACTAAAAAATCTTTCAGCTGCGGGTAAAAAAAGAGGCAACTTTCAAAATTGCCTCCACTGTATCACATTTACCTGATATTTGACGTTTTTTCAATAAAATAACGCGGGCGTCTCTTAACCTCCTTGTATATCTTTCCAATGTACTCTCCAATCACTCCAATTGCGGTAAGGATTGCTCCGCCTATGAACCACAATGACACCAGCAACGATGTCCAGCCCGGCACTACATGTCCTGCAATGAACGAATAAAGGGCGTATGCAATGATTCCTATTGCCACCAGCATGAATACAACTCCACAACTGGTAATGAACCTCAACGGCTTGATTGAGAACGATGTAATTCCATCAACCGCAAAACTGAGCATCTTTGAAAGCGGATACTTGGATTCTCCGGCAAAGCGCTCCTTTCTGTCATAGTAAACATACTCCTGCCTGTATCCCAGGCTCCTTACCATTCCCCTCAAAAAGAGGTTCCTCTCGGGATGCATCACAAGTGACTGCAGGGTCCTCTTGCTCATAAGGCGGAAATCTGCATGATTGTACACCACATCGCCACCCATTGAACTCATGAACTTGTAGAACATCTGTGCTGTATGTTTCTTAAAGAAAGTATCTGTCTTGCGCTCCTTCCTCACACCGTAAATTATCTCATACCCCTGATTGAATTTGTCTGTCATCTCCACAATTGCCTGCACATCATCCTGCAAATCTGCATCAATTGAGACAATTGCATCAAAATCACTCTGGGCAGCCCACTCCAACCCGGCCCACAAAGCCTGCTGGTGTCCAACATTATGGGCCAATTTAAGTCCCATTACCCTATTGTTTTTTCCCGACAGTTCCTCTATAAGCCTCCATGTGGCATCCTTGCTGCCATCATCAACATACAGCAGGTTTCCCTGTGAAATTTTCCCATCCTTCTCCATACCGTCCAAAAGGGCGGAAAGTTGGGATGTTGTCTCATGCAATACCTCCTCCTCGTTATAACAAGGGACCACAATTACAAGTTTAGCGGGTTTCATCATCTTTCTTTTTATGTTTGAATACAAAACGTACTAGTAAAAAGTTTACCGGTATGGCAATGGCAAATACCGGAAGCGGGGCAAGTTCATTGCTCATTCCCAACCAGAGGAAAAGGTTGAGCAGAACCATGTGCAGCAGATAGTTCACACCATGGGCCCCTGCCATTCCAAACAGTTTCTTCCACGACGGTGTGCTTCCGAATGTGAAATATGAAGTGAGGTAGAAATTTGCCACAAAGCTGGTCACATACCCCAACGTATAGGCTACATTAACATAAATCACCTGCTGAAGCAGCCAGTACAGCACATAATGGAGGGCAGTACAAAATCCTCCAACCAGTCCAAAACGGACAAATTCCAATATTACAGGCTTAATTTTCATCTGCAATCCTCTTTTCTGCCGGTTTGTCTGTTATCATGCCGCTGCGCACAAGGTACTCGGTACTCTGGAGCATTGAGAAACAGTACTCCTTGAGCATCCTGAACGTTTCATTGTCCTCTGCCACGGCAATCTTGCCATCATGGTAAACATATCTGAACTCCTGCTGCGTCTGGGGCGAATACACGTAAAGGGTATTTTCACATCTTGCAGCAATGAGGTTGTCTGCTGTGTAGGCAATGCATGGTCTCTGCTCTTTCAACAGGTCTATACCAAAATTGTTCTGGGTATAACTTATGCCCAGCATTCCAAGCACCGTAGGTGCCACATCTATCTGCCCGCCAAAATTCTCCACTTTGCCCGGCTCTATGCCGTTGCCGAATATCATAAGCGGAACATGGTTGTAACTCTGCGGCATCTCGCACTCAGGGGTTCCCACAAGCTTTCCGTGGTCTCCCATAAATACAAAGATTGTATTGTTGTACCAAGGCTGCTTCTTTGCCTGTTCCATCAGTTTCCTTATTGACCAGTCTGCATACTCCACAATCTGGTCTTCAATCTTTTCAGATCTTGGCTGGAAATACTCAGGTATCACATAAGGGGGATGGTTGCTTATGGAAAGGAGCGCCGCAAAGAACGGCTTGCCCTGGGCTGCCCTCTCATTTATCACAGGAACGGCAAACTCATAAAGGTAATCATCCTGCACTCCAAAATGGTTTGCAATCTTCTCCTTAGGGTAATTCTCCTCGGCATATATCTCATCAAATCCGTTTGTGCGGAAAAAGGCATTCATGTTGTCGTACTGACTCTCATGGGTCATGAAGAACATGTTGTGATAGCCGTTTTGGGCAAGTACTGTCGGGAAGCCGCTGTATACAGGAATTACACTTCCCTTCATTGCATTGCGCTTCATTATGGTTGGGAATGAATACAATGTGGAGTACATTCCGTGGTTGGTGTGGATTCCGGCCGAGTAGATGTTGTCAAATACAAGCGACTGCGTGTAGATGCTGTCCAAAAATGGTGTCAGCCCCCCTTTGTTGCCATAGGCCCCCATAAGGTTGGCACTCATGGATTCCATAAAGATGAACACCACATTCTTTCCTGTTGGCACCGTTCCACTCTCCACCTTGCGGGCAATTGGGGAGATTCCCTCAATCCCTTCCCTGCCAAGGAGCCTCTGCGCAGTGGCAACAGCCTCTTCCACAGGCATAATATCAAGCTGGCGGTTCTCCTTTCTCTTGTCATCCAGATGGCTGGTAAGGAGGTTGAACACGGGGTTTACGCCCAATTGGTTAAGGAACGGATCCTGGCAATAATATGCCTGGCTCACCTTAATTGGGTTGTATCCTGTACGCCCTCTGATTCCAAAAACGCACAGTCCGCAAAGCAGTGCTCCACACACAAGTACAGTTACAAAATCCTTCAATGAGTAAGGGAGTACCTTACGCAATGAGAGTGTATAGAACTTCATTGCCAACTTGTAAGCCGCCACGCCAAAAACCACTATACTCACCAGGCCAAGCGCTATTGGGAAGTAGTATGAACTCTCTCCCGTAATCATTCCTGCAGTTGTGCCTGCATATCCGAACCAGTTGAAAATTGAAGAGTTTATAATCTTGAAAAAATACTCAAAATACGGGATATTGGCAGCCGTAAACGAGAACGCTACAGTGTACATTACAATAAACCATACCGCTACAGCCCTGTAGAGCCATTTTGCAGTGTATTTGAACAATCCGGCAATCCACATTACCACAAGTGGAAGGATGAGGATGTAACATGCTATCACATTATCAAACCACACACCCTTTACAAATGCCATCCCCTGCAGCATCCACTCCCCCTTTATCTCCTGCGGAAGTTCATAACTGGTTGTGCAGAACAGGACAAGACGGAACATTCCAAAGAACATGAGTGCCAGAATATGCACACTCAAAAGGTATCCTACCGAAATTGCAAAGCGCTTTATAACCGTATTTTTCATTGCTGTTTCCTGCCAAATTTATAAACATGGGTACGGTCCCTGAAATCATTGCTCTTGAACTCAATACCCTCAACCCTCTCAATATCGAACTCCTCGCCATATGTAGTCCTGAACTTCTCCTCCTCCTTGTCTCCAATAATCACATAACCCTGCTCCGGTGCAAAATCCACAAACGGAACCACCCTGTTGTTCAAATAGAAATTGATTGTAAACGGATGCAGCCTGTTGGCCATCACTGTATTTGTAATGTAAGAATACACATACCCCTGAGGAGCCAGCTGTGCAATCTTCATGGCATCCTCCTTGTTTGATTTCACATTCAGCACCACCGGCTGGAACACTCCGTCCAACGCAAAGAAGAGGACAAACGCCATTATGATCCCCCCCAGCTTCACTCTCAACTCCCCACAACTGCATCCCATACAACTGCACACTGCATCTGTCTGCTGTCTCTTTCCTGCCACAAAATATACGGCCGCTACCGCTGCAGGCAAAAGTGCAATAAGGAACTCAACTGAGAAAGGAAGTGTCTCAAGTGCATTCAGATATGAAATGTTCTCGGCCGCATGCTTTCCTGTTCCAAACACAGAATGTGGCACAAGGCCGCATCTTGCCACTACAAACACTGCCGAAAGCACCATCAGCAGCCATGCCATTGTGGTGTTGAACCATTTGAGTGATTTTGGCCTGTACTTGAACAGCCAGACTATATACTCTGCTATGAAATATGCTATAAAAGGATATATCGGGAGTAGATAAACACTTCTTTTGCTCTTTGGAATGCAATAGAAGACAAACATTATTGTTATGCTCAAAAGTGAGAAAAGACGGGTATCATCCATCTGTTTCACCCAACTGATGAACTTGCCCCACCACTCACGCGGTTTTGATGCCACTCTGGTGTATTTGAGGGTGAACAATGACATTACAATAAGGATTGTATACGGCACAAATCCGGTTATCACTGTCATCACATTGTAAGGCCATGGGTTCTCATGTGAGGCATAGCTCATCTTGCCCAGGAACCTGTACACATTCTCCTCAAGCACCAACTGGAGGAACGGCTCTCCCCCCTGCTTCCACGCCGCTACATACCAGAATGCCGGAATTACGCAGGCTGCCAGTGCCACAGCTATGAACGAGAAGCAGATTCTGAAAAAGTTAATCCCCCTTATCCAGGCAAATGCCGCTACCACTGCACAAGGAAGTACCAGACCTACAGGTCCTTTGGTGAGGAACGCCCCGCTGAGCATAAGGATTCCAATCCACGGAATGCCCCTGAGCCTGTTCTCAGCCCATTTGTACAACTGGTACAGTGCCAGAACCATAAAGGCCGCCAGAACCATATCAACACGGCAGTTCACTCCGGCCCTATGCACCTCAAAATTGGTAAGGGTAAGCATGGCGGTAAGGAAAGCCAGCTCCTTACCTCTCCTCTTGGCAAAAAAGAAATACCCTGCAATCACCATTGCCGCCAAAGCGAGCGCAGACGGAAAACGTGATGTATACTCGTTAACCTCTCCAACCACAGTTGAGGCCGACGCAATCATCCAGTGGAAAAACGGCGGTTTATAAGCCATATCCACTCCGTTGGTTGTAGGGAGGGTCCAGTTGGAATCGTTTATCATAGCTTGTGCAACCAGCGCCTCGCGCGGCTCGCCCCTGGTATGAAAATTGCTGCTTCCCAAAAACAGGAACAATGAAAGGAAACTTGTAAGGAGTACAATCCAAAAATATTTGTCTCTGAAAACTTTTTCCATTTTAATCCATTTATGAGCTACAAAGTTAATGATTTAAACCAATTATTGCGTATATTTGTTAGACACTAATACATACACATATGAACAGACGAGACATGCTTAAAATAGCCGGAGCAGCAGTTGCCGGCTCAACTATATTTGGAATGGATGCAATAGCATCAGAAAAACCTGCCGGAGCCACTGCATCCTCCCAGGGCAACAAACCCCAAAAAGCCCTTGTCATAGGTGCTCATCCCGACGATCCTGAATCATGCTGCGGTGGAACAATGGTAATGCTCCGCAAGGCCGGATGGGATGTAGTATCAGTATATATGACTAAAGGAGAGGCAGGTATCAAAGGCAAGAGCCACGAAGAGTCATCTGCAATAAGGGTAAAAGAGGCAACAGAGGCCTGCAAACTGCTTGATGTACGCCCTGTATTCCTTACCCAGATTGACGGAAGCTGCATTGTAGATGCAAACCGCTACAAGGAGATGAGGGATATTATTGATGCAGAGAAACCTGATATTGTATTCACCCACTGGCCTATGGACTCCCATGCAGACCACAGGGTATGCTACACACTTGTATTTGATGCATGGCGCCGCCTGGGATACAATTTTGAGCTATACTTCTTTGAGGCAATGAACGGAATCCAGAGCCAGCTGTTCTATCCTACAGATTGGGTAGACATAACTCCTGCCGCAGAAACCAAAAGAAAGGCAATGTTCTGCCACACAAGCCAGGAGCCTGAAAGCTGGTACGACGAGTCTCACGGACAAATGGAGCTGTTCCGCGGCCTTGAATACCGCTGCAAACGTGCAGAAGCATTTGTCTACATGAACAGAAACCATAAAATTTATTAACCCTTAATACAAAATGGACATGAAAAGAACTTACAGACTTACAACTTTACTTATTGTATCCATTTGCTGTATCTTGGTAAGCAATCATGCCCAGGCAGACAACAACAGGCCCGTAACCCTGAAACAAATGCCGGCAACTGCCCAGCAGCTCATAGTGAAGCACTTCCCATCTGCAGAGATCATGCTCTCAACAGTTGAGGGATACATGTTTGACAAAAACTATGATGTAGTCTTCAAGAACGGCGACAAAATTGAATTCAACCGTACCGGTGAATGGACAAGCGTAAACTGCAAGGGCGGCATTCCAGCAGGAATAGTTCCGGAGCAGATTGCCGGCCATGTGCAGGCACAGTACCCTGGAGTGAAAATCATTGGGATTAAAAAGGACGACAGACACTACGAGGTAAAACTCTCAAACAGAGTGGAACTTACCTTCAACAGTGCGTTCAAACTGGTTGAAGCGGACTTTGACTGATTATTGGGATTACATGACAGACAAAGAGAGAGCGGTCCATAAGGTCGCTCTCTTTCCATTTTATATACATCCTGCAGTATGTCTACTCCATTGTACAATCAGAAAAATGCAGTTTGGGCTCACCATCATAATCAATAAAAGCTGAATGAAATCCCGGTGAACCGATTCCTATAACCGTTGTCATAGGCAACATCTCATCATAATAGTGCTCATCCTTTATCTCAAAGACCACATCTCCCGTGAATCCTTTTATTATACAGAAGCTGTCGGGATACTTCTCCATATCCTCTGCATATTCCGGATTGTGTGCCAGCACATCCTCCAACCTGAAACAGCCAATCAGATGACTGTCTGTGCGTATTTTCCCTTCATATGCAGTAAAATCATCCGGATTTACCAGCACCTCAGGGCTTACATCCCCTACAGAATAACATAAACCTTTAGCGCAGCCCATTTTTTCAAGGCTCCTGTTCTCAGCAAAATCATCACAGTACTCTTCCCAAGTGCCATCATCTTTAATAAAATAACACGGATCAACCAATATAATATCCGTATTATCAAAATGCTCTGAAATTCTTATAACACTTTCCTTATTCCCATAAATTTTCATAAACAAGATATAAACAGGGATTGACAAAACATTTACTATAACAGAATTCAAATAGAAACCTGTAGCCCAAGGCGAGTCCATAACGAAACTAACATTGTGCCATATAAAACCATTCCCGAAATATATAAATGCAAGCACAAATGCAAATACTGCAATCACGGCCGATGTCAGCCAAAGGATTTTCTTTCGCCATCCAAGAACACTATTGCAGATAAAAGCAATACACAAATACTGAAGCGAAACAACTGCTCCAAGAGCCAATTCATTTATATAAACATTATCGAAACCGATCAAAGCAAATCCAACAACCAAAGCCACTGGCAGTGTGCAGAGAGGAAACAGAAACAGAGCAAGAGCCAATAAAAGATACTTTCGCATAATCAACCGGTTTTTGCAAATATACAAAAAAAGAGCAACTCTTTCGAATTGCTCTTTTTCTTGGTAGTAGCGGAGGCAGGACTCGAACCTACGACCTTCGGGTTATGAGCCCGACGAGCTACCAACTGCTCCACTCCGCGATGTATGTCTTACCCCGAGGGGTTATTGTTTCCGAATTGGACTGCAAAAGTAGAGCTTATTTTTCAATTATGCAAATTTTATTTCATCTTTTTTGCAAATTGTTTGTTCACCTGTTGTCTGATTTTTTATAACTACCGTTCCGTCAGCTATTTCCTGCTCACCAACAATTACAAAGTAAGGAACATTTTTCTTGGCTGCGTAATCAAACTGTTTCTTGAGTTTGGTCTTGTCGGGATAAATTTCACAATTAATTCCCTGTGCCCTCAAACCTGCAATGATTGGAAGGGTGTATGCCACCTCTGCGTCTCCCATGTTTGAGAAGAGCACTTTTGTGCCAACGATTGCCTCTTTAGGGAATTTGTCCAAGCCTTGAAGCACGTCATAGATACGGTCTGCACCAAATGAGATACCTACGCCGCTCATGCCAGGAAGGCCGAAGATGCCGGTAAGGTCATCGTATCTTCCGCCACCGCAGATGCTGCCTATTGCAAAGTCTTTTGCCTTTACCTCAAAGATTGCTCCGGTGTAGTAGTTCAGGCCACGGGCAAGTGAAAGGTCAATCTCCACCTCCTGTCTGATTCCTGCCACTGCAATGTATCCGAACAGTTCCTCAAGTTCTGCAAGGCCTTTCAAGCCGGCCTCGCTGGATGCAAGGATCTCTTTCATGGTTGCAAGCTTCTCTGCAGTTGTGCCGCTCAATGTAAGTACAGGCTCTATTGTTGCAATTCCTTTCTCATCAATTCCTCTCTCTGCCAACTCAGCTTTTACTGCGTCAAGGCCAATTTTATCAATCTTGTCAATTGCAACTGTAATGTCTACGAGTTTGTCGGGATGACCAATAACCTCAGCAAGACCCTGAAGGACTTTTCTGTTGTTGATCTTGATGCATACGTTGATGCCGAATTTTGCAAATACCTCGTCTACAATCTGTACAAGCTCAAGTTCGTTGATAAGGGATTTACTGCCAATTACGTCTACGTCGCACTGATAGAACTCCCTGTAGCGGCCTTTCTGAGGGCGGTCCGCCCTCCATACAGGCTGGATCTGGTAACGTTTGAAAGGGAATGCAAGCTCATTCTGGTGCTGCACTACGTATCTTGCAAACGGTACTGTAAGGTCGTATCTGAGACCTTTCTCGCACACTTTCAATGAAAGGGCGTTGCTGTTTTCAAGTTCTTCTGGCTGAACTTTTGAGAATGCATCACCGGAGTTGAGAATCTTGAACAGCAGTTTGTCTCCCTCGTCGCCGTATTTTCCCAACAATGTTGAAAGGTTCTCCATTGAAGGGGTTTCAAGCGGATTGAATCCGTATTTTTTGAATACCGAACGGATTGTGTCAAATATATAGTTTCTTCCTGCCATCTCAGCAGGTCCAAAGTCTCTCGTGCCCTTTGGAATGCTTGGTTTCTGAGCCATCTTATTTCTTCTTGTTCTTTAAATATTCGTCAATTGCTGCAGCTGCTTTTCGTCCCGCTCCCATAGCCAGGATTACGGTTGCCGCTCCCGATACCGCATCACCGCCGGCAAATACACCTTCTCTGGTTGTAACACCGTTTTCATCTGCCTGAATGCCGCCTTTGCGGTTTTTCTCAAGTCCTTTGGTTGTTTGGGCAATAAGCGGATTGGGTGCTGTACCCAATGCCATGATAACCACATCCGCGTCTACTGTGAAGTGGGAATCGGGAACCGCTACAGGAGACCTTCTGCCACTTGCATCAGGCTCGCCCAACTCCATCTGCTCGCATTTGAGGCCGGTTACCCAACCTTTATCGTCTCCAACCACCTCAACAGGATTGGTAAGAAGCTGGAATTTCACCCCCTCCTCTTTTGCATGATGAACCTCCTCTGCCCTTGCCGGAAGTTCCTTCTCAGTTCTGCGGTATACTACAGTAACCTCTGCCCCAAGGCGCAATGCAGTTCTTGCAGCATCCATGGCAACGTTACCGCCACCAACTACACAAACTTTGTTGCCAACGTAAATAGGTGTTCGTGATCCCGCCTCATATGCCTTCATAAGGTTGCTTCTGGTAAGGAACTCATTGGCAGATACCACTCCATTCAGGTTCTCGCCAGGGATATCCATAAATTTTGGAAGGCCTGCGCCACTGCCAATGAAGACAGCATCAAAGCCCTCCTTCTCAAACATATCATCTATTGTAAGGGTACGTCCCACTACTACATTGGTCTCTATCTTAACCCCCAACTTCTTAACATTCTCAATCTCATGGGCCACTACTGTGTCTTTTGGAAGCCTGAACTCGGGGATGCCGTATGTAAGTACGCCACCGGCCTTGTGAAGCACCTCAAAGATTGTTACGTCATAACCCATCTTTGCCAAGTCACTTGCACAAGCAAGACCACCCGGGCCACTGCCTACCACTGCTACTTTCTTTCCGTTTGCAGGTGCTTTTGTTGCCACAGAGACATTGTTCTCCCTGCACCAGTCAGCAACAAAACGCTCAAGTTTGCCAATTGACAAAGAATCACCCTTTACTCCAAGTACACATGAACCTTCACACTGGTTCTCCTGAGGACAAACCCTTCCACAGATTGCAGGAAGCGAACTGTCTATTGCAATTACCCTTGCCGCTTCTGCAAAGTCGCCTTTAGCTACTGCCGCCACAAAATACGGAATCTTTACAGAAACAGGGCATGCTGTCATACATGCGGGTTTCTTGCAGTTAAGGCATCTTCTTGCCTCAAGCATTGCCTCCTCGTCTGTATATCCAAGACAAACCTCCTTAAAATTCTTTGCCCTTATCTGAGGATCCTGCTCCCTTACCGGTATTCTAGGTATTTTAGCCATTATTTTCCCCTCCCTATTTTACATTTGTGATCTGCTTCAATCTCAATGTTCCTGTACATTGCCTGTCTGCGCATAGCCTCGTCAAAGTCTACGTCGTATGCGTTGAACTCAGGGCCCTCCACACAGGCAAAACGGACTTTTCCGGCTACCGTTACCCTGCAGGCACCGCACATTCCTGTGCCGTCTACCATAAGGGTATTCAAGCTAACAACCAACGGAAGATTGAACTTCTTGGCTGTAAGTGTAACAAACTTCATCATTATCATAGGGCCTATGGCTACAGCCTGGGTATACTCCTTGCCCTCTGCAATGAGTTCCTCAAGTTTCTGGGTTACAAGACCTTTAAAGCCTTTAGACCCGTCATCTGTACAGATATACAGGTTATCACAAACCTGCTGCATCTCTTTCTCAAGGATAACAAGGTCTGCACTCTTGGCTCCAAGGATAACATCTACCTTGGCTCCCTTTTCATGGAAATATTTTGCCTGGGGATATACAGGTGCTGTACCCAATCCTCCCGCTACGAAGACGAATGACATTTTTGCCAATTCCTCGTCGGGAAGAGCAATGAATTCAGATGGCTGCCCCAATGGCCCTACCACATCTGCAAAATGCTCCCCTTCCTCTTTGGCGCAGATCTCCTTGCTGCTGGCACCAATAGCCTGGGTTACAATTGTTACAGTACCTTTTTCCCTGTTGTAGTCGCATACGGTAAGGGGAACTCTCTCGCCGTCTTCATCAGATCTTACAATAAGAAACTGCCCCGGCTGTGCAGATGCCGCCAATCTTGGGGCCTCCACTTCCATAAGGGTGATTACCGGATTCAGTACCTCTTTCCTTACAATCTTATACATATCTTTTACAATTTACTCTATTTCATTAAGTGATTTGAAGCTGTAACCTCTCAACTTCAGCTCCTCAATTATCTCACCCAGGCGGTTGTACAATCTGTCTACACGCTCTTCTGCCACTCCAGGGTGGATAAGGATAACAGCTCCGTTCAAACCGCTTTGCTTTTCAAATGCATACAGCTTGTCAATAAGCTGCTGTGAGCTCTTGTAGCTTTTCATTGAAGGGGTAGTATAGTCTGCAGGGGTTGCGGTACCAGGTGTATAATTGAGCACCTTGTAGCCCAAACTCTCTGTAAGCTGCACACTCTCACTGTTATAGTATTCGTATGGAGGAAGGAACCAGCTTGAGTTCTCTTTGCTCACTCCAAACTTTTCCAATTCTCTCGCATTGGCCTTTATATCCTCAAGAATCTGGTCATAAGTTACAATCAGCGAATCCCTGTTGCTCCACTCGGCATACAACATATGCGAATCCGAGTGCCCGCCAACGTAGTGCCCCTCCTTAATGATCTTCTCTATCATATCCTTGTGCTCCTCAAGCCTCAAAGCATTGCCGGTAAAGAAGAAAGAACCTTTTATCTTTTTCTTTTTAAGGGTCTTCACTATTGTCTCAGCCCCCTGGAAAAGAGAATCTGCCGTAAAAACAAGGTAAATGTCCTTCTTATGGGGATTAATTCTAACCACGCAGCCATACGCATCCTTCTCCACATTCAGGTTCTTCTGTTTCTTGCCCAAATTCTCCATTGCCGCAAAATAATATGTCAATCCCGCAGAGCCGTCCATTGTAGGCTCATTTGAAGCGTAGTCTCCAATATCATCGTGGTACACAGCCTCTCCGTTGTTGAACACGGCATACTCATCAGGGCGGGTAAGCGAGAATCCTGCCCTCTCCTCAAACAGGTCTTTCTGGATAGGACCGTCAATAAGACCGCCCGGGGTAATGTCATTCCACACCCTCAGATAAGAAGAGTGAGGAAACTCAGGATAGTCTGCAATCTGGGGATACCCCACAATCATTGTAGTTCCCCAAGGGTTGCAGCCAAGCAGCCAATCCCTGAGCGCCATCTCCATCTCCACAAATGTTGAGTCTCCCGACGAAATATTGTACAATCTCGCATATGTCACTGCCGCCGAAGTGAGGTTGTTTGAGCACCACAGGTATGGGACACCGTGCATGAACGGATCCTCAGCACCCCTCTCCTGCAACATCTCAAGACCAAGCCTCATGAATTGCTGATATTTCTTTGCAATCTTCTGATCTGCGCTTCTTGCCTGAAGGAAGTGTCCCAGGTTGATGAACGGATACCACTGATAGTGGTGGTACTCGCCTCTTCTGCCGGTCTCCATCCAAGGGGTTACAGGCTCAAGGTCTCCCCAATAGTCTGCCTTTTTCTTCCACTCCGGCATGCCGGTAAACTCAGCAAGAGTTGCCGCTGCAAGCTCAAGGTCATCTACATATGAATCCTCCTCGTAGAAATATGGCGAAACCAGACACGCTGTCTGGGTATTTCCAGGGAACTCCTCACCAAATGCAAAAGCCTGGGTAGCCTTAACCTGCATTACATTGGCAAGTTTTGGATCAATATCCTTGAACAGCTTTGCACCCATTGCAAAAGTTGAGGCAAACTTGCCTGCTGTAGAAGCCACTCCTGTTGTACGGTTAATGTGCTTGCCCAAACCCTGAGGCTTGCCTGTTACAAAATAGACAGGTCTTCCCTCTCCGGGGCCCCATCCGTAATCTACGGTATCTTTGTTTGGAAGTCTCATACCTGCATGATCCCTGTCGTCTGCAATCTGGTTGAACATCACCTTGTCCTCCGGATTCATCCTGTTGAGCCACTCGAGTCCCCATTTTGCCTCATCAAGGATGTCGGGAATACCATTTGAACCTTTTCTGCCGTTTGCAAGGTACTCATCTTTAAATACCGATTTGTCCTCTGCCATATAGTAGGCGAACATCATGTGATAAGTTGCTGTAGCAGAAGTTGTCTGATACTGAAGGTAGTCAGTTGCATCATGCCATCCGCCCCTTACGTCTATCTTCTCGCCGTTTCGGGTAGGATGATCTACAATATAGCCGTCGTGCTGATGGCAAAGGGTATCTGTATAAGGGTTGTCACCGCAACGCTGCTGTCTCATATACACAAGCATGAAATCTGCAAGGCCGTCGTACACATCAGCCCCAATCCTGAAGTTGGGGGATTTTGCCCCTGCGCATTCAATATAATAGCCGCCCTCTTTTACCAGGCCGCTGAAATTCAACCTGTAGGCAGATGCCATACCCCATTTCTTGCCGCTCACTGCCTTTGTTGTTCCTGTAAACACAACATCACCGGTAACAGCATCACACACATTGAACTGCCCAGCCTGAGCCTCCTCTGTAGAAATGAATACTGCAACTTTCACATCTGCAGGCAAATAGCCCACACTGTTAACCCTCACCCACTTCTGGGCCATCAGCTGCACGCTGCAAGCCAATACGGCAATTAGAAACAACAGTTTTTTCATGGTATACATTCTTGTCCTAAAATTATTACATCCAACAAATATAGTAAGATTTTACATATCTGGAAAGGAAGAATAAACGAATCTCGTTTCCGGCAAATCGGAACCGATTTGCCAAGACCAGGCGCCCCATCCCATTCCTGGCCGGGGCAATATACGCAAAGAGCCGGCTGAAATTCCCAGCCGGCCCATTTATGCGTCACCCGCACCACCGCAAATTATTATTTATGCTCGTGTTTGTGCTCGGTAGTATGCTTCTCATCCTTGCTGTGGTCGTGGTCGCAGCAGCTGTCGTGATGAGTGTGTTTCTCCTCGCCTTTAACTACCTCTTTTACCTCGTAGCCTTTTTTTGCCAATACAGCAACAATGTTCTCTTTTGTATTTTTGCTGGCGTCGTACTGAATCCAGAAAGTCTGCTCCTCAAGGCTTACTTTAAAGTCCTTGATACCCTTGATTGCAGCAGGAACTACGCTCTGCGCTTTCTTTACACAATCGTTGCAGTGAAGGAATACGTTGAATGTAACCTCCTCAATGTTCTTTTTCTTTTTACCCTGAGCCTGGGCGTTGAATGCAAATGCTGAAAACATTACAGCAAATACCATCAAAAATTTAATTGCTTTCATATCCGTTTAGTTTAAATATTGTTTTAATCCTTTATTCATTATTTCCACATGGTGTATCTCATTCCAATGTAGAACATCCTTCCCATAAGAGGACCCCAAACCATTGATGCATTGAAATCTTTGCCATAAGGGGCAGTTGCGTTCATGATAGGGTTCTTCTGGGTATAGTTGGTAATGTTCTCAACACCCACATACACATCTACAAGGTTGAGTTTCTTGGTAATCTGGGCAAACATCATTGGGTAGATATCGCTCTCCCCGCCACCCATGAACTGAGGCAGCTTGCATGGTCCGTTAAGCTGCGCTGTAGCATCAAATGTCCATTTGTTCATTGGAGTTGCATACTGCAAATTCAATACCGCCTTGTATTTGCTAGTCATAGGGGCATCCACCAAGCCCTGGTTCTTCATGGAGATTTTTGCATTGCTGTACCTGAAGGTTGCAATTGCGGTGAATCTCTCAATCGGCTCTACCGACAAATCAAACTGATAGGTATCTGTATATGCCTGGTTGTTGCCCATTGTAGCCTCAGTAATATCGTAGATATCAACGGTATTGCCGGTCAAACCGGAATCCCAGTCATAAACTACCTTATGGTTGAAGGTGCTTCTGAAATAGTCAAAGCTGAAGTAGTTGCTCTCCCTGCCTCCAATATTGAAATACTGGGTAAAGTTACCTCCGAAAGTCCATGCATCCTCCGCTGTAATCTTGTCTGAAATGTTCAGTCCCCTTCCGCTCGACATCACACCAAGGTTGTCTGTAATGATGTATGGAGTCCTGAATCCCCTTCCACCTGTAAGCCTTACAATTGTCTTGTCTGTGAAAGAGTATTTGAAACTTGCCCTTGGAGCCACCTGCCATCCGTAAAGTGAACTGTGGTCTGCTCTCAAACCTGCAACCAAAGAGATCTTCTCATCTAGAGTGTATGTATACTCACCGTATGCACCAATTACCTTTTCATCAGTCTTAAATGCCATATATTCAACACCTCCTGAAGGAAGATTATTTGAATAACCGGTAAAATCCGCATAAGCGCTATGAACATCATCAAGTCTTCCGCTCAAGCCCACTGTGTACTGGTGGTTGTCATTTACGGTATGGTGGTACATGGCATTGAAGAAGCCCATATTCTGGTATCCGCCAAAATCCTTTATACCATAGCTGCTCTCCATATCATAATATGAATAATCTGCAACCACTGCCACGTTCTTTGTCTGGTCTTCGTTCAACGGAATGCCAAGTTTGAAGAAACCGCTCACACCGGTATTGTGGATCTCATTACCCCAGATGCCCATATCGTATGCCTTGCCAAGAAGCGAGCTTCCCTCACCCCTCTCATTCATACCCTCCTCATAATCCTTGTGGCCTCCAATTCTGGTATCGTTCACAAACTTTGCACCAAATCTCACCTGTGTACCGTTAGGGTTGAAGTACAGCCATCTGTTGTCAAAGTTGAACTGCTGGGTAAGGGGATCATCCCTGAAGGTATCATCATTGCCGTCATGAACCTTGTTGTCTTTTGAAACGTGGCCCATCATAACGGTGCTCCATTTGTCATTCAACTGAAGAGATGAAGCAACGTTTGCCTCTGTTCTAAGGTTATTGTTAAGGAACAGGTTGATGAACAACGGATTCTCAGCTGTAGGCTTTCTGTGCTCCACATTAATCTGGCCTGTAATGGCCTCAAGACCGTTCACCACAGAAGAAGGTCCTTTGGCAATCTGGATACTCTCCAGCCACTGGCCCGGGATATAGGTAAGTCCAAAAGGAGAAGCAAGTCCCCTCATCACCGGACGGGTCTCATCCAACATCTGTGTATAGCTTCCCGACAGTCCCAACAGTTTGATCTGTTTGGCACCGGTAACGGCATCTGAATAGCCCACACTCACACTTGCAGAGCTCTCAAAACTCTCAGCCAATGAACAGCATGCCATCTTGCAAAGTCCTGCCGCAGATATCACCTCTGTCTTGATGCTGGTGGTCTTTGAGAGGAAGTTTGACTGCTGGCGTCCGGTTACGGTAACCTGGTCAAGCTCATTCTCAGGCTCAAGAACAAACTCAATTGCCGCACCCGGAAGCAGGTTCACCCCGTTCTCATACAGTTTGATGGTGTCAGCCTTGTATCCCACATAGGCTGCAATAAGGGTAATATTGTCTCCTTTAATTGATTTGAAAGTAAAGTTACCCTCCTCGTCTGCCTCAACCACACTCTTCTGCTCCATCCACCATACATTGGAGAAAGCACCCGGCTCCTTCTCCTTAAGGGCGTTGAGAATGTAAACCTTACCGTTTATTTTCTGCGCTGCTGCAAATGTACTGCACGCAAACACCAATAGAATCAGTGTAAAAAATCTTTTCATCTTGTAATATGGTTAATTGTGTCTATAAAGGAATTGTATCTGCACAAAGCAGATATTCAAGAGGTTGTATATAGACACTATATTCTGAAAGTGCACAGTTCTGCCTGCAGGCCAACACTTTGGTACTGTAGCGGAGATCCTATTTCCGCATCAGTTGCCAACATCATGAATGAATTTTCCAAGCCTGATATACCGTTATCCCACAACACTGCAGCAATGAGCTGTGGCTGAGGAACATCCCACTGGGTGGAATCATTGGTATTCTGGTCATGTGTAAGGACATATACGCTTGTAGAACAGCAGCCTTCATGACCATTCTCCTCCTCATGCTGTTGTGCATCACCGTGATGATGTGTGCACCCGTGGGAGCAACTGTGGTCGTCGGGATGATGGGCATGTGTATATGTGTTACCGTTGGAATCTGTGTGGGAATGGACATACTCACATGGGGTCTCACCAAACAGCAGAATAAGGGATGCGGTCCCCTCGGCATTGCACCTGTGCACGCCATAACCCATGGTTGAAACCACATACAGAGCGGCAACCATGATGAACAACATATCCCTCATTATTTGTTTCATGGGGGCAAAAGTAATAAAAATTTTTCTACTTTTGTACTGTACACACCTTAGTATAAACACAAAACAAGATAACGTTTATGAAAGAATTTCTAAAGACCACCTTGGCCGTGATAGTGGGTACATGCATTACCCTTACTGCAGGCTTTTTCTTTTTCATTGCAATTTTTGGAGCAATAGCTGCTCTTGGAGAGAGCTCCGAGCCTGTTGTTCCTGCAAATGCAATCCTTAAAGTGGACTTCAGCAACCCGGTTACCGAACTTGGAGAGGAGGATGCAATGGCTGCATTGCAGAGCCTGAACTTCAGTTCAACCAAACCCATTGGAATACTCAAGGCCGTAAAGGCAATTGAGAATGCCGCTACCGATCCCGCTATCAAGTTCATCTACCTTAACCTCAACAGCATGAACATTGGCATGGCCAATATGGAGGAGGTAAGGAACGCCCTTGAATTTGCCAAACAGCAGGGTAAAGGGATTGTTTCCTACGCCGACAACTACTCACAGGGAGCATACTATCTTGCATCAGTCTCAGACAAGATTTACCTCAACTCAGACGGCTCTGCACCAATTGTGGGTATTGGCAGCAGCATGATGTTCTTCAAGGATCTTCTCGACAAATTGGGAATCCAGGTGCAGCTTATCCGCCACGGCAAGTTCAAGGCAGCAGCAGAGCAGTTCATTGCCTCAAACATAAGCAAGGAGAACTACCAGCAGAACAAGGAGATGATAGACTCCATCTGGGAGAGCTGGGCAAAGGAGATCTGCAGCAGCAGAGGCATTACCGTGGAGGAGTTCAACAAACTTGTTGACAACCTTCAGCTCTCATCTGCAGAATCAATGCTGAAACACGGCCTTGTAGACGAGATTGTAAGCAAAGACCAGATGGCATCAATCATGTGTACCCTGTTTGGTGTAGAAGAAGACAACGATTTGGAGTTTGTATCACTTGCACAATACGCAGATGCCAAAGTAAAGCCTAACCTTTCTGTAAAGGAAAAGATAGCCGTAATCTATGCCGACGGCGAGATAACAATGGGCGCACAGCAGGGACTTACCGTAAAGAAATTCTACCCGATCATAAGGGAGGTTAACCGTGATTCAAGCATCAAGGCTGTAGTGCTGAGAGTGAACTCTCCGGGTGGAGATGCACAGGCAGCAGAGATCTTGAACAAGGAGCTTCAGCTACTGAGATCAAACAAACCTCTCATTATAAGTATGGGTGAGTACGCTGCATCAGGCGGATACTGGATCTCAGCAAAATCTGAAAAAATCTTTGCCAGCAACACCACCATCACCGGTTCTATAGGTGTGTTCAGCATGGCAATGAACTACGGCAAAGCCCTTAAAAACCACCTTCACGTGAACACTGCCAACATAGGCTCAAATGCCCACAGCACCATGCTTAACGGTGTTGACCCTCTTGATGCAACAGAGGTTGCCTACATGCAGGGAATGGTTGAGGATATCTACACCAAATTCACTGCATTGGTATCAGAGGGACGCGATCTTCCAGTTGAGTATGTAGACGAAGTTGGCCAGGGCCGCGTATGGACCGGAGCCGCCGCTTTCCAGAACAAACTTGTAGATGAAATTGGCGGCCTTACCGACGCCATCCAGTACGCTGCAGCCTGTGCAGACCTTACAGACTACAGGATTGAGGAGTATCCTAAGGCAAAAACCCAGGTAGAGCAGATTCTTGAGATGCTCCAGGGCGCAGAGGCATCTGTAAAGGCAATTGCCAACCCTGAGGAGTCAATCAGAGAAATCTATTCAAGCATCCTTGAGGAGGGCCAGTTCAAAGTATATGCCCGCCACCCATACTGCTACGATTTCAGGTACTAAAACTTGTCGGGAAAAGAACCCTCACCGGGCCGGAGCTGCATTCTGCTCCAGCCCGGTATTTTTTTACTCAAAAACCCCTTTTCGTACACAAATCTCCACCGTCGGGCCAACTCTGCGCTCAGATCTCCGCAAGATGTGATATATTATATACATACGCGATTCTTGGTCGGTAAGTCAAAATAAAATAGAGTTACCGATAAAGAATCGAAAGATTTTGCTTACCTTTACATAAACTTAAATGATTGGGACATGAGTGATATAATCATAGGAAGAAAGGCTGAGCAGGAAATTTTGCGTCAGCGTATTGAATCAAAGTCTCCAGAACTTATTGCTATTTATGGTAGACGCCGTATCGGTAAGACCTATTTGGTAAGACAATATTTTAATGATACGTTTAGTTTTTACTCCACTGGTATTTATCAAGGCACGAAGAAGGAACAACTTGGTGAGTTCACTCGTCAGTTAGAGCATTATTCGGGTCGCAAATGGAAAGTTGCAAAGGATTGGTTTGATGCGTTTGCTCAGTTGCGTGAATATCTGGAGTCTATTGATGGCGATAACCCCATTGTTGTATTTCTCGATGAGTTACCTTGGATGGATACCCAAAAGAGCCGATTCATTAAAGCCTTTGAATACTTTTGGAACTCTTGGGGTGCGACTAACAATCGCTTGAAACTTATCGTTTGTGGTAGTGCCACCACTTGGATGCGAGAGAATGTGCTTTCGGATAAAGGTGGATTGTATAATAGAACTACTCGAAGTATCTATCTCGCTCCATTTTCATTATATGAGACAGAGCAGTACCTTATATCACGCGGAATAAATTGGAATCGCTACCAGATTGCAGAATGTTATATGATACTTGGTGGTACTCCTCTTTACCTTCAGATGCTTGAACGAGACAAGAGCCTGACACAAAATGTAGATAATTTATTTTTTGTACAAAACGCTCCACTTTCACGAGAATATAACTTCTTGTTCCGTTCGCTATTCAACGAGGCTACATTACATAAGCAAATTATCGAAGTGTTGGCAAATAAGGCATCTGGACTGACTCGTACTGAGATCATGGCAGCTACCAAGATTGAAGATGGTGGTGCCTTAACAAAAGCACTCCGCAACCTCTGTGATTGCGACTTTATACGTCAATACACAGCTTTCGGGAAAAGAGAAAGAGGCACAATATTCCAATTGACCGACTTGTTCACACTATTCCACCTTCGCTATGTAAAGGGTTATCGTGGCCAGGACGAAAACCATTGGCAAAACATGATAGACTCTCCATCTCGTAGAGCGTGGAGTGGTTATTCATTCGAACAGTTGAGTCTGCATCATATTCGACAGATTAAGCAAAAATTGGGCATTAGTGGTGTGCAAAGTGATATATGTGGTTGGAAAGGTGATGGGGCACAAATTGACTTGCTCATTGACCGCAGAGACCAAACCATAAACCTGTGTGAAATGAAGTTCTCGCAATGTGAGTTTGAAATTACCAAGCAGTATGATGAACGCTTGAGAGAACGTGCGGAGATTTTCCGTTCAGCAACCAAGACACGTAAAGCAATACATCAAACATTCGTAACCACCTACGGCTTAAAAAAGAATATGTATAGCGGAACTGTACAAAGCGAAGTTGTGCTCGATGACTTGTTTATAGAGTAAAGATTATATCATTGTATCAATAACATGGCTGTTCCAGGAGTTGCGCTATACAAGCAACTGCCTCCCATTAATTATTATGCTATAATCAATAATCAGCAAATTGGGCCATTGTCTGAGGACGAATTAAAGAATCGGGTTTCTGCTGGCAAAATATCCTCATTTAGGCAGCAAAACCGGGACAAAATACACCGGCAGCAGCAAAATATCCTCATTCAGGCCGCAAAACCGGGAGGAAACTGTCGGGAAGAAAAAAAGGTGATCCGACGCAATGCAGATCACCTTTTTCATATTGGGATAGAACCTGTAACCCGTTACAATGTTCTCTTGATCTCAACAATCTGGTAAGCCTCAACAATGTCTCCAACTTTAATGTCGTTGTAGCCGTCGATGTTCAAACCGCAATCGTAGCCGCTGTTAACCTCCTTAACATCGTCCTTGAAACGTTTCAATGAGCCGAGGCTTCCGGTGTAGATAACGATACCGTCGCGGATTACGCGCACTTTGGCGTTTCTGGTAAGTTTACCCTCTTTAACCATACAGCCGGCAATTGTACCAACTTTAGAGATCTTGAAGGTCTCACGTACCTCTGCTGTTGCTGTAACCTCTTCTTTCTCCTCTGGTGCAAGCATACCCTCAATACCGCTCTTAACCTCATTGATGGCATCGTAGATTACAGAGTAAAGCCTTATCTCAATCTCCTCGTTGTCGGCAAGTTTTCTTGCATTTGCAGAAGGTCGTACCTGGAATCCGATGATGATTGCATTTGATGCTGCAGCCAACAGTACGTCAGACTCCGAGATTGCACCAACTGCCTTGTGGATAACATTTACATGGATCTCCTCTGTTGAAAGCTTGATCAATGAATCGCTCAATGCCTCAATTGAACCGTCCACGTCACCCTTGATGATAACATTAAGCTCCTGGAAGTTTCCAATTGCAATACGGCGACCGATCTCCTCCAAGGTAATGTGTTTCTGGGTTCTCAAGCCCTGGATACGCAACAGCTGCTCCCTCTTGTTTGCAATGTCCTTAGCCTCTTTCTCGTCATCAAATACGTTGAAAGTCTCACCTGCGTTAGGGGCACCGTTCAAACCAAGGATTGATACCGGAGTTGAAGGGCCTGCCTCTGCAACTTTCTGACCACGCTCGTTGAACATAGCCTTAACCTTACCTGTGTAGCAACCGCTAAGGATAACGTCGCCTACGCGCAAGGTACCTGCCTGTACAAGGATTGTAGCAAGGTAACCTCTACCTTTATCCAATGAAGACTCAATTACTGTACCTACCGCTTTTTTGTTAGGGTTTGCCTTAAGTTCAAGCATGTCAGCCTCAAGCAACACCTTCTCAAGCAGTTCCTCAATACCTATACCCTGTTTTGCAGAGATTTCCTGGCACTGGTATTTACCGCCCCAGTCCTCTACAAGGATGTTCATCTGAGAAAGCTGCTCCCTGATCTTGTCGGGATTGGCAGCAGGTTTGTCAATCTTGTTGATTGCAAAAATCATAGGACAGCCTGCAGCCTGTGCATGGCTGATAGCCTCAATGGTCTGCGGCATTATGGCGTCATCGGCAGCAACAATGATGATTGCAAGGTCGGTAACTTTTGCACCGCGGGCACGCATTGCGGTAAACGCCTCGTGACCTGGGGTATCAAGGAATGCAATCTTTCTTCCGTTAGGCAATTTTACGTTGTATGCACCAATATGCTGGGTAATGCCACCCGCCTCACCGGCAATTACGTTGGCTTTACGGATGTAGTCGAGCAATGATGTCTTACCGTGGTCTACGTGACCCATTACAGTAACGATTGGAGGTCTCTCCTCAAGCATCTCAGGGGTATCAACCTCGTTGCCCTCCTCAATGGTCTCCTGAATCTCTGCAGTTACAAACTCAATCTTGTATCCGAACTCCTCTGCAACAAGTACAAGGGCCTCAGCATCGAGCCTCTGGTTGATTGACACCATAAGACCCAAGTTCATACAAGCCTCTATTACTTTAATTACAGGAGTGTTCATCATTGTTGAAAGGTCGTTTACAGTAACAAACTCAGTAACTTTGAGAATGTTGCTGTTCATCATCTCCAACTCTTCCTCCTCCATCATTCTCTGAACATTCTGCTCCCTTTTCTCCTTTCTGTATTTTGAGCCTTTGGTCTTGCCTTTGCCCTCAACCATTCTCTGGTAGGTCTCCTTTATCTGCTTCTGTACTGCATCCTCGTCAACCTCTACCTTTACAGGTTTGAATTTCTCCTTCTTGTTGCCTTTACCGTTGTTCTGGTTCTTGCCACCCTGCTGTTTTGCGGCATTAGGGTTTCCGCCGTTGCCAGGTTTGCCGTTGTTCTGGCCGTTGTTGTTTCCAGGCTTGCCGTTGTTCTGTTTTGCCTCCTTAACAACGTCAACCTTCTCGTTCTTCTTGTGGATTCTCTCCCTCTTGCCTTTGTTCTTGTTCTCGGCAAAGTTTCCCTTCTTCTTGTCCTTGTCAAAGGCTGTAAGGTCAATCTTGCCTACTGTCTTGACGCCGGCAAGCTGCTCATATTTTGTCTCAATATGTGTAGACTGCGGTTTTTCAGACTCCTTAGCCTGCGCTTCAGGCTGTGGTTTCGCTGCTGGGGGTACAGGTGTCTGCTCCACTTTTGGGGTCTGTACAGCCTTCACTTCAGGCTGCGGTTTAACCTCCGGCTTCTCTACCGGTTTCTCTACTGGCTTTTCCACTGGCTTGGTCTCCTGCACAGGCTGTGGTTTCTCTTCCACTTTAACCTCCTGCTTGGGCTCTGCCTTTGGCTTGTCCAAATCTATCTTGCCAAGAATCTTGGGACCTCTTACCTCTGTGACTGCAGTTTTCACAAAGAGTTCCTTCTCAGGCTCCTTCTCCTCTATGGCTTTTGGCTCCTTGTCTGTAATGTCCTTAACCTTTATGGCTACCTTCTTTGATTCCGCCTTTACAATCTGCTCCTTCTTGAACTCCTTTGCAACAAGTGCATACTGCTCACCGGTAAGTTTGGCACCCGGATTGGAATCAATGCTTACCCCCTTCTTGCGAAGGAACTCAACCAATGTACCCAATCCAATATTGAACTCCTTAAGGACTTTATTAATTCTGATGTTGTCGTTCTCTGTCATATTATTTCCCCCAATTTAAATTCTACAAAAATTATTTCTCCTCCTCAAACTCAGATTTGAGAATGCTCTGTACCTCAACAACTGTCTCCTCCTCCAAATCTGCACGCTTCATTATATCCTGTACAGAAAGTGCAAGCACGCTCTTTGCAGTATCGCATCCGATGCCTTTCAATGCATCAATTACCCACTGCTCAATCTCGTCGCTGAACTCGCTCAACAATACATCCTCTTCCTCCTCGTCAAGTTCTCTGAACACCTCAATCTCCTGGCCAACCAACATGCTGGCAAGTTTGATGTTGCTACCGTTCTTACCAATAGCCAAAGAGACCTGATCCGGTTTCAACCATACGCTGATCCTGCCCTCCTCAATTTTGATTGAAGAGATTTTTGCAGGGCTCAATGCCCTCTGAACCAATAGCTGGATATTTGAAGTCCAGTTGATGATATCAATGTTCTCATTCTTGAGCTCCCTTACTATGCCGTGGATACGTGAACCTTTCACACCCACACATGCTCCTACAGGATCAATTCTGTCATCGTATGACTCAACAGCAACTTTTGCCCTCTCACCAGGGATACGTACAATCTTCTTTATTGTAATAAGTCCGTCAAAGATCTCCGGAACCTCCTGCTCAAACAGTTTCTCAAGGAACATAGGTGCTGTTCTTGAAAGGATGATCACAGGGTTGTTGTTCTTCATCTCCACTCTTGAGATTACCGCTCTCACCGACTCTCCCTTGCGGAAGAAATCTGAAGGAATCTGCTCTGCCTTAGGGAGAAGCAACTCATTGCCGTCCTCATCAAGTACAAGAACCTCCTTCTTCCATGCCTGGTAAACCTCTCCAACCATAATCTCACCAATCCTGTCCCTGTATGCATTGAAAAGGTTTGCCTTCTCAATATCCATAATTCTTCCCGACAGATTCTGTCTCAAGTTGAGGATACCCCTTCTTCCGAAACTTGCAAGTTTCACCTCCTCGGTAAACTCCTCACCAATCTCGTAAGAACTGTCAATCTTGTCAACCTCCTCCTTGGAAATCTCGGTGTTGGGATCTTCAACCTCCTCTACTACTGTCCTGTTTCTCCAGATCTCAAAATCGCCTTTGTCAATGTTGATGATGATGTCAAAATTGTCAGCAGTGCCATACATCTTGGCCAACTGGGTACGGAAAATGTCCTCCAATACACTCATCATTGTAGGACGATCAATGTTCTTAAGCTCCTTGAACTCTGCAAATGTGCTTATTAAATTAAGGCCTTCCATTTTTATGTTTTGTTTCTTGTTATTACTCTACTTGAATTTGATTACCGGCTTGCATGATTTTATGCCATCATATGTGAATGCGGTAACGGTATCCTGCTGCACCTTCTTCTTGCTTCCTTCAACCTTTACCATCTTGCTTACGGTAACCTCAAAGCCGTTTTCAGCAGCAGAAGAGAGTACACCCTTCATCTTGCCGCCTCCCTTTACAACAACCTCAACCTCACTGCCAATGAACTTGATGTATTGGTCCAGAACCTTAAAAGGTTGGTCCAGACCGGCAGAAGTTACTGTAAGCGAATAGTCCTCAACATCCCTGTCAAAGGCAGCTGCAACAATGCGGTCTATATCAATGCAGTTGTCAATTTTTACATCACTCTCCCTGCTTTCAATTGCAATGGTAATGTCATTGTCTTTGGAGATTTCAATGTCTACGAGGAACAATCCGTTGTCGTTCAAATAATTGGCAATTGTATTGCCCAATGCTTCAGATGTTATCATAATATTTTGCATATAACAAAGGGCAACCGCACGCGGTTACCCTTCAAGCCTTTCATTTCAAGCGCAAAGGAAAGAAAAATTTATCAAATATGCAAATTATGGCAACTCTTCCGTATTACATATTTTTTTCTTACTTTTGCTCTGATATATATAATACCTGAGTATGGAAGTAACAGCAGAAGTAATTGCACAACATTTCAACGGTGAAATTATTGGTGATCCTACCGTAAAGGTTTCATCAGTAGCAAAAATTGAACAGGGCAAACCGGGAAACATCTGTTTTCTCGCAAACCCCAAATACGAGCATCATCTGTACACTTGCAAGGCAAGCATAATAATCATAAACAAGTCTTTCCAGCCTAAAGAGCCGGTGGAGCCCACCCTTATTCTTGTAGACAATGCCTACGAGGCCGTGGCTTCCCTGCTTGATCTTCTCAATACCCTCAAGAAGGCAAAGAAGAGCGGAAAGTCATGGAGAGCAAGGTGTGCCTGGAGTGCCAAATTGGGCAAAGGGGTGTATGTGGGTGAATTCTCATTTGTCGGGAAGAAAAGCCGTATTGGAAAGGATACCCAGATTTACCCTCAGGTGTATATTGGCAATGATGTTGAAATTGGAGAGAACTGCATCCTTTTCCCTGGCGTGAAAGTTTATGACGGATGCAAGATTGGCAATAATTGCATCCTGCATGCCAATGTGGTGATTGGTTCAGACGGTTTCGGCTTTGCCCCAAGGGAGGACGGTTCATACAAGAAGATTCCGCAGACAGGTATAGTTACCATTGAGGATGATGTGGAGATTGGAGCCAATACTGTTGTAGACAGAGCCACTATGGGGACTACCCTCATAAAGAAGGGTGTAAAACTGGATAACCTCATTCAGGTGGCACACAATGTGGAGATTGGAGAGCACACAGTAATGGCAGCCCAGACAGGTGTTGCAGGCTCTTCAAAAGTGGGGGCAAAATGTATCATTGGCGGCCAGGTGGGCATTGCAGGGCACATCACCATCCACGACAAGACAAGCATTGGCGCACAGGCCGGAATATTGGGCAATACCAAAAAAGAGGGCGAGACACTTATGGGAAGCCCTGCTTTCGACTACAAGCAGTATCTCAAATGCTATGCCCTGTTCCGCAAACTCCCTAACAAATAAGAATATTCACTATATTTGCAGTTTGTAACAATATAGAAACAAAGAAAATGGACAACAAACAGCATACGCTAAAGAACAAATACACTTTTAAGGGAAAAGGGTTGCACACGGGAAAAAATGTGACCATGACAATTGAACCCGCACCGGTAAACCACGGAATCAAGTTCAAGAGGATTGACCTTGGTGAGGATGCAGTCATTGATGCAGTTGTGGATTACGTTACCACCACAGCAAGGGGAACCACCCTTGAGAAAGGGGAAGTAAAAATCTCTACCCTTGAGCACCTTATGGCAACTTTCAGCGGACTTGGCATTGACAATGCCCTTGTATGCATTGATGCACAGGAGGTTCCTATTCTCGACGGAAGTGCAAAACCTTATGTTGAGGAGATTTGCAAGGATGGGCTTGTGGAGCAGGATGCACCAAGAGCATACCTTGAGCTTCAGGACAAGATTGTCTATAGAAATGAAAAGACCGGATCTGAAATCATCATTATGCCGGATGACCATTTTTCTGTAGACCTAATGATAGACTACAACTCAAAGGTTCTTGGCAACCAGTACGCAAGACTTGACGAGAACACAGATTTTGCAAAGGACATTGCTCCATGCAGAACATTTGTATTCTTCCACGAACTTGAGCCGCTGTTCAAGAACAACCTCATTAAAGGTGGAGATCTTGACAACGCAATTGTAATTGTTGAACATCCTGTTCCTCAGGAGGAGCTTGACCGCCTTGCAGGAGTATTCAACACCTCATCCCTTGAGCGTGCTCCTGAAGGGTATCTCAACCACCTTGAGCTCAGGTTTGCAAATGAGTGTGCAAGACACAAGCTGCTTGATATCCTTGGAGACTTTGCATTGGTGGGATGCCCTATCAAGGCTAAAGTGATAGGATACAAGACAGGCCATGGAATCAATACCCAGCTTGCAAAAATCATAAGAGAACAAGTAAAGAAGAACTAAAACCTATGTGATATGGAAAATAACACAATTCCTAAATATGACCCTAATGCTGTTCCGGCAATTGACGTGAACGGTATAAAGAAGCTTCTTCCTCACCGTCCTCCATTCCTTATGGTAGACAGAGTTGCCGAAGTGAACGAGAACTACATAATAGGTGTAAAGACTATAGGTGTAAACGAGGGATTCTTCATTGGCCATTTCCCCCAGGAGCCTGTTATGCCTGGTGTGCTTATCATTGAGGCCATGGCACAGGCTGGCGGTATCCTTGTACTGCACGGCGTTGAAGAGCCTGAAAAATACTCGACATACTTTGCCAAGATTGACAATGCAAAGTTCAAGAGAAAAGTTGTCCCTGGAGATGTGCTTGTACTGAAGCTTACCATCACCCAGCCATTGAGGAGGTCAATCGTATGCATGCACGGTGAGGCTTATGTAGGCGACACACTTGCATGTGAGGCAGATATGGTTGCCCAAGTAATCAAAAACAAAGAATAACGTTTAAACACAATACATTATGCAAAATTCATGTATCCATCCCAATGCAAAGATTGGCAAGGATGTAAAGATCGGACCTTTCTGCTACATTGCAGAGAATGTTGAGATTGGTGACGGCTGTGAGATTGGACCGAATGCAATCATTTACGATTATGTAAAGATGGGAAAAAACTGCAAAGTTTTCCCAGGTGCTGTAGTTGGAGCAATCCCTCAGGATCTTAAATTCTCAGATGAGATCACTTGGGTGGAGATTGGAGACAATGTCACTATCAGAGAGTGTGCAACCATCAACAGAGGTACTGCTGCCAGCGGCAAATACAAGACTGTCATTGGCAACAACACCCTAATTATGTCATACGCACACGTTGCCCACGATTGTGAGGTTGGAAACAACTGTATTCTTGTAAGCTACGTAGGCATTGCCGGTGAGACTGTAGTTGATGACTGGGCAATCATTGGAGGTGCTTCAGCAGCACACCAGTTCTCAAACATAGGTGCACACGCCATGGTAGGCGGCGGCTCACGCATAAGCAAGGATGTTCCTCCTTATGTACTTGCCAGCAAGCTTCCTCTTTCATTCTGTGGAATCAACATTGTAGGGTTGCGCAGAAGAGGCTTTACCATTGAGCAGATTGACAGGATCAAAGAGATCTACAAGGTTATCTACCAGAGCGGCCTTAATGTTTCTGCTGCATGCAAGAAAATTGAGGCAGAGTTTGAGGAGAGCGTAGAGAAGAGAACTATCCTCGATTTCATTGCACGCTCAAAGAGAGGTATCATCAGATACAACCCTAAAGCAGTAGCTGACGAGTAATATTGCAGAAAATGATTTTTGAGACATCCCTTTTAAGCACTGCATATTTTCCCCCTATTGAGTACTTTGCAGTGATTGCAAACTCCAGGAGAGCGGAAATAGAGAGCGGGGAGATGTATCAGAAACAGTCATACAGAACCCGTTGTCACATTAATGGTGCCAACGGGCTTCTTGTTCTTACTCTGCCTGTCCTCAGAAGCGCTTTAAAGGATGAGGGTGCAAGCAGCCATAAGATCCCTACAGCAGATCTTAAGATAGACTACTCAAAACCTTGGCTGCTACAGCACAAGAGGGCACTTGAAGCGGCATACATGTCATCCCCTTTCTTTGAATACTACATGGATGACATCTATGAAATCCTTGACAGCGGAGAAGAGAGTCTGCTTGCCATGAATACTGCCCTTACCCGTAAAGTTGCGGAACTTATAGGCATTGAAACCCCGGTTGAACTGTCGGGAAGAGAATTCATAATGCCTGGATCTGAAGTCCTTGTAAAGGAGGTAATTTCTGATTTCAGGGATTCCATACATCCCAAAAGGGAATCCAATCTATTGGAAAGGCTGGAATTGAACAAGCCCTACTGGCAGGTTTTCACCAACAAGCAGGGCTTTGTACCAAATCTTACAATACTGGACCTTCTGTTCAACGAAGGTCCAAATGCTGTGTCTTATCTAGAATCTGTATCCTACAGATAGCAACAGTTTCCAGTTTGTATTTTTATTCACTCCTACAGGAGCGGCTATGTCTGTATCGCCATACAGGGTGAACTCCTGTGTTTTCTTTCCAAGCAGTTTCTGGAATGTAAGGTCAACGAAAATGTCACCTGCAGGCTGCGGAATTGAAAGTCCTGTACCCAATGACATGACTTTTCTCTCATCATCTGAAGTGCCGTTTACATATGGTGATGAATAGAACTGGTATCCACCCCTTACTGCACATACCGGATTTACATTTATCTCAGCACCTATCCTATAGATATTCTGCTTGCCCAACAGCTGCTGGATTTCACTGTTCTCCTGATCATAACCGAACTCATAGTCCATATCCTTCAGCCTTGCCCTTGAGTAGTCCACACTCTCGTAATCAAGACTCAATACGCCAAGAGAACCCATCACAAAAGCAGCTCCGGCATTCCATCTGAATGGGGTGTTGAGCCTGTAGTTGTATGTTCCCAACGGAGAAATGAGGCTCTGGCGGTAACCGTCATCAAACTGGGAGTTCATACCTCCCTCCCACTCTTCCTCTATATACATCCATGTTGGAGTACTTATGCTTGCACCAAATCTGAGCCATTGCACAGGTACATATATCATACCCGCCTTAAGATTTACACCGGTACCCACTGCTGAATATTTGTATCCCTGTGAGAAATTGGCAAAACCAGTCTGGAAATTTCTGCTGTCCAACGCCTCCTCAGCGTATTTTTCGTCATATCGGTAAGAAATGCTCTGGATACCCAGGTTCACACCTACAAACAACTTGTTTGAGAAGTTCCCGCCCCAGTTGATCACCGCCTCGGTAACATTTCCCACAGATGAACTCCTGTACTTCTGTCTGAGCATTCCGCCAACAGAAATATCTGTTCCGTTGAGGTTTTCAGTTGCTGCAATATACATATCATCGGTTCCGGGCAAAGTATCCATCAGTGAGTTGTTCCATGCAAGCACCGAGTTCCATGATGCCCCGCTGCTGTAGAACGGATCTTTTCCACCACCCATATCCATATTTGGCGCATATATGCCATCTGTATCATAAGCAAGGGATGAGAGCCAGCTGGTCTGATCTGTCATGCCATAAGCTTTCTTGGCAAAAGTATAGTTGTTCTGTCTGTTGAACGCTATACCAAAATTCCAGTTAAGAAGTCCCGAATGCTCCCTGCCTGTATTTGCCGTATACACAAAACCTATATTTGATATGCCCGCTCTGGTCTTTGAACCGCTCTGCATGCCACCAAGGTAATCCGCCTCACTGCGTGACACTGTTACCGAAGGGGTAAACACCACCTCCGAGAACCTGTACACGGCACTTGCAGCAGGATTCAATGAGAATGCTCCCATATCACCACCCAGGGCAACAAACGCATTTCCCATTGCCACACTCCTTGCCGTACCCTCTGCATACTGCTCCGAGTAACGGAGCGCATCATAAGCATTCTGTGCCATTGCCGATACACCAATAAATGCACAGGCAACAATTGATAATATTTTTCTGGTCATTTTCATCACTTTAAGTTAACTACCTTCTCCTGTATGAACCTGAAGCACTTCCGCTGCTGCGTGATCCTCCACCACCATTGCTGTAGCTGCTTCTTCCCGACGAATAAGAACTGCTTCTGTTGTACTGCTGAGACTGGCTTGAGCTGCTGCTTCTCCTGTACTCACTCTGGCTGTTCCTGTTCTGCTGGCCCCTGTTCACCTGCTCTTTCTTCTGCTGCACCTGCTGCTTCTGCTGGCTTGCTGAAGATGCGTTCTCCTTTTTTGAAGACGGCGCAGACTTCACGTTCCCGCTGCTGCTGTTGCCCGTTGTTCTCCTGTACTGAGGCTGGCCCTGTTGCACTCCCGGCTGGCGTTGTTGCCCTGCAGACTGGCCATTTACAACTGCCGTGCTGCTTCTTGTACCGGCAGCCCTCCTTGTAACACTGCCTGAAGGATTTCCCATAGGAGATTTGCTTCCGGTTGAAACATGTCCTCTGTTCACATCCCTGTATGAAGGGGTATAATCCCTCTTGCCATAATATACCGGTCTTGCCGGCTGGTGAGGACGATGGTGCGGAGGATAATGTATATGCCCGTAATGAGGATACCAGTGGTGGTGTCCGTACCAATAGTCATGATACCAATGATGTCCATACCAGTAATGGTCATACCAATGATGGTTATACCAATGGAAATCATACCAGTAAGGTCTTGCATACCACGAATTGTGCCATCCCCAACTGTGGTTGTACCATGCAAAATCCAGTGTCCACCAAGGATAAAGGTCTACATATTCCACATTCACCACATATACTGGAGAATCAAATTTTCTCAAGCGCTCTTCATAACTCTCGCCTTCTGCCAGGGCCACCGGAGCTGGAGCTGCCTGCTCAGGCTGGGCCTGTGCATATTCAACATACTGCTGTACAGGCGGCGCCTGCACATTTGAAACTGCAGCAGTGGAGTAATATATTCCATTCCTGTACTGTGAAGCGCCCCACTGGGCTGTAAGGTTTGCCGTGCCACAAGAGACAAAGGCAAAAAGTGCTGCCACCAAAAGAAATAAGTTGCTGTTTTTCATTTTTCCCTCCTGTGTTTAATTTATTATTTGTACTTTTGTCATCCAATATATATTACAAATATATCAAAAAATATTCCATTAGTGAAAGACACGCAAAAAACGGGCCAACAATAGCTTCTGGAATTTTAGATTAAAAGATACAAAATAAGACAACATAATGGCAAAAGAGGTTACAAAAAGAGAAGACAACTATTCTCAGTGGTACAACAATCTTGTAGTTAAAGCAGATTTGGCTGAGAATTCTGCAGTTAGAGGATGTATGGTAATCAAACCATATGGTTATGCAATTTGGGAAAAAATGCAGGCACAGCTTGACAAAATGTTCAAGGAGACCGGACATCAGAATGCATATTTCCCGCTGTTCATCCCAAAATCATTCCTCAGCAGAGAGGCTGAGCACGTGGAGGGATTTGCAAAGGAGTGTGCAGTTGTAACCCACCACAGACTTATGGTTGCTCCCGACGGAAACGGAGTTGTAGTTGACCCTGCAGCCAAACTTGAGGAGGAGCTTATTGTAAGACCTACATCAGAGACCATCATCTGGAACACATACAAAAACTGGATAAACTCATACAGAGATCTCCCTATCCTTTGCAACCAGTGGGCAAACGTAGTGAGATGGGAGATGAGAACCCGCCTGTTCCTGAGAACTGCCGAGTTCTTGTGGCAGGAGGGCCACACCGCACATGCAACAAAGGAGGAGGCTATTGAGGAGACAGAAAAGATGGTTAACGTATATGCAAAATTTGCAAGGGAGTACATGGCAGTTCCTGTAGTTGTAGGAAAGAAATCTGCCAACGAAAGGTTTGCCGGTGCACTTGACACATACTGCATTGAAGCAATGATGCAGGACGGAAAAGCCCTTCAGGCAGGTACATCACACTTCCTCGGACAGAATTTTGCAAAGGCATTTGATGTAAAATACGCAAGCAAAGAGGGTACTTTGGAGTACGTATGGGCAACTTCATGGGGAGTTTCAACCCGTCTGATGGGTGCACTTATCATGGCCCATTCAGATGACAACGGCCTTGTACTTCCTCCAAAATTGGCTCCTATACATGTGGTTATGGTCCCTATCTTCAAGACAGAGGAGGAGCATGCTGCAATCATTGCAAAGATGGAGGAGCTCAAATCAGAGCTTGAGAAATTTGGCCTTTCAGTTAAGATTGACGACAGGGACAATCTAAGAAGTGGCTTCAAATTTGCAGAGTGGGAGCTTAAAGGTGTTCCTGTAAGGATAGCAATGGGTCCAAGGGACCTTGCTAACGGTACTGTAGAGGTTGCAAGAAGGGATACCCTTACCAAAGAGTCCATGCAGCTTGATGGTGTTGCCCAGGCAATCAATGCCCTTATGGACGCCATTCAGGAGAACATCTACCAGAAAGCCCTTGATTTCAGAGCGGCAAAAACAATGCAGGTAGACACTTGGGAGGAGTTCAAGGAGAAAATTGAGGAGGGCGGTTTCCTTCTGTGCCACTGGGACGGCACCCCTGAAACTGAGGAGAAGATTAAGGAGGAGACCAAGGCAACCATCCGTTGCATTCCTTTGGATACCAATGTAATTATGGAAGAGGGCAAATGCATCTACTCAGGCAAGCCTTCAAGCCAGAGAGTAATTTTTGCAAGATCATACTAATATAAACAAGATTATACTAATATAAAGATATAACGGACAATACAGATTTATGGCAGCAGATCCTTTACCGAACCAGCAGCAGAAAATACTTGAAGGGCTACAGGTAAAAGCCCATATCAAGTCATGCGTGTATGACCAGTCGCTGGAAGTTTTCAACGAGCTCAAGGAGATTTTGGGCGAAATCAGCAACGATCTCAACGATATCCTTGCAGAAACGGAGACAAACCGCAAGATAAGGCTGGAGTACAGGGACAGGGGAAAATTTGAGGCAGAACTTAAATTTGCAGATGATGTGCTCATGTTCAGCATGCACACAGACATCTTCCAGTTTGACAGAGACCATGCCGTATGGAAAAACCCTTATACAAAGGCAGATCCGTACAACTCATATTGTGGTGTCATAAGTGTATACAACTTCCTTTCAGACTCAATCAAGTTCAGCAGGAGCGAAGACTTGGGCTATCTTGTAGCCAGGATGTTTGTAAACAGGGAGAAAAAATTCTTTGTAGAAGGAAAAAGACAGACCAGACAGAAAATCTCCGACTTTGGAAAAGTTGAGCTTACCAAAGAGGAACTGATAAGTTTTGTAGAGTCTGCAATGATGTATGCCTTGTCGTTTGATCTGCTTGTACCACCGTTCGACCTTGTGAAAGTTGCCAGCGTAGAGCAGATAAACGCAAAAATAGAGAGTGCCAAAATGAGAACAGGCAAACGTATGGGTTACAAATACAACTCAGACGACGTGCTTGAAAACGAATAACAGATGAATACCTTGCTTAAAAGAACCTTTTGTATGGCATTGGTGCTGCTATTTGCAGCATCACTTCCCTTGTGTGCCCAATTCAGGAGCGACAAGAAGAAAAACCAGGTTAATCAGGAGGCTATTGAACAGGCAAGGATCTCCAATCTCAACAGCGCACAAGAACTTTGCAGGATAATAGGCTCGCAGTTTGCGGTTCCTACCATCAACTATGAGCCTGTGACTCCTCCAAAATTCTGGACAAACGGAATGCTTACAGAACTTGGTTTCTCACAGGTCTCGCTCACCAACTGGGCAGCCGGAGGATCCGGGTCCGTGGCTCTGAACAGTTACATCAACGCCCATGCAAACTACGCAAAGGGGAGCATGTTCTGGGACAACAGGGCCCAGTTCTCATACGGATTCATACAGTCATACGAAGAGGGATACAAAAAGAGCAGCGACAAGATTGTCCTGGACAGCAAATGGGGATACAGAGCCATAAACAAGTTCTATTTCTCTGCCAACTTCAACTTCAGGACACAGTTTTCACCAGGATTTGACGGATCTGGAAAAGTATCAAAATTCCTTGCCCCAGCATACACATCTCTGGGTTTGGGTATTGACTACAAGCCAGGAAACGGCAAAGACCTTTCAATAAACATTGCCCCTTTCACCGGCAACCTTGTAATTGTAACCGACCCCAAACTTAGAGAAAAGTACGGTAACACCAAAGACAAGGCAACAAGATGGGAACTTGGTGCGCAGCTGAAGGCTACCTTGAACAAGGATATAATAAAGAACCTTAAGATCAACTCCGCGCTCACCCTGTTCTCTGATTACCTGAACAATCCAAAGAACATGCAGGTGAACTGGGATCTGCAGCTTACCTACAAACTGAACAAATACATGCAGACCGGTATAAGGACAAACCTTATCTATGATGACAATATCCTCATAGCCAGCAACAGGACCAGAATCAATGACAAAGGGGAGACTGAAACCATAATGATGAAAAGGGTACAGATTCAGGAGGTATTCAGTGTAAACTTTGCATACACCTTTGGAGTATTCAAGAAATAGCCTCTATCCCTGCAGGCACTCCCAAAGCTTCACACACTGCACGGCTTCAGCCACATCATGCACCCTAAGTATATCGGCGCCCAAAAGAAGTGCCTGAAGGTTTAGTGCGCAAGTACCGGCCAATGCTTCGTCGGGAGTAATGCCAAGGGGTTTCCAGATCATCCCCTTGCGAGATATTCCTACAAGAAGTTTCCTCTCCACTCCGGCAAAACCGGCAATTTCAGACTTCATCTGCGGCATCCCCTTAAAGAGTGTATAGTTCTGCTCCAGGTCCTTGGCAAATCCAAAGCCCGGGTCCATAATATACTCCTTAATGCCACAGGCTGCAGCCCTCGACTCAAAAGCCTTGAAATAATCTGTAACCTCCTCCACTACCCCATTGGGATAATTGCACATCTGCTGCATAGTACTTGGAGTGCCCCTCTTGTGCATGGCAATATACGGCAGCCCAAGTTCACCTACCGTAGAAAGCATACAGGGATCATCCTCCCCGGCAGAGATATCATTCACAATGAACTCTCCAACAATATCATAGGCACGGCGCACAATATCACTTCTGAACGTATCAATTGAAATCTTTACTCCCGACAGATTTTCCCTGGCTACAAGTTCAAGCACCCCCTTGAGATACTCCCACTCCTGCTCCAAGGAGACCGGAATGCTCCCCGGACGGGTGGAACATGCCCCCAAATCCACAATTGAGGCCCCAAGAGATGCCATCTCTTCAATCCTGCATACAACTTCACGCGCCGCAGTATATCTGCTGCCGCTATAGAATGACTCGTTGTTCACATTTATAATGCCCATAACCTGTGGGCGTACTTGGGTTTGGTGTGTCATAAAATTCCAATAAATTGTCGGGATTAAATGGAAAAATCTTTCACAAATTTAGAAGTATTTTCTCATTTTAAAGTTTTATCTTTGTTAATTGGATAAAAATGTAAAAAGATGCTCATAGTACTGGAAGGACTTGACGGTGCAGGCAAAAGCACCCAGGTAAAGAGATTGAAAGAATATTTGACAAGCAAAGGGGTGACCCTCAGATACCTCCATTTTCCAAGGTATGATTCTCCCCTTTATGGAGAACTTATAGGGAAATATCTCCGCGGAGATTTTGGGAGCATTGAGCAGGTGCATCCGCAAATTGTGGCACTTCTGTTTGCATTGGACAGGATGGATGCTGCGGCAACTATAAAGGAGTGGCTTGCTGCCGGTGACTGCGTTCTGCTTGACAGATATGTATACTCAAACATAGCATACCAGTGCTCAAAAATAATGATGCAGCCACAGTTTGCGCAGAACCGTGAGCAGCTTGCAAAGGATCTGAGAGACTGGATTTTTGATACAGAGTACAACAAATACGGCATTCCAAAGCCGGATCTCAACCTGTTCCTGAACGTTCCCATTGAGTTTGTTGACTCCAAACTTAAGGAGAGCCGCAGCGGTGACGATGACAGGGATTACCTCAACGGCAAGGAGGACATTCACGAGGCCGACATCAAATTCCAGATTTCGGTAAGGGAGATTTATCTGCAGCAGACAGAACTTGACCCTAACTTTGTAAAGGTCTGCTGCGAGGATGCAAACGGAAAGATGCTTCCTCCGGAAGAGATTTTTGCAAACATAAAGGAGCAGGTTGACAAACTGTTTTAGAGTTTAAGGCAATGAAGTTTCTTAGGGCCATATGCAGACTAGCCTTTGGACTCCTGTTCATTTTTGCAGGATTCATAAAGGGTATAGACCCTATTGGCACTGCCCTCAAGATAAAGGAGTATATTGGCGCATTCCATCTGGATTCATTGGATTTTCTCTCAATCCCGCTGTCACTGATCCTCACCTGGGCAGAGTTCCTCATAGGAGCAGCCATACTCAAAGGACTGAAGATGAGGCTATTTTCAAAAATAGCCCTTGCATTTATGACAGTCTTCACACTCCTAACACTCTGGATTGCCATAGCAGATCCGGTGAGCGACTGCGGCTGTTTTGGAGAAGCCATCCATCTGAGCAACAAGGCCACATTCCTTAAGAATGTTGCACTTCTGGGCGCCGCACTGGTAATCTTCTTCCAAAGGGACAAATACCATACAATAGCCCGCCCAAAAGTTGAATGGGGATACCTGGCAATTTACTCAATCCTTATCATAGGGCTGCAGATATATTCGCTTATGAAGATTCCACAGATAGACTTTGGAATCTACAAACCTGGCACAGACCTCATTGCCCGGCAGCAACAGTATCAGGAGAGGGAGTATGAAACCACCTTCATCTACTCAAAGGATGGAGAGGAAAAGACATTTACAATCAATGATCTTCCCGACAGCACCTGGACCTTTGTGGATGCCAGGACTGTTCTGGTAAGTGGAGCAACCGAAGATGCCAGCGTGGACTTCTCTTTCATGGACTCTCAGGGCAACCCGGTAGGAAATGAAATTGTACAGAAGAAAGGGCCTGTATTCTTCATCTCCATATACAATGCCAGGGTCTTGGGCCAGCGTGCCGTTAAGAAGATAATAAATCTTGCAGACACCCTCTACAGGCACAACCTGCAGCTCTACATAATAAGTGCAAGCAGCGTAGAGACAACACAGGCTATCTTTGAACCGTATGAGCAGGCAAACGGACGAACATACTCCATCCTCTACTCTGATTACAAGGCTGTAATCTCGCTGAACCGCTCCAGCGGAGGACTCACATATGTGAACAGCGGCATTATAATAAAGAAATGGGCCAGGGAAAACTACCCTATAGACAACATTACTGATATCCTTAAGGAAGACCCTGAGATAATCACTGCCCAAACCCGTATAAGTGAACAGCTATTTGCCGAGACCTCTTTCTTTATTATTCTGTGTCTGATAATGATAATAAGGTTTATATCCCGGCTTGTATACAAACCCCAATTCAAAACTGCAATATTCAAGAAATGAACCATATGAAAAGACTTACCCCACTATTTTCCGCTTTGGCGGCCATTGTTTTGGTTTCATGCTGCGGCAAACCGGAAAAACCTCAAAATGTAATATACCTTATAGGTGACGGCATGGGCTTTGGCGCTGTATCATCACTGCTGCTGAGCGAGGATGCCCAAACAGGCTTTGAGATGGCTCCGGCAATAGGGCTAAACGAGACACAGTCTGCCAACAACCACGTGACCGACTCCCCTGCCGGCGGTACAGCCCTTGCAACAGGCACCCGTACCCGCAACGGCTTCCTTGGAGTAGACCCGGATACAATACAGCTTACAAGCATACTCAAAAAGGCACAGGCAATGGGCAAGAAAACCGGTATAGTGGTGAACACCACCCTTACCGAGGCAACCCCAGGTGCATTTTACGCTGGCGTACCATCCCGTTCCATGAGCTACAAAATTGCAGAGCAGTTCACCCAAAGTGGCGTTGACGTGGCAATAGGAGCAGGCCTTTCGGCCTTCATCAACCGCCCCGACTCAACAGATTTGACAGCTGTTCTGATTGAAAAAGGATACGATGTATACTTGGACTGGAAATCTGTGCTGGGTACAGACTCTGAAAAATTTGTCGGGATACTGGAAATGAGTGATGTACACCGCAGGAACAAATCTTCAAAAACCGCTTCAGCCGCTGATGGTGCAGAAGTTTGCCTTGCAGCAAAACTTGCCGCAGAGGGTGGAAATATTGATACTGTAAGGTTCTCCGAGCCGGTGGAGTATCTTGGCAAAGCATCTGCAAAAGCCCTTGAGCAACTTTCAAAAAATGCTCCCAACGGCTTCTTTCTTATGATTGAGAGCGCCATCATAGACGGATATGGCCACAACAACGATTCAGAGGGAATGGTAGAGGAGATGAAGGAGTTTGACACAACTCTGAAGATCCTTGTAGACTACGTGAACAGGCACCCTGAAACCCTCCTTGTAGTAACCGCAGACCACGAGACAGGTGGCACCTCTGTAGGCTATAAAGGCCACGCAGTTGGTGAGGATGTTCCTGTACACCTCACCTTCAGCACCAAAGGCCACACAGGCACAGTGGTTCCAATCTTCGCCTATGGTGCAGGCTCCGATAAATTTGCCGGAATCTTCAAGAACTGGGAGATACCTGGTATTATTGAAGGGCTGATGAGGTAACTTAAAGGGCAGCCATCTTTGCGGTATCCTCACGGTCTACTGTTGACAGTTTCTTGTTTTCAATCTCTGCCCTGTAATCTGACATATGCTTGACTATAAAAAAATTGTCGGGAATATTCCCGACAATTTTAATGATTTTTCATTTCACCTGAACCATCTCCACCGGCTGCTGCTGGCTCTCATCCAACGGATGCCACTGGTATTTCACTTTGCCAAAGTCTATGGCGCCAAGGTCTATGCAACGGATGTTCACATTGTAGGCTGTGTGGTAGTAGACTTTCCTGTGGGTGAGGTCTATTGAGCTGGTCCATTGGGTTGCGCTTGGAATGTCCGGGAACTGTGTACCGGCATTGGTTTCAAATCCCAACGGAACGTCAAAGAAGTTCAACAGATGGAAGGTCTGGAAAACTGTTGAGGGAGCATCTGCAAGCTGCGGTGCAGTGTTGCGGATGAAGGCTGCCCTTATGAAACGTGATGGAGGTGTGGCATCACCGGGGATTCCCAACAGACCTGAGCCGCTGCCTATAGGGGAAACTTCAAAGTCGCCCATTTTTTGCGAAGAGGCTGTGCCGCCATACAGGTTTACATAGTTGCTCAAGTTGGTGAGGTGCCACTCAAAACCGGGAGCATTGGTAATTACCCCTACTGTATTCTCATAGAAATGGGGAACACCGTCTACAATCTCAAGTACTACCTGTCTGCCGCCAGGCTCACCAATTCTCCAGTGAATTACAGCGTTGCCCACAAGGCCGGTTACTATGGTCTTGCCGTTAAGGAGTTCGTGCTTCACCTCGTCTATTGATGAGAACTGGGTGAGGATCCATTGGTTGAGCTGCATGTCGGCAACGGTTATGTTGCGTTTAGCAGGATCAAATTTTGCATAGGATCCGTACTCGGGGAAGAAGAAGAGTCCACAGGAAAGTCCTGCCTCATTTATTCCCTCGGCAATGAAGTTCTTGTCGGCTACGGTCAATCCTACCACACCGTATTTTGCGGTGAAGTGCAGTCCTTTACCGCCGTCGGGAGTATAGGAGAAAAGCTGTTCTCCCCTTGGGATAATGGTGTATCCGCTCTCGAGGTATCCCTTTGCCCACTCAATGGTCCTGGCCTGAATGTAACTTCCGTCTTTTGCAGTGAGTGCAATTCCTGTACATGCTCCAGCTGGCACTGCCATGCTGATTGCTGCTATGAGTCCCATAAACAATACTTTTTTATTCATGACTATATTTTGTTTAACATTTACTAATACCTAACACACTATTGCTGTTTTTGTTGCAATTTTGATTATCTTTACACCCAAATTTTTTATTTAGCACACTATGTCAAACAACGCACTAATGGCAGTGTCGCCAATTGACGGCAGATACCGCAAACAAGTTGAAGATTTGAGCCTGTACTTTTCTGAGTACGCACTTATCAAATATAGAGTAAGGGTTGAGATTGAGTATTTCATTGCCCTTTGTGAGCTTCCTTTGGAGCAGCTCAAGAGTTTCCCTGCAGAAAAATTTGCTGCCTTGAGAGATATCTACAATAATTTCTCATGTGAGGATGCTCAGAGAGTGAAAGATATTGAGAAGGTTACAAACCACGATGTAAAGGCTGTTGAATACTTCATAAAGGAGGAGTTCAAGAAACTTGGCATTGAGAAATACGGCGAGTTCGTTCACTTTGGACTTACTTCACAGGACATCAACAACACTTCAGTTCCCCTAAGCCTTCTTGAGGGTATCAGGGATGCATACATGCCTGCCTTGAACGAGGTAATTGAGATCCTTGAGGGCTTTGCTAAAGAGTGGGAAAATGTTTCAATGCTTGCACATACCCACGGCCAGCCTGCTTCCCCTACCCGTTTGGGCAAGGAGATCTATGTGTTTGTAGCACGCCTTAAAGAGCAGTTGAGACTTTTGGAGACTGTTCCTTACTCAGCAAAATTCGGTGGCGCTACTGGAAACTTCAATGCACACAACTTTGCATATCCCGACATTGACTGGAACAAGTTTGCAGCTTCATTTGTAGAGGGCAAGCTTGGACTAAAACGTTCATACCCTACCACACAGATTGAGCATTACGACAATCTTGCGGCTCTTTTCCACAACCTTGAGAGAATCAACACTATCCTTATTGACCTTGCAAGGGATATGTGGACATATATTTCCATGGAGTACTTCCGCCAGAAAGTGAAAGCAGGTGAGGTTGGTTCTTCTGCAATGCCTCACAAGGTTAACCCTATTGACTTTGAGAACGCAGAGGGCAACTTTGGCATAGCAAATGCTATCTACGCACACCTTGCTTCAAAACTTCCTGTTTCAAGACTTCAGAGAGACCTTACAGACTCTACAGTATTGCGAAACGTAGGTGTTCCATTGGCACACTCAATCATCTCACTAAGATCTTTGAAGAAGGGTCTTGGCAAGCTTATCCTCAACGAGGCTGCCCTTGACAGGGACCTTGAGGCAAACTGGGCAGTGGTTGCAGAGGGTATCCAAACCGTATTGCGCCGCGAGGGTTACCCTAACCCATACGAGGCTCTCAAAGCACTTACCCGCGGAAATGCAGGCATCACCAAAGAGAGCATCCAGGAATTTGTTAAAGAGTTGAATGTAAGCGACTCGGTAAAACAGGAGATTCTGGTTATCACCCCTCAGAATTATGTAGGAAAATAATGATACAGGAGTGGCCCTTCAACGGGCCATTTCTTTTATACGGCAATAAAAATGAAAAATTACAGGTATTTTCTCTTTGACCTGGACCGCACATTGTGGGATTTTGACAAAAACGCCAAGACTGCCCTGTTCAAGCTGGTGGATTCCCAGAGGCTTGGGGAAATGTTTGGAGTTACGGACAAGGAGGAGTTCTTCCAGAAATATGAGGTAATAAACCAGGGATTGTGGAGACAGTATGAAAAGGGGGAGATCCTTAAGGAGGAGCTCCGCTGCAACAGGTTCCTCTTTACCCTGCAGCAGATAAGGGATGAGGCACCTGCCGGATCACTTCCAGCCCACAACTTTTCACCTGAACAGATGCTCAGTTTCTCAAAGGCGTTTGGAGAAAAATATCTGGAGTTCATGGCAATGGAAAGTTCTGTGATTCCTGGAGCCGAGGAGGTGCTTAAGGCCGTAAAGGCAAAGGGAGGCAAGGTTGCCATAATATCCAACGGATTCAAGAGCGTACAGTACAGGAAAATGAACACCACCTGCATACACAAATACGTGGATGCGGTTATCCTTTCAGAGGAGGTAGGAGTTATGAAACCCTCTCCTGTAATTTTCCGCAAGGCCCTGCAAGCCATCTGTGGAGAGGAATATTACAAACAGGCCCCATCCCGCGCCAGGAATGAGGCCATTATGGTTGGTGATGATTTTCCCAATGATATTGAAGGGGCCCAGATTTTTGGCATTGACCAGTTCTACTACAACCCATACAACAGGGAGTGTGACGGTGGGCCTACCTATGAAGGGACGAACCTTACCGATCTGCTGAAATATATCTGATTGGGGAGGAGATGACGTCTACTCATTGCTGGGAGTAATGATGAATATCTCCTCGTCTTTCTGATGGAAAAGATACTGCTCCCTGGCAAACTTTTCAAGGCTGTCCTTGTTGGATGTGAGTTCCTTGAGTTTCTCGTCTGTCTGCTTTATCGCCTCCCTGTAATGCACCTTCTGCCTCTCCTGCTGCTTTACTGTGCTGAGGTCATTCATCCACACAAAAACATTGTTGGTATCCACGAACAAAATCCACACCAGAAAGAATACGGATACCACCACATACTTGTTACGGACCGTTCTAAAAACTTTAGACTCTCCAAGAGCCTTTTTTATTGTGCTGATAATGTTGTTTGCCATATTTTTACTAATTTAGCGCAAAATTAATTTAAAAATTCATAAAAATTATGAAACCGGCATTAATTATTTTGGCCGCAGGAATGGGCAGCCGCTATGGAGGATTGAAACAGATGGACGGCGTTGGTCCCAATGGTGAGACAATATTGGATTATTCTGTATATGATGCTATAAAAGGTGGATTCGGCAAAGTGGTGTTTGTTGTACGCAAGAACTTCAGACACGATTTTGAAGAGAAGATTGCAAGCAAATACAACAGTTTCATTGAGGTGGCATTTGTTGAGCAGGAACTTGACAAGCTCCCTTACGGATTTACCCTTAAACCTGGCCGCGAAAAACCTTGGGGAACTGCGCACGCAATGCTTATGGCTGCCGAGGCTGTAAAGGAACCGGCTGCGGTAATCAATGCCGACGATTTCTACGGCAGGGAATCGTTCAAGGTATTGGGTGAATTCCTCAGCAACAATGCAGACAACAAAGGCAAATACTGCATGGTAGGTTTCAATCTGAACAAAACTTTGTCTGAGAACGGAGAGGTTTCAAGGGGAATCTGCACAGTGGATGCAGACAATTACCTTACCACTGTTGAGGAGCATCACAAAATTGCAGAGCAGGACGGCACAATTACCGGCATTGGCATGAACGGAGCCCGCAGAGTACTCCCACAAGATGCCTATGCATCAATGAACATGTGGGGCTTTACTCCCGACATCTTCACACATACAGAAAAACTGTTCAAGGAATTCCTTAAAAAGAATGAGACTGAGCCTAAAAAGGAGTTCTACATCCCATTCGTTGTAAATGAGGCCATTGAGAAGAAGGGATGCTCAGTTAAGGTTCTTTCTACTCCCGACAAATGGTTTGGCGTAACCTTCCAGGAAGACAGACCTTCCGTAGTGGAGAAACTTGAAAAGATGACCCAGGAGGGGCTTTACCCGTCTCCACTGTTCTAACAATATGCTTAAAAGACTTTTCAACCATTTACCCAGCCTCAACCAATGCTGGGTAATTGTTTTTTTTCTGATAGTGGTTGGAGGACTGGGGGTAGGAACACTGCTCACAGTAATCTGCGGATATATGGGGGTTGATGCCACATCAATAAACCCGCTCCTCTCCTATGTACTGCCCATCATTCCTGCTCTGCTGTATATCCATTTCTCGGCTCCGGAGAGCGGAGACGGCACTTCTATAGGCCTCAGACCGGGCAAACTGGCATATTATCCACTTTATGCAGCGGCAATACTGGCACTTGGATTTGTAACGGAGCCATTGAGCAACCTGTTTCCCATGCCTGAATACATGCTGGAAATATTTGAAAAGATACTCAACAACTCCGTATGGGCATTTATAACTACAGTAGTTGCCGCCCCAATACTGGAAGAGTTCCTGTTGAGAGGGGTAATTGAAAGGGGGCTGCTCAAACACACCACACCGTTGCAGGCCATATTGTGGAGTTCATTCTTCTTTGCAGTGATACATCTTAATCCTTGGCAGGCCATAGGGGCTTTTACCGCTGGCCTTTTCCTTGGATGGATTTACTGGAAAACCCGCTCCCTCACCGCCTGCATATTCATACATGCCGTAAACAACGGCACTGCCTATTTCATACAGCTGCTTAACCCCGAACTTCCGGCGGGATGCACATATAAAGATTTCCTTCATATGCATATGCCTGGCTATTACTGGATAGTTTTTGCTATATTTGCAGTTTTATTGGCAGTAATTTTGCTATACCTTAACAAGAGATTAACAGGCACACTATATGAATAAGCTATATCCATTGAAATTCATTCCCGACGCAAGAGAGAGGATTTGGGGAGGAGATTACCTTGCAAAGAAACTGGGCAAGCCCTTTGATGAGGATTTTGCAGGGAAACCTGTTGGCGAGAGCTGGGAACTTTGGAGCCTTTACGGAGGAAGTTCTGTAGTACAGAACGGCTTCCTTGCGGGCAATACTCTGGATGAGCTTATGGAGATATACCTTGGAGACCTTGTAGGCGAAGGCGTTTACAACTGGTATAAGGAAGACTTCCCCGTGCTTGTAAAAATCCTTGATATAAAGGACAAGATATCAGTTCAGGTACACCCCGGCAACGAGATTGCATTTGAAAGGGAGAACTCATACGGCAAAGCTGAACTGTGGTATGTAATGGAAGCCTCTGAAGATGCAAAACTGTATGTGGGCTTCAACAAGGATGTTACCCCTGTAGAACTTTACGAGAAATGCAAGGACGGCACCGTTAAGGAGCTTCTCAACTGCATCAAGCCTAAAAAAGGTGATTGCCTTTATATCCAGCCGGGATGTATCCACTCGGCAGAGGGAGAGGTTGTAATTGCAGAGATACAGCAGAGCTCAGACATCTCATACAGATTGTATGACTGGGGCCGCGAGAATAACCCCACTACTGCCAGAAGAATAGATCTTGAGGATGCAATTGATGTAATAGACTACTCAAAGTTTGAGACAGAAAAATTCTATTTCAGCCAGGTTGGAGGCAACACCACAATAGCAGATACATCAAACTTCATTGTAAAGACAGTGGAGCTGCAGAAACCCGTTTCAGTTGTCCCTTCATTGGCAGGAAGCTTTACAGTATATATGTGCATTGAAGGTGAGGCTGCCATTAAAATGAACGACAATTCAAGCTACATGATATCCAAAGGGGAGACTATTCTGGTTCCTGCCTCAATGGATGACTTCACTCTCGTTCCGGTAAACGGCACAGCACTGCTCCTTGAGATAACAATGCCCCAACTTGCAGAAGAGCCTGATACCTACCTCAACTACGATGAACCTGAAGATGAGGCCCACGGCTCATACAAAGACTCTGTAAGCGAGATCAGTTGCGACGGGGAAACATTTGAGGATGAGGATGATGATCATCACTGCGGCTGCGGACATGATCACCATCATGATGATTGCAGTTGTGGAGGGCATCACCATCATCATGAGTGCAGTTGCGGCAGCCACTCACACCAGCACTCACACTGCGGCATGGATGCATTTGAAGAGGACAATGACAATGTGCACCCTGCACAGAGATTCATGAAGAGGAACTGATGACACCGGAAGTTAGAATAGACAAATTCCTTTGGGCAATAAGGGTATTCAAGACCCGCTCTGAAGCCGCTGAAGCCTGCAAGACCAACAAGGTTTATGTAAACGGTTCAGAGGCCAAATCCTCAAGAAACGTAAAGGAGGGTGATATCATCACCGTGCGTAAAGGTGCCATCAGATACCAGTATCAGGTGCTGACCCCAATAGACAAACGGCAGGGAGCAGCTCTTGTACCGCAGTATGCATTGAACATCACTCCGCAGGAAGAGCTTGACAAGCTCAATGCGCCAAACGAAACCATCTTCCTAAAACGCGACCGCGGCGCAGGAAGACCTACCAAAAAGGAAAGAAGGGATATTGAAAAACTTCTGGGATTGTAGAAACTGTCGGGAAGATGACAATTACAGTTTCTGCTCTGATTCAGGCTTTGAAGCCGGTTTTGGCTGTGGTGCAGGTTTAGGTTTTGCATTGGCAACATTCATTGCCCTGTCAACTCCAAGAGTAGCAAAAGCCTTGATTGCCTCAATGGCCTTATCCTCAATGAACGGAAGTTCCTTCTGCTCATCTGAGGTCCATTTTCCAAGAACATAATCCACCTGACGTCCTTTGGCAAAGTTGTCGCTGATACCTACGCGCAATCTTGCATAATTGCTGTTGCCAAGACACTCGTCAATATTCTTGAGGCCATTATGTCCGCCTGCACTCCCCTGTTTGCGCATTCTCTGGGTTCCGAACGGAATTGCAAGATCATCCAGCACAACAAGGAGATTCTCCTGTTTGATCTTCTCTGCCTGCAACCAGTAGTTCACAGCCTTTCCGCTGAGATTCATATATGTTGAAGGTTTGAGAAGGATAAGTTTGTGTCCCCTTACAGACACGGTACAGGTAGAACCGTATCTGCCGGAAATAAAAGAAGTGCCGGACGCTTTTGCAAAAGCATCCAGCACTTTGAAACCTATATTGTGACGGGTATCTGCGTATTCAGCACCAATGTTGCCCAATCCTGCAATAAGAAAGTTCATACCCGCCCTACAATTGTCAGTTATTTATTATTTTTTACCGGCCTTAGCAGCTGCAGCAGCACCTAGAGCAGCACGGGTCATCTTAACAGCACAGATGATGGTTGCTTTAGGAGAAACGATGTTGATGCCCTCGTAGCTAAGGTCACCTGCAACGATAGTCTTGCCAAGACCTAGAGTAGTGATATCTACCTCTAGAGTATCAGGAAGGTTCTCGATAGGAGCAGAAACTTTAAGTTTTCTTGAAGAAACCATTAGTTTACCACCCTGTTTAACGCCCTCTGAGTTACCAGTGATAACAACTGGAACATCAATAACAACTGGTTTCTCTGGGTTGATAGCCAAGAAGTCAGCGTGAAGAGCCTCATCTGTTACCGGATGATACTGGATAGCGTGGAATACGCACTGGTATACTTTACCCTCTACATCAATGTCAAGAATGTATGACGATGGAGTGTGGGTAATTTTAGTCAACTCTTTAACGTCTAGTGAGAAGTTAACGTTCTCAACGTGGCTTCCGTAGATAACGCAAGGAACCTGCTCGTTTCTGCGGATCTGTTTTAGGCTCTGTTTGTTGCCGATTGTTCTTGCAGAACCTGTTAGTGATAGGTGTTTCATTGTTTTAAATAATTTTTGTGTTACTCAGTCTGGATTTTCCAGACCCCATTGCACCAAAAAGCAGTGCTGAAAACATGCCCACTTTTTGTGAGCCGCAAAAGTAGTGATTTTCTTTGTATTTGCAAAAAATAAAAAGGGCAACCGTTCATGGCTGCCCTTTGTTCCATTTGTAAGGTATCTTATCTGATGGCGCTCAACTCAAATGAGTATTTTTTACCGTACTCCATCATCTGCTCAAGATAGTTGTCATTATAAACAACCTCGTAGTCTACAACTTCGCCCTGCTTGTTGGTTACAGGAACGATTGTTGGGTTGATGAAGCCCTTGTAAGGTTTAAGCTCCAATGAAGCATATCTCTCCTTAACCTCCTTGTGAAGCTCAGGATTGATATGAACCGCATATTTCTCAACAAGCTCCTTACCGGCCTTGTAATCACCCTCCGACTTGATTCTCTGAACCTCAGCCAAAAGTTTGCCGAACAAACCGCGCAATGCCTGGAAATCGTTGATTACAAAATATGTCTTGCCGTCTCTTGTAACTTTCTCAATAACATCCTTCTCTGCACCGGTCTTCTCTTTTAGTCCGTTCTCGTAGCACCACTCTGCAATAAGTTTCCTGTCCTGCATATGAGCCTCGGTATTGGTCTTGCCAAGCTCAATTCTTACAAACTGGGTAAAGATACCGTTCTTGATGAAGTTGATGTACTCAGCCTTGTAAGCCTCCTCGTTTGGAAGGATACCAAGCTCTACAAGTTTCTGGTCTGCAACATAGTACAAACCAAACAAGTCTGCCCTTGCCTCCTCAAGGGTTGAGTTGTACTCACCAAGTGCAGTTGCCGAAACGCCAGGAAGCAACTGTCCCGAACCGTGGCCAAGACACTCGTGCAAATCTGTATGAAGGTTACCTGTAAGGTTACCGTACTCCTTAACAAGTCTCTTCTCCTCATCATCCCATGAGAACTCATTGGTCATGCTCTTTGGAGACTCCTCAGCAGCAAAATTGTATGCATCTGTAATGTTTGCAATGGTAACGGATTTTGAACCGTACTCCTTTCTTATCCAGTTTGAGTTTGGAAGGTTAATCCCGATAGGGGTTGCAGGGAAACAGTCGCCACCGATGCATGCCACATTGATAACCTTTGCAGTTACACCTTTCACCTCTTTTTTCTTGAACTTGCCGTCTACAGGAGAGTTGTCCTCAAACCACTGGGCGTTATCGCTGATAAGCTGGGTCCTGCGCGATGCAGCAATATCCTTGAAGTTAACTGATGACTCCCAGGTTGCCTTGCGGCCAAGAGGGTCGTTGTAATCCTCAATGAAACCGTTGATGAAGTCTACCTGACCCTGGTTCTCCTGAACCCAGGCAACATTGTAGTCGTCCCAAGTTTTAAGATCACCGGTCTTGTAGTACTCAATCAAAAGGGCAATATAGTCTTTCTGTGCCTGGTTCTCTGCATACTCCGCAGCCTTCTCCAAATGGATGATGATTGCATTGATTGAGTTTGAGAATCTGCCGCCAACCTTGTAAACCTCCTCAACCAACTTGCCGTTTTCCTTTACAAGTCTTGTATTGATTCCGTATGCGTAAGGCCTTGGATCTTTAGGATCCTCCATTGCAGCATAGAATTTGTTCACCTCATCTTTAGTGATACCCTCACCGTAGAAGTTCACAGCCGAAGCCTCCACTATATCCTTGTCGCTTCCGGTATATTTTCTCTGCGGATACAGCTGTGGATCAAACATTACAGGAATGTAGTCATAACATCCCTTCTCAGCCTTGATGTTATCCAACAGTGAAGCAAAGTACTCCTGTGTACACTCAGGCATGATCTTGTCCTCTGCATAGTGGTGGTGGATACCGTTGCTGAAGAACACTCTCTTGGCATATACCATAAATTTCTGCCACTGCTCACACTCCCTGTCACCGCTGTAGTTCTCTATAATTCTCTCAAGAGTTTTTCTGATGCCAAGGTTGTATTTGAAGTTCTGGCTGAAAAGGATATCCCTACCGCATTTTCCCGCCTCACTCAAATGATAGATATAGGCTTTCTGCTGGAGTGTCAGTGAATCCCATCCCGGAATCCTGTACCTGAGCACCTGGATATCTGCAAATTCGTCAACCGTATATTTGAACGGCTCCTCTTTAGATTGGGTTCCCTGTGAGCATGATGTTGCCACAAGGCCAAACCCGCATACGCATAACATAGTTTTTAAGAAATTCATATAGTTTTTTATTGTTGATTATTGTCGGGATTATTGTCAATATTACTGTGGGGATTATTATCTTCTTCCTTATTGTTGTTTTTATGTTTGTCCTTCATTCCTGACAACATATCCTTTACGGTGTTGTACCCTTTGAAGAATGCAGTTACAATGTTTTCAATGGCTGAAAGTTTTGATACCGCATAATCAATATATGTAAGCGGATTGAGGTATTTCTTTATGGAATTCATATAAGCTCCCAACTCCATCTCCTTCATCTTAATCTTGTACATGTTCTCCTGACGGGCTCCCTTCAGGTCTGCAATCTCAGAGCCAAAGAACATCCTGGAGTACATCCTGAGCATCTTGTCCAAAAAGAGGGAATCCCTTCTGGCGTACACCACAAGTAGCACCACAACAAAAATCAGGGCAGTAGCCCCAAATCCAATTGCTGTACTCCCTACAATTTCACCTATCATGAAAGCAACGGCAAAGCCTGCCAGCTGAAGTATCACCACCCCAAGCATAACGGCAACTAGCACAACAAGGGTCTTGTTGGAAATTATGGAGAAATTCTCAACCCCCTTATACTTGTACTCATCTACCCTGAGATTTACGTAATCCTTCACAGACTGTTCCAGGCTGCCAAATTCCGTTTTGTTGTCTTGTATGTCCATAATGAGATATTTTAGAAGTCAGGTCAAGTCTTTACCCTTATTGCTCCTCTTCAGTGCAATACCCGTCTGTACCGTCACAGCCGGCCTTAACTTTGGCCATCCTCTCTTTCAGATGGTCATACTCCTGCTGTGCTTTTTCTCTGAGTTTCCTGCGGGTGTTTTCTCCTGAATCGGGAGCCAACAAGATGGCGGCTGCTGCACCTGCAAGTGCTCCGCCAATGAACGCCAATAATCCTTTACATTTCATAACCAACAAATATATGGAAATTTTTTTCTATTTTTGTCAGTTATCCAACACATTTGAGATATATATTGTTCAACGGATTTTAAAAAAATGGGAAAAGGAATTCTTACCATAATATTGCTGGTTGTATCAAATGCATTCATGACAATGGCCTGGTACGGTCACCTTAAATTTGGAGCAGACAAGATGCTTCCCAAATGGGGCATGTTTGGCATTATCATAATCAGCTGGCTTATAGCGCTTTTTGAGTACTGTTTCCAGGTACCTGCAAACCGCATTGGCTCAAACCTGCACGGCGGACCGTTCTCACTTATACAGTTAAAAGTGATACAGGAGGTCATAACCCTGCTTGTTTTTGTGGCTTTCTCTGCAATCTTCTTCAAGACAGAGAGTTTCAGGATGAACCATCTGATTGCATTCATATTCCTTGTACTGGCAGTTTACTTTGTATTCAAAAATTAAAGACATGAAATATATAAAATATCTTTTGGCCTCATTTGTGCTGCTGTTTTCAGCAGCTTCATGCGATCCTGTAAGCCAGGATCCGCCGGAGTTCACCCAACAGCAAAAAACGCTGCTGGTTTATATGGTTGCCAACAACAACCTTTCATCATTCTCCACAAGCAATATAAATGCAATGCTGGAAGGATATCTTCCTGCAAACGACAACCTGCTTGTATACCTGCATTCCACAAGTGAATCACCAAAACTGCTGAGACTGTACAAGGACAACAGCGGAAAAGCAGTAAAAGACACTGTTTACCGTTTTCCGGAAAGGAACTCTGCCGACCCCAAATCACTGACAAGTGCATTGAGCGTGTGCAAGACAATGTACCCTGCAGAGGAATATGGCCTGATTTTGTGGTCGCACGGTACAGGATGGCTTCCCGACCAATACTACGGCAAAACCAGATCTTTCGGGAAGGACGGCAACAGTGAGATGGACATTATGGATTTGGCCAAGGCTCTCCCATGCAAACTGGACTACATTGTCTTTGACGCATGTCTGATGGGGGGAATTGAAGTTGCATACGAGCTCAAAGATTCAGTAGACTACATTATTGCATCTCCAACCGAAATCCTTTCAAACGGATTCCCTTACCAGAAAATAATGGAGCACATATTCAAATCCTCTACAAGGCTTGAGGCTGTTGCAAATGAATATTTCAACCATTACAATTACATGAGCGGCTCTTCACGCTCTGCAACAATCGCTTTGATAAAGACTTCTGAGCTTGAGAAGGTTGCCATGGAGGCTAAAGAGATTTTCAGCCAGTACGGGCGCAACGGCAACCTGGGCAACACCCTTGTAGATACCACTTCAATCCAGAAATATTATAGGGGTACCAAACACTGGTTCTATGATTTTGGCGGGCTGATGGAGCAGCTTGCCGGTGAAAATGCAGCTCCGCTGAAAAGCGCATTGGAAAGTGCAGTGCTGTACAAAGCCTCTACACCCAACTTTCTTGAGTTGCCTATAAGACCCAATAAGTTCTCAGGCCTGAGCACATACATTCCAAGTCCGACAGCAGACCCGGAACTTCTGGAATACTATATCAAACTCCGCTGGAATCAGGATACCGGATACATACAGATAGAGGAGAAACAACAATAAACGGAACAGCATATAAAAATGAAGGCGCCCAAACGGACGCCTTTATTTTTGTCTATTTCCTTTTGATCTATTTCTTTCTCTTCAAATCCTCATTTCCGGTAACATACTCCTTGTACAGTCCCTTTCTGCTTGGAAGATGATCAAGATTGCCAAGGCCGTACATCATGATTGCGGTTACTGTAGATGCATGCTCCTGATACTCGGGAATGCTCTTGTTGTAAAGGTCACGGTCTGTGTGCCAAATCTCACCGTACTGGAAATTGTATCCTTTAGGATCACCAAGGTTAAGGTTCAATGAAGGGCATCCGTTCATTACAAAATAGGCATGGTCAGAGCCGCCGGCGCTTGTAGGAACAGGACCGGGATTACCGGTATTCTTCTTTACCTCAAACGGAAAATCAGGATTGATTCTCCCTATAGGCTCACAAACCTTAACATAATCCTCATACATTGCCTCAGGAACAGTAATTCCAAGAGGTACAAGCGGACCTCCATCCCTGTTGAAGTAGTTTGCCACCTTGTTCAAATCAATGCAACCGCTCTCTACAAAATGTTTGCTGCCCCACAAACCGAACTCCTCGGCAGCCCACACACAGAAGAGCAAAGTCCTTTTTGGTTTTGCTCCCGACAGTGCCAGCATCCTTGCAGCCTCCATCGTAGGAGCTGTTCCAACTGCACAGTCCACTCCTCCTGTTGCAACATCAAAAGCATCAAGGTGACCTCCACAAAGTACATATTCGTCGGGAAGTTCAGAACCTTTCATTACGCCAATGATATTATGGAATTTCACCGGTCCCATCTTAAAGTGGTTGCGTATGTCAAACTCAAGCTGGAAATACTCCCTCCGCTCAACCATTTTCTCAATTTCTGCATACTGGTCTTCATGCAGTTTGATGTCTGGGGTTGTTGGAAGGGTCTCCCATGTCATGTTCATGCAGTTCTTCCTGTCATAAAGGCATGTCATTGGAACTCTGGAAGACTGGATGATTCCAAGAATTCCGGCCTCCACCATCTCCCTGTAGAAAAGGGCAGGCTCATACTCATACTCTTTCATCTTCTTAGGCTGGGGTGCCGGTTGCCCCTTCTTTACTTTTGGAGGATTGGTTCTCAACTCCCTGTTGTATCTCCTTATCTCTGCGTTCTCTTTATCAATCTCTGCATTCTTTGCAATTTTTGCAGCCCTTATGCTGTCTGCCTTAGGGGAATAGTCAATGGGCCAACCGCTGCTCTTGCCCCCTATAAGCACCCAGGCACCTTTTAGCTGACCTTTCATTTTCTCAAACTCTGCTCTTGTTCTTGGCTCCTTAACCACATGACCTCTCTGCACACCTTTTGTTCCGGCAGTATATGACGGAGTTACAAATTGCAATGTTGCCCCGCTACCGCCCAACATGCGGCCGAACCATGGTCCACGGTTGAATCCTACAGGCATCTGGCCCACCTCCTGGCGCCAAACCTCAAGCCCCCAGCTTTTGAACATATACTCAACCCAGTCTGATGCATTTTCATACGCATCGGATCCTACAAGGCGTCCTCCAAACCTGTTGCACAGGATATCTGTGAGTTCCATTGTACGGTTGTCATTCTTTCCCATCTCAATTACCTTCTCCACTACAGGATCGCTGCTTTGCGCCTGCAAAGAAGAAAAGCACAACATTGCAAGAGCCAATACCCCTGCACCAATTCTAACAAGTCTTTTCATAGTATTGTGTATTAATGTTTCTCCCTTTTAAGATAAAGGTGTATTGTAACCCCTACACCTACCGATGCAAGTATGGCCAACACTACCCACCTGGTATGGAAAATGGCCATTCCGGCTCCCAAAGTGAGCCATAAAGTTAATAAAATTCTCTTAAGCTGATGCATAGGAATTCCCCGTCGGGAAAAATATGAATGCACATAAGGGGAGAGCCTTTTGTTGGAGAGAATCATCTTCACCCCTTTCCTGCTTGAGCGCATATACAGCCAGATGGCCAACAATAATAGTGGGGTAGTAGGAAGAATTGGGAGAAACATCCCCAAAAATCCCAAAGCTACCGCCAATGATGCTATTGCTATGTATATGTATTTCCTCATTTTTTATTAACTTTGGCAAAGATAACCTAAAATTCAAAACTATGGTGCCGTTTACGCAAATGCTTCATTTCTCCATTTCAGGTTTTGTTGATGCCCTGTCGGGAGCCTTATGGGGATGGCCTACAATCATTCTTCTGTTTGGAACACACATTTATCTTACCGTTATCCTAAAGTTTCCACAAAGGAAAATCTTTAAGGGAATCAGACTTTCGTTTACAAGAGATGAAGGCTCTTCCGGAGATGTGAGCCAGTTTGGAGCACTTGCCACCTCATTGGCAGCAACAATTGGTACAGGAAACATCATTGGTGTGGCCACTGCCATCACCCTTGGAGGCCCTGGAGCAGTGCTGTGGTGCTGGATGGCCGGTTTCTTTGGAATAGCCACCAAATACAGCGAGGGACTCCTTGCCATCAAATACAGGGTAAAAAGCCATGACGGCACAATGATAGGTGGCCCTATGTATGCCCTTGAGAGGGGCCTTAAGATGAAATGGCTGGCTGTTTTGTTCTGCGTATTTACAGCCATTGCCGCTTTTGGAATCGGAAACTCCGTGCAGTCAAATGCAATTGCATCACTCCTTGCCCAGCCTGGTTTGCTTGGAGAATCATACACAGGTATCTCAACCCAGATTACAGGTCTTGTGGTGGCAACCCTTGTGGCACTTGTAATCATTTTTGGAGTAAAGGCCATTGCCAAGGTTTGTGAGGCGCTGGTTCCGTTCATGGCCATTTTCTATGTACTTGGCTGCGTTGCAATCCTTTGCATCAACTGGGAGTTCATTGGCCCTGCAATAAACCTTATTGTAAAATCTGCATTCACCCCACAGGCGGCAGGTGGCGGATTTGTAGGAGGTACCGTTATGATGGCAGCCCGCTTTGGTATTGCCCGAGGCCTGTTCTCAAATGAATCGGGATTGGGTTCTGCCCCTATCGTTGCTGCAGCAGCCCAGACCAGAAACCCGGTAAGACAGGCTTTGGTTTCTTCTACTGCAACTTTCTGGGATACCGTTGTTGTATGCGCCCTCACCGGTCTGGTGATTGTGAGCAGCATCATTGCTTACCCGCATATCAGTGTAAATGACGGTGCCAAACTTACCCATATGGCATTTGCGGAGATCCCATACATAGGAACCCCAATATTGGTAATAGGACTTATCACCTTCACCTTCTCCACCATCCTGGGATGGAGTTATTACGGCGAAAAGGCAATACAGTACATAGCCGGCCGCAAGACCATCTATGTATTCAGGGGACTTTGGATAGTGGCAGCATACCTTGGTGCAAACATAGACCTTGCCCTTGTATGGAGCATGGCAGACTGCGCCAACGCCCTTATGGCATTCCCTAACCTTATCTCATTGCTTCTTTTGAGCAAGGTAATTGCAAGGGAAACCAACAAATACCTGTGGAAAAACAGGCTCGACGAGTACTCAACCTCAGAGCCCCCTACAATTGATGACTAGACCGGGATTTTCTTCCCGACAGAAGGCTTCATCAGAAGCCCGGCGGAGGCCGTGTAGCACGGAAGGCCGGGAGTCGCCTGGCGGGAGCCTAAAAAACAGAACCGGTGACCTCAATTAAGAAGTCACCGGTTTCATTTATTCAAAAATAAAGGAGAAGATATTTCCTGCAGGTGGACGACGCAGTCTCCTCTGCTTCGCCATTGCTTTGCAATAGCTCGCAACCGTCGAATGAGGTCCACCTGCAAGGAATATCTTCTCCTCTTTAATTTTAATTAAATGTCACCATTTTTACTCATAAACCACCCTCTTCACACGACGTGCAACAGAGGTAAAGATCTCGTATGGGATGGTATCAAGAATTTTTGCCATATCGTTGGCAGTAGGATTCTCACCAAAGATGGTAACCTTGTCACCCACTTTTGCATCAACACCTGTGATGTCAATCATACACATATCCATACAAATATTGCCAATGGTTGGAACCAACTGGCCGTTTACACAGAATTTCGCATTTCCGCGGCTATAGTGGCGGTTAAGGCCGTCTGCGTAGCCAAGTGGAAGGGTTGCAATTTTCTTAGGGGTATCAAGTTTGCCGTGTCTGCCGTAGCCTACTGTACCGTCTTCAGGGGTAAGCTCCTTAATCTGAAGGATCTTGCAAGTTAGGGAAGCTGCAGGTTTTACATTTGCCTGATCAACTGCACTGATACCATAGATACCCACACCAAGACGTGCCATATCCATCTGGTACTCCGAGAATCTCTCAATACCTGCAGAGTTGAGGATATGGTGGATAGGCTTGTAATCAAGCACTGCATCAATCATTGAAGAGTGTTTCTTGTACATCTCGTACTGTCCTCTTGTAAACTCGTCGTGCTGAGGATCATCTGAAGCAGCAAGATGTGAGAAGATAGACTGTACCTTAACCCTAGGTTTGTCCTGCAGGTACTCCAAAAGCTCAGGAAGCTCATCTTTCATGAATCCCAATCTGTGCATACCTGTATCAAGCTTGATATGAACAGGGTAATGGTCTATATTTCTTGAAGCAAGGTAAGCGTCAAATTTGCGCATGGCATCCATTGTAGGGATAGACGGCTCAAGGTAGTGGTTGACTATATCCTCAAATGAATCTGTACCCGCAGTAAGAACAAGGATAGGTTTCTTTATTCCTCCCACTCTAAGTTCAACACCCTCAACAGGATGGGCAATGCCAAAATAGTCTGCGCCGGCTTTCTCCATCTGGCTTGCAAACTCTACAGCACCGTGGCCGTATGAATTGGCTTTAATTAGGATAAGCAATTTGGTAGTATCTTTCAGTTTTGATCTGAAATACTTGTAGTTGTGAAGCATGTTGGCATTGTTCAACTCCAACTGTGCAAAAGAATTTTGAACTAAATCCATAAATCGTTGTATAGTTATAGGTCACTTTAATGATGTAAAATTAAAAAAAACAAACCATGAAAACCAAATCTTTTTTAGCAATTGCATGCATTGCGGCCATTTCAATTGTTTCGTGCGGCACAAGGAACAAATCCATTACAGAAAAACTGGTGGGAGTATGGACCGGCATTGACACAATCCAGATTGCAACAATGGACTCGGTGGGAAACATTGCCATTGAAACCATAGCTGTCCCTATTGCAATTGAATACTTTGCAGACACCACAATGAGCGGCAAGGTAAGCTACAACGATTCCACAACAGCCAACATATCTGCAGTTGTGATTGTAGGTGAGCCTTACATCTCATATTCAGGCATTATGGAAATAAATGACTCAAAACAGGACCTTAACGGAGAGCTTGTTTACAGCGAGACCCCGGAGAGCCTCACAATGGAGTTCTTCTCGCAAGACCCGCAGACAGGAAAAGCCCACAAAGGAAAAGCAGTCTTGAGCAGAAATGCACAAACCAATAAGAGCAAGTAGAATTTTCTTAAAAAAGACGATTCTTGGGCCAAATTGCACCGGAAACTGCAGCCGATGCGTTTTGGCCTTATTTTGTGCCAAAAAAAAATCGTATCTTAGCACATCCCACTGAGGCAAAATGTGTACACGCAGAAAACATATGGCATTAGCATTTCTACCGCTCCTGGCAGCGGGAATTTGCCTTGCAGCCACAGCAATTGCCTCAAGGAAGGATTTCCATTTGGAAAACATGCGCACAATACCTGTATTGCTGGTGGAGTTTTCAGATACAGCGTTTACACTCAACAACCCCTCTGAAATGTTCAACACCCAGCTCAACGGGAACGGCTACAGCCATAACGGGGCTCAAGGCTGTGCAGCAGAGTACTTCAACATCAACTTTCATGGAACAGCCAAATTTGAATTTCCAATAGCTGCACAAGTATCTCTTGACACCCCTATTGCAACATATGGAGCGCACAGTGCCACCTTCAATGATACTGACGTAACACAATTGTTCCTTGATGCCTGCGCCGTAGCACAGGCCCAGGGAACAGACTTTTCCGTATTTGATCCCGACAACAACGGCTCAATTGAAAACATTGCCATCATCTACGCCGGGCACAGCGAGTCTGAAGGGGCCGGTGCAGATGCCATCTGGGCCCATCAGAAAGGTCTGCATGATGAAAATATTACCATAGACGGCATGAAGGTCCTCTCTTACACCTGTACTCCCGAACTGAAAGGGAACTCAGGTACTGAGATCTCCCCCATAGGCACTTTCTGCCACGAGATTGCCCATTCACTTGGCCTTCCCGACATCTATGACACCAACTCTGACACAGAAGGGCTTTCCACAGCCCTATGCGGCACCCTCTCCCTGATGGACAGGGGAAATGCCACAAACGAGGGGAATACACCACCTTATTTCACCTCCATAGAGAGGGAAATCCTGGGAATTGGGGAGGTGGAAGACATTGTTCCGGGGACGGAATACACGCTGGAACCTGTAAATTTGTCGGGAAAAATATACAGGATAAAATGTGCCTCTGAGGGGGAATACTACCTTTTGGAGTGCAGGCATCCCATGGGGTGGGACAAACATATCGGAGGGGGTGGACTTGTGGTGTACCATATAGACAAATCCGAATCTGTACACGGGGGAATCAGTTGTGCAGAGAGGTGGATTTACAACAACATAAACTGCTTTGCAGACCACCCGTGCGCAGTTGCCCTCACCACCTCTACAGGAGATGGCGGCAGTGCATCCCCTTTCTTCCCCGGAGCGGGCAATATTACCGGCCTGAATTCAGAGAGCCGGCCGGTGAGGCTTGCAGACTGGAACGGGGAAGGTACAGGCATTGCCCTTGCAGAAATACGTTATTCAAACGGTACTGTAAAGTTCAGGACTTTGGAAGACTACTTCCCTTGCAGTTCATTGCCAAAAGCCATGGAGTGCAAGGTTGCAGCATACCAGACTGATGCAAGGATAGAATGGTCATCAGTGCTTCCGGCACAAGAGGAGCTGGTGTGGAGAGTCAGATGGCAGGAAAAGGGGGCTCATGAATACAACAGCGCCATAACCGACACCACTGAGCTGTACCTTGACAACCTGCAACCGGGAAAGCAATACAATGCAGAAATCAGATGCCAAAGCGGAATGCAACTTGGGGCACCTGTAAAGATAAAAGTAAAAACACAGCATACAAGTTCCGATTTCCCATACATATACATTGGCAATGGAGAGTTATGCACCGGTGACAAAATGGACCTTAGGATCATGAACCTTCCTCCAGACTGCATTGGGGTAAAATGGAAATTCGGAGGAATCTTCATCCCGACAGGCATTCTCATATCGGAATCGTCGGGAACAGCAACATTGGAAGCAATTTTAAAATATTCGGATGGCTCGGAAGAACACATATACAAGAAGATTACTGTTGAGTAGGCTCCTTATTGCAGCTGTTGCCATGGCTGTCCTGTTTTCATGCAGAAAGTATGGGAACACAGATGGCACCAGTTTGCAGGAGTTTGTACAACGTGAAGAGTGCGGCCTGTGGGGGCATGGCGGGTTCCTTTTCAGATATGATGAAGGGAATTGCCAGTTTTCAATTAACCCCAGCCGCAGGCAGGTAAGGATGCAAAGCGACAATCAGGAAGACTACGTGAACATCATGTTTTCTGCATTCCCTACCCATTCAATGATGAAAGTGGAAGCTGCTTTAAGATATAATGTGGGGAACGAAGAGATCTCCAACACCTCCATTATGGAAACTGTAAAGGTTGATGGAAATAAGTTTTGGTTATGGGACAGCAGCAACAGCTTGGGTATAATAATCCGTTTGGGAGGCGGAAACGGTGAATAAAAAAAAAGTTGCGTCATCCGCAACTTTTTTATTTCTTGCTGTAAATGAGCACCTTAGTTTTTACTAGCCTCAACAGAAAGTTTTCTGAACTCTTTCATCATCTTGCTTAGCTCAAGAGCTGATTTCCTTGCGCGCGTACCAGCTGCTTTATTTCCTTTAAGTAGTTGAGCATCAGCATCTTTGCAGAAAGCATCCATTTCACCTTTAATTTTCTCAATTAGTTCTTTCATCTCCAATAAATTTTTAGGTTAATTTCTTGTGTTAAAGTTAAAAACTAAATTTTATCTTTGCAAGTAAAACAAGAAAAAAATTTTAGTTATGAGCTTAGAATTCAGCGTGAAAGAGATTGTGAGTGCGTTTATGGTACTATTTGCCATCATTGACATTACCGGCTCCATTCCAATTATTATTGATTTAAAAAGCAAAGGCAACACAATAAAGCCATTACCTACGGTTATAGGTTCATTTGCGGTATTCATTGCATTCCTGTATGCAGGAGAAGGACTGCTGTCGTTGTTCGGTGTAGACATACAGTCGTTTGCAGTTGCAGGAGCAATAGTGATTCTGGTACTTGCAATTGAAATGATTCTGGGAGTGGAACTGATGAAGAATGACGGCCCTAAAGGGGCTGCCACTCTGGTACCGCTGATTTTTCCTCTTATTGCAGGAGCCGGTACACTTACCACACTGCTGTCATTGCGCGCAGAGTTCCACACCGAGAACATCATTATTGCAATCATCCTCAACATGGCATTCGTATACCTTGTACTGGCCAAATTGCATATTATTGAGAAAGTGTTCGGACAGAGCCTCATCTATGTATTGAGGAAATTCTTTGGAATCATCCTCCTTGCAATGGCAGTAAAACTGTTTGTAACAAATATTTCAACCCTACTGGGATAGTACCGCAATGGCCAAACAGACAGAGCAGGACAACCTGCAACAGATGAATGCTCTCCTTGCCGACATAAAGGGAGGAAAATTCAGTCCCGTATATATTCTTATGGGAGAGGAGCCCTATTACTCTGATATAATCATTGAGGCCATTCTTGCCAATGTACTTGAACCGTCCCAGAGGGATTTCAACCAGACCATAGTATATTCACAGGATACCACAACTGCAGATATAGTGCAGGCCTGCCGCCGCTTTCCCATGTTTGCCCCAAGGCAACTTGTTATGGTTAAGGAGGCACAGCACCTTACCAAACTTGACATCCTTGAACAATACCTTGAACACCCATCTCCTGAAACAGTGCTGGTACTTGCCTTTACAAACAAGTCTGTAGACAAACGTACCGGATTCTACAAGAAGGCCAAGGCCAATGCCACTGTATTTGAATCAACGGCCATAAGCGAGTGGAATGTGGCAAAGTGGATCACATCCTACATTCAGGAAAAAGGGTACTCCATCACTCCGGATGCAGCAACCCTAATGGCCGAATATACCGGAAATATTCTCCGCAAGATAGTGCTTGAAGCAGACAAGCTCTTTAAAGGGCTTCCTGCAGACAAGAAGGGGATTACTGTAAAGGATATTGAGACCAACATTGGAATAAGTAGGGAATTCTCAGCATTTGAACTTACAAAATCACTTGTTTTTAAGGATTACGCCAATGCCTACAAGATAGCCCGTCACTTTGGAGACAATCCAAAGAAATACCCTCTTGTACTCACTTTGGGGGCAATGTTCTTCTTCTTCTCCCGACTGCTCAAATGCCACGCATACTATATGAAGGACGGAGGGATAATGGAGAACTCCATCCGCAAGGCTGGAATATTTGCCCAAGGGCAGATAAAGGAATATGCTGCAGCAATGCGTGCGTTCCCTGCAAAGAAAACAATGGCTGCAATAGCCCTCATAAAGGAATGCGACTACAAGAGCAAGAGCGGAAATGCCGGAGGCGCTTCTGAAGGAGACCTTCTTGTTGAGCTTATTTCGCACATCATACACTGACAATCCCCCGTTTTTATTGTATCTTTGCAATAAATTACGGAATTTGAATGGAAGGAACCGTTTTTGACCCGCTGCGAAAAAAACATGTAGCTCTCACACCGGAGGAACAGGTCAGGCAACATTTCATACACTGGCTCAATACCGAGAGGGGGTATCCGCTGCAGCTTATGGCAAGCGAATACACCATAAAACTTGGAAGCAAAAGTTTCAGATGCGATATTGTAGCCTTCAACAGCAATCTGGTACCCCAGATAGTTGTAGAATGCAAGGCTCCAGGTGTAAAACTCAGCAGTGCCGTTCTCCAACAGGTACTCAACTACAATTTGGTACTGAAAGTGCCGCATCTGGTAATTACAAACGGAGAGTCCACATGTATATGCAGTTACAACCCCCATACCGGCAGATATGAATTTGCACAGGACATTCCCCACCATTCATCCAAGTAGAACAGACAAATGGAACATTTGAACAGCAAAATATTCAAGATAGTAGCATCTGCAGCAAAAGAGCAGGGAGTAAGGGCCTTTGTAATAGGAGGCTTCGTAAGGGACTGCTTTCTCAAAAGGCCGAGCAAAGACATAGACATTGTTGTAGAAGGGAGCGGCATTGCCCTTGCTGAACTTGTTGCCAAGAAAATTGGAAGCAAACTTTCCGTTTTCAAGAATTTTGGAACGGCCATGTTGCGTTACAGGGAAAACAGGGAGTCTGAATGGATAGAACTTGAATTTGTAGGGGCCAGGAAAGAGTCCTACAGGAGAGAATCCCGCAAGCCTATAGTGGAAGACGGCACCCTTGAAGAGGACCAGCAGAGAAGGGACTTTACCATAAATGCCCTTGCATTCAGCCTGCAGGAGGAGGATTTTGGAGCATTGGTAGACCCGTTCAACGGCATGGAAGACCTTAAGAACGGCCTTATCCGCACACCTCTTGATCCCGACACCACCTACTCCGATGACCCTCTGAGAATGATCAGGGCCATCCGTTTTGCTACCCAACTTGGCTTTACAATAGTTCCAGAATCACTTGAAAGCATACGGAGGAACAAAGAAAGGCTCTCAATCCTTTCGAGGGAAAGGATTGCCGAGGAACTGAACAAGATACTTATGGCTAAAAAACCTTCAACAGGATTCTATCTTCTTGAGCAGACAGGGCTGCTTGAACAGTTCCTCCCTCAAATAAGCAGACTGAAAGGGGTGGAGACACTTGAAGGCAAAGGACACAAGGATATCTTTGCACACACTCTGCAGGTATTGGACAACATCTGCCCAAATACAGACAATTTGTGGCTCAGATGGGCAGCCCTTCTTCATGACATAGGCAAACCAAGCACCAAAAAGTATGAACCCGGCACAGGATGGACATTCCATAGTCACGATTTTATTGGAGGAAAGATGGTTCCGGGGGTATTCAAGCAACTCAAGATGCCGCTGAACGAAAAGATGAAGTACGTACAGAAGATTGTACAACTGCACCTGCGCCCCATTGCCCTTGCCCAGGAAGAGGTTACAGACTCGGCCGTAAGAAGGCTACTGTTTGATGCAGGAGATGACGTGGATGACCTCATGAAACTCTGCGAAGCCGATATCACCTCAAAGAATGACAAACTTGTACAGAAGCACAAGCGCAACTTTGCACTGGTAAGGGAAAAACTTGTAGAAGTGGAGGAAAAGGATGCCATAAGGAACTTCAAGAACCCTATAACTGGAGAACTTATAATGAAGAAGTACAATATTCCACCTTGCCATAAAATTGGCATCATAAAAGAATATGTAAAGGAGGCAATCCTTGAAGGTGTAATAGAAAACAACTATGAGCAGGCCTATGCCCTTATGGAAAAGAAAGCAGCGGAAATGGGACTATAGCCCATTTCCGTTTTCTTTAAGATACTCTCCAAAAATTTGTGCCGCACTGCGGACCATCTCAACACACGGACGTTTTTTATAATACTCCGCATTCCTCTCCTGAGGCTGTACCGGAGCACCTATACCGGTCTCTTTTTTCTCCCTCAACCCAAGCAGCTCCGCACACACTATTGAGCCGTTGATTTGGGCAAACTTTGCAGCCATATCCTGCACCACAGCATAATTGGCCCCTTTGCCGCCGTTGTCCTTAGGATCGGTGCATCCTGTCTGCAATCCTGCCAACAGGAACATTCCGCACGCTGCACCACAAGTTTCCCTCATCCTTCCAATACCGGCGCCAAAAGATGCAGACATCCTGAGCGCCTGCTCATGTGTGAAGCCATAAATGTCTGCATAAGCAGCCACAACACTCTGGGAACAGTTGTACCCCTCCTTGAAAAATCCAACTGCCCTTTCTACCCTCTCTTCAATGTCAATCATAATTTCTTCCCGATAAATTTAAGAAATCCTACCGTTTTCTAGTGGCACTCATGATGGTGGCAAATCTCGCCGTTATCCTTCACCTCACCTCTGAGGTAAGCCTCAACAAGCTCATCCACAGGTCCGCTGCAACCTCTGATTACAGCAATGCTGTTCCTGCCAAGAACATTCTTTGCCCCTTCACCCATATTACCGGCAAGCATAATCTCCACACCCATCTGGTGAAGTACAGGCGCGATATTTGACTTGCAGCCACACCCCTCCGGCGAAGGCATGGTCTCCTTGCCCACAACCTTGTTGTCCTCAATGGTATATATAGTATAGTATGCACAGTGGCCGAAATGATTGTCAACCACATTGTCTCTTGTTGGTACCGCTATTTTCATCTCAAAAACATTTTAATTAAACCTTGTAAAGATACAAAAAAAACTGCACCCGGGAGCCGCACCCAGCGTGAGCTGTATAAAAAAAGACGGCCGTGCAGGGCCGCCTTTTTTCAAAATAACAAAAAACCTATTTATAAATTAATAGAAATAAGTACAAGAAATAAAAATGGGCTTTTGAGTCAAAAGCATTACAAATATAGTACTTTTTTATCCAAAACAAAGTTTTTATGCTAAAAAATTACTATCTGCTGCTATGTTTTTTTATTTTAGGGAGCACTACAGCCTCAAAAATATCTCTTCTCATTATCCTGTAATGCGGTTTATATGCCTGATTATAAGCCTCACTGTGGTGCACCACATACTTACCCTCCCCAATTAGCGAAGATATGCGCGCCGCATCCCTGGAAAATCCCTTTATACCCGGAGCTTTCTTCTTTACAACCCTCTTTATCTCATTCCACTCATCCAGCCACTCCTGTGTAACATCAGGTTCCTGCCCGCCTCCGGCAATAAAAGCATCCGCAAACTCTTCTACACTCATAATGCCGTCTGCTATGACATCAAGGCTTACCTGATAATAATTGTACCTCCATCCGCACGGATCATAGTAGCTCTTTTCTGCAACGCAAGTCTGCACCGTATCCGCACCGGCCGCACCAGCCTCCGCCGGATATACAACCATAGCCGGAGCCCTCTCCAATATCATCTTCTTCACTTCCCTGTTCAGGTAGCTAATAACCTGTTCCCTTGAAGCCATAATGTGGCTGGGCCCGAAATAGTCCTGGAAATTGCTCTTGTATATATCCTGAAGCGTAGCCTGCGGATACTTCCTGCACATCTGCTCCACAAAATTCTCCAATGCAGCCACTTCCACCGGTGCATAATCCAGTTCAACCACCCTCATGTCAGCAGGTGAAGATGCATTCTTCTGGCCAAGCTGTACTGAAATACCACCATCAACTTTTCTGTATTTGAGAGGAGTCCCCTCAGGGAAACTCTTGCACCCAACCAAATCAGTATCCGCAAGCGGTACAAAAATCTCGGTTGTATCCTTGAACACATGGAGGAAATTCCTGTGCCCCTTCCTGGTTGAAACTCCCCACGGCTGCTCTGGAACAAGGCCTGCAGCAGTTCCATAAATGGTCTCACCATAAATATCCATCCACTCCCCTATCGCCTTAAGGCGTACCAGGGATTCGTCGGGAAGAGTACCGTCAGGCCTTGGACCAATATTCAGAAGGAGATTGGCTCCCTTTGCTGCAGTCTGCACAAGATATTTGATGAGGAAATCTGCAGATTTGTAGGTAGTATCTGTAATCCTGTACCCCCATGAACGGTTCATGGTTTGACAAGTTTCCAGCGGCAGCACTGTGCTTATGGCCTGCTCCGAGTAGCCATAAAGGTTCTGCCCGGGAATATCCCTCTCAAAAATCTGTATATCCTCCCCAGGGAACGGATCCATATGGTGGTTGTTTCCTACAAGGCATGAAGGCTGCAGCTTGTGGATAAGCGAGTACTGGTTGGCAAGGTTCCAGGTCTCAGCCTTGAGGCCGTTCTCCTGCTGGTCGCGGTCCCACAGGCCGTCAAACCAGATTGCCCCAATGGGGCCATAGTTTGTAAGGAGTTCCGTAAGCTGGTTATCCATAAATTTGAGGTAGTTCTCATAGGCCCAGTTGGTCTGGAACACCGCAGAATCAATCTGAGGCAGTTTCTGCCCGTTGAAATAGCCTGTACGTCCTGTTCCGCGTCCTGTGCGTCCCACCGGATAATAATCCTCCCTGCCCCAATCTATATGGGAATAATACAAATGGAGCCTTATCCCCTGTTTGTGGCACTCATCTGCAATCTCTGCCAAAATATCCCTTTTAAAGGGGGTGGCATCAACAGAGTTGTACGGGCTCGCCTTGGTATGGAAAATGGAAAAGCCATCATGGTGCCTGGTAGTAATGCATATATATTTTGCTCCCGACAATTTTATGGCCTTTACCCACTCATGGGCATTGAAATTCACAGGATAGAATCCCCCTGCCAGTTTCTCATACTCCTTGTAATTGATTTTCTTGTTGTGCATCACCCATTCGCCATCACCCAACATTGAGTAGATTCCCCAGTGGATGAATATTCCAAAACGGGCCTGCGCAAACTCCTGCCTGCTCTGCATATTCTGCGGCGACGGAACATATCCCGGCTGTGCTGCAGCTCCAAATGACACAAGGGCCAGCAGCACACACAATAATTTTAATTTCATAGTTCTAAGCTGTTATATCTTGTTTTTACAGTTAGTAAAAGTATAAAAAAATACTTAACTTTACACCCTCTAATTCAAATTCTTATGACACAAGACAAAAAACTCATCACCCGCCGCCAGGCCCTCAAGCACCTGGGTTTTGGTGCTTTGGCAATTGCTGCGGGATACAGCCTTGTTACAAGCTGCAAGGGAAAAGTTAAGGAAGAGGCCGCAAACGGAACGCTTGTAATGGCAAAGAAAATGGACGAACTTACAGGAAAGGAGATATCTTTGCTTGGCTACGGCTGTATGAGATTCCCTACATACGAAACAGGTGAGACCGATGCAAGAGGCAGAAAGATAAAGGCCATAGATATGGAGAAATCCAAAGCCCTCATTGAGTATGCTTACGCAAACGGAATCACACACTATGACACAGCGTGGAACTACCACAACGGCAAATCTGCGGAGGCTATAGGGTCGCTGCTTAAAGGATATCCGCGCGAGAGCTTTACCCTCTGCAACAAGATGCCGGGCTGGCTCATCACAGGTCCGGAGAAAGCAAAGGAACTGTTTGAGACCCAATTGCAGCAGTGCGGTGTGGAGTATTTCGACTATTACCTTTGCCATGCCATCTCAAACCAGGATGGCTACGACAAGCCATATGAGGAGTTTGGCGGCTATGAGGTGCTTGCCAAAGAGAAAGAGGCAGGCAGAATCAAGAGACTTGGTTTCTCGTTTCACGGCACCAAAGAACTTTTCACATACATATTGGACAAGCGCCAGTGGGATTTTGTGCTTCTTCAGATAAACTACATGGATTGGGTTGACGAGGAAGCTGAGTTCTTCTACAATGAGGCTGCCCGCAGAGGTATTCCTTGTATGGTTATGGAGCCGCTTCTTGGCGGTTCACTTGCAAGCCTCACACCGGATGCAAACGAAATTCTTGAAAAAGCAGCTCCTGGCATGTCAATTGCATCATGGGCATTCCGTTATGTAGGCTCGCTTCCTAATGTACTTTGTGTATTGAGCGGAATGACACAGATGGAGCACTTGAAGGAGAACATCAATACATTCAGCAATTTCAAACCGCTTTCAGACAAGGAGAGGGAGGCCCTTCAGCTTGCAATTGCAGAATACAGGAAATTCCCTCAGATTGGATGTACAACCTGCAGATACTGTATGCCTTGCAAGTACGGAGTGGATATCCCTGCAATCTTCAACGCATACAACAAGTGCGTGAAAGAGAGCAACATCCCGGATTTGAACGGTCCAAGGGACAGCAAGTTTGAGAAGAAGAAACGTGCGTTCCTTGCAACCTACAACAATATGGTTCCAGAGGGTGCAAGGGCAGACAGGTGCATCAACTGCGGAGCCTGCAAGGGTGTATGTCCACAGAGAATGGATGTTCCTGAACTGATCACAAACATTAAAAAACTTGTAAAGGAAATTGAATAGAAAACGTTTCAGACATATTGCGTTTGCAGCCATCACTGTTATTGCAGCAGTGGTGGCTGTTGCGTTGTCTGTAACCCAAACCAGATGCAGCACCCAGGAGGTTGAGGAAAAGGAATGCGCTCCTATTCCATTGCACCACCTTATGGACAACTCCATGTGTGAATATGAGGAGACCAGGAGGTTTGATGCATCCATACACCGTTTCATGCGCTACTGGGGAATAAGAGGCGGATCATTTGCCCTTATGAGAAATGACAGCCTCCTTTATGCCAAAGGATACGGCTTTGCCAATACCCAGGACAGCATCCCATGTGAAGTGAAGAACATATTCAGGGTTGCTTCGGTTTCAAAACTACTTACAGCAGTGGCTGTAATGCATCTTGAGGAGACCGGCCAGCTTTCAACACAGGACTTTGTATTTGGAGAGGATGGCATCCTCAACGATTCCCTGTTCCTGGATTACCGCGACAAAAAAATAAAGAAGGTTACCGTTGAGCATCTGCTCAGACATACCAGTGGTTTCTCCAACCCCCACGGAGACGCAGCTTTCAATATGGAACTTGTAGCCAAGTTCCTGGACAAGCCCCTTCCGCTAAGTATGGATGACATGGTGCTCTATGCATCAAAAAACAGGCTCAGAGCCGCTCCGGGCGGAAGGTTCAACTACTCAAACCTTGGATATATAGTTCTTTCAAAGGTAATTGAGAAAGTATCTGGAATATCGTACGAAACATATATAAAAGACAGCATCCTGGCCCCTATTGGGTGCTATGACATCCATCTTGCAAACAACTATTCAGATGGGTTCAGGGAGAATGAAGTAACCTACTATGAGGTTAAGGAGGCAGAACTTGTACCGGCATATGACGGCACAGATACTTTGGTAATGAAGAGCCTTGGCGGCAACGATGTACACGGCCTGTATGGTGCCGGAGGATGGGTTGCATCACCGGTGGAACTGCTCAAACTGGTTTCTGCAATAAACAAATGCCCTGTAAGGGAAGATTTCCTCACTCCCGAGAGTATAGATTTCATGACCCCATACGGCAAAAATGCCAAACCTGCAGGTTGGGCCAGTTCAAGTGCAAAGTTCTGGCTCAGAAGCGGATCTATGTCGGGAACAAGTGCAATGATAAAAGCACAGAAAGACGGATACTCCTGGGTATTCATCTCCAACAGCTCATCCTGGAACGGCCCTGGACTGGCCAGACAGATGAACAGGGAGATCACCCAAGCACTCCGCAAAGTAAAAAAATGGCCGGAGGCAGACTATTTTGCACTCCAGCCATAATTGGAATCATCCCGACAAATCATTTTACCCACACATTGAGTATCTCACCTATGTACATCTTGTGCATTGGCTGTGCTGCCCTTTTTGCCTTTTCAGCAGGATCTGCAATTGCATCAGGTGAAAGCGACTGCGACAGCATCTTCCTGCACTCAACCACCATCCACGCCTGTGAGAATGCCATTGCACCGTTCTGGGTCTCCATTGGGGTAAGGCCGGAACCTTTTACCTTGTCCTCATCCCTCCCGGATTTGGTACCGCAATACTGGAGGGCATCCCTGTAAGCCTCAGTATAGAAAGTAAGTGTAAAAGTATCTGAACCTTCTATTACAGAATAGGTATATCTTGCAGGATTTATAAAACATATTGCCACCGGCTTGTTGTACAGGATTCCAAATCCTCCCCAACTAGCTGTCATCATATTGAACTTTTCCTTGTTGCCGGCAGTTATCAGCATCCAGTCCTGCGATATCATCTTCATCACATTGCCTGGAATTTTGTCGGGAGCAATTTTCCTGTACCCTTCCATACCTGCCCCCTGATTCTGTGGAACTGCAACTGGCTGATGTTCCTGCTGAGGCTGCAGAACAGTCATCTCCTGAGAAACCGTTGCCTGGGATACAGCCTTCTGAGTTGCTGCTGATTGAGGTACTGCCGTTTGAGGGACTGCCGCCGCAATCTGTGGCATCACCTTGGAGAGTTCTGCCACCCCCTCAACGCTGCAGTACTTCATCCCTTCCCTGAAAGAGGTAAAGATCTCCTCAGCCGCATCTATGGTCTTCCTCCTGAACTTGCCGGTAATTGGAAGGAGTTTTGTCCCCTTCTTGTTAACCGCGTCTGCGTATGTGATATAATTCTCGGCTACAATTGTCTCATATCCGTTACCGTCGTTGTAATTGTATCTTATCCTGTCAATATCCAGAGCACACTCCCCATCCTTTATGTAAAGTGTAATGACATACTCCATATCTGCCTTGTCATACGCAAATGCGCTCCTCTGGAAAACCAGTTCTTTCTGGGCAACAGCCACAATCTTCATCCCTTCATCAGTCACTATCCTGTTACGCCCTTTATTCCCCTGCTCAAGATATTTTCCCAACCACTCTATTGCTACGGTACTGGCTTGCTGGTGCGAGCATCCCTGTGCAAGTTTTACCACATCTGAAAATACAACTTTTCCGTCTTTCATAACCACAGCATCCTGGGCAAGATACTTGCCCATATCCATCTCCTTATCCTGTCCAAAAGCTGCTGTGCATACCAAAATGGACAATGCCAATACTAAAATCCTCTTCATTTGTTTAATATTAAATTTGAATCTAAGATAGCAATTTTTTATATTTACCTCAACAAAACAAATCACTATGATATTTTCCTTAAATCTTGTTGAGGCCTCTAGGCTGCAGTTTGCCTTAACGGCCATGTTCCACTGGATTTTTGTCCCTCTAACTTTGGGACTCTCAATCCTCATTGGCATAATGGAGACAAAGTATTATTTGTCGGGAAGCCCATTATGGAAAAAGATGACCAAGTTCTGGATGCGCATCTTTGCGGTAAACTTTGCCATTGGCCTTGCAACTGGCATCATCCTTGAATTTGAATTTGGCACAAACTGGAGCAACTACTCCTGGTTTGTGGGAGACATTTTTGGTGCACCTCTGGCCATTGAGGGTATACTTGCATTCTTTATGGAGAGCACCTTCTTTGCAGTGATGTATTTTGGATGGGATAAGGTTTCAAAGAAATTCCATCTGATAAGCACCTGGCTTACAGCAATAGGCACAAATATCTCCGCACTATGGATCCTTACGGCAAATGCCTGGATGCAATACCCTGTAGGGGTGCAGTTCAACCCTGAAACCGCCCGTAACGAGATGGTTGACTTCTGGGCCATTCTCCTCTCACCTATGTCTGTAAACAAAATTGTACATACCGTAACCAACGGATTTGTACTGGCAGCAGTAGTGGTAATTGGAATCTCGTGCTGGTATCTTCTGAAGAAAAGGGAAAGGGATTTCTCAATAAAATCAATCTGGACCGCTGCAATTTTCGGTCTTGTATCCAGCGCCATCCTCATCTTCTCCGGAGACTCTTCTGCCGTGCAGGTGTACAGGCACCAGCCAATGAAATTTGCCGCAATGGAGGGATTGTATGAAGGTGAGCGCGGGGGAGCCCTTACCGCATTCGGTATCCTCAACCCCAAGAAAGAATACGGCAACAATGAAGATCCGTTTCTGTTCAAGGTAGATATCCCTTACGCCCTCTCCATTTTGGCAGAGAAACAGCTGGATGCATATGTACCGGGCATAAACAACATCATAGAAGGAGTTGAATACTCCAACTCACCGGGTGACACCACCGTAATGATTCCGTTCCAGGAGAAGGTTGCCAAAGGAACCGCAGCAATCCAATCCCTAAGGAATGGGGAGGAGATTAATCCCGACGATTTCAAATATTTCGGCTACGGATACCTCAAGACTCCACAGGAGAGCATCCCTCCAATTGCCCTCACATTCTACTCGTTCAGGATAATGGTAGCATTGGGATGCCTGTTTGTACTGCTGTTTATGGTAATGATCTGGGGTATATGGAAAGAGCAGAAAGGAACTTTCCGCCTGGACAACTACAAATGGCTACTGTACGGCGCAATAATGTGTGTTCCGTTGGTTTACATCTGCTCACAATGCGGATGGATTGTAGCGGAGGTTGGCCGCCAGCCTTGGACAGTGCAGGACCTTCTTCCGGTACAGGCATCTGTCTCAGGCGTATCCGCATCCAATGTTACAGTAACCATGATCATATTCTTTGTCCTCTTTACCGCACTGCTTATGGCAGAACTCAAGATCATGTTCTCACAGATTAAGAAAGGTCCGCAGGAGGAGCAATAATATAACACTTAAAACTACAGATAATGGAAACCTTACATTTTCTACAACAATACTGGTGGGCAGTAGTATCGCTGCTTGGCGCACTCCTTGTTTTCCTCATGTTCGTTCAGGGAGGCCAGACCCTCCTATTTGGAATAGCCAAGGATGAAGATGAAAAACGGTTCATCATCTCCACCCTGGGACACAAATGGGAAATCACCTACACTACACTTGTAACCTTTGGAGGTGCAGCTTTCGCCTCATTCCCCCTATTCTATTCAACCAGCTTCGGTGGGGCATACTGGCTATGGCTGCTCATACTCTTCCTTTTTGTATTGCAGGCTGTATCATATGAATTCCGCGACAAACAGGGAAACCTCTTTGGAAAGAAAAGTTATGACACATTCCTCTTCCTCAACGGACTTTTGGGAACGCTCCTTATAGGTGTAGCCGTAGGAACACTGTACACAGGCGGTGCATACTACATGAACAAGGCTAATATCACCAATGTTATTGCCCCAACCGTATCATACTGGGCAAACGGCTGGAGAGGAATTGAATGCCTTGCAAACCCTGTAAACCTTCTTCTTGGAGTTGTGGTTCTGCTGGCTGCGAGAACAATGGGACTGTATTATACCCTATGCAATGCTCCCGCAACATTCACAGGATTTATCGGGAGGGCAAAAAAACACTTCACATTCTCTGCTGTGGCATTTGTACTGCTGTTTGTAGTGTTCGTTGCTGTACTTATGCTCATGAAAGGGTATGAAGCCAACCCTGCAAATGGCGTTATCAATGAGGTTCCTTACAAATACTTCAATAACTTCATCACCCTTGTATGGCCATTGGTACTGCTTCTTGCAGGCGTTGTACTTGTACTCTACGGACTGGGATATGCCATAATAAAAGGGAAATTCACAATGCCGGCATTTTACATCACAGGTGGAGGAATCACCCTTGCAGTATGGGCAATCCTCATCTGCGCCGCATTCAACAACACCGCATACTTCCCTTCAACAGTATCGCTGCAGGACTCACTCACACTTGCAAACAGTTCATCCAGCCAGTTCACCCTTACCGCAATGGCCATAGCCTCACTTATGGTACCGTTCGTTGTGGCCTACATAGCATACTGCTGGAAAAAACTTGGTAACACCGTAAGCAAATGACAGCATCATTATACTTCAGCCCAACATACACCACCCGCACGGTGGTTGAAACAATAGCAAAAAGCATCCACAGCACACTTGAAGCTGCCGGCAAACCTGCCGGCGGCTTCAAAAGCATAAATGTAACCACCCCCATGATGCGCAAGGAGACTCCATCCTTCACACAAGATGATATAGTGGTATTTGGAGTACCGGTATACATTGGAAGGGTGCCTAACCTCATCAGAGACTACTTTGCATCAATACAGGGCAATGGAGCCATAGGAATCCCGGTAGTGGTATACGGCAACAGGGCATACGACGATGCCCTGCTGGAACTCAAGGACATAATGCAATCCAACGGCTTCAGATGCATCAGCGCCGCCGCATTCATTGGTGAGCACTCCTTCTCCTATACACTTGGTGGTGGAAGGCCTGATGCTGATGACCTCCAGAAAGCAACCGCCTACGGAGAGGAGATTGCCGGCAAAATCCTTTCGCGATACATTATTCCCGACAATTTGACTGTACCGGGCAACTTCCCATACAGGTTCTACAATGCCAAGAGTTCTGAAAACAAGAGCATAGACATCCGCAAGGTAAAACCCCAGACCGATCCGGAAAAATGCAACAACTGCGGCCTGTGCGCAATGCTGTGCCCAATGGGTGCCATAGACGCCACAAACTGCGCCGAAGTACCCGGCATCTGCATAAAATGCTGCGCCTGCATTAAAAAATGCAAGACCAAAGCCAAATACTTCACAGACCCAACCTACCTGGAGCACAAGGAAATTCTGGAGAAGAACTTCACCACTCCCCGCAAAGAGCCGGAGATTTACTGGTAAATACTTCTGCTCACTATGAAAAATATATTTTTACTGTCATTTTTATTGATAATCTCCCTTTGTTCCTATGCCCAGGATTATGTGTGGGTCACAAAGGACTCCTCAGCATTAGCCTGCAGGATCAATGCAGATATAGTTTTATCCAAGTTGGATAGTATTAAAGGCATGAAAATTCTGTTCTCAATTGAGGGGACGGGACACCCGGAGTTACTACATCCAAAGAGCTGTCGCGAGTATTACATTATCTATAATGATAACAACATATATAAAGAGTATGTAGTTATTACAGACAGTATATCCAATATTTTATATATCAAGAATATTGATAAAGAGACGGAAATTGAAACATTAAAACAGCAAAAACGTTTAACCAGATTGCAAAAGAAGGAGTTGAAGAGGTTGATAGAAGACAATAAAATGATTCAAGATACTTTTAACAGTTTTAATATTAACAAGAATTCATATGGTACAGAGTTTGTCACATCTGTTACTAACCCCAAAATACCAGATGATGATGCCCTTCTTTCATACTTTGTAATAAAAGATGAGTGCGATAGAAGATATGGAGAATTTTGTCTGCCATTTATGACTTTGCCGTGTCCAATAGACCCGCACCTATTGATATACTTAGCTAGAGAATTATGTCTTGCTGCTGATATACTTTAAAACTAAAGTACAAAACGGGGTTTCAATATTGAGACCCCTCTTCTTTTCCCCTATCTGAGTGAGATGATTGTGGAGGACTCCGTTCGCTCCGCTCACTCCGGCCCCTCCCAACGTTTCCTGCGTGGTCTACCGACCACTTGTCTCCGTCGGGCCCCTCCCCCTACCCGAGTCCGGGGGTGGACACGCCTCCACAATCATCTCCCTCATATCCACCCAAAATGAAAGCAGGAGTGCTTTCTGACAGTTCCTGCAATTCTGCAGAAAAGACAAGCAAGAACCGGATCAAATTCTATTTTTACAAATACCCAACAGTTCAAGAACAGGCAAGGAGGGCAACCCTTTGGGGTCATCCTCCTTGTTTTCAATTTAAACTGATACTATAAAGTCATCGCACCACTTTGGTAAGCGTCACATTATTGGGGATACTCCATCCCGGCAATTTAGCAGCACTGGAAAGCCGTTTCAGTTTTGCAGCCTCTTCAGGTGTGCGGGCAATATCATCTTCAATTCCATCATACCATTTGGTTCCAGATGCAATATTTATCTGGAGCTGTGGAGCTTTCCTACCTAATGAATATATTAATGTAGAATAATCTTCATTCGATTCTTTTCCGGTAATAGTATCTGTAAAGAGCAATCTCAGTTCCCACGCATGTCCAAATTCATCAACCCTACTTTTACTGGCATATATTGGCATATACCACGGAATAGTATCTCTGCCCGTATTATCTACAACAACTGTATTCCCTTTAATGTATTTATAAGTTCCTATAATATCACTATAATACTCATCTTTTGTCGGGTCAATTTTCCAAGTAGTATCTCTCAGATAGATTATTAAACACTCATCTCCTGTTTCCCACTTCCATTCACCCTCATAACTCTCCAGATTAACGGTTTCTCCCAAAAATTGGGCATTTCCTAAATATGAGACAAGGAGACATCCCATAAATAACAAGCTAAACTTAATTTTTCTCATAATCTTAATGTTTTATTTATTATAACAATCAGAATAATCAATTGTACCGTCATCCCCTACAGAAACATATTTCCATTTAATTTCACCAGACTGCTCCTTAGATGAATAATAAACTCCAAGACCTATTGAGTTAAAAAGAGGGACTATCTCTTGTAAACAAATATCTTTATTATATGACTGCATTTGTGCGACAATTGCATCAATATATTTTTTCTGGATATGAGAGGCTACTCTATCAAAATCTCCATGAAAGTCACCTAACATATTAACTATAAAGTTTCTGAATGTATTTGCATCATTTAACTTCAAAGCCATAATATCATTATGAGTGACTATACCAAACCTGAAAAAATTAAAATCATTTATCCTTTGACCGCCACTCATTCCATACAAAATTAGTATATCTTGACCACTTGGCAAACAATAACCACTCGGATGTGTATGGTATAAATAATCATACTTAACAAATGCTTCAAAATTTACGACAATGCTATCTTCTGCACCGTCTATCAACCTATAGTATGTTCCATCGCTTCTTTTGGCCAATCCAGTTTCCTTTTCAATAATATTCATCACATTTCTCAAACTATCCATCTTGTATATGAATGCTGCATCGGAAACTGTTTTAGCCAACTCAAAACATGCCGCATCATCACTTGAATGATATATTGCATTAAATATATAACTCTTATCCATTGTTATTACAAATGATGGTTCATGTGTATAAACTTTATCTCCTATCTTCCAACAGAAAAAAAGGCAAGAGTCACTATTTGAAGATTTTGCTGCCAATTCAAGTTCTGAATTTTTTGCACAAAACAAAGAAGTAACCGTATTCTGCTCATTGCAGAACTTTGTATTAAGGGTTGCTCTATAATAAATTGTCCCTTCATCTTCATCTGGTTCATCTGGCAACATACCTCCACCTGGTAATTGAAGTTCCGGATCAGGAGGAGTGTTTCCTATAGGATCAAAAATATAATCTGTAAAAATGGTTGGAAGAATACTATTCTTTATTGTATAAGAAGCAACCACATAACAAGCATCTAATGTATCTGCATGATCACTTTTGGTTAATGTATTTGCATAAATAGATTGATTAGGCAATTCAAAGAACTCTAGTTTCGCAAAAAAAGACTTAGCCTCATCATCTATGAATTTACCAACACCTATTCGTCCATCCTTCATACCCCATACATCAATGAGTTCTCCCTCTAAAGAGGATGTAATAACCGTTCCTGTAAATCCGGTCAACTCCAAATATGAGAACTTAGTATCACTTGCATAATAGTCTGCTGTTGGAATCATGGTTATCAATCTCTCACTTAAAGAATCTTTCAAACAGAATTCTTTCTTTATATGAAACACCCTGGCTTGAACTGCATTGGCATTATCAGATTCATTACCAATATAATCAGATGTTGTCCTACAATACAGTACGCCTTTTAAAGGTGTCTCAGTATATATTACACCTGGCTTCACCTCTTTTTGTATTGTTCCTTCGTAATCTAACATTGAAGGATCAAAACTAAAATGATACGCAGTCTCTTCTGAACTTTTTGTAATATTAGATATGTTATATTCTCCAAAATTAATTGGCAAAATAAATGGCGCATCTTTTCTAAAATCTTTTTCAGCAACATTTAATTCAATCTGATGATACTCCTTTTCGCAACCCACAAATGTAACCAAAAGTATAATCACTAATAATACAGTATTTAATCTTATGCTCTTCATAATATATCTTTTTTCATCATTAATCGGTAAGACCTTAAAAGTATTTTGGAAATGGGTTACTAATAAATATACACTACACCTTCACCACAATACCCTCCAGATTGTATTATCAAACGATAACAACCCTCTCCCGAAGGTAGATTAACGATTATAAGGCCACTCATTATTTCTGTTGATTTTACACTAACTATTTTATCATTAACATCTAACACATACACTACAGGTTTTTGAATTCCACAATACTCAATTTCCAAAGCATTTGTTATTTTATTAAGGAAGCATTCAACATGAACAAAAGATCTATCTGTATCAGGCTCTGTTGTAGGCTTCACTATTATATCAATATTTTCCTTTTCGGGATCTTCCATTAATAACCTTGTTACCGAGTAACTATAGTTAGTAAAAGTTGCTAGAAGTAGAATAAATAATAATTTTTTCATTTCTTTAATTGTTGGTTAATATTTCTATTTCACCATGCGAATATGAAACATAACTCCATATTACGCAAAATATTTGTTTAACATAACACTATCTCACAACTAATTGACTATAAACACATTACCCCCCCCCCATTAATTAAAATTTCAAAATAGCATTTTTTACATCTATTTAATTATCAACTAAATACAATTAAATATCTATATAGTAAATATTAAACTTATCATTGCTGTCCGGAGAAATTTTTTACCATAAAGTAAGTTGCCCGTTTGAGTCGTCCTCCGGAACATTAACCGGCTCATCAGGTTTGTTATAAAAGTCTCGGATGTCACCTCTCTTGAAGAGGATCTGTCCGATAGAGTTTGAGATTGCATGAAGACTAGGCTTCAATCCATATTGCTTCTTAGCGATGATAAGCAGCAGGTAGTCACAAATGGCTATCCATATCTGCGTGTAGACAGCATT
>JAZRCK010000023.1:0-5478 GCA_045659725.1 Candidatus Egerieisoma sp.
GTTGTCCCATTCGGATACGTGCGGATCAAGTCCTGTTTGCAGATCCCCGCACATTTTCGCAGCTTACCGCGTCCTTCATCGCCGCCAGAAGCCAAGGCATCCTCCGTTCGCCCTTTGTAACTTCTCTTGTTGTGAATCATATCCTCGTAGTTGAATACGCAGATATGTTATTTTATTTTGCTCTTATGAAATCGTAGTCCCTAACTAAATTTTAATTACAGACTATCAATTCCTAGTTTGTTTTTACCTCTATCTTTTCTCTCTCAATACTTCAATGAACTACCGTTGTTTCTCAAACGGGTTGCAAAGGTAAGGACTTTTTTTGAACTTCCAAATTTTTCTGCAACTTTTTTCACATTTTTTGCAAAAATTTTCAAAAAAAGTGACTTTTTGCCCCAAAAACGCCTTTTTTGCGCCTCTTTCCAGGGAAGAATCGTATCTTTGAATATAAAATCAGCATCATGAAAAAGTCACTTATTTTATTGTTTTTATTCGCGACATCGGCAATTTTTGCCCAAAAAACCCAAGTTGTTGCCCATCGCGGATACTGGGATACTCCCCAAAATGCACAAAATTCCATCACCGCTTTGCAAAAAGCACAGCAAATTCCTGTCTATGGAAGCGAGTTTGATGTAAACATGACAGCAGATGGAGTAATGGTTGTAAGCCACGGCCCCAAACTGGAGACCATTCCGGATGTCCAAAAGGCCACATATAAAGAGGTAAAACAGGTAAGATTAAAGAATGGAGAGAGGGTGCCTACCCTAAAACAGTATCTCAAACAAGGGAAAAAAGGGAAAATCAAACTCATTTTTGAGCTGAAAGTGCACCCTGCAGGTGAGATTGAGAATGAAGCGGTACGAAAATCCGCAGAAATGGTCAAAAAATTCAACCTTTCAAAGGATGAGGTGGAATTCATCTCGTTCAGTCTTGAGGCCTGCAAACAGCTGGCAGCACTTATGCCAGGCTACATGGTCCAGTACCTCAACGGCAAAATTCCGCCAAAAGAATTGAAGGAAATGGGAATTATGGGATTGGATTACCACTACAGCAACTTTGTGCAGCACCCTGAATGGGTAAAACAGGCCCACGATCTTGGAATGATTGTAAATGTATGGACCGTAAACAAGGAAGAGATGATGCAGCAGATGATAAACCTTGGCGTAGACTATATCACCACAGACAACCCTGAACTTTGCATCAAGCTTATCAAAGAATCTTCTTCCCGATAGAATACATAATATACAAAAAAGAAGAATTGCAGATATATTTTTGAAAGCACCTGCTCGAAGTCTCCTCTGCTTCGTCATTGCTACGCAATAACTCGCAACCGTCGAATTATGCAGGCGCTTCCAAATATATCTGCAATTCTTATTATACTATATAAGTATTACTCCTCAGCGTACAGTTTGATAATATTAAGTACAACCTCTGAGGCCTTCTCCATGCTCTGCAATGGCAGATACTCCAGTTTGCCGTGGAAATTGTGTCCGCCTGCAAAGATATTAGGACAAGGAAGTCCCATGAATGAAAGGCGGGCTCCATCTGTGCCGCCGCGGATAGGCTGCACCTGAGGTTTGATGCCCGCCATCTCCATTGCCTTCATGGCCTTCTCCACAATATGGTAGTGAGGCTCCACCTGCTCACGCATATTATAATACTGGTCCTTCATCTCCAAAGTAGCAGTACCCTCGCCATATTTTGCATTGATGAATGCCACAACATCCTTCATAAGGGCCTTCTTCTGCTCAAACTTCTCCATTGAGTGATCCCTTATTATATAAGAAACGGTAGCCTGCTCAACTGCACCGTTGATTCCAACCACATGGAAGAATCCCTCGTAACCGGTAGTGAACTCAGGTCTCTGCTGTACTGGGAGCATGCCGTTAAGCTCCATAGCAATGATGATAGCATTTATCATCTTGTCCTTTGCATAACCCGGATGCACATTTCTCCCCTGGATATGGATTTTAGCACCTGCTGCGTTGAAGTTCTCATACTCAAGTTCGCCAATCTGGCCGCCGTCCATAGTGTATGCATATTTTGCTCCAAAGCGCTCCACGTCAAATTTGTCTACGCCGCGTCCAATCTCCTCGTCGGGAGTAAAACCAATCTTAATCTCACCGTGCTTGAACTCAGGATGCTCCACAATGTACTCCACTGCACTCATAATCTCTGCTACTCCGGCTTTGTCGTCGGCACCCAAAAGGGTGGTTCCGTCTGTGGTGATAATGGTCTGGCCAACATACTGCCTGATCTCAGGAAAATCTGCCACAGGCAATTTTATTCCAAGTGAAGCATTAAGGGCAATGTCCTCACCATTGTAGTTCTCAATGATCTGAGGTTTCACATCCTTGCCGCTTGCGTCGGGAGCAGTATCCACATGGGCAATGAATCCCACTGCAGGAACCTCCTTGTCAATATTTGAAGGGATGGTTGCCATAACATAGCCCCACTCGTCCAAAGTTGCCTTTACACCCATTGCGTTAAGCTCATCTGCCAACATCCTCAAAAGGTTGAGCTGGCACTCAGAACTTGGCTGGGTATCACTTGCATCATTTGAAGTGGTCTCAACAGCCACATATCTTAAAAATTTGTCAAGTATCTTTTCCATATCTGTTAAAATAAAAGTAATCCGAAACTCATGAACACCATACCGGAGATAACTCCAATTATAGCAACATGGTGCTCACCATAATTTTCTGCCGTAGGGAGCAGCTCATCAAGGGAGATGTACACCATAATACCTGCAACCACCGCCAGCACACAAGCCAGCAATGAAGGGGTAAGGACACTCCTGAGGACAATATAACCCAACACTCCCCCCAAAGGCTCTGCCAATCCCGACAGCGTTGCAAACCTTACCGCCTTTCCCCTCTTCTGGGTAGCATAATATATAGGAATGGCAACCGCTATACCCTCCGGGATGTTGTGAAGGGAAATTGCAAATGCTATGCCGGCACCCATCTCCACATTCTCCATGGCACTTATGAAGGTAGCCAAGCCTTCCGGAAAGTTGTGCACCGCAATCACCAAGGCAGAAAGGATGCCAAGACGGAGAAGTTTCCCCTCCTTTTTCCCGCTTTTGTCGGGATGAGAAACCTCAACAGGCTCCTCCTCTCCAAAAGAGAGGACGGCCTTGTGCTGCCCCACCGCCTCCTCATGCACCTGGATGGTCATGGAGTTCACCTCGTGGGGGTTGCTCTCCTTGGGAACCAGGTTATCTATGAGGGCAATGATTGCCATGCCTCCAAAGAATGCCAGGAATGCGTAGAACAGCCCCAGTTTCTCTCCAAACTGCAATACCAGCTCAACCCTTGCCTCCTGGAAGAGCTCTACAAGGGAGATGAGAATCATCACCCCTGCGGAGAAGCCCAGTGTGGCGCAGAGCACCTTGGGGCTGAACTTCTTCACAAACATGATTATCACCGCACCCAAGCCTGTAGCCATTCCGGCACACAGGGTAAGCAACAATGCAGCTATAAAATTCCCTTCAAACATATAATGTTATTTCTTGTCCTCCTTCATGGAAGCGTAAATCAGATAAGCTACAATGGCAACATAAGCCAAAATGCCAACATACTGTGCACCTGCACTCTCCATCCACTCGCTTGCCATAAGGTTAACGCCACAGAATCTCATTACGGCGCTCACAACACCCATCAAAGCACCACCGGCAATGAAACCGCTGGCAAGAAGGGTACCTTTGTCAACTCTGGCCTTGTTCACATTCTCATCCTTGCTTCTGCTGCCAACAAACCATGCTATACCGCCACCAACAAGCAAAGGCAAGTTAAGTTCAAGCGGAATGAACATACCAAGTGCAAACGCCAATGCAGGAACTTTGAATGCATTAAGTACAATTGCAAGAACAGCACCCACACCGTAAAGGAACCAAGGGGCATTTCCGCCGCTCATCAAAGGCTCAATAACTGCAGCCATTGCATTGGCCTGAGGAGCCACAAGGGCATCCGGGCCTGTAAATCCGTAAGTATCGTTAAGCACCATCATAACACCGCCAACAGTCGCAGCAGCCACAAGGGTACCCAAGAATTTCCAGCTCTCCTGTTTTGCAGGGGTAGTACCAATCCAGTAACCTATCTTAAGATCTGTAATGAATGCACCAGAAACTGAAAGTGCAGTACAAACAACACCGCCAATGATAAGGGCAGCTGTCATACCTGCGGTACCTGTAAGCCCGCTTGCAACAAGAATCACAGATCCAAGGATAAGGGTCATAAGGGTCATACCGCTCACTGGGTTAGTACCTACAATTGCAATTGCATTTGCAGCCACTGTAGTAAACAGGAATGCAATGATACCAACAGTAAGAAGCGCAATAATTGCATGCTTAAGGTTGGAAACCACACCCATCTGGAAGAACAGGAATGTAACAGCCAAAGTAATGAGGATACCAAACACCACAATCTTCATTGAAATGTCCTTCTGGGTTCTCACAGTCTTTGCCGCATCACCCTTCTTGCCGCCAAACTCCTGCACTGCAAGGCCGAATGCACTCTTTATTATTCCCGACGATTTGATGATGCCAATCACACCCGCAGCAGCAATACCGCCAATACCTATATGGCGTGCATAATTTGAGAAAATTGCCTCTGCACTCATTGCACCCATATTTGCAAACTCAGTACCCATAATGGTTACACCCTCTGCTCCAAAACAAAGGTTAAGCACAGGAACAATGAAAAACCATACAAGGAACGAACCGCAGCAGATGATGAAAGCATACTTCAATCCAATGATATAACCCAATCCAAGCACTGCAGCACCCACATTCAGCTTGAATACAACCTTGGCCTTGTCTGCAAGGGCTGCGCCAAAAGGAAGTACCCTTGAAGAGAATGTCTCTGCCCACCAGCCGAAAGTAGAAACTATAAAATCATAAAGACCTCCAATAAGTCCGCTCACCAAAAGGAGCTTTGCACCGTTTCCGCCTGTCTCGCCGCTTACAAGCACCTGAGTGGTTGCAGTAGCCTCAGGGAAAGGATACTTTCCGTGCATGTCGCTCACAAAATACTTTCTGAACGGAATAAGGAACAAAATACCCAACACACCGCCAAGCAACGAGCTCATGAACACCTTAAAGAAATCCACAGTAAGCTCAGGATACTTTGCCTGAAGGATATAAAGTGCAGGAAGAGTAAAGATGGCACCTGCCACAATGGCACCCGAACATGCACCAATAGACTGGATGATCACATTCTCACCCAAAGAATTCTTTCTCTTCAATGCTCCCGACAATCCCACAGCAATAATTGCAATAGGAATAGCCGCCTCAAAAACCTGGCCCACCTTAAGTCCAAGGTATGCCGCCGCAGCAGAGAAAATGATTGTCATTACCAATCCCAGAGAAACGCTCCACGCATTCACCTCGGGATAAACCTTCATTGGAGAAAGTATCGGCTCATACTTCTCCCCCGGTTTCAACTCCCTTGCCGCATTCTCCGGCAAACCGGTTGT
>JAZRCK010000024.1:0-38220 GCA_045659725.1 Candidatus Egerieisoma sp.
GTTCCATAAAGAGCAGACGAGAAAGTATAAGAATAATCCATTCCTGCCGGCCAATATGTACTACAATAAGGATGAAGACTACTATGTTTGTCCAATGGGACATCATCTGGAGCATGTGAAGGACAATAAATCTGTATCAGAGATGGGATATGAATCTGTGGTATCTGTATATCGTGCCCCTAACTGCAAGGGCTGCCCATTCAGAGGTATGTGCTACAAAGGAAAAAGTGACCGGAGAATAATTGAGGTCAACCATAAGGCCAATGGCTATCGGGAAAAAGCAAGGGAACTTCTCAATTCAAAAGAGGGGTTGCGTCACAGGAGCAACAGACCGATAGAACCGGAAGCTGTGTTTGGAAACATCAAGTTCAATCATGGGTTCAAGAGGTTCAAACTTAAATCTCATAGAAAAGTTACTGTGGAATGGGGACTTGTGGCCATTGCTCATAATCTGAGGAAATATATTGTTCAGAAGCTGAAAAGGGCTGCTGAGGTGGTAAATATCAAGGCAAGTAGCTCTAATATGTCACTCAATATTGCAGCATAAATCGAGTTGTGAGCTTTTCTCTTAAGTGGGAATAATGCTGAACCTGAAAAATGTATATATAAGAAAACCGGATCAAAATTACTTTTGACCCGGCCTCATTTAAGTTTATTTCTCAATTAAATCTGTATAATCTTCAGTTGAACGGAGAATCACATCCTTTGCAACCTCAGGGCCGTAGATTGAAATGAAGTTCATACGGCTTGTATGCTCACCTGGAATATCCTTGTACGTGCTGAAGTAGTGGATAAGACGACGAATAATGTCCATTGGAACCTGATCAATGTCTGTCATATGGCCATAAACTGCATCACTCTTGAGTACTGCAATAATCTTGTCATCCGCCTGGTTGTGGTCCAAGAGTCTCAAACCACCGATAGGTCTTGCATTAACTATAATATCACCGTGGGTAACGTCTTTCTCTGTAAGGATACAGATATCAAGTGGGTCCCCGTCTCCGTCAACATCCGTTCTTACCAATGCCTTGTTTGTAAGCTCTGCCATTTTAGGGCCGCAATAGGTTCTTGGAAGGAATCCGTAAAGCGAAGGAACGATGTTTGAGAATTTTTGAGGTCTGTCCAATGAAAGATATCCGCTCTCCTTGTCCACCTCATATTTAACGGTGTCTGTAGGTACAATTTCAATGAATGCTCTTACTTCCTCCGGGAAGTTCTCACCCTGTTTGATTCCGTGCCATGGGTGAGCTTTGTGAGTCAAATTTTTCATGTCAGGTAATATTTTGAACAAAATTAACAATTATTGCTGTTTTTTTACAAAACAATTTTACATATTTTTGCCTGCATGAAAAGATTTATGTCAATGGCTATTTTCGCCGGCCTGCTTATTGGCGTTGGTGGCACTGTTTATTTGAGAGTTGGAGGTCCTGTAGGTGCAACAATGTTTGCATTTGGGCTCTTGAGTGTTGTAATGTGCGGAGCACAGCTTTTTACTGGAAAGTCAGGCTTTTTGCCTTATAAAGACTGGCCTAAACTTGTTCTTATGATTCTTTTGAATGCTGTAGGATGTCTGATTGCAGCATTCGTTGCAAGATATGTTTCCAATGATAATGTAGTCTCTAATCTTGCTGGTATATTGAATGCAAGAAGTGCAGCAAGCTGGCACTCGCTACTGGTAACATCAGCCGGAACAGGCATGATAATGACACTTGCAGTATATGGAGCCAGGAAGAAACATTATCTTCCATTGTTGTTCGGTGTGCCGGTATTTATACTTTGTGGATTGCCCCACTGCGTAGCAGATGCATTCTACTATGCATTGGCTGCTATCCAAGGCAATTGGGAATGGTGGATACTTCCTGCATGGGGATGGGCAATTCTCGGTAACTACATAGGTTGCAATCTTCCACGATGGTTTATGGGAGAACTGTTTGATGCATAAGTTTAAAAGGGTGACCACTCGGCCACCCTTTTTTTGGTCATCCATAAAAAAAGGACTCCAAAACGGAGTCCCCATTACAACTATTAAACTTAACTGTATCTTATTTTATAACTCAGTCTTCCATAGACCGTGCAAGTTGCAGTACTCATATACTGCTACAGGTTTGTCTGAGCAAGTGCAGAATGTAGCCTCAGGTTTGTCTTTAAGATTTATCTTCATTCCGCCGTTCTCAGTCTCTACATAGATGAATGAGATATGGTGCTCAGGAAGCATCGGGTGCTCTACACTGCCTACTTGTACTTTAATTGTACAGTCATCAACTTTAGTCACTACAGGAACATGTTTCTCTGTGCTTGCATCAACTGTGTTTGCAACCAACTCCTGCATTTTCTCTCCGCAGCATACTACGGGAACTTTAGAATCAACGTGTTTCTCAATTACATTACCGCAATGATTGCATCTGTAGAATTTTGTAGCCATATCTTTAAATGTTTTTATGTTTATAATCTTTTTATCTAACAAGGTTCAGAGCCGTTTGTTGTGGTTTCATCCCCTTTTCTGATGCAAAGATAGTTATTATTTTCTAATTTACAAATATTATAAACAAATAATTAATATTATCTATAAAAATTCTTCACAAAAGCAGCATAATTCCCGTTTCCAAGGATGCAGATGTTCCACCATCCGGCCAACAGCCCGCTGCCATATCCAGTGAGTTGCACAAATGAAGTGCAGACTGAACATAGCCCTGTTTTCAATGATCCTTTTCTCAATGTTGCATCAAGGGCAATTACAGTACCAAGCAGCAACAGTGGAGAAATGCACAATAATGCAATTTCCCATCCGAACATTATTCCCGACAATAAAGCACATACAACAAGTAATGCCTCCCCCACAGTGAACACACCCGGAAGCAGGTGTACAAGTTTCAATGACCCGGGATGCCTTTTGGTAAGATGTATCCTTGCAATGCCGGAGTTGAAAACCTGTTTGAAGAAAGTCCTGAAGGTGTTTCTTCTTTTGTGGTATACCCAGCCGTCTGAAATGAGTTTGCTTGAGAATCCACCCTCCTTTACCTTATAGCTGAAATCCACATCTTCTCCAAAGCGCATATTTGAGAACCCACCAATCTTTTCAAAAACATCTTTTCTAATCCCCATATTGAATGTACGGGGATAGAACTTGTCTGCACTTTTCCTGTTGCCCCTGATTCCTCCAGTTGTTATCATTGAGGTCATAGAGTAATCTATTGCTTTCTGTAGTGTTGTGAATGACGGATGTGATCTGTCGGGACCACCAAAAAGTGAGAAATTCCCTCTTTCAACCTCTTTTGTTGCATTGCTGAAATAATGCTCAGGTATGATACAGTCTGAATCAAAGAAGACAATCCATTCTCCGCTGGCCTTTTCAGCACCGAAGTTTCTTGCCTGGGCAGGGCCGCCGTTCTCCTTATAATAATATAGAATGTTCAGCTGAGGATATTTTTTGCATACCTCATCACAGCGCAAAGATGAACCGTCTTCTACAATTATTGTCTCAAAGTTCCTTACAGTTTGCGTACAAAGGCTTGCAAGAAGTTCATCTACTTCTTGAGGCCTGTTATAAACAGGTATTATAACGGAGAAAAGTGGTTTCTGTGGTATCATTCGGTGAATTTCTCAAGCAAATTTACTTATTGTTTGTTGTTGTTCCAAACTATTGTTAACTTCACAAGCAAAATGATATTTCTATGAAAAGGTTATTTGTATTCATAATTCTTGCCGCATTTGCAATATCATGCGGCAATGGCAAATCGGGCAAGAACTCCAGTGGCTCTGCAACAGTAAAAATGAACGGTGTATGGAAGGGTGTCCTGCCGGCAGCAGACTGTTCCGGCATTGAGTATGTCCTTAAACTGGAACCACAGGGTACATATGATTTGACAGTTACTTATATAGATGGAGAGGGTGATGGCGTTGATGCTGTCTTTACATCTGAAGGCAAAGTTGTGAGGGTAACAAGGGAAGATGGCGAGTATCTGAGACTTCTCCCCCCTCCGGGCAATGATACTGTATATTTCAAGACAGTTTCAAAGGACAGGCTCCGTCTTGTAAGCCATCTTTCAAATCTTCCCGATGCCCTTGCACCGGAGCGTTATGAGATTGTAAAGGAAAAATAAGATATACACACCATGAAAAACATTAAAAAAGCAGAAAAATTCCTTAAGGAGGCACTTGTCCCTTTCATTGATGAAAGCGGTCATATTGACTCCTTAAATTACATGGAAATTATTCCAGAAGATTTTGATCTTGATGAGTTTGAATGCAAGATTGAAGAACTTGAACTTTCAATTTCTGATGTCTACCCTGCCACTCCGTACTATGTTTATCTTATGGCACTCATTAATAAAATTAAAGAGTTGTACCGTATAGATGAGGAGAATATAGATGAAGACTACCTTCTTCCCGACGAAGATTTTGTACTTGATTTCCCGCTGGAGGAGATGACTCAGGAGGATATTGATTTCCAGGAACTGGACGATGATTGTCTGGAGTATCTTTTTGATGAGGAATAACATTATCAGGTGAACCCATTGGGGTATTCTGTTGTTGAACAAATAAAAAAATATGAATGCAACAGATATTACCCCAAAGACAAGCCATCAGAAAACAATACAGGATTTTGATATAAGCAAATATATGGGCCTGTGGTACGAAGTTGCCAGATACGACAATATATTTGAACGCAATCTTGTAGATGTAAAGGCTAAGTATACACTTATGCCTGACAATACCGTAAAAGTTGAGAACCGGGGACGCAATCCATATGGCAAGCTCAAGACCTTATATGGTACTGCTTACCAGCCTTCGGCCTTGCGCCCCGGACATCTTAGGGTAAGTTTCTTCTTCTGGTTTTCGTCTGATTACAATATAATAATGCTCGCTCCCGATTATTCTTATTCAGTTGTTAGCGGCAGGAACGGCAAATTGCTCTGGATCTTGGCCCGCCAGAAGGTGCTTGATGGCAAAACATTGGACCATATTTTCCAGTTCCTCAGGGAGAGAGGGTTTAATCCGGGCAAACTGATTTTTTAGAAAGTGTACAGTTCGGATGTACTCCTTCTTGGAAGGCATGAGAGTTTCACGTCCTTGCCTGCAGTTACATTAATGCTCCTGAGTGCTTTGGTTATACATGCCATTGCCACGTCGGGAGTATTGTTGTTTTCACTCAGATGGCAAAGGAAGATGTGCTTTAGCCCCTTGTGATAAAATCTCTTTATTGCAGATGCAGTCTGCTCATTGCTCAAGTGTCCGTTTCCCTGCATTATCCGGGCTTTCAGTTCGGGAGTATATGATCCGGTAAGGAGCATGTCAATGTCGTAGTTGCTTTCAAATATCACCACATCAGACTTTCTGCAGTATTCTATCACTTCATCTGTCACTTCACCCAAGTCTGTGATAAATGTGAACCGTTTGTCCTCTATCTCAATATGATATCCTACTGTTTCAGTAGCATCATGTGGCACTATGAAAGGTGTGAACCTGATATCTTCATATACACTAGCCTCCCCTGCAACAGTCTTGCGTACGCTCCCCTTCAGGCGGCACCTTGTGCACGGATGGTTATCCAATGATGCGTGAAGCACTTCTGTGGCATATACCGGTTTGGAGTATTTCTCTGCAAGTATGCCAAGCCCTTTGATATGGTCTATATGGTCATGGGAAACAAGTATAAAGGCAATGTCATCAATATCTTCACCATGTTCCTGTAAACGTTTCTTTACAGTCCTGGGGCCTATGCCGACATCAATCAGAAATCCCCTTTTGCTGTTCCCTATGTAGTAGCAGTTGCCGTTGCTGCCGCTGCTGAGGCTGAAAAACTTTACCATTCCTCCCCAAGCTCCTTAAGTTTGTTTGCAACCTCTTCCTCAAGGTTTTTGGTTACATCATAGTACAATGTGTTTAGTCCCATTTGTGCTCCTGCCTCTATGTTTGCCTGTGAATCATCAATGAACAGGGTTTCTGCCGGGTTAATGCCAGAGTCATTAATGAGGTGCTCATATATCTCTTTCCCAGGTTTAGAAGCATTAATCTTAAATGAAAGATAAAGCTTCTCAAATACATCCTCAATATCAATGCCGTTGGCATCATAGAAAAGTTCGCAGCATTTGCCCCATCCGATGGGGTTTACATTGCTGAGCAACAGAAGATGATATTTTTTCTTCAGTTCCATCAGCAGTTTTACCTTATAAGCATCCACGTGTGTGAGGAATGTGAAAAATGCCTGGTCTATCTCCTCATCCTGCACATTTTCCCTTGTGCAGCGTTTCTTTATCTCTTCCCTGAATTCAACAGAATCAATATCTCCGTTCTCGTATTTTGCAAAGAACCCTTTCTGTGCATATGCATTAAGGTAATCTCCAAAGTTGTCAAATCCCAGATTCCTGGAGAAGTTTTCAAGGCATTTCTCCCTATCAAGGGATACAAGTACTCCTCCCAAATCAAATATTATTGTCTTTATCATATTGTTACAGTTGTCCAATTATCCTTTCAAACAGCAGGTTCATTTTCTCTGCTGCTGCGTTAGCCGCGCGTACCACATCATCTCCATCATTTTCATAATCAGGAGCGTAATCGTCATGCGCCTCATTTGTTATTACAGATATTCCAAATACCGGTATGTTGCTGTGTCTTGCCACTATCACTTCCGGAATTGTAGACATTCCAACTGCGTCTGCCCCTATTGTGCGGAAATACTTGTACTCCGCAGGAGTTTCGTATGTAGGGCCTGTGCTGGCAAGGTATGTTCCCTCCTTCAGTTCAATTCCCTCCTGTGCTGCAATCTCTTTTGCTGCCGCAATCAGTTGTGGTGAGTAAGGTCTGGTCATATCGGGAAAACGGGGACCGAATTCCTCCATGTTGGGGCCAATCAGTGGATTGGGAAGCAAGTTGATATGGTCCTTTATAATCATAAGGTCTCCTATCTTGAACCCGAAGTTTACACCTCCTGCGGCGTTAGATACAAAGAGATGCTCTATGCCAAGAACTTTCATTACCCTTATTGGAAGTGTTACATACTCCATTGTGTACCCCTCATAATAGTGGAATCTTCCCTGCATTGCCACAACAAATTTCCCTCCCAGTTCACCAGCAATGAAATTTCCCTTATGTCCCACTGCTGTTGATGCGGGGAAATGTGGTATGTCCTTATACGGTACAATTATGGGGTTTCCAATTTTCTCGGCAAGTTTTCCAAGTCCGCTTCCAAGTACAATGCCGGCTACAGGTTTCCTGTCACCAATCCTTTTTTTTATATAATCCGCTGCAGCGTATATCTTTTCAATTCTTGTATCCATAATTGCATCATTTAGCTGTTGTATAATTTATTGCATATTCTGCGGGCGTTCTCAAGAATCTCTTTTTCTCCCGGTACAACCCTGTTTTCCATAACAATTTCCCCATTGCAGATAACGGTATCAACGCATGAAGAGTTTGCTGAGTAGACAAAATTTGATACAAGATCAAGCTGCGGTACAAATGCATAATTGTCTGTATCCACCAGAATCAGGTCAGCCAGTTTGCCAACTGCTATCTCTCCCCCATCAAGGCCCAGAGCTTCTGCGCCATTAGCGGTTGCTGTCTGCATCAGTTCCTGCAGTTTGAATGCGGCAGGATCCCTTCTCCAGCCTTTCTGAAGCAACGCTGCAGTTTTCATGGTCTCCCTCATGTCAAGATTATTGGAAGAACCGCACCCGTCTGTGCCAAGGCAAATCCTCACCCCCTTGTCCCTCAATTCATTGTACAGGAATCTGCTTCCCGACGCCAACTTGAGGTTTGAATTGATGTTATGTACGGCAGTTACTCCATATTTGGCCATGATGTCAATATCATTATCACTCAACCATACGCAATGTGCTGCAATTACCTCCGGTCCAAGAACTCCCAGTCTCTCAAGATGTTCAAATGGAGAGCATCCGTTCAGATTTTGGGAATCTATGTTCTCCTGCTCTGTCTCTGACATATGTATATGCACTGTAAGCCCTTTCTCCCGGGCAAAATTGCTGCACCATTGTATAAGTTCATCAGATACTGTGTATGGGGCATGTACCCCTACCGACATCCTGCACCTTTCATTCCATTTCAGGGATCTTTCATAGGCTGACATTATCTCCTCTTTAATCTTCTGGCTTCTGCTCTCGTCTTTAAGGTTGAGTGCCACACAGGCATGCCAGCTCCTTATTCCCATCTCCTCCACGGCTTTTGCCGCAGAGTCTATCATCCAGTATTGGTCATAAAAAGAGGTAGTTCCGGTCTTTATCATCTCAAGGCAGGCAAGTTTGGTTCCCCAATAGATAGCCTCCTCATCCATTTTTGCCTCCACTTTCCATATTTCCTGTAACCATTCCTGAAGGCTGGTATCCTCCTTGTATCCCCTGGTAAGGGTCATGGCAGAGTGGGTATGCATGTTTACAAATCCCGGAAATACTGCTTTTGAAGTACCGTCAATAGTCCTGCAATTGTCGGGAATAGAATCCAGTTTGTCTTCTATTGCTTCTATTTTGTTTCCCTCAATGAGGATATCCTTAATTTCTTTCCCTAAGGTTACCCCTTTAATGTAAATTGTGCTCATAATTGCGCTTTGTAGACTTGTAAAGATACTCAATATTTCTGAAGGATATTGCAGAATTTGTTGTATTTTGGCATTTAAAATTGGTTTGACATGAATTTCATTTGGTTAGATATAAATGCATCCTGGTCACATTCTTCCCTTGCTTTGCCGGCACTCCATGCAAATCTCTCTCCTGCAGTGGCACAAGCATGCAATATGCAAGTTGTGCGGGGTACAATCAAGAGTCCTGTATCACAGATTGTTCAGGATGTTGCACGGCTTGAGCCCTCGTATATTTTTGCAACAGGTTGGCTTTTCAATATCAATTACCTCAATGAAGTCCTTGCAAGGGTTTCAGCCCTCTGTTCCCCTCTTGGCATTTTTCTGGGCGGCCCCGAGTTTTTGGGAGACAATTATGGCTTTCTCAGCACCCACAAGCATATCACTGCAGTTTTTAAAGGTGAAGGCGAAGAGATATTTGAGGATTTCATCACCTCTTTGCTCCGCCAGGATTCCGCATGGATGGAGATACCCGGTTTTGAATATATTCTTCCCGACAGTTTTTCCTCCAATGAAGGAACTGCCGGTTCATACCATCCCAGCACAGCCGTTACGGTAAAGAAATTCAGTGATATCCATTTCCCGGAGGAGTCCCCCCTTTTCAGTTGGGACAAGTCATTTGTGCAGATAGAAACCTCAAGAGGGTGTTTCAACAGTTGCCGGTTCTGCGTAAGTGGAATAGAGAAATGTCCAATTCAGGATATTCCCATAGAAGGACTGCGTTTCCGGTTGCAGAATATATACAATCATGGAGTGCACCAGATAAGGGTGCTGGACCGAACCTTCAATGGCAATCCCCGCAGGGCTTTGCAGTTGCTGGATCTGTTCAGGGAATTTGCCGGTAAACTGAATTTCCATCTTGAGGTACATCCAGCTTTGCTGTTTCCTCAAAATGAGTCAGTATCTGTCGGGAAACTTAGGGATACCCTTCTGCAGATGCCTGCAGGTCTGCTGCACCTGGAGGCAGGAATCCAGACGCTCCGCCAGCCGGTTCTGGATATGTGTGCCAGAAAAGGCTCTTGTGCTCAGGCTGTTGAAGGATTGAAACATCTTGTAGGTTCCTCTGCATTTGAGGTGCATGCAGATCTTATTGCCGGGCTTCCTGGATATTCTTACAACCAATTGGTTGAAGATACGCTTTCCCTTATGCGCATTGCACCTGGTGAGATACAGCTTGAGACACTAAAATTGCTTCCCGGTACCTGGTTCCGCCAGAACGCCGCTGATTTGGGTATCAGATATTCCCCTATTCCTCCCTACGAAGTACTGCAGACCCCTGCAATTACGTATGAGCAGCTGGGCAAGGCTATGACTCTTTCCAAAATTCTGGATTTGTGGTTCAATGATGCCAAGTGGCGGGAACCGTTCAGCGCTGTATTTGCTGATCCTGGGCAGAACTGTGCGGCAGACCAGGGTCTGGCCCTTCTCGAAAAGCTTATAGAGGATCTGCATGGTACTGATTACATTACACAGCCTCTCAGTCTTGAAAACAAAGGTATTCTGCTATACCGTTTCTGCTGCAAATACTCCCCTTCGCTTGCACCGCTTGTGTCGCTGCAATGGGTCCGAAACGGTCTTTCAATAAAGAAAGAGCCTGCAGAAAACTTTGTAAAATGGGATTACAAATCTGGCATTCCAAATCCGCTGTTTGTAGAAAATGACCCTCGCTTCAAATATGCATATTTGGATTACAATGATGTAAGGTATTGGTTCTCATTTAATAAGGAGATAGAAAGAGTAGCACCGTGCAACTCCTTTGCGCAGCAGCTCTAAGTTCTGGTGCCCATTGGGACCTTCCTAATGGGCACTTTCAATATTCAGTTTACCTGATGTGAGGATATGGCTGTTTCCGCCTACATATACTTTTTTCCCTTTTTCTATTATAGTTTCCACAACTGAAGGACGCTTCATTGCTTCTCCCTGCATAAATTTGCAATAATCCTCAGCGGCAATGATTCCTTGTTTGTACAGGTAATATGTAAGAGCTGCATTAGCGGTACCTGTAGCAGATTCCTCTGGAATATCATAAAGTGGGGCAAAATTCCTTACATGTGCTGTGAATCCGTCCTTGCTGATGGCAAATGCATGTACTCCCACAACCTTTAAATCTTCACTGAATTTGCTCAATGATTCCATATCCGGTGTAAGGGCGTTCAACTCTTCAATGCTTTCAACCGGAAAGATGATGTCGGGAAGACCTGTAGATACAATCAGGGTTGGAAGGGTGTCCGAACTTTTATCTCCCATTATTTGCTCCAGGCGTTTAATATCTTCAATTTTCCCTACAATTTCTGGTGATGCCATTTCCATCAGGATTTTCTTGCCTACAAATATTTCCAAATCTCCAGCCTTAGTATGGTTTATGCAGTTTGAACCCTCTTTTGCAATACCCTCTTCCCTCAATACAGAAAATGCTGCAATAGTTGCATGACCGCACAGATCCACTTCTGCTGCAGGTGTAAAATACCTTACAGTAAACTCTTCAGGGCCGTTCTGTTGTACGAAAGCGGTTTCTGAATAGCGCATCTCTGCGGCTATTTTCCTCATAATTTCATCTTCCGGGAAAGGAGCGTTCCCGTTCAGCAGTACCACTCCCGCCGGATTGCCTCCAAACGGCTCATGTGCAAAAGCATCAACTGTAAAGTATCTCATAATTTGTAACTTTTCTCCAAAGATATACAAAAAATGCCCAATAAGATGACGTCATAATGGGTAAATAATTGCAGAATGCACGGCTGTACTATAGTGTAAATGTTGAAATTATTCATCTAAAAATTCCGTTTCTTAATTTGTTTTGTTATATTTGTTAGGATTTTAAATCAAAACCTGATGATTACAAAAGAATTGATATCTCCCAAGAGTATTGTTGTAGTGGGTGGTTCTGATGATACAGGCAAACCTGGAGGCAATGCCCTAAGAAATCTTATTGAAACCGGATACGATGGCCATTTGTATGTAGTAAATCCAAAAAACGATTATGTTCAAGGTATTAAATCGCATCCGCATGTTCAGGATTTGCCCCAAGTGGATTGTGCCATTCTTGCTATTGCCGCAAAACTTTGCCCTCAAACAGTAGAAATACTGTGCAGAGACAAGGGCTGCAAGGCTGTAATCATTTTCTCAGCGGGATTCCATGAAGACGGACCGGAAGGGGCACTGTTGGAGCAACGCATTGCCCATACTGCAAACAAATATGGAGCTTCGCTTATTGGGCCCAATTGTATTGGTGTTATCACCAATCATTATGCCGGTGTCTTTACCAAACCGGTTTCCAATTTGTCGCCCAAGGGTATTGATATAATATCGGGATCTGGAGCAACTGTGGTTTTTATAATGGAAGAGGCAGTACGCAGGGGCCTATCTTTCTCCCATGTCTTTTCAGTTGGAAACTGTGCACAGATTGGTGTGGAAGAATGTCTCGAATACCTTGATGAAACATATGTCCACGGAGAGAGTTCTCCGGTAAAACTCCTTTATATTGAGAGTATAAATGATCCGCAGAAATTATACAGGCATGCCCGTTCACTCACACTGAAAGGGGCACGCATTGCTGCAATAAAGGCAGGATACAGTGAAGAAGGAAGCCGTGCGGCAACATCACATACCGGAGCACTTGCTACCCCGGATGAAGCAGTGAAAGCGCTTTTTGCAAAAGCTGGCATAGTGAGGGTGTATAACCGTACCGAGTTGGTTGATATGGCCTCAATTTTCTCTCTTCCAGCCCCTAAGGGACACAATATAGCAATCATAACCCACGCCGGAGGGCCTGCTGTGATGCTTACGGATGTTCTAAGCAGTCATGGCATAAAGATACCTCATCTTAAAGGGCCAAAGGCAGATGCACTGCTTGAGAAGCTATATCACGGATCATCGGTATCCAATCCTATCGATTGTCTTGCAACAGGTACAAAAGAGCAGTTGGGGCATATAATTGATGCCTGCAACAACGATTTTGATGAGATAGATTCCATGGCAATCATATTTGGAAGTCCAGGGCTTACAGATATGACAGACACTTATGATTTCATAAGGGAGAAGATGCTTTCTTCGCGCAAGCCAATTTACCCCATCCTCACCTCTGTACTGAATGCCGGCGATGCAATCAGGAAGTTCAGGGCAGACGGGGGAATCTGTTTTGTATACGAGTGTGCCTTTGCTGAGGCATTTGTAAGGATGTGCAAGATGTATGAAGGATTTTCTGATGATTTTCTTCATCCCGACATCAACTACCCTCTCATCCTGGAAACAATAAATTCTGCTCCCGACGGCTATCTTCCACCTGAACAGGTGCAGAAACTCCTCGATGCAGCAGGAATCAACAGGGCTAAGGAGAGGGTTGTCGCCACCCTGGAAGATGCAGAAATGGCTGCAGATGAGATAGGATACCCACTAGTAATGAAGGTTGTGGGCCCTGTTCACAAGACTGATGTAGGTGGAGTTGCACTTGGAGTGAAAAATGTAGAATCCCTTAGATGTGAATTCGGCAGAATGATGCAAATTGACAATGTAACAGGGATACTTCTGCAGCCATACCTGTCGGGAAGGGAAATTTTCATTGGAGCCAAGAAGGATGGAGGATTTGGAACTGTAGTGATGTGTGGCTTGGGTGGCATCTTTGTGGAGGCTTTGGGAGATGTTGTTTCCGCAATGGCACCGTTCTCCCCAACTTTTGCCGGCGAAATGATAAAAAAACTCAGGGGGTACAAAATTATTCAGGGAATTAGAGGGGAAGAAGGGATAAATGAAGTTATATTTGCAGAAATGGTCTCCCGCGTAGCAACTCTTTGTTACTATGCCCCCGAGATTGTGGAGATGGATATAAACCCTCTTCTGGGAAATAGTGTAAATTTGACGGCAGTTGATGCAAGAATAAGGATTAAAAGAAATGATTAAGGAAAATTTTGCTAAATTAGCACAATGGTATAAAGAACTTACCCCTACAGCAAAAAGTATGGTGGTTCTGTGCATTCTTCTCATTATTGGTATCATTATAAGATGGGATGCAACAATGGAAGGGATTGAAAGAGGTTTCGGTTTCTTTAAAAAGTAGAATAAACAATTAAAAATCAAGAATATGGCAGTAAAAGGAGCTATTGTAGTAGATACAGACAAATGCAAAGGCTGCGGTGTTTGCGCTGCAAATTGTCCTACTCAGACAATTGCATTGTCCAAGCAGGTGAACGGTAAGGGATACAACTTTGCCTATATGGAGAATCCCGATAATTGTACAGGATGTACAAATTGTGCAACAGTATGTCCTGATGCCGTAATAACAGTATACAGAGTGAAAATATAAAAAATTGAGGATATGGCTGAAAAGATTCTTATGAAAGGTAACGAGGCCATTGCCCACGGTGCTATCCGCTGTGGGGCAGACGGCTATTTCGGCTACCCTATTACTCCACAATCTGAGGTTATGGAGACACTTATGGAGGAGAAGCCTTGGGAGACTACCGGAATGGTTGTGTTGCAGGCAGAGAGTGAGACCTCATCCATCAACATGGTGTATGGAGGTGCATCTACAGGAAAGAAAGTTATGACCTCGTCAAGCAGTTTGGGTATAAGCCTTATGGCTGAAGGCCTGAGTTATCTTGCAGGTGCAGAGCTTCCTTGTGTTGTTGTAAATGTAATGCGTGGCGGTCCTGGACTTGGTACTATACAGCCTGGACAGGCAGACTATTTCCAGGCAGTGAAAGGCGGTGGCCACGGGGATTACAAAATGATTGTACTTGCCCCTGCATCTGCCCAGGATATGTATGATTTTGTAGGTTTGGGTTTTGATCTTGCTTTCAAATACCGTATACCTGCAATGATACTTTCAGATGGCGTAATAGGTCAGATGATGGAGAAAGTTGAGCTTGGTGAGATGAAACCAAGGAGAACGGCGGAGGAGATCAGGGAGCAATGTCCTTGGGCCCTTACCGGTAAAACTTCAGACAGGAACAGGAATATCATCACATCACTTGCCCTTGATCCTAATGTTCAGGAGAGAACCAATATCAGACTCCAGGAGAAACATAAGGCAATACAGGAAAATGAGGTGCGTTATACCACATACATGGTTGAAGATGCGGAGTATCTGATTGTGGCTTACGGCAGTATGTCGCGTATTTGCGAGGCTGCAGTTGACCAGGCCCGTGAGGCAGGCTACAAGGTTGGACTTTTCAGACCTGTAACCCTTTTCCCTTATCCTGAAAAACAGATATGTGATCTTGTTCCTCAATTGAAAGGTATACTCACTGTAGAGATGAGTGCAGGCCAGATGGTGGAGGATGTGAGACTTGCCGTAAACGGTAAAGTGCCTGTAGAGTTCTTTGGCAGAAACGGCGGTATTGTCCCTTCTCCAGATGAGGTATATGAAGCTTTTGTAAAATTATTCAATAAATGATAGAGAGTTATGGACGTGAATGATATTATCAGACCGGAGAATATGGTATATGCCAAAACTCCTATTCTTACAGATACAGTAATGCATTATTGTCCGGGTTGTCCTCACGGTACAGTGCATAAAGTGATTGCCGAGGTAATTGAGGAGATGGGTATTCAGGACAGGACAATTGGAATTTCACCAGTTGGATGTGCAGTTCTTGCTTACAACTACATTGATATAGACTGGGAACAGGCTGCCCATGGACGAGCACCTGCACTTGCAACTGCAACAAAACGTCTTAATCCCGACAAATATGTATTTACATATCAGGGAGACGGCGATCTTGCATCAATTGGTACTGCAGAGGTAATGCATGCATGCAACAGAGGTGAGAATATAGTTGTAATTTTCATTAATAATGCCATATATGGTATGACAGGTGGACAAATGGCCCCTACTACCCTGCTTGGCCAGAAAACAGCAACTACACCATACGGAAGGGATGCCAAACTGAACGGTTATCCTTTGAAGATTACTGAGCTTATAGCTCAGCTTGAAGGTACCTGTTATGTAACAAGGCAGTCTGCACACAATCCGGCTGCGGTAAGAAAACTCAAGAAAGCGGTAAGAAAAGCTTTTGAAAATTCAATGATGGATAAGGGAACTTCATTTGTAGAGGTGGTAAGTACATGTAATTCCGGGTGGAAACTTACACCGGTTCAGGCTAACAAATGGATGGAGGAGAACATGTTCCCGTTCTATCAACTTGGTGATTTGAAAGACAGGTAAATCCGTTGAAGTGTTATTAACCCCCTGGCAGTTTGCTGTCGGGATGAAAAATGGAGAAAAATGAAAGTAGAATTGATTATAGCAGGTTTTGGAGGTCAGGGAGTTTTGTCAATGGGCAAGATTCTGGCTTATTCCGGAATTATGCAGGATATGGAGGTTAGCTGGATGCCTTCTTATGGCCCCGAGATGCGTGGCGGAACAGCCAATGTTACCGTTATTCTTAGCGACAAGAAGATAGGTTCCCCTATTTTGGGCAAATGTGACACTGTTATTGTGCTCAACCAGCAGTCTATGGACAAGTTTGAGAGTTATGTAAAACCGGGTGGTCTTCTCCTTTACGACCCTAACGGAATTACAAGACACCCTCAGCGCAAAGATATAAACATATGTTCAATTGACGCTGCCGAGGAGAGTGCACGTATGGGTAACCTTAAAGCGTTCAATATGATTGTTCTTGGTGCATTCCTTAAAAAGAATCCTGTGGTTTCATTGGAAAGTGTTGTAAAAGGTTTACAGAAATCGCTTCCTCAAAGACATCATCACCTTATTCCTATGAATGAAGAAGCGATTAAAGTGGGAATGGATAAAGTAGTGGATGTAAACGTTTTATAATAAAAGAGAAATTAAAATTGAAAAAGTCTCTGCGTTTTTGCAGGGGCTTTTTTATTTTATTGAAAAATATTGTTATATTTGTTGATGCAATTGTTTTATAATGGGAACAGAAAGTCAAATAGTAATTGGGAATCTCAAGGCTCACATAGAACAGATTATTTCCAAATACGAAGTTGCATTGTCTGAAAACATTTTATTGAAAAAGCAGTTGCAGAAGGCATTGGAGGAGAATGAGGAGAAGGAAGACAAAATAAAGACTTTGGAGCAGAAGGTTGAGCAGATGGAGCTTGCAGATGCATTCAGTGTTTCTGCGGGCGATGCGAAGGAGGCGAAGAAGAGGATTGGGAAGATTGTGAAGGAGATTGACAAGTGTATTTCAATGTTAAATGACTGATAATGGAACAAGAAAAACAGAGGATAAAGATAACAATTGCCGACAGGCAATATCCGCTGACAATCCATCCGTCCGAAGAAGAGCATATGCGTATTGCCGTGGGAAGGATAAGGTCGATGGTTGAGTCCTATAAGGCAAAGTTTGCAGGTAGGGATTTTCAGGACGCATTGTCAATGTCATTGTTGCAGTTTGCAGTCAAATGTGTCAAGTATGAACAAGATAAGGAACTTGGCAATTTGATTGAAGACCTTAAAGTTCTCGACAGGCAATTGGATGAATATATTGCCTCTACAGAAAAATATTGACATACTTTTTTTTGTATATTCTTTAAGCCGTTGGATTATAGCTCTTTGCGAAAATCAACATTATAAACCAGAACCGAGTGACCAACAGACAAAAACAGGCCTAGGTGACCCTTAGGGGGATTCCGTATATCGGGACGTTGGAAGTTTGCGGCTATCATTGGAGCTCAAATCTTACTATTTAAGATTTTTCTGAAAACAGCAGGTCCAGCGGCTTTTTTCATATTCTGCAGTCTTATTTGTCATTTTCCTTTCCATATACGGAAGAAACTTAACACTTAATACATTATAATTAATTTTTAGATAACAGATTGAAGAGATGGAAACAATGACAATTGCAATTTTGTCCCTATGTGGTGCCATTGCCGGATTTGTTGCCGCTTACGTTATTGTCAATAACGTTGTTCTTAAAAAGAGAAAGGAACAGATTCTAAAGGAGGCAGAGACCGAGGGAGAAAATATCAAAAAAGAGAAGATTTTTCAGGCAAAGGAGAAGTTCCTGCAGCTTAAGAGCGAGCATGAGCAGTTCATAAACGAGAAAAACAGCCAGATCCAGCAGCTTGAAAACAAAGTAAAACAGAAAGAGATAGTCCTTAACCAGCAGAATCAGGAGCTTTCAAAAAAACAGAAAGAGGTTGATGCAATTAAGGAGAACCTGAAGAATCAGGTTGAGATTGTGAACAGAAAGAGCGAGGAGTGTGACAAACTTAAACATGAGGCTATTGAGAAGATTGAGAGCATTGCCGGCATGACAGCAGCTGAGGCAAAGGCACAGCTTGTTGAGACTATGAAAGATGAGGCCAAGACTCAAGCAATGTCTTACATCAATGATGTTATGGATGAGGCAAGACTTACAGCATCCAAAGAGGCAAAGAGAATTGTAATCAATACTATCCAGAGAACTGCTCCTGAGACTGCAATTGAGAATGCTGTTACTGTATTCCATATTGAGTCGGACGAGATCAAAGGAAGAATCATTGGTAGAGAGGGTAGAAATATCCGTGCTTTGGAGGCTGCTACAGGAGTTGAAATTGTGGTTGATGACACACCTGAGGCAATTCTTCTTTCAGCATTTGACCCTGTAAGAAGGGAGGTTGCAAGACTTGCGCTTCATCAGCTTGTTACTGACGGCCGTATTCACCCTGCAAGAATTGAGGAGGTTGTTGCCAAAGTTCAGAAACAGCTTGAGGAGGAGATTCTTGAAACAGGTAAGAGAACTTGTATTGATTTAGGTATTCATGGCCTTCATATTGAGCTTATCAAACTTATCGGTAGGATGAAATACCGTTCATCTTACGGTCAGAACCTTTTGCAGCATGCAAGAGAGGTGGCTAATATCTGTGCAATTATGGCATCTGAGCTTGGTTTGAATCCTAAAGCGGCCAAAAGAGCAGGTCTATTGCATGATATAGGAAAAGTTTCTGATGAGGATCCTGAGCTTCCACATGCAATTTTGGGTATGAAACTTGCTGAGAAATACAAGGAAAAACCTGAGATTTGCAATGCTATTGGTGCCCATCACGAGGAGGTTGAGATGAGTTCACTCCTATCACCACTTGTACTTGTTGGTGATGCAATTTCCGGTGCAAGACCTGGTGCAAGACGTGAGGTTATTGAGTCTTATATAAAGAGGCTTCAGGATATGGAGAATATTGCACTTTCTTACCCTGGCGTAACCAAAACATATGCTATCCAGGCTGGAAGGGAGTTGCGCGTAATTGTAGGCAGTGAGCAGGTAACCGACCAGCAGGCAGAGCAGCTTTCAATTGACATTGCCAAGAAGATACAGGATGAGATGGTTTACCCAGGTCAGGTGAAGATTACTGTAATCCGCGAGACCAGATCTGTGAGCTTTGCAAAATAATTGCATCACAGCATATAAATATGAAGGTGCCCATCACACAATGGACACCTTCTTTTTTTTGTGTGTTCATGAAACAAATCCCTAGAATGGATAACCTACACCAAACTGCAATGCATAATTGCCTTTTCTGAGCATGGTTTTAGGCCCTTTCCAGTCATTTGTAGAAGGATCGTACAATTTTATTCCCAAATCAAGACGAAGCAGTACAAAACTCAAATCAAGTCTTAGGCCGGTTCCCCAATCCAAAGCAATGTGCCGGTAGAAATTGCTGAATTTGAACAAGCCTTCACGTGTCTGCTCCAACTCGTTGTTGTCCTTTATGTTCCATACGTTTCCGGCATCTATGAACAGTGCCCCTTCAAAATTCCAGAAAAGAGGATACCTGTACTCTATATTGGCCTCAAGTCTCATATCACCAGTTTGGTTTGGAATGGTAAATGTGGTATCAATCTGTGTATATCCTGGGCCTATAGTCCTTGCCTGCCATCCTCTGAGACTATATGCTCCACCTGCCCAGAACAGTTTCTCAAATGGAAGTGAAACTGAGTTTCCATAGCCGAATCCAATGCCTCCCAGGAATCTGGCTGCAATTGAGTGTTTCTCTTTCTTGCCAAGGCGCCAAGTATATACAGTAGTTAGTTCTGTGCGATAATATTGTGAATATGGAGATTTCCATATGAGTTTTTCTCCATTCTCATTTTCCGGCATATATTTGTTGAATGCACTCAGTAGATTTCCCGACAAGTCATTCTGCCATCTCATATAGAAATAACTGTGCTGGGGTCTTGGGGAAGAATCGCTAGTGTAATAATAGTTTGTACCCAAGCCCAAGTCAAAGTGGTCTTTATATGAATTGATAAGGAAAGGGTCCTTAAGGCTTTCATAGAAGTCAGGTTTGAGTTTTTTGAGTTTTACAATGTTCAGTTGTATTGGAGAAACCTTAAAGAAATGTCTGTCATTTTTACTCCATACATAGCTGAAACTGCTTGAAATAATATTTCTGGTGTATTCAGGCCTTTTCTGGTAGTTGTATGATATTGCATACTCTGTTCTTGGAATACTTGTAGATTTGAACAGTTTGTCGGGAAGAAGCAGAAAATTTGGTGTACTGATGGATGTGGAAGCTCCAAATTCTGATGCTCTCTTGTTGTTGTTGAATCCAAACTGGAAATCTCCCATAAGGTTGATGCTGAACAGTTCTGCCCCTCTGAACAGGTTTTTGTGATAGTAAGAAACTGTAGGAGATATTCCCAACATTCCTGTTGAATTGATTGAACTCTGCAATCCAAGTTTGTATCCCTGCAGTTCTGATGCTGTCAGCTTTATAGTACAGTCAACTGTATTTGTGTCCTTCTGGTCCATCTGTATGTTCACGCTGCTGAACATATTGAGGTTGGAGAATCTGGAATAGGTGTTTGATACCTGTTTTTCACTGTATGTATTTCCCGGTTGCACCTGATTTACTCTTGTTGCCAGTCCTTTTCTCAAAAGCAGTTCATTCCGGAACTGAATATTTATGTTCCTGTATGTTGTTGAATCGTTCAGAGTATTGAGATTCATGGCAGGAATAGCTACTACAGAGTCTCCTACAAAACTGTATACCAGTGGGTTTGATGGTTTTCTAAGTTCTTGTATTGTTACTTTGCCGTACTTGAATACACGGTGTGGTTTGGCATCTTTGGGCTGTTCATTGCGTGTATAGTCCCTAATGTCAACATTTAAAGTTGCTTCACCATCTTTACCTAATGTATCTGCCGAGAAGAAGAGGTAATTCTTTGTAAATCCAAAATATCCTCTGTTTCTCAATGCTTTTGCAATAGTTTCAGATGCATTGTTGAGTTTCTCTTCCGATAATGGCATACCTTCAGCTATAGCATTCTGCAGTGAGTCTGCGTAGAAAGCATTTTCCAGTCCTTTTGAATCTATGTGCCAACTCACAGAATCAATCATGTACTGCTTGCCAAGGTATATATTGTAGTAGACAGTTGTCTTTTTATTTCTTGTAACTATTGAATCCCTTACTTTTGAATTGTAATATCCCTGATAAGTAAGGTGGTTAAGAATATTTTTCTTTGAGTCTGCTACAAGTGAACGGTCAAACACTATTGGGGCCTGCCCTATCTTCTCTACAAACTTGTCCCATCCCTTCCCTTTTCCGTTTTCCCAATTGTATATGCTTATGAAAGGATTCCATCCACCAATAAAATATGTATTCGGTTTCTGTTTCAAATAAGGTTCCAAATCTGAAGCCTGATATTTGTTGGAGTTAATGATTCTGATTTCATTATTTTTAAGCCTCGATTCACCTTGTGGAATTACTTTGGTGGTAGAACATCCTGCAACGGTTGCAGCCACAAACAACAGAATATATTTGGATACTTTTTCCAGCATTACAATTTTATTTTCACAAATATAGATATATTTGTAGAAACAACTGAATGATATGGCTGTTCTGTCTGCAAATAAAATTAAATTTATCCGGTCCCTGTCTCAAAAGAAATTCAGGGATGAACATGGTCTGTTTATAGCTGAAGGGGAAAAGATTGTCAGTGAGGCTCTGAACTCCGGGTATAATGTAAAGGAGGTCTATTACGAGAAGGAAATTGGCCGTGAAACAATGTCAAGGATCACTTGTCTTAACTCCCCTTCTCCTGTCCTTGCAGTTATAGAGAAGCCCAATTTTACTCCCGACAGCATATTGGAGTCTATCTCTGCCAAGGAGAATTCATCGGGAAGAAAACCTTTGTTCCTTGCATTGGATGGAGTTAAGGATCCGGGGAATCTGGGAACCATTATCCGTATTGCAGACTGGTTTGGCGTAGATGCTATTTTTGCGAGTCAAGGTTCGGTTGAAGTCTATAATCCTAAAGTTGTCCAGGCTACTATGGGGGCTATATTCCGAAAACAGGTGATCTATACTGATTTGGCACAGGTTTGTGATAAATTCCGTGCAGCCGGCCTTCCTGTATTCGGCACTTTCCTTGATGGAAAGAACCTTTACGATAACTTGCCCCAGGAGCAGAAAAAAGGGCTCATAGTTATGGGAAGCGAATCCTTTGGAATCTCTCCACAACTTGAAGCCCTTATAAGCAATAAACTTCTTATTCCGCCATATCCTGCAGATTCTGTAACTTCAGAATCACTTAACGTGGCCATTGCCACAGCAATCATCTGTGCTGAATTCAGAAGGTAAGTATGCAGCACCGGAGAAATGATAAACCCCGACGGGGGACCTCATTCGACGGTTGCGAGCTATTTCGAAGAAATGGCGACGCAGAGGAGACTGCGTCGTCCCCCTGAGGGAAATTATCATTTCTCCAATGTTACTTTGTTATCCTTTGGCGTACAGCTTCGTAAAGGATTACTGAAGCGGCGGCAGATACGTTCAATGAACCAATGTTGCCCGCCATTGGAATTTTAGCCTCGGCAGTTGCAAGTTTGCGGACGGCGTCTGAAATGCCTTTATCCTCTGCTCCCATTACAATTGCAGTTGCACCTGTAAGGTCTACATTATACAGATAACCTTCCGCTTTCTCCGTAGCCGTTACAATCTGTACGTCGCTCTGTTGAAGATAGAAAACTGCAGTTTTAAGATTAGGGACCTTGCACACATCAATTCTAAGCAATGCACCTGCAGAGGTTTTGATTGCATCTGGAGTGATTGATGCACCACCTTTAGCAGGGAGGATGATGCAGTCTACACCTGCACACTCTGCGCTTCTGGCAATTGCACCAAAGTTTCTCACATCGCTCACACCATCCAGCATAAGGAACAATGGATTCCCTTTCTTTGCAAAAGCCTTCTCTACTGCATCCTCAAGTGAAACATAGTCTACAGATGGGATCATAGCAATAACACCCTGATGTCTTGCACGGGTAATCTTGTCCAGTTTCTCTACAGGAACAAATTGAAATGCAATCTGTTTCTCCTGTAATAGTGAGAAAAGCTGCTGGAACTGCTCTCCGGTAAGCCCTTTTTTCAATAGTACTTTTTCAATGTTCTTTCCTGCAGAGATTGCCTCAAAAACAGGATGCATTCCAAATAGGTAATTAGTCTTCTGTTCCATATTATGTTTTCTTTTATTCACTCAATTCTGCCCACTCCTCCATTTTCTGGTCGAGTTCATTTTTGGCAGATTCATATTTTGCTGTAAGTTCCAGAATCTTGCCCGGATCTGTTACATTGCCAAGCTCCTCTTCAAGCTGTGCAATTATCCCCTCAAGTTCCTCAATTCTGGCCTCACATTGTTGTATTTTCTTCTTCAGCTTGCTTTTCTCCCTCTCAATTTCCTTCATCTGCTGGTATGAAAGCTGCTTTTCCTGCTTCCCGACATTTTCTTCACCCTTCTTTGTGCCGTTGGCAGCCGCTGGTGCGTCAGATGTAGCCGCAGGGGCCTTTCTTTCAAGCTCACTCAGGTTCTCCATCCTCTTGCGGGCAAGGAAATCCTGTACACCGCCAAGATGCTCCTTAACCTTTCCGTCCTTGAACTCATAAATCTTGTCTACAAGTCCGTCGAGAAAATCACGGTCATGTGATACAATTACCAGTGTGCCGTCATAAGCCTGAAGAGCCTGTTTTAGGATGTCCTTGGAGATAAGGTCCATGTGGTTGGTAGGCTCATCCAGTGCAAGGAGGTTGTGCGGTTTGAGCATCAGTTTTGCCATTGCTAAGCGGGCACGCTCACCACCGCTCAATACTGCCACTTTCTTGTCTATATCTTCACCCCTGAACAGGAATGCTCCAAGTATATCCCTCAGTTTTGTACGGATATCACCTACTGCAATCTTGTCCAATGTATCAAATACAGTATCGTTCTTGTCAAGGACATCTTCCTGGTTCTGGGCAAAGTATCCCATGTCAACGTTATATCCGAGTCCGGCCTGTCCATCTATCGGGAAGAGCTCCTTGGTAATGATTTTCATGAGGGTTGTCTTTCCCTCACCGTTTCTTCCTACAAAGGCTATTTTCTCTCCCCTTTCTATGGTAATGTTCACACCATCTATAATCACCTTCTTGCCGTAACCTATTGTAGCATCTTTTGCTGAGAAAACTACCTGACCGCTGCGGGGTGCAGGTGGAAATTTTACACTGAGTGCGCTTTTGTCCTCAATGTCCACTTCAATGCGCTCCAGTTTGTCAAGCTGTTTTATGCGGCTCTGTACCTGGTTGCTCTTAGTAGCCTTGTAACGGAACCTCTCAATGAACTCCTCAGTCTTTTCAATCATCTTCTGCTGGTTCTCATATGCTGCCAGCTGCTGCTGCATCCTCTCGGCGCGCAGTTCCTTGTATTTGCTGTAAGGAACCTTGTAGTCGTATACTTTTCCAAGCATTATCTCTACGGTACGCTTGGTAATGTTGTCAAGGAACTTCCGGTCGTGGGAGATAAGGACAATTGCTCCAGGGAAATTTTTCAGATAATCCTCAAACCATTCAATTGATTCAATGTCGAGGTGGTTGGTAGGCTCATCCAGCAACAATACATCAGGCTTGCGCAGAAGTACCTTTGCCAGTTCTATACGCATGTTCCAGCCCTGGCTGAATGTAGATGTTGGCCTCTCAAGGTCTTCCCTCTTGAATCCCAGTCCTACAAGCACCTTTTCAGCCTGCGAACGTACCGGTTCAGACTCAAGGATAGCAACCCTATCGTTATACTCGTTAAGCTTTACTATAAGGTTGTTGTAGCTGCCGGAATCATAATCTGTACGTTCTGCAAGTTCCAGGTTAATTTGTGAAATCTTGTCATGAAGTGCAAACAATTCATTGAATGCCGTAAGGGCCTCGTCAATTACACTCTTGTCCTTGGCATGTTCCATCTGCTGTGGAAGGTATCCTATATTCAGCCCCGGAGGAACCATTATCTTTCCACCTGTTGGGGAGTTTATACCCAGAATAAGTTTGAGCAGAGTGGATTTTCCTGCTCCATTCTTTCCCACAAGACCAATCCTGTCGTTGTCTGTAATGTGGAAATTGATGTCATTCAGCAAGGTAAATCCACCGAATGATACGTTTACATTATTTATCGATATCACGGCAAACCAAAATGCTTAATTCATATAAACCGTACAATGGCAACCCTACTGCCATAAGGGTGAACGGATCACCGCTTGGGGTGATGAATGCTGCCAGAACAAGCATTACTATAAATGCATGTCTGCGGTATTTTTTGAGGAAACTCTTTGTGAGAATTCCTATTCTCGACAATATAACCGCAAGTGAAGGCATCTCAAACACAACTCCCATAATGAGTATCAGCCAAGTGAACATGGAAATGTATGACTGAAGGGAAATCTGGTTTGCAACCTCCATACTTACCTGATAAGTACCAAGAAACCTTAGGGTAAGGGGAAAAATCAGATAGTATCCAACAAGCACACCAAGCAGGAACAGTACACCTGCAAATGCAAATGCCCCTTTTGCAGCCCTTTTTTCATTGTCGTACAGTGCCGGGCTTACAAATTTCCACAACTGGTACACAATGAACGGAACCGACAGTACAAGGGCAAAATAGAATGTTGTGCTTATATGAATGAAGAACTGGGCAGAAAGGTCTATGTTTATAAGACTCAGCTTAAATTCGGGCAATGTAGGCATACCCATCATTACCAGCACTTTGTCTATAAGTTTATATAGGGCAAAGTCTGAGTTTATTGGGGCAAACACTACCTTGTCAAATACAAAGTCCTTTGCCATAAATATTCCAGCCATCAAGGCTACAATAACTATGGCAGACCTGAAGAGCACCTTGCGCAATTCGTCAAGGTGCTCCCAAAATGTCATCTGCTGCTCTTCCAATTATTTATTCTCCTCTTTCTTTTCGTCTTTGGTAACGTCGGCATTGATTTCGTCTTCAATACCCTTTACACCGTCTTTAAAGCTTTTTACACCTTTTCCAATTCCTTTCATAAGCTCAGGAATCTTCTTGCCTCCAAACAATAGAAGTACAATAAGTGCAATTACTATAACCTCACCGGCACCAAAGCTGCCGAACAATAGCAAGTTTCTCATTATGTATATGTTTTAAAAATATTTTTCCATTATATGCGCAGCATGGTCAGGTACCCTGCAAGGACGTCTGGTGTCTGCCTTTATGAATCCTATCACAACTTCACCTTCAGCTACAACTGCACCAATCTCCCCCTGAGGGGTAAGAGGATTGTTGCTGCACTGCTTGTAGATTACAGTCTTGATCTTCATCTTTGCCATGGGCATGCTCTCCACACTTGAGACTATTCTAAGGGTATCTCCCATTCTCGACGGGGTCTTGTATGTGCAGAAGGTTGACACAACTGGAAGCATTACCCCTTGTCCCTCAATTTCACTTATCGGGAGGCCTATCTCCTCAAGCATCTTTATTCTTCCATATTCAAAGAACCTGATGTAGTTTGAATGGTGGACAATACCCATAAGGTCTGTCTCATAATATCTTACATCTATTGTGCACTCAGTTTGTATCATCTGCGCAGTGTGGTTGCATTGTTATTATTTTCCCAATAGGGCTGCAATTCTGTTGTGAAGGTTCTCAAGTTTAGTTGTTGCATCAGACTGTTTCTTCCTCTCCATTGCAACTACGCTCTCAGGTGCATTGCTTACAAATTTCTCGTTTCCAAGTTTTGCATTAACCTGTTTAAGGAACTTCTCGTAGTACTCAATTTCAGCTTTCATCTTTGCAACCTCTTCCTCAACATTTATATGCTCGTTAAGAGGTACAAAGAACTCGCCGGTCTTAACCATGAAGTTTACACCCTGAGCCTGTGCATCAAATGCCTCTACCACATTTATTGCAGAGATGTTTGCAAGTTTCTTAATCACAGAGTCCATAGCATTGTTGTATGGAGCTTTTGCAAACACTTCAAGAGCCTCTTTTGGAGAAATCTGTTTGCTCTGTCTGATGTTTCTTATGTTCATTACCATCTGCGAAGCATTCTCAAACTGCTCCAACAGTTCTGCGTTGAAAGCCTCACCTGCAGGTACGCTCTGGAACATGATTGTCTCACCCTCAGCCCTTGTCTCAAGGTTCTGCCACAACTCCTCTGTGATGAATGGCATGAACGGATGAAGGATTCTGAGCAATGAATCAAAGAATGATTTTGTTGCAGCGTATGTCTGTGGATCAATGCCTGCTCCATATGCAGGTTTTACCATCTCAAGGTACCATGCGCAGAAATCATCCCAGAACAGCTTGTAGATCTCCATCAAAGCCTCTGAAAGTCTGTATTTGCCCAAAAGGTCTTCAATCTCGGCACTTGTCTTGGCAAGTTTTGCCTTGAACCAGTCAACTGCAACCTTAGAACTTTCTGGCTGCTGTGCAGATTCATCTACATTCCAACCGCTTACAAGACGGAATGCGTTCCATATCTTGTTGTTGAAGTTTCTACCCTGCTCGCAAAGAGCCTCGTCAAACAGAATGTCGTTTCCTGCCGGAGCTGAAAGCATCATGCCCATACGTACTGCATCTGCACCGTATTGTGCAATAAGTTCAAGCGGGTCAGGTGAGTTTCCAAGAGATTTTGACATCTTTCTGCCCAATTTGTCCCTTACAATACCTGTGAAGTATACGTTCTTGAAAGGCATGTTGCCTTTGTACTCGTATCCTGCCATAATCATTCTGGCTACCCAGAAGAAGATGATGTCCGGTCCGGTTACAAGGTCGCTGGTTGGGTAGTAGTAGTTGAATTCGTCATTGTCGGGATTATTGATGCCTCCAAACAATGAAAGCGGCCATAGCCATGATGAGAACCATGTGTCAAGTGCATCATCATCCTGTTTCAACTGCTCCACTGTTATATTTTCATATCCTGGAATTGCTTTTGCAAGTTCCAACGCTTTCTCTGCTGTCTCTGCAACCACAAACTTCTCCTCGCCCTCAGCCGATGAAGGAAGGAAGTAAGCTGGAATTCTGTGGCCCCACCACAACTGACGGCTGATACACCAGTCCTGGATATTCTCCAGCCAGTTGTTGTATGTAGTCTTGTATTTTGGAGGGTAGAATTTCAATTCGTCGTTCATTACAGGTGGAAGAGCGATGTCTGCAAAATGTTGCATCTTAAGGAACCACTGCATGCAAAGACGCGGCTCTACTGCTGTGTCCGAGTTTCTCTCTGAGTATCCCACTTTGTTCTGGTAGTCCTCAACTTTTTCCATAAGGCCTGCTGCCTCAAGGTCTTTCACAATCTGTTTGCGAACTGCCATTCGGTCCATTCCAACGTACATTCCTGCAGCCTCACTTAGAGTTGCGTCTGCGTTGAAGATGTCAATAGTCTCAAGATTGTGTGTTTTGCCCAACATGTAGTCATTTGTGTCGTGTGCAGGGGTTACTTTCAAACATCCTGTACCGAACTCAATTTCCACGTATCTGTCCTCAATTACAGGAATTGCCCTGTTTACAAGAGGAACAATCACCTTCTTACCTTTCAACCAGGTGTTTTTAGGGTCTTTAGGGTTGATACACATTGCTGTATCACCCATGATTGTCTCAGGACGGGTTGTTGCAACTACAGCGTACCTTCTGCCCTGTTCATCTTTGTGAAGGATCTGGTGTTTTACAGTTGGATCGAACGGATCTGAAGGGTTAAGTGTAACTGCACCAGCCTCTTCGCCGTCCGTACATCCCGGAGCCTCCTCCACGTAGTATCTCAAATAGTAGAGTTTGCTTTTCTCATCTTTGTAGATAACCTCCTCGTTGCTCAGTGCTGTCTGGGCTTTAGGGTCCCAGTTCACCATTCTAAGGCCACGGTAGATGAGTCCCTTATTATACAAGTCTACAAAAACCTTGATTACGCTCTCGCTTCTCTCCTGGTCCATTGTAAATGCGGTCCTGTCCCAGTCGCAGCTTGCACCAAGCTTGCGCAACTGTTTGAGGATGATTCCGCCATGCTCGTTAGTCCAGTCCCAAGCGTGCTCCAAAAACTGCTCTCTGGTAAGGTCACTTTTTTTGATGCCTTTCTCAGAAAGTCTCTTCACCACTTTGGCTTCTGTGGCAATTGATGCGTGATCTGTACCTGGAACCCAGCACGCATTTTTACCCTTCATTCTTGCACGTCTTACAAGAATGTCCTGGATAGTATTGTTCAACATATGGCCCATATGAAGTACACCAGTTACATTTGGTGGAGGAATTACAATTGTATATGCCTCTTTTTCATTGGGTTCTGAGTGGAAGAACTTTTTCTCCAACCAATATGAGTACCATTTGTCCTCAATGTTCGCCGGATTATATTTTGCTGGAATTTCCATAATAATATTTACACTTTTAAAATTAAGAAAAACAGTTAGGAACGCAAAGTTAATTAAAATAAATACGTTGCAAAATTCTATTTTAAAGAAAATAATTACTACATTTGCTTGTTATTACTTTGAATAAAACCATAAACCTATACGACAAAAGCATAGATTGATACGATTATGACAAAAAAATTGAAGATTGTTGTTCTGGCAAAACAGGTGCCGGACACCAGAAATGTCGGTAAAAATGCTATGACACCGGAAGGTACAGTGAACAGAGCTGCACTGCCGGCTATTTTCAATCCAGAAGACATGAATGCCCTTGAGCAGGCATTGTATATTAAAGACCAGAACCCGGGTTCTGAGGTGCTACTTCTAACTATGGGCCCTTTCAGGGCTGCAGACATTATCCGTGAGGGATTGTTTAGAGGTGCAGATGGTGGAGTACTTCTTACCGACAGGAAATTTGCAGGCGCAGATACACTTGCAACATCCTATGCACTTTCACAGGCAATTAAGAAGATTAATCCCGACATCATCCTTGCAGGACGTCAGGCAATTGACGGTGATACCGCACAGGTTGGGCCTCAGGTTGCAGAGAAACTAGACTTGCCTCAGGTTACCTATGCAGAGGAGATTCAGGAAATTTCAGACAACAAAGTTGTAATTAAGAGAAGACTTGAAAGAGGTGTGGAGGTAGTTTCATGTACTCTTCCTTGTCTTGTAACCGTTCATGCCACAGCTGCTCCTTGCCGCCCTAGACATGCTAAACAGGTTATGAAATATAAATATGCCAGAACTATAACTGAGGATACTGCTGAGGGGGCAAATTACCTTCTTTCATTGGCTGACTATCCTTACCTCAAGATTACCGAGTGGGGTACTGCTGATGTAGGCGGTGAGGATTCAAGCTACGGTATGGCTGGTTCCCCTACCAAAGTTAAAAAGGTGGAGAACATCGTATTCCAGGCTAAAGAGGCTAAAAAGCTTACTGCATCTGAGGAGGATATTGATTCTTTGATTTCAGAGCTTTTGGCAAACCATACAATAGGCTAACAGAGTATTAATTTGAAAACGGACAAAAATGAACAACATTATAGTTTTTTGTGAAACTGACAACGGCAAATTGTGCGATGTGAGCCTTGAGCTAATGACAAAGGCAAGATCTTTGGCACAGACCCTCAACTGCGACTTGGAGGCACTTCTAATTGGTTATAATGTGGAGAACCTGAAAGATGAGCTTTATCTGTATGGTGCAAAGATAGTACACCTTGCAGATGACAAGCAGCTTGAGTTCTTCAGAACCCTTCCATACGCTTCAATAGCAATTTCATTGTTTAAACAGGAGCAGCCTCAGATTGCTCTGTTTGGTGCAACATGTATTGGCCGTGATTTGGCTCCAAGAATTTCAAGTGCACTTCACAGCGGTCTTACTGCAGACTGTACTTCCCTTGAGATTGGAGACCACCAGGATACAAAAGGAAACAAGTGGGATAACCTTCTATACCAGATCCGTCCTGCATTTGGCGGAAATATCATTGCAACTATCGTAAACCCTGAGCACAGACCACAGATGGCTACTGTACGTGAGGGTGTTATGAAAAAAGAGCCTCTTTCAGCTCCAGTTGCAGGTTCTGTAAAGAAAATTGATGTTGCATCAATCCTTACAGATGCTGATTTTGCTGTAGAGATTATTGAAAGACACATTGAGGAGAAGAAGATTGACATCAAAGGTGCTCAGATTATTGTAGCCGGCGGTTACGGTGTAGGCAGCAAGGAGGGCTTTGCCCTTGTAAACGAACTTGCAAAAGTTCTTGGTGCAGAGGTTGGAGCTTCACGTGCTGCTGTAGATGCAGGTTTTGTAGAGCATGAGAGACAGATTGGCCAGACAGGTGTAACTGTAAGGCCAAAACTTTTCATTTCTGTAGGTATTTCGGGTCAGATCCAGCACACTGCCGGTATGGACCAGTCTTCTATGATCATTTCAATCAACAATGATCCAAACGCTCCTATCCACCAGATTGCAGATTATTCAATCATTGGTGACCTTAATGAAGTATTACCTAAGATGATTGCATCTTACAAAAAACACAGCAAATAATTATGGCAAATTTCTATAAAGACAATTCAGAGTTGAAATTCCAGTTCAGTCATCCCCTAATGGAGAAGATTGTAGCATTGAAAGAGGACAATTTCAAGGATTTCGGCAAATATGACTATGCTCCTGCCAATGTTGAAGATGCAATTGATTCTTATGACAAGGTTATGGAGATAATTGGTGAAATCTGTGGTGATGTTCTTGCACCAAACGCTGAGCAGGTAGACCATGACGGTCCTGTATGTAAAGACGGTAGAATTACCTATGCAGCAGGTACACAGCAGAACCACGATGCCCTTACTCAGGCTGGAGTTTATGGCTTGAGCCTTCCAAGAGAGTACGGTGGACTTAATTTCAGCATGGTTCCATATGTTATGGCAGCTGAGTTGGTTTCACGTGCAGATGCAGGTTTTGCAAATATTTGGGGACTTCAGGACTGTGCAGAGACTATCCATGAGTTCGCATCCAAAGAGATTAAGGAGGAGTTCCTTCCAAGAATCAATAAAGGTGACACTTGCTCTATGGACCTTACTGAGCCGGATGCAGGTTCAGACCTTCAGTCTGTAATGCTCAAAGCTACTTGGAACGAGGAGAAACAGATGTGGTACCTTAACGGTGTAAAACGTTTCATCACCAACGGTGATGCCCAGATAAAATTGGTACTTGCACGTTCTGAGGAGGGTACAACAGATGGACGTGGCCTTTCATACTTTGTATATGACAAAGCTTGGGGCGGTGTAACAGTAAGACGTATTGAGAACAAACTTGGTATCAAGGGCTCCCCTACCGCTGAGCTTGTATTCAAGAATGCTCCTGCCAAAATCGTAGGTGACAGAAAGATGGGTCTTATTAAATATGTAATGTCATTGATGTACGGTGCAAGACTTGGTGTAGGTGCCCAGTCTGTAGGTTTGTCGGAGGCAGCATATAGAGAGGCTTTGAAATATGCTCACGAGCGTGTTCAGTACAAGAAAGCAATCATCAACTTCCCTTCTGTGTACGAGTTATTGGCAGTTATGAAGGCAAAACTTCAGGCATCACGTGCCATCCTTTATGAAACAACAAGATTCGTAGATATCTACAAAGCATACAACGCAATTGCTGAAGAGAGAAAACTTACCCCCGAGGAGAGACAGGAGAGCAAGAAATACAGCAAATATGCTGATATGTTCACCCCTGTGCTCAAGATGATGTCATCTGAGTACGCAAATCAGAATGCTTATGATGCAATTCAGGTTCACGGTGGTTCAGGTTTCATGAAAGAGTATCCTGTTGAGAGACTTTACAGAGATGCAAGAATCCTTACAATCTACGAGGGAACTTCTCAGCTTCAGACTGTTGCAGCAATCCGTTATGTTACCAACGGCTCATATCTTGCAAAGATCAAGGAGTATGAGGCAATGGAGTTCAAACCGGAGTTTGCAGCATTGAAGGAGAAACTTGTTGCCATGACAGCACAGTACGAGGCTGCTTGTGAGGCTGTACAGGGCAAAGGTGAGGAATATATTGATTTCCACGCAAGAAGACTTGTTGAAATGGCAGCTCACATCATTATGTCATACCTTTTGATAATTGATTCCCAGACTAATGATGCATTTGCAAGATCAGCAGAGGTTTACACCAATAAATCAGAGGCTTGGAACAATGAGAGGGCATCATACATTGCCTCTTTCAAACTTGAGGACCTTGCAGCATTCTCAGCAATCAAAGATGAGTTCGTAGCAGAGGAGAACTAATCTCTTCCATAAAATAATCCACAAGGCCTCCCACACCAAGGGAGGCTTTTTTATATTTGACCATTATGACGTCGTCAAAATGGTCAAATAATTTTTAGTATCTTTGCAGAAAGTTAATTTACTGTTTGAATGTACAAAATAAGTATAGTTGGAGCCGGAAATGTGGCATTCAGGATGGCCTTGTTCCTTCAGGTCGCAGGTCATGATGTAGAGTGTGTATGCGCAAGGGACATTGAGAAGGCAGACAAAGTTGTGAGGGCACTCAAAAGAAGCGGCAGTAATGCTGTAGCCATTTCTGATTTCAGCCAACTTCCTAAGAGTGATATCACAATTATTGCTGTAAGCGATAATGCCATAGGTCACGTAGCATCACAGTTGCCTCATAAGGGTGCATTTACTGTACACACAAGCGGTGCAACTGCAATGAATGTGCTGCAGGAGGCCGGTTTGCAGAATACGGGTGTCTTCTACCCTCTTATGACCTTGAGCATTAACAAGGATCTTGATATAAGGCTCGTTCCGTTTCTTCTTGAGGCACAGCACAAAAATGGAGAGGAGATACTTGTAAATCTTGTAAATTCCCTAAAGGCCGAGTACAAGATGTGCAGCTCCGCAAAGAGATTGCAGTTCCATACTGCGGCAATATTTGCTACCAACATCATAAATTACTCTCTTTCGCTTGCATATGACATTGCAAGCCCGGATTTTACTTTCCTCCTTCCAAGTGCCATTGAGAGTGTGAGGAAAGCCTTTTTACAGAATCCGGTTTCTGCCCAGACAGGCCCTGCCCGCAGAGGGGATACCAGAACAATTGAAAAACACAGGGAAGTTCTTTCAGATGAAAAGTTCCAGGAACACCTTGAGGTATATAACTTTTTGACACAGAAAATTTTCAATAAATATAATCCCGACAGCAATGAGCAATTATAAGACAAAACTAAAGGATATAAAAGGATTTGCCTTTGATGTGGACGGTGTGTTCACAGACGGCAGTGTATTTGTAGCTCCTGATGGTGACCTTCTCCGTATCCACAATGCAAAGGACGGATTTGGATTAAGATGGGCATATCTTTGCGGATACCATATTGCAATTATTACAGGCGGCTATTCAGAATCTGTAAGAAAGAGATTTGAGGGCATTGGAGTAGAGCATATTTACCTAAAATCAAGGGACAAGCTGCCTGATTTCTATGATTTCTGCAATAAGTGCGGCATCTCCCCTAAAGAGGTAGCCTTTGTAGGTGATGACATTCCGGATATTCCTATCTTAAAGGAGTGTGGACTTGCAGTATGCCCTTCAGATGCTGTTCAGGAGGTTAAGGATGTTTGTGATTTTGTTTCGGCATATCCTGGCGGCAGAGGCTGTGTAAGGGATCTTATTGAGCAAGTGCTCAAGATTCAGGGAAAATGGGAGTTCAATGCAGAACTTTATGCAGGCAAATTCGGCCAGGGAATGGACAGCAACAAGAAGTAATTGGGTATGCTTGATAATATTCTATCGGGAAGAAAACTGATATTGGCGTCTGCTTCACCTCGCAGGAAAGAGCTTCTTGCAGGTTTGGGGGTGGATTTTGTCATTGATACCGGCAATACATTTAAGGAGGTTCTTCCCATTGGTCTCCCCTACCCTCAAGTCCCAGAATATATGGCTAAAGGGAAATCCTATGGCTTTCATAGAGCGCTTCAGAAAGATGAAATCCTTATCACTGCAGATACAATGGTGCTTTGTGAGGATGAGATTATGGGCAAACCCAAAGACCGGGAGGATGCTGTGAGGATGATAGAAAAACTTCAGGATAATACCCATACGGTTTATACAGGTGTTTGTATCAGATCTTTAAAAAAAGAGGTATGCTTTACAGTTGGCACAGATGTCAAATTCGGCAAGCTTACTCCTGATGAAATCTCTTATTATATAGATACTTATAAGCCTTTTGACAAGGCAGGTGCATACGGAGTGCAGGAGTGGATAGGTTATGCTGCCATAAAAGGCATTGATGGATCTTATTTTAATGTGGTAGGCCTTCCTGTACACAGATTGTATAATGAATTGAAGAGTTTCTAAATGAAAAAAATACTGCTTGCAATATTTATGACATTCATTACATCTGTAATGTTTGCCCAGGGATATACCAGTGGACGACATGATTCTGCTTTAAACAAAGCAGAATCAATGTTGGGAGCAAAATATCATTATTCCGGATATTCATTAGATCTTTCAAATAGAACTAATAATAATTTGGAGAAACCCCATAAATTTGGTGCTCCAAGAGCTTTGTACTACAATAAATTGTACCTTTTGGGTGAACTTTCAGATACTACTGCAATATTCTCACATTCGAGGGGCATATATATGGGACAATATGTTCAGGATAAGAATAAGCCCACATTCTTGAGGTCTGGATTTGGCATTGATAAGATTATGGATGATTCTTCCATTGATAATATAATCAAATACGAGTATTACATAGGGTTCTATAAGAAAAACAGAAGACACGGAAAGGGATATCTTATGAAGACTAACGGCAAAATGGTGACAGGTATATGGAAAGGGGGACGCCTGAAACCTTTTGCCAGAAGGGAACTTACCGCTGAAGAGCAGGAGAAGGTTCAGGACTATATAAGGCAATTGAACAATTTGATGTAGCGTACTTTTGGTGCGCTACACTTTTTTTATGGTACTGCCTGTAAGTATTACAGTACCTTCATCAATCATTTCTCTCAGTACGGAAAGATAGAAGTTGCTCTGGTCTGCAGCAAGGGTTTCAATGGTCTTGAGTTCCACCTCACCTCCTGCATTGGAAATTATATCCAATATATGTTGCTGCACATCCTTACGCCTGTCATTCCCTCCCTTGAGGTTCTTGTTTTTAAGGCACACATCACAAATGCCGCAATCATTATCAGCTGGCTGGCCAAAATAATCAATAAGCATGCGGCTGCGGCATTCTCCTGTTTCTTTCACATATGAGATAATGCTTTCAATCCTTTTTTGGAACATCCCTTTCCTCTCGTCATATCTTTTCTGTGATATGTACAGATTTGCCTCTACCAGACGCTCTGTATTCATTATAATGAGCGGAGTCCTTACTTTAGGGATGTATTTGATGATCCTCAGTTTTGAAAGCTGTTTCAGTTTCTCTTTCACTCCCATAACGGAATCCATTGTACATCGTGCAATGTACTCTTCGTCTATAGGGGTTATCCTTGAGAACAGCGCTGTGTAGATTCTCAGTACTGATTTTATGAACTTGTCAAGTTCCGGGTTGTCTATCTGCACCTTGTACAGTTCGTCCCTCCCTACAATGAACATTATCTTTGAAGGGTTGTCCATTTCATCCGTAAGTTCCCAATAACCTTCCTGCTCCAAGTATTTGATTGCATAATAGGCAGATACTGAATTAAGTGAAAACTTCTTGGAAAATTCAATGAGATTGAATTTGCTTACGGTATCCCTCCCTTCCTCGTATGGAATGTTCAGATATATGAAAACTTTCTGGTATACATCTTTAATGTACTGGATATCGGGAAAAGAAATGGTATGTATCTGGCGCAGGCGGGAGATGTCTGTGCTGTTCCACAACAGGGTTGCATAGGAGCGTTTGCCGTCGCGGCCGGCACGTCCTGCCTCCTGGAAATATGCCTCAAGACTGTCGGGAAGATCATAGTGTACAACAAACCTCACATCAGGTTTGTCAATTCCCATTCCAAAGGCATTGGTTGCTACAATTACCCTAATTTGATCATTCTTCCAGGCATCCTGCTTGGCATTGCGCAGTTCCTTGCTGAGTCCTGCATGGTAGAAATCTGCAGTTATGCCATTTTGTCTGAGAAATGAAGAAATTTCCTCACATCTTTTCCTCTCTCTAACATAGATAATTCCGGTTCCCGGAACTCCATTGCACACTTTGAGCATGTTCCCGAACTTGTCATCAACATTTCTAACTACATATGAGAGGTTTTTTCTTTCGAATCCCGACGAAATCACATTCTTTTCCTCAAACCCCAGGATTCTCATTATGTCTTCTGCAACTGACTTTGTGGCAGTTGCAGTAAGTGCAATGACAGGGACATCTCCTATGATGTTCTTTATCTCTTTAATCTCAAGATATGCAGGGCGGAAATCATATCCCCACTGTGATATGCAGTGTGCCTCATCAACCACAAGGTAATTGATCTGCATACGGCGTACCCTCTCCTTGAAAAGTGGAGTGTGCAACCTCTCAGGCGATACATAAAGGAACTTGAAATCTCCGTAAATTGCATTGTCCAAGGCAATGTCTATCTGCTGGTACGACATACCGGAATATACAGCCAATGCTTTGATACCCTTACTGTTGAGATTCTGCACCTGATCTTTGATCAGAGCTATTAACGGCGATACTACAAGGCAAAGGCCATCCGTTGCCATTGCAGGTACCTGAAAGCAGATTGACTTTCCTCCACCGGTAGGCATAAGAGCAAGAGTATCTTTCTTTTTTAATGCGGAATTTATAATGTCTTCCTGCATTGGCCTGAAAGAATCGTACCCCCAATATTGTTTCAGTATACCGTGTATCATTGCCATAATTTATTAAAAACAAAATTACAATATTTTTGGCAAAATATTTGATGATGTCTATAGCGGCAGTTAAAGCTATTTTGATTATATTTGCCACTGTAAATAATAAAAACCTATAAATAATTAGATTTATGTCAACAATTGATTTGAGCAAGTACGGTATTACCGGCGCAACTGAGGTTCTTTACAACCCATCTTACGAGGTACTATACGCAGAGGAGACCAAACCAGGTCTGGAGGGATTTGAGGTAGGTCAGGTAACTGAGCTTGGTGCTGTGAACGTTATGACAGGTGTTTACACCGGCCGTTCTCCTAAAGATAAATTCTTTGTAATGGATGAGACTTCAAAGGACACTATCTGGTGGACTTCTGAGGAGTACAAGAATGATAACAAACCTGTAACCAAAGAGGCTTGGGCTGAGCTTAAGAAAATTGCTCAGGATGAGCTTTCAAACAAGAAACTTTATGTAGTTGATACTTTCTGTGGTGCCAACGAGAACACCAGAATCAAAGTACGTTTCATCATGGAGGTTGCTTGGCAGGCTCACTTTGTTAAAAATATGTTCATCCGTCCTACTGAGGAGGAGCTTGCAAACTATGGCGAGCCTGATTTTGTAGTATTGAACGCTTCAAAAGCTAAAGTTGAGAACTACAAGGAGCTTGGTCTTAACTCAGAGACTGC
>JAZRCK010000025.1:0-21353 GCA_045659725.1 Candidatus Egerieisoma sp.
GAGGTAAAGTCAAGGATGCTTTTCAGGGATATTGCCCCTTATCGTATAAACTATTCCTCGGTTTATGCGGATGGTGATAGCGGTCGTCATACTTTGGTCGGCCCTGACAAAACATACAAATCCATAAAGATCGGCAATAAAGAGTATGACTACGGACTGTGGCTTGGTATGGCGATGCAACTGATCGGCGGCTGGGAAAGTGAGACGGACTTTAACTTAAGAGGGCAATATGAGACTTTGCGCTTTGTTGTAGGACCATTGGCGACTGATGATGGAAATGATACTTCCAGGGGATGGGTCAGCGTATTGGGTGATGGCAAGATTCTTTATGAATATGAAATCAATGAGGAAAGCATTGCCCAGCAGGTGACGCTTGATGTCAAAGGGGTCCATAAACTCGCCTTCACAAGCGAACAGGCGAGCGGCAGTCTGGATGGCGCCATTGTTGATGCTTGGGTTTATCCGAAAGGGGAGGCTCCTGAAGTGGAAACAGGGACAGGTGTTGCTGTTACGGTCGATGCACCTGACCCTCGCCTGAAGGAACTTCCGGATGTGTGCAAACTTATCAGCAATATTCCTCCGTATTCTCTTAGAAGCAAGGTGGAATACCAACTCTATGAGGGTATTTCAGATTATTTGACCTTCTCGATGGGTGGCACCAAGTTTAATGAAGGATTCATCCTCTATATGAAGGCTGGATTTTTGAACAGCGACCTTCGTTCACATGCCATATTCGATCTCGGAAATGAGTTTGATTATGTGAGTTTCACTGCCGGATATGTCAGCAAGAGCTGGGTGATGGGCAATGATGTACTTAGCGTTTATGCTGATGAAGAACTGATTCTTCAGGTCCCTCTCCACTCCACTTATCCTAACCAGAAAATTGTTCTCCCGATAAACAAGTGCAGGAAACTGAAATTCGAAAGCAGCGGACAGAGTACGATGGATGTCGCGGCATTCGGAGTTGCCGATCTTGTTGTATATCGTGGAGAGCCTGTTGAGAACGACCTGTTCGTTCATCCTGTACCGGAATGTCCGGATGAAATAGACCTTATCGATCTTGGAGCACCTTATATCCACTATGTAAGTTCATCCAGGAATGGTGCCTTTGTAGATGGAAAATCTATGAAGAATTATTTTACAAGATACGATAACAGCAGGATCTACAAAGGTTTCGTCCTTCAGACCAGCACGCATTTCTCGCTTGACTTCGGCCCGCTTTCCGGTTCGGATGCTGTGGGTGCAGGTGCCATCGGTGCTGCTGCAGTAGGTGCCTCATTCGTTGCGACGGGAGCTGCTGTAGGAGGTGTTACAGTAGGTGCAACTCTAGCTCCTGTAGCTCCGCTACTTATGCTTGCTGCGGGTGGAGAAGCGGTTGAGAATTCGTGCGCTGCTTTCAATACTTATGGCCAATACAACAGTGTTACGTTTACCGTAGAGTGCTTGAGGAAGGAGGGTGACACCCAACTTTTGGGGCCAGATACCATGCAGCCAGATATAAGTGAACGCAAGGAGAAGCTTCTTATAGGTTCAAACCTGAATGTTGTAGCAGAACTTGATGTGTTTGAAGGTATGCAGCCGCAGACTGTCACAGTTCCTATTGAGGGATGTGAGCAGTTGATGTTCTGGCTTTCAAATACCAACGGAACCTCTGCTGCCTATGTTTTCCATGATATTAAACTGTCAAAGAAAAAAAGCGGACTAGTTGTTCCTGAAGATATGCGTCCAGCCCTTACAGTGGTTACTGAACCGGTCTGGACAACCCTAACCGTTCCTGAAGTGTGGGAACATCCTGGAAAAACTGGAGTTAAGGTAATTGATGACTTCATCTGGGATTTCACAGATCTATATAGTGCGGTACAGGAGGCCCTTATAAAAAGGGCTCCGGGTTATAATGTGTATACCTATTATCTCGAAACTGAAACAGGACAGATATGCAAGGCGGTGAAGCTGTTCACTAAATGTGAGGAAGTGGCAAGCGGCTCTGACGGCTGGAGGATTCCGTATACGCTCAGTGACTATAAATATGACTTCGATGAGCTTGAATCATTGAGGAAGAATGTGGCAGACCTATTGATGCAACTTCCGGCAGCGAATGTAGGTCTGGTGGAATTGGGTCTTGGAGCCATTTCCTTTGGTAAAGTGATGAAGAAGGCAAACAAAATGCTTCTTGAATTGAGAAAGGTCATCAATGATATGTACAGATGTGCACGTATAAATGAAGCCTATCTGATAACACTGTTGAATTCGGCAATAGATATAGATGGTCGCACATCTTCAGAAAGGACTGTATTTGCACCGCTGTTGCCGGGTGAAATTCCTCCTGAGGGAGAGACTGCAAAGGTGCGTAACTTTTCTGAATAATAATTTATCTTGGATACAGGAAATATAATGAAACAACACTTCAATATAGTTAAGATAGAGACGTCTGTAGATTCAGGAGTGGGCAACAGGATCAAGTCTTGGGAACATTTTGATACTGATCTTCTTGTGCCGGGAAATACTTTTACTGTATATGACCGGGAATTGACTATTGTATCAATTGATGAAGATGTGATGGTCTTTGACTATAGAGACCGCACATTCAAACTTAACCGCCATTGGCAGGTACTCGGCACACCGGAATTTGACACTTCAAATGAAAGGCTTTCAAAACAGGCCAGAAACGTATTCTTCTTCGGCAGAGACCGTGATACGGAATTGGAATGGTCAGATAAATATGCGGCAGAGCTGGCTGGCCAAATGACCAGGAATAATGAGGAAGGAAAAATATGGATGAATATTCCGTTTGTCCGCGAGTTCATTCACGAATTGAAGGATGTTGCTCCTTTCAGATCTGAAATCATCAATCCGGTATATAAGGCCCACTTCATTGCATCCATGCTCGAAAATGACTTTGTAGACAAACGGGAAACTCCTCGTCTATTCCAGTCATTGTGCGAATTATACAGGCTCTACAGAGACTTTGAAAATCCATCAGACTATGATGACTACCTTGAGGAACATTTTGACAAGAATTATTTCAGACAGGTAGACAAGTGGATATACAGCTTGGCAATGATTGTCAGTGATCCGCAGTGGAAGCATTCAATTCAATGTTGGAATGGATTGGGTGGAATGCTTAAGGTGGACCCTGTTCAGGCAACAGAAATGTGGGAGGAGATTATTTATGATGTAGAAAAGGAACTGGACGGGCAACTGAAGGATGAACCCCGTGGAATGGGCTTCTGCCACAGCTATTGGAGTGCAAAAAGAGCTGCATTAGCCCGTAGAGGCATTCAGTGGCGGAGCCCGTCAATGATGAATCCTAAAGTAATGTTTGACTAAATCAGAGACTATATGGCTATTAAAATCAATCTACATACTACAACAGAAGATCTTACAGGTAAAAGCCACTGGTGGGGTTTTCCTGATTTGCCTGAGGATTTTGAATGGCCTTGCAATAATGATGGTGACCTGCTTACATTCATCTGTCAGATTAGGCTGGAGGATATAGCTGAACTTGATCATGATGGCAGACTGCCTCACAAAGGCATGATCTGGTTCTTTGCTGAAGTGGACTACTTCCTTGGCGACCTTGATGCACCATGTGGAGGAACAGGGGAGTGGGAGCCATGTACATTCAAGGTTCTCTACTGCAAAGACACTACAGACCTGTTTACCCATGAATATTACTGGGAGGATGGCCATCCTGCAGTACTTGCAGCAGAAAAGATGACTTTCCAGAACACCTCTGAGACCGATTTCGGTTTCAAACTACTTGGAATGCCAGCCATGACAGAAGGCTATGAGAATGAAAACGAAGGACTTTTCTCATTGCTTCAACTTGATGAAGAAGAAAGATGGGGACTTCGTTTCTTTGACAGTGGCACAGTTAACTTTATGCTACCTACAGATTGCGCAAATGATGATTTTTCCAATGTTTCATTTGTCCTGCACTCCTTGTAAACACCAAACAGAATCATTTTAAATTTGAGAATATATGAGTTTTCACAATTACAAGTTTCTCCTCAAAACATGCGCGTCATCCGAGAACGAGGTGACAGGAGAAGATATTGACCTTGTAGACAGCTTTGAATGTGACCTTAATGGAGTAATCCTTAAGGAAGGTGTCACCTTATTTTCTCCAAGAAAAGAAGAATGGAAGCTGTATGGAATTGAAAAATTGATTTTTCCCGACTTCAACTTCAAAGTTCTTGAAGTCCTAAAAGACGGTTTGGTATTGGAAACATCTTTCCAATACTCACAGTACAGTTCAAAATTCAAGATTACGTTTGCCGAACCACAACATCGTGAGAGTTTCTGCTCTGGAAGATATTGCTATTCCTTCACACTTACTCTTGTAAAAAAGTGAACAAATTTCTGTCTGTCAACGTCTGAGCAGGTCACCAGTGAGATTTGATATCTCATTGAGAACATTATCAAGGTCCTCCTTGAAATGGAACGGATGGGTGTCGTACTTGTTGTCTTCAAGGGCAATGATTACGGCACCTCTAATTTCAGCACCGGTTCCATAAAGCATAGTGCCGATTGCGTTGTCCGGCAGGTCATTAGCATAACCGTTCCTATCTGCATACATGGCAACATTATAGCCTCTGAATGCGCAATTCTTGGTGATCTTATTTAATGATTGGGAAAAATGAACTGCGTCTAGACCCTCTGCATCTATAAGTTGACACATCTCCCTATATGACATGGCAAATACATCAGCTTCTACTATGGAAGCAATTCCCGATGGTTTAATGACAATTACAGAAGGGGAGACCTGAGTCTTTTCATCGGGATGATTCTTCTTCCATATGGGGATCCATATCTTTTCAATATCATCACCGTATCCCATTTCAATATAGGTATCCTTATTCTTGATCACATAATCCAGCTGATCTTCAATACTATAGCGCAATGCATCATATCTGAGTCTGAGAAGCTCATCATCCGATATGAAATCAGGATCATCAAGAGTTTCCGCCGCCTCAATCACAAGATTTGCAGCCGGATTGAAGCCATAGGTCAATGCAATGTTGGCATATTCCCTTCCCATACGCAGATCTATGTCAAATCCTAATTTGCTGTTAAGCAATGAATCCGCCAAAATATATGCGCACACACCACTGCCAAATGCAATGCCTTGGGTGAGATTTCTTTTCATCTTGCGGTAAATGTCAAGCCTATCGTCACCGCTTAGAGACTCCCATCTGTGTTCATTCTCAAATCCCAGTATCAAGCAGTCGGGCACTCCCAGTCCAATACCCAATTCCATCAGGGTCTTATAGTATTCCTCATCTCCATTATTCAGATATATCAGGGCAATGTCGTATATTGGGGCATAATGACCATTGATGATACATTTAGAGTATGCTTTGATAGCTCTATCTTTATCTCCATTATAATTGTAAAAGTCTCCAAGTTGCTCTGTCCACATTATGGATTCGCTGTAGGCTGAAGATTCCCGCTCTGCCTGGGCAATGGCGGCTTGCGGGTCAGCTGGCATCTCTGTTGTGCCATAGAACAAATCTCTGTTATTCCTTAATTTAGCCAGAATGCTCCCTTTTTCAATTGCCTGTGCTGTCAGCTCCCCGGACAATTTGCGGTCCATGACAAACATCTCTTTTTCTTCATCATATGCCTCTCCAAGCCAGTACATTCTGGATATCATCTGAATGGCATCAACCATCCCTTTGCCAGCTGTTTCCTTAAAAATACTGAAGGCTTTTTTAAGTGAATCACTGTCATTGTTACATGCCCAAAGCCATAAGGCTGATGCATATTTTGCGTACGGCTTGTCACTGGTCATGAGTTGATAAGCCATCTGTTCAGGCAACATCCTCACAGCATTGAAATCGAGCAAACTGCCCAAAATCTTTTCATTTTCAAAAAGGTCAATCTGCCAGTTTGTGTACTTCTTGTGTTTGAGGCTGTGTGCAGCATCATCATTAATCCACCATCCTCTGAATTTCTCATCCCAACAATTGACTACCTCCTTACGGGGACCGGGTCTGGTATTTGGACGGATCAATCTTCCTGCACTGTCATAATCTCCCATCTGGGCCCATTCCCATGGTTCATATTCACGGATAAACTGCATACTCTCATACCATACTCCATACCCGGAGCGCACTCCGTGCTCAAAATGTCCCTCGTACTTGTATTTTTTTCCGGAGCTGGAAGAATATTCCATAATGCCATGTCCATGAGGACAACCTTCGTCATCCTTCTGTCCTGTGTATATCTTCCTCACAATTTTGGAGATGTTCTCGGGTAGTTTCATATCCTGAAAGTTAGATTATTACAAATATAATGTTATTATGCAGTTTTTGACTAATTTTGCAATCAAATTCATATCTGCTTTATGGAAAGGGAAGAGTTGCTTAAACTGATTGAAACAAAAAGGATTATAGGAGTTGACCTGTCGGGAGAAAAACTTGAGAAAATTGATTTTACAGGTTGTACTCTGGAGAGGGTGAATTTTAAGGGGTGTGAAATGGTCCATTGCCGTTTCAGGAATGCCAGGATTTCCTGGAGTGATTTCAGATATGCTGAGATTCAGCATGGAACATTTGAGGGAGCACAGATAGATTTCTGTGATTTTTACAGGGCGTTCATTGACGGTGTTGTAATTTTCAATGGCAGTTCATTTTCAAATTGCAGCCTTAACAAGACATATCTGGGCGATTGTGCAATAATACGTAAAGAGAATCTTAAGGAGAGCCGTATTCTTCAGCAAAACAGGGAAGAATACAGGAAATTTCTGGTTGACTGGCATATGTACGGAACTGGTGAAAGGACAAATGACCTTAATGTTAAATCAGACTGGAGTCCGCAGGCCGCTGTAGATGCAAGATGGGCTGATGCAGAGGTCATATACAAGAATTTCAATGCATTATGGACAGGTAAAGGTTATGTTGCAGACGGCAACTGGGCTTATGTTCAGGGTAAGAGGATGGAGCGCAGGAGGATGATAAGCGAACTATCAGATGATAAAATTACATTTGGCAAAAAGTTGTCCAATATTTTTCATATCTTCACAAACTTCTTGTCTGACCTGTTCTTTGGATATGGAGAAAGTATGACAAAGATGATTCTTACATACATTCTCACTGTATTTTTCTTTGCCTGGGCATTTACAGAGAACGTTTCATTGCTGGAATATAGCCAGGCATTTGGAATCAGCCTCAAGAATATGGTTGGAATGGATTCTGATATACTCCAGGATGTATCTCCGCTTGTGGATATGCTCAATGTAATCCAGACAACAATAGGAATTCTCCTTACCGGTATTTTTGGATTCATATTGGGAAACAAGATAAGGAACCAGTAAAAAAGGAAAAAGCTGTCTACCAAGACAGCTTTATTCCTGCATACATGCTACGGGGCATCATTGGTCCGTACATGTAACCCGAATCACGGTCAACCCCTTTGTCAAAATCATCCTGGAAGGAGTTGAAAATGTTCATTATACCGCAATTTGCCTGAAGAGTTACCCCCTGGAAAAGGGAAAAATCCTTTGCAAGTTTAAGGTTCACATCAAAGAAAGACGGTGTTGTTACAGCAATATCTGTTTCTGTGCCTGAACTTTCCATGTGCTGGACAAGCATTTTTCCGGAATATGTTCCTGTCAGTGATGCTGTAAATTTTTTGTCGGGAGTATATTGCATTGTAAAATATCCATAAATGTCGGGAGTACGGAACATTTTTTTCTCTGGTGCTACTTCAGGGTTTTCACTCCATTGCTCAGGCTCTTTATATCTGCTTTTTTGCCATGTAAGGCCTCCTTGCAACATGAATGATTGTGAAAAGACAGCTTTGCCCTCTATGTTTGCACCATAAACTGTTGCTCCACTGCCATTGTAGCGTTCCTGTACCTGATTGCCTTTATTGTCAAATTCTTCCAGCATCCTTATAGTAAACACATCTTTCAGTTGTGTACTGAACAGTTCAAGCATAATGTTTGCTTTTGTCTTCCCGATAGTTGGATACCAGTCAGCTGAGAAACTGAAACTGTGGGAACTCTCTTCCTTAAGATCATCTGCCAAGACAGTCACAACCCTTTCACCGCCAACAATTGCAATATGAAAATCCTCATCAAAGGCCTGTGGTGCACGGAAACCGGTAGAGTAGGAGAGCCTGAAATTGAGCTTGTCTGAAGGATTGTACCTGATGTTTGATCTTGGTGATACAATTGCCTTGTCAACCAATGAATGCTTGTCTATTCTTGCGCCCAACAAAAAGCCCCATTTTTCACTTCTCCATTCATTTTGCAAAAATGCTGAATATATGTTTACCCTTTGTGTTGCATTGTGGTCATAGCCCACTGTAACATCATTGAGGTAATTGTAGTTGTATTCAATTCCAGCTATCAATTCAGAAGGCATGAACCATAGTCTGGTAAACGAATGTATGAACTGGCTTCCTGCAACAAATACTTTGTCATGGGTAGAGCCGTATGCATTGGGATCCATGTTAGATCCATAGTAGCTGTCCCTTTTTGTATCCCTTAAAGCCGAATAAATATTGAATTTGTTTTTATAGTCATCGCTCCACATGTCAAATGATATGCTTGCCGCATTTATCTGATGGTCTGTCTGCTCAGCTATCATTGCCTGGTGGGCCGGAACTTCAAACTGGTCTCCTCCTCTTCTGAATTCATCTGTAGTGCTGTATTCTGCCTTCAATTTGGAGTTGCCGGATAAATTATAGAATGTGTTGATACCAATTGTTTTTGAATTGATTGTACCAGCCTCGCTGAACCCGTCATCATTGTGGTCATACCAGTCCCTTATACGGTTTTGTCCGTAAATGAAGATTCCGCTTCTTCCATTTGGATTTACAGTAGAGGCATTTATTGTTGTATTGTTGTCCAAACTGCTGCTCATTCCAATTGAAGTTATTGAATGGCTGACCTCGGCAGAATTCTGCACCGGATCTTTAGTGATGATATTGATTGTACCGCCTATAGCTGAAGATCCGAAGAGAGCTGAGCCACCGCCTCTCATCACTTCAACCCTGTCAATCATAGTGGCAGGAATATGCTCCAGTCCATAAACACCAGCAAGTGCTGAAAATACTGGTTTTGAATTCATCAGTATTTGCGAGTAATGTCCATCAAGACCGTTTATCCTTACTTGTGTAAATCCGCAGTTCTGACAATCATTCTCAACCCTAACTCCCGGCTGGAAATTCAAACCGTCTGCAAGAGATGATGCATTTGCCATATTGAATACTGCATTGTTGACTACATTTACAAGTGTTGCACTGTGGCGTTTCTTGGTCTCATTCCTGTTGCCGGTTACTACCAGCTGGTCAAGCATGAGGTTGTCTTCCTCAATTTCAAAATTTACAGTGGCAGTGGCATTGTTTTTTGCTTCTACTTTGCAGGTTTTTGTAATATAGCCTATTGCAGATGCCTCCAAAGTGTAGGTTCCTGCTGGAAAAGAGCTCAGTTTATAATGGCCTGTAGCATCTGTATATGTGGCAATATTTGCCTCTATGATTCTTATGGTTACAAATGGGATATGTTCGTTGGTTTTGCTGTCGGTTACATGTCCAATGATATGGGGATCGTTACCCTGAGCCTTAAGGCCGGATACAATAGACATGACAAACAGCAACATAAATATATGCTGTTTCATATATAAATCTAATTAATGATTAATTTTAATAAAAAGTATAATAGAATTCTACCTGATATCACGAAATATCAGATCATGTTGTGTTCTATATAACAGGAGGTGCTCGCAACGACTTCAGATTGCTGCTGGCATAAGAATAGAAATTCAGGTAAATACACCTTATATTTGTTTCAATAATCTCCTGGTTAATTGGCAGAATAATGTCGGGAGTATTTACACTGCTTGTTGTGTTGATTATCTTGATTATAGATGCCTCATTATAGGTATGGCTTTTCCCGGTAAGAGGATGGGAGTGTGTAATATTCTCTCCATCAATGATATGAGTGTGTACAAATGATGCATTGAACAGCATATATAACATAATATATATAGCTGTTAAAGTTCTAAAATATGTACACTTACAGTTATTTCTCATATTTATCACACAAATATAGAGAAAAATCAAATATAAGAGCTGTCATTAACATGATATTAAAAAAACAAGTATTTTTGTAAATATAAAATATCAGAACATGATAACTTTTACACTTGCATTATTGCTACTGATAGGCGGATACTTCATATACGGTTCATATGTAAACCGCATATTTAATCCCGACGACCGCAAAACTCCTGCGTTGACAATGGCCGACGGAGTGGATTATATGCCTCTGCCTGTCTGGAAAATATTCATGATCCAATTCTTGAACATTGCTGGTCTCGGACCTATTTTCGGTGCGATTATGGGTGCCCAGTTCGGTACTGCATCTTACCTCTGGATTGTCTTGGGTACCATTTTTGCCGGAGCGGTTCACGATTTCTTTTCTGGCACCCTTTCTATACGTCACGGCGGAGAGAGTCTGCCTGAGATTGTGGGCCGATATTTGGGAATGACAACCAAGAAGGTGATGACCATTTTTACAATGTTGCTCATGATTCTTGTAGGTGCAGTATTTGTAAGCGGTCCTGCAGAGCTTATAGCCGGAATGACACCGGATTGGATGGATCCGCTTTTCTGGATTATTGTCATTTTTATCTATTATGTGTTGGCTACCCTGTTGCCTGTAGATAAGATTATTGGAAAGTTCTATCCGATTTTTGCCATTGCCTTGCTGTTCATGGCAGTTGGTATTCTTGTGATGCTTTTTGTGAAGAGTCATGATCTTCCTGAGATGTGGAACGGGTTTGGAACAAAATATGAGTCAAACCCTATATTTCCAATGATGTTCATTTCCATTGCATGCGGTGCTATCAGCGGTTTCCATGCCACACAATCACCGTTGATGGCCAGATGTATGCCTCATGAAAAGTATTGCCGTCCGGTATTTTACGGAGCAATGGTAGCTGAAGGTATAGTGGCTCTCATTTGGGCAGCGGCTGCTACTTACTTCTTCCAGGAGAACGGCATTATTGACCAGGCTACAGGCCGCGCTTTCTCTGGTGCTGCGGTTGCTACCCGTATTTCGGGCGAATGGCTTGGAACTATTGGTGGTATTCTGGCTCTTCTTGGTATTGTAGCAGCACCTATTACCAGCGGTGATACGGCACTACGTTCAGCCAGACTCATTGCTGCTGATTTTCTACATATAGACCAGAAACCTCTTGCCAAACGTCTGCTTGTATGTATTCCTTTATTCCTGATTACAATTTCAGTTTTGATATATAGCCTGAAAGATGCTGAAGGATTTAAGATCATCTGGCGTTATTTCGCATGGTGCAATCAGACATTATCGGTCTTTACCCTATGGGCAATAACTGTATATCTTGTAAGGATCAAAAAGAATTTTTATATAACGCTAATTCCAGCTCTGATGATGACCTTAGTATGTTCAGCCTATATCTGTATTGCACCTGAAGGTTTGTCGATGCCACAAGTTGCTGCCTACATTATAGGAGGAGCATGTACAATTATTGGCCTGGCATGGTTCATTATCTGGTACAGAAAAGCAAAATAATTATTTATGAAACAGACATATACAGAAAACAGGATTGTATCCTGCTATGAGGCAAATGCCAATCATCTTTTAAGACCGGCTGCAATGCTTGATATGATGCAGGAAGCAGCCGGAAGAGATGCCGAGACACTGGGATTTGGCTATGAAAAGATGATTTCAAGCAATACTGCATGGGTTCTTTCAAGGGTGAAACTGATATTTCACCAGTACCCCAAATGGAGGGACAATGTAGTTTTCAAAACCTGGCACAAGGGGGCCAACAGAATTTTCTATCTGAGGGATTTTCTTATGGAAGATACGCTAGGCAACAGGCTTATAAGTGCAACCACATCATGGCTTATAATAGATCTTGCTTCCCGACGGATGGTAAGGGACCGTGAACTTGCAGAAAACTTTGACAATTCAAAGGCTGGTTTTGCCATTGAGGAGCAGGCAGAAAAAGTTACTATGCCAAAGGATATTGAGCCTGAACTTGCCGGTACTCATAAAGTTGTATGGAGTGACATTGACACTAACGGCCATGTGAACAATGTGAAATATGTTGTTTGGGCCCTGGATATGCTTGATTATGAACTGGTGAGCAAAAATCCAATTAAGGAGTTGCTGGTAAATTTTGATTCTGAGGTACTTCCCGGCCAGAGTGTTGACCTTTACAAGGTAGAGGAGACAGTTGACGGCTCCACTGTATGCTACATTCAGGGCAAGGTTGAAGGCAAGCCAAGTTTCAGTGTTAAAATCAATTTCTAGATGAAGATTGTTGTAGATAAGGATATACCTTTCATTAAAGGTGTATTTGAAACATTTGCAGATGTCCTATACTTGTCGGGAAAAGATTTTGCACCTTCAAATGTAATGGATGCTGATGCTCTGGTAATCCGCACACGTACAAAATGCAATGCTGCCCTTCTTGATGGAAGTGCCGTTAATTTCATTGCTACGGCAACCATTGGAATGGACCATATTGATCTGGACTATTGTGCTTCAGCCGGCATTGCTGTAGCTAACGCGGCCGGATGCAATTCAGGAGGTGTGATGCAGTATGTCTTTACATCCCTTTATTCATTAGCATCCAAAAAGGGTATTTTTCTTCCCGACGGATTTTCTTCATTATCTGGAAAAAAATTGACTTTAGGAGTCATTGGTGTGGGAAATGTGGGGAGTCGTGTGGCAAATATGGGTGAGTATATGGGATTTGAAGTACTCAGATGTGATCCTGCAAAGGAACGTGCCCAGACACTTGCGTTTAACAATGGCTATATGAAACTCAATGAGTTCAAGGACTATTATTCACTGGATTATGTTCTGGAGAATGCCGATATTGTCACTTTGCATACAGATTTGAACCCCACTTCTCGCTGCATGGCAGGGGGTGAGTTCTTCTCAAAGATGAAGGATGGTGCCATTTTCATCAACTCTTCAAGGGGAGAGGTGGTTGTGGATGAGGCCTTGCTTAAATTTGTCGGGAAGATGAACGGTGTAATTCTGGATGTATGGAATGGAGAACCTGCCTTGAATCTTCAGTTGATGGAAGCTGCAGATATTGCCACCCCACATATTGCAGGGTATTCTTATGAGGGAAAGGTTAATGGTACTACAATGGCTGTTAAGGCCGTTGCTGAACATTTTGAAATTAAAGGGTTGAAGGATTTCAAAATTGTGCCAGAAGAGAAAAACAACAATTTCTTCTGCAAGAATGAACTTTCTCAGAATCAAATTAGTGAATATTTCCAGAATATTTTTCCTATCTTTGAACATTGTGCAGATTTGAAGACAAATCCGCAGAATTTTGAATTATTAAGATCAAATTTTAAATACAGGAGAGAATTTTATGTTATCTGAAAATTTGAAAGCGCAGATTGATGCACGTGGTATCTCTGCAGAGACTTTTGAGACTCAGTTGAAAAACTTTGAGACCGGTTTCCCTTATCTTACAATTGAGGCAGCTGCCACTCCGGCAAAGGGAATTAAGGTCCTTTCAGAGGATGAGCAGGCAAAATATATTGCAGTTGCTGATTCCTATGCTGGAAATGTATGCAAGTTTGTTCCTGCTTCAGGTGCTGCAACCAGAATGTTCAAAGACCTTTTTGAGGCTTCTGATGCTTTGAAGGCTGGTGAGAAACTTAAAGAGGGTTCTCCTGCTGCAAAATTTGTTGAGAACATTACTTTGTTCCCTTTCTTTGATGCACAGAACATCCTTAACCTTACACTTTATCCAAAGGCTTGGAATTACGGCTCAATGCCTAAGGGACTTATCCAGTTCCATAAATATGAGGATGGTAACCGCACTCCATTTGAGGAGCATCTTGTAGAGGGTGCACTATATGCAAAAGACAAGAATGGTGATGTAAGGATGGTAGTTACCGTTTCTGTTGAGCACCAGAAAGGTTTTGAGGAGCTTTATGCACAGGTTAAAGAGAAATACGAGAAGAGATTCGGTTGCAAGTATCATGTGACCTTCACTAACCAGCAGCCTTCAACTGATATAGTTGCTGTTGATATGGAGAACAAACCGTTCACCAAAGATGACGGTTCGCTTCTTTTCCGTCCGGGCGGACATGGTGCTTTGCTTGCAAATCTTAATGAGATTGACGCAGATGTGCTTGTAATCAAAAACATTGACAATGTGGTTAAAGAGTCTTTGCTTGATGAGACTATCCGTTGGAAGAAGATACTTGTTGGCAAGGCTGTAGAATTGCAGGAGAAAGTGTTTGCATACTTCAAGCAGTTGGAAGAGAAAGGTGCAGATGCTCCTTTGGCAGAAATCAAGGCTTTCATGGAGGATGAATTCTGTGTGGCTGTACCTCAGATGCCAGATGCAGAACTTGTTGCTGTACTTAAGGCTAAACTCGACCGTCCTGTAAGAATATGCGGTATGGTTAAGAACGAGGGTGAGCCTGGTGGCGGTCCTTATGTTATCCTTGGAGAGGACGGTACAACATCATTGCAGATTCTTGAGGCTGCGCAGATTGACAAGAACAATGCAAAAGCAATGGAGGCAATGAAGGGTGCTACACACTTCAATCCGGTAGATCTTGTTTGTGCAGTGAAAAACTGCAAAGGTGAGAAATACGACCTTTCAAAACATACAGATCCTAAAACAGGTTTCATCTCGGAGAAGAGTTTCCAGGGAAGGGCACTTAAAGCTCAGGAGCTTCCTGGTTTGTGGAACGGTGCAATGAGTGACTGGAACACCCAGTTTGTTGAGACTCCGCTCATCACTTTCAATCCTGTTAAGACTGTTCTTGATTTGTTGAGAGAGCAGCACTGCAACAGATAGTATAACCATTAAAAAATTGAGGATGCCAAATTGATTGGGCATCCTCAATTTTTTACTCTATGGTATATTCATACTTGTCTTTATAAATCTTAAGTTTCAACTCTTTGGATGTTATGAAATAATTTTTGTCATCCGGTTTGTAGAGCTGATTACGGAATTTGAGATTTATTGTACGTACAATATCCTTATCTGTGTGGTAAGGGTGTATCAGATAGTGGAAAATATTTGATTTGAAATGGTATTCACCATCTCTTAGCCAACAATATTCTCTATATCCGTCATCATTTGTATATAACCTTTCGGTTGCTATTTCATTGTTGCCCAATTCTGATTCTATTATTTCCAGTTCAAGATCTCTTGTAAAGGCACTTCCTTTAACCTTTACTGTAAATTCCAATTCTCCGGTTTTATTGATTGTAGTATCATTCATGTTATTATCATAATGATAGTTGTTCATTCTAAAGTCTGTTATTTCAATTTCAGGCTTTTCTGTATAACTTAAATCCAAGGCAACGCAGTCTGTAATAATTAATTGTGGAACTTCATTATTATCCATTTTCACAACGTATGAAGCTATGCTCCAATTCTCTTTACAACTCATGGCAAGTACTCCATTGTTATCTGTTAAATGGAGATAATCAAGTGTGGTGGAAATTTCTGTATTTACAGTTTGTTCTGTGAATGACTTTTTGACGTATATCTCATTATTCCTGTATATGATATAACCATATTGGGCTATTATATTGCCAGTATCCGGAATCTTTGTAAATGTAACAGAAAAAGGGAAATGTGCTGTTACATCAATCAGATCTTTCCTCTCATAATAAAAGTTGTCGGGATGATACTCAATTGATGAAATTTTATATCCTATATCATTATCAGAATCTATAACTGCTCTTGCCGACATTCCACTAAAAACTACCCCTCCACCAAAATATGGAATATCTATATCTGTAAGATTCATATTATTTCCCACTATATAGTATCCATTTTCACTGCAGTACACAAATACATTGTCTGCACATCCTCCTGCTGCAGGAAGGAATATTGAATTACCATTAATTTTACTCTTGAACAAGAGTCCGGGGGTGTTGTTTTTAATTGTCTTTGATACAATACAGTTCTCATATAATTCACGAACTTCCCTGAACGAAGGCAATCTCCAGCCATTACCCCATTTTACGTGTGCTACGTCATTGGCTGACCCAATCATATTACCGTTATTATTATAACTGCCACACCATGTTTGTGCATTGTAAACCTCTTTTGGCTCAATTTCACCCCATGCATAGTAATTGCCAAATTTTTCAGGTGAAGATGCCCCTACATTATATGGCGCCCAATTTACCGATAAACCCAAATCCACAGATTCGCTCGGTGAGGGAATAGGGAACTGTGTTGACTGATATTGTTTCCCTTCATCTCCATGATCAATTATATTTGTGCCACAAGAAAATACAAAAGGAATCAGTACGAATGTTATGATGAGTTTTGTAATTACATTCATGATAATCGGATGTTAAAAATTGAATTTTAAATAAATCAAAATGGAATTTGACTGTACATTACCTTTGTCATAACCGTATCTGCTCCAAAATTCAGGATACATATCACTTATTGAACTGTCTGTACAGTTGTCTTTGTATTTCACTGATGACAATCTATATTCGAGACCTAATCCAATTTTAGAAAATGAAATATCACACGATAGCGATATTGCATTTGACATTCCTTTATATTTATTGTGTTTGCCGGAACTTTCGTTTAATTGAAGCATTGAATAACCGGGAAGGTATTTTGTACTTACGGCAAGATCCAAATATTTGAATACAGGTAAATTAAGCTCACCGCCCAGGGCAATACTGTAATTTGTCTCCTTAAACTCTGCAGTTTCGGTTTTCCAATAGTATATTTCCATCAATTCATACTGCGAATATGTAATATTGGCCACATCAAAGGTAAAACCGTATTGTATATCATTAGCTATTGTGTTATTGGAATACAATGTCCTTCCAAAGGAACAGACCAATGCTGAATTTGATTTAAGATCAACCATATTACTGTTGTTTGCCTTCATAACACTACTGGCGAAACCAAGATTGATATGATTACTTGCACTCCAACCCCAAGCACCCATGCTTAAGGTGATGAAGAGCGTCACTAAGAAAAAGAATGCTGATTTATTCATATCTGAATAGGACAGTTCTGTATTTAAAATTGTATTTTTTTATTGAATAATTTTACTTTCTTCAAATTTATGTATTTTTTTGTTAAATTTGCCATTTATAGAAAATTAATCGTTAAATATATAAAATACTATGATTACAGCATCAGCTATTTCAGCTTTCCAGAGCATTGAGACTCCTTTCTACTACTATGATATGGAGCTTTTGAAAAAGACTTTGGACATTTACACTTCACAAATTAAAAAATACGGTTACCATGCACACTTTGCCCTTAAGGCAAACGCTGAGCCAAGAATTCTTGAGATGATCAAGAACGCAGGTCTTGGTGCAGACTGTGTTAGCGGTAACGAGGTTGCTTTGGCTATCAAATCAGGCTTTGGTGCTGAGAATGTTGTTTACGCTGGTGTAGGTAAATCTGATAAAGAGATCAAGACTGCCCTTAAAGCCGGTATCTTCAGCTTCAACTGTGAGTCAGTTCCAGAGGTTAAAGTTATCAACGACCTTGCTGCAGGTATGGGTAAAGTTGCAAAGATTGCTTTGCGTATCAACCCTGATATTGATGCTCATACCCACAAATACATCTCAACTGGTCTTAAAGAGAACAAATTTGGTGTAAGCCCTTGGATGTTTGAGGATTTTGCAAACTTGTTCAAAGAGTGCAAGAATGTTGAGCTTATTGGTCTTCACTTCCATGTTGGTTCACAGATTTTGGATCTTGGCGTATTCAAGACACTTTGCGAAAGAATTGCAGAGCTTCAGAAATGGTTCACCGACAGAGGCATGTTTATTCCTAACCTTAATCTTGGTGGTGGTCTTGGTGTTGATTATGTAAACCCTAATGAGAATCCAATTGCAACATTTGAGGAGTACTTCAAACTTATCAACGAGAACCTTATTGTTGCTCCTGGCCAGCAGGTACATTTTGAGCCAGGCCGTGCAATCGTTGCACAGTGCGGTCATCTTATCTCAAGAGTACTTTATGTAAAATTGGGTCAGAGAAAGAAATTTGCTATCCTTGATGCAGGTATGAATGACCTTATCCGTCCTGCTTTGTACCAGGCTCATCACGCTATTGAGAACCTTACTTCAACTTCTAAACGTAAAATGAGATATGATGTTGTAGGTCCTGTTTGCGAGAGCTCAGACCAGTGGGGCAAAAATATCATTCTTCCTCAGACAAGCAGGGGTGATCTTGTTGCATTGCATACTGCTGGTGCTTATGGTCAGGTTATGGCTATGAAATACAACCAGAGAGACATTGCAAAAGCTTACTATTCAGACGAACTATAATAATCTATGCCTAGAGTAAGTTCTAAAGACAAATATACTGTACAAGTATTTGAGTTGTTCAAGCGCTATGGGTTATCGCTCAATATGGAGCAGATAGCCCAGGAGCTTGGGCTTACCAAAAAAACTCTTTACAATAATTTTACCAGCAAACAGGAACTTATTGGTACTGTAGTAAGTTATTTCTACTCTACTCTTGAGAGGGAAATGACATTAGCTATAGATGACAGTGAAAATGCAATTCACGCAATGTTCAATGTCTCAAGAGTGATTGCTGCAGAAATCTCCAAACTCGGCGAAACACTCCTGAAAGACATGTCGCTTTACCATGCTTGTGACGAGATTTTTGCTTTTACAAGCAGAGGTAATTTCTATTCCAAATTCATGGTTGATAATTTAAAAAGGGGAATAGCTGAAGGGTTGTTCCGCTCAACTTTGGATATGGAATATACTACAATATTCTACAACTCGGCCATTGAACTGTTTTATAGATGGAACGGGGAATTCAAGTATTTTTCAAAAGCGGTAAAATTTCACAATGAACTTGTGAAACATCATTTGTACTCTGTTGTGAATGACAAAGGAAGAATGATACTTGAAAATTATATGTAACAGATAAAGAGAGATTTTTGAGATGTTTGAAAATTTAATTGACAGACTTGAAAGTTCCTTCAAGATCCTTAAAGGAGAGGGAAAAATTACAGAGATCAACGTTGCTGAAACGCTGAAAGATGTGAGAAAGGCCCTTTTGGATGCCGATGTGAGCTATAAGATTGCAAAAACCTTCTGTGATGATGTGAAGAAGATTGCAATGGGTCAGGATGTGCTCAAGGCAGTGAAGCCTAGCCAGATGATGGTTAAGATCGTGCATGATGAGCTGACCAGACTTATGGGTTCTGAGGCAACTGATATCAATATAAAAGGTGAACCGGGTATTGTCCTTGTTGCCGGTCTTCAGGGATCAGGTAAAACTACTTTCTCCGGCAAACTTGCGCTTAACTGCAAAACCAAGAGGGGCAAGAAAGTACTTTTGGTTGCCGGAGACGTATACAGACCTGCTGCGATTGACCAGTTGAAGGTTTTGGGTACTCAGATTGGTGTGGAAGTTTATACCGAGGAAGGTTCTAAAGATCCTGTATCAATTGCCAAAAATGCAGTTGCAAAAGCTAAAGCAGAAGGCTACTCACTTGTTATTGTGGATACTGCCGGACGTCTTGCAGTTGATGAGGAGATGATGATAGAGATTGCTGCCATCAAAGAGTCAATCAATCCTACAGAGACATTGTTTGTTGTTGACTCAATGACTGGTCAGGATGCCGTTGAGACTGCAAGGGCTTTCAATGAAAGACTTGATTTTGACGGTGTTGTCCTTACAAAATTGGACGGTGATACCAGAGGTGGTGCTGCCCTTTCAATCAGGGCAGTTGTAAACAAGCCAATCAAATTCATAAGTGCAGGCGAAAAGATGGAGGCGCTTGACGTTTTCCATCCAAAACGTATTGCAGACCGTATCCTTGGAATGGGTGACGTTGTCACCTTGGTTGAGAAAGCCCAGGAGCAGTTTGATGAGGAGGAGGCAAAGAAACTCCAGAAAAAACTTATTAAAGACCAGTTTACACTCTCTGATTTCTATGACCAGATTCAGCAGATAAAGAAAATGGGTAATATCAAGGATCTGGCATCTATGTTGCCAGGTGTTGGTAAAGCCTTGAGGGATGTTGATATAGACAACTCTGCATTTAAGAGCGTTGAGGCAATTATCCTTTCAATGACTCCATTTGAGAGGGAGAATCCGCAAGTGATCAATGGAAGCAGAAGAAAACGTATTGCTGAAGGTAGCGGTACAACTATAGTGGAGGTTAACAGACTATTGAAACAGTTTGAGGATACACGTAAAGTAATGAAAATGATGGCTGGCGGCGGCATTAAAGGTAAAGCAATGAACGCCATGAAAGCCATGAAGGGAATGAAAAGAAGATAATTTAACAACGTAAGTTCAAATATGGTAATACTAGACGGTAAGGCAACCTCTGACAAGATTAAACAGGAGATTGCACAAATGGTTAAGGAGAAAGTTGCCAATGGTGGCAAACGTCCACATTTGGTTGCAATTCTTGTTGGCAATGATGGAGCTAGCCAGACATATGTGTCAAATAAGGAAAGAGCTTGTGCACAGGTTGGATTCAATTCAACTCTTCACAGGTTTCCGGCTGAAATAACACAGGAGGAGCTGATAAATAAAATTGTTGAGATCAATCACAACAATGATGTTGATGGTCTTATTGTACAACTTCCTCTTCCCGACCATATTGATGAAGATGCAGTAATCAATGCCATTCACCCTTCAAAGGATGTTGACGGATTCCATCCCGAGAATGTTGGTAAAATGACTCTTGGTCTTCCAACTTTTGTTCCTGCTACACCATATGGTATTCTAAGACTACTTGAGGAGTATGGCGTAGAGACATCCGGAAAACATTGTGTAATCATTGGCAGAAGCAATATAGTAGGCCGTCCATTGGCTAATCTCATGTCATTGAAGGATAATCCGGGCAACTGTACAGTTACAATCTGTCACAGCAATACCAAGAACATTGAGAATTACACCAAACAGGCTGATATAATCATTGCAGCTTTGGGTTCTCCAAGATTCCTCAAAGGTGACATGATCAGTGAGGGTACCGTAATTGTGGATGTTGGAATCACCCGTGTTGCTGATTCTACCAAGAAATCCGGTTATAGACTTGAGGGAGACGTTGACTTTGACTCAGTTGCACCTAAAGCATCATACATTACACCTGTTCCGGGTGGTGTAGGACCAATGACAATTGTATCATTGATGGTTAACACACTTAAGGCAGCAGAAGGAAAATAATTCCTTAAATTATAATTAAAAAATAAGAGGCCGACTAATAAGTGTTAGTCGGTCTCTTTTCTATTATGGATAGTCTACGAACAGAGGCGATAGGGTAAGTTTGGCTTGGTTCCGTCGGAACAAGTTCCGACTCCATCCCTCCCAACGCTTAGCGTCGGGCCCCTC
>JAZRCK010000026.1:0-30554 GCA_045659725.1 Candidatus Egerieisoma sp.
GGGAGGGGCCCGACGCTAAGCGTTGGGAGGGATGGAGTCGGAACTTGTTCCGACGGAACCAAGCCAAACTTACCCTATCGCCTCTGTTCGTAGACTATCCATAATAGAAAAGAGACCGACTAACACTTATTAGTCGGCCTCTCTCTTTATCTGCAGGGAAGAAATTAGTTGTTCATTGCCTGAAGATCCTCAATTGAGATCTCTTTCTCCTCCAAAGTCACTACGCTCTTAACATAGCCGATAACTTTGTCCTGCTCAGTTTTCTCAACGATTCTTCTACCCTCTTTCTCGTTTGCAAGGATAGACTCAGCGTATGAATTAAGCTGCTCCTCTGGAACGTCGTTAAGACCGTACATTGCAAACTGGTATTTTGCAATCTGTTTTGCTGCAGCAAGTACCTCCTCACGAGTGATCTCCATTTTCTGCTCACGCATGATGTACTGGCTGATCATCTGCCAACGGAAATCTTTGCAGAACAATGCGAAATCTTTCTCAATGTCCTCCATAGTGAACTTGCCCTCGTTGATAGTGAACAACCATCTCTTCATGAACTCCTCTGGAAGCTCAATGTTGGTCTTGTTCAAAAGGTACTCTCTAGCGTCAAGAACGAAACGGAAGTCAGACTCCTGTTTGTACTCCAAAGCGATTCTCTCAGCAACTTTAGCCTCAAAACCAGCCTCGTCAGTTACAACACCCTCGCCGAACATTCTGTCGTAGATCTCCTGAGTCTGCTCAGCCTCAACGAAAGTCTTAACCTCTTTAACGGTTACTTTCCACATTGGCTCAACTGAAGCAAGCTCTTCTTTCTTAACTTTCAATAGAGCGGCCCTGTCGGTCTCGTTAACGAAAGTCTCGTGTACATTTACCTCAAAGCTCTCACCAGGTTTTTTGCCAAGGAACTGGCCTTTAGCCTCATCAGCCATCTGGCGAAGAGTGATGTAAGTACCCTCAACCTTGTTCTCGCCCTGCTCAAGGTCTGCAATGATGAAGTCCTCCTCTTTTACTGAATCGGTGTTCTCCAATTTGCCAAACTGTTTAAGCATGTTTGATTTGTATGCTTTCTTAGCCTCCTCAGAAACTGCAACGTTGTATGAAACAATCTTGTCTTCTTTGCTTAGAGTGAACTCAACCTGTGGAGCAAGAGCAATGTCAAATACGAACTCGTAGTTCTCGTCATTCTCCCAGTCAATCTCTTTCTGTTTCTCCTCGTTTGGAAGCGGCTCGCCCAAAATGTTAAGTTTGTTCTCAGCAATGTGGTTGTTGATAGCCTCTGAAATCATCTGGTTAACAGCCTCTACCAATGCCTGAACACCATGCATTTTCTCTACAAGGGACATAGGGGCCATACCTTTACGGAAACCTCTGATCTCAACTTTTTTTCTGAACTCATTCAAAGCTTTTTTCTTCTTGTCCTGAGCATCAGCTTTCTCAATATTAACGTTCAACTGATAAGTCAAATCGTTAACCTTAACTTGTTCAACTTTCATCTTATATATTTTATTTATTTATTAATCAAGAACTTGGGTATCCCCAAAAAATAGGGCGCAAAGGTAGGAAAATTTTACCACAATTACAAGCACCAGAGCAGCTCCCAGCTCCTTTGGGAAACGGAAGATACGCCAATAGGAATTTTTGATTATCTTTACACCCGCTTTAAAACCTAATGAGATGAAAAAGACTATTATAGACTTATTTGAAAATTCAGTAAAAGTATACCCTAACAATACTTTCCTGCTGGAGAAGACAGACAAAGTCTTTGAGCCTACCACCTATAAACAGGTTCAGGAGAAAGTTTACGCCCTAGGTGCCGGACTTCAGGCATTAGGAGTAAAGAAAGGTGACACAATGGCTCTTCTTTCAGAAGGAAGAAACATGTGGGTAATTGGTGAGCTCTCAATGTTTTATGCAGGAGCCATCAACGTTCCTCTTTCAATAAAGCTTGAAGAAAGCAATGATTTGATGTTCCGTCTGGAGCACGCAATGGTAAAATACATAATGGTATCCAAACAGCAGCTTGGCAAGATCAGGCTTATCATAGACAAACTTCCTCTTGTAGAGAAAGTTATTGTTCTCGACAAGATTGATTCTTATCAGGAGAAGGAGATCTTTGTTGAGGATGTGATGGCTATGGGGAAGGAGTTCCTTGCCAACCATACCATGGAGGAGTTCCTCGCTGTGGGCCAGTCTATACAGAATAATGATTATGCTACCATTACCTATACGTCAGGAACAACTGCAGACCCTAAAGGTGTAATCCTTACCCACAGGAACTATACAGCCAATGTGGAGCAGTCACTTACCCTTATAGACATTGACCAGACCTGGAGAACCCTTATCATCCTTCCTTTAGACCACTGCTTTGCACACGTGGTAGGATTCTACATTATGATGGCACAGGGTGCCACTGCAGCAACCGTTCAGGTTGGAAGGACCCCAATGGAGACATTGAAAAACATTCCATTGAACATCAAGGAGGTAAAACCTCACTTTATCCTCAGCGTTCCTTCTTTGGCAAAAACCTTCAAGAAGAACATTGAGAACGGCATAAAGGCAAAAGGTCCTAAAGTTGTGAAGATGTTCAACCAGGCTGTAAACATTGCCCAGATTTACTACGGCAACGGAAATGCAGAGAGCAAAGGGTGGAGAATTTTCCTTAAACCTCTTGTAGCGCTATACGACAAGATTCTCTTCTCTAAAGTAAGGGAGAACTTTGGCGGAGAACTCAAGTTCTTTGTTGGCGGCGGTGCATTGCTCGACAAGGACCTTCAGAAATTCTACTGCGCAATTGGAATCCCTATGTTCCAGGGCTACGGATTGAGCGAGGCAACACCGGTACTTTCATCCAACGGACCTCAGAAACACCGTTTTGGATCAAGTGGAAAACTTGTAAAACCTCTTGAGATAAAAATCTGTGACTCAGACGGAAACGCACTTCCTACCGGCGAGAAAGGTGAGATTGTAGTTAAAGGAGAGAACGTAATGGCAGGCTACTGGAGAAACCCTGAGGCAACTGCCCAAACAGTAAAAGACGGCTGGCTTTACACCGGAGACCTTGGCTACCTTGGCAAAGACGGCCTTCTGTATGTACTTGGCCGCTTCAAGAGCCTTCTTATCTCAAGCGACGGAGAGAAATATAGTCCTGAGGGAATTGAGGAGGCAATGGTTGAGCACCTTTCATTCGTTGACCAGACAATCCTTTACAACAACCAGAACCCATACACCACAGCACTCATTGTACCTAACAAGGAGAAACTTGCCGCCTATGTTAAAGGTCTTGGCTTGGATTACAATACTCCCGACGGCAAAAAAGCTGCCATCCAGGGAATCAAGGACCAGATTGCAAAATTTGAGAAAGGTGGCGAGCTTGAAACAATGTTCCCTCACAGATGGCTTCCAAGCACATTTGCAATCCTTCCTGAGCCTTTCACCGAGCAGAACGGCATGGTAAACAGTACAATGAAGATTGTAAGGGGCAAAGTTGAAAAGGCATACGCAGACAGAATTGACCACATGTACACTCCAGAGGGCAAGAATGTCTTCAACGAGATGAACATGAAGAGTCTGTAATTGTTGAATCTTAAGAATCCTGTAATGCGTTTGTTGAAAATATTAGTTTAATTTAGAATTATTATTGTTTAATAAAATATATTTACTATATTTGCAGTACAGAAAACTGATTGACCAATTAAAAAAATAAAGAATATGTTAAGCGAGAAACTATGTAAGGCATTCAATGCCCAGATTAATGCAGAGCTTTGGTCTGCTTACCTATACCTTTCAATGTCTATGGATGCAGCTGCAAGAGGCCAGAAAGGTGTTGCAAACTGGTTCAAAATCCAGTTCCAGGAGGAGCAGGCTCACGCAGAGATTATGATGAACCACGTGCTTTCAAGAGGAAATGAGGTAAAACTTGCCCCTATTGATGCAGTTCAGACCGAGTGGAAAAATGCTTTGGAGGCTTTCAAGGACACTTTGGTACACGAGAAAAAAGTAACCTCACTTATCACAGCCCTTTACGAGCTTGCAATTGAGGAGAAAGACTACCCTGCACAGAACATGTTGAAATGGTTCATTGACGAGCAGGTTGAGGAAGAGGAGAGCGCACAGGAGATCATTGACCAGCTTGACGCTGTAGAGGACAACAAATACGGTCTTCTAATGATTGACAAGGAGCTTGCAACCCGCGTTTACAACGTTCCTTCTCCACTTGCAAAAGGTGAGTAATCTAAAGGTTACCTTATGATACAGATGAAGGCGACCCAAAAGTATCTCATTTAAAATAAATATCCCCGTTAGAATGTTCTAGCGGGGATACTTTTATGTGGTCCTGCGGATATAGAAATTTGCAGGGATGGCTGCGGGAATTTCATCCTGACCGCAAAAACGACGGCACAGTGCACCCCCTCCACACAGTTCTCCAGAGCACATTTGGCGTGCCACCCGTACTGAATCCTTACCGATAGCACACCTCACCCCCACTAAAGGCTCCCCTATAGCACATTGGGCGTGCCAACGTCTTGGCAAAAAATTTGCAGGACATAACTCAACCGACAAAACGATGCTTACCCACAAACAAAAAATCCGGCTGATGCTGATGTACATGCGTCCCGCACTGATCATTTCAAGTATGGGTAGCATTTCTGCATTTGCTTTCATGACAATTTCAGATTTGGAAACATTGACAGATCTGGCCATGTTCCTGAGCATGTTGAAACTGGCTCTTCTGGGCTCTGGTATACTGTTGTCATTTTCAATGCAGAAACCGGAGAAAAAGTATTTCTACATCAATCTGGGTACATCTCCCAAACAGCTTGTACTCTGGGGAGTAGCACTGGATCTGGCAATATATTTCACAATATTACTCACCATTATTATAGCCCGTTATGCAATCCAATAAGAAAAATACCCTTCTGGCCGACAGCATAAGACTTTCGTTCGGCACTTTTGATGTGCTCAACGGGGCATGGTTGCGGGCAGAAACCGGGAAGGTCACCGGAGTCCTCGGGAGAAACGGTTGTGGAAAAACTTGCATGTTCCGTTCCATAATGGGTGAATTGAAACTGCAGGAGATTTTTGTAAAATTCAATGACCTTGTCATTACCGGCTCCCATCAGATAGGACTGTATGTGAAATACTTGCCACAAAAATCATTTCTTCCCGACAAACTTTCCCTAAAGGAGGCATTCTCCTGGTTCGGCAAAAATTTCAGTGAGTTTACGGCAGAGTTTCCCCATTTTGCCCCAAATGCAGACGGAAAAATTGGGGATTTGTCGGGAGGAGAAATAAGAATTGTGGAGATCTGGCTATGCCTCAACTCCGGCTCTCCATTCTGTATTCTCGACGAACCATTCTCCTACCTTGCCCCTGTGTATGTTGAGCAGGTGCAGCAAATGATTCTCCAGCGCAAACCCCAGATGGGAATAGTAATTTCCGACCACAATTATCAGGCACTCCTTCAGATTGCAGATGAGGTGCTGTTGCTCTCCGACGGCTATGTGCATCTGGTGAGGGAGCAGTGTGATTTGGTGAGGTATGGGTATTGCAGGGAGGTGTAGTTTATCACCCCTTCAAACTATAAAATTATCATTTCTCTTAAATTTATTATTGTTTTTCAATAATAATACATATATTTGCATATCGAAAAACGATAAAACTTATTGAGATATGAAAAAAAGACTACAAAAGAGCCTCACAGGAATCTGCCTGTTTATCATTCTTATAGGAAGCACTTCAGTATTGGTAACCGTAGACCAGACATTCGGGTATTTTGGAGAGCCGGTTGAGCAGGCCATCTCCTGGTCTGAGGATATAATGGCACTTCAGATGGCAATTGTGATTCTCAGATGCGTGAGCCTGATGGCTTTCTTCGGGTGTCTCCTTTTATTCATTATAAACTTTGTCCACAGCATCAAGGCCGGTCAGCTTTTCCCCAGGAAAAGCATTCCTCTGCTTTTCGTTTGTGCTGCTGTATCTTTCATATATTTCCTTTGCAATGACAACCTGCATATAGTAACATCTGCGGAAAGGAATTTTGTCATAACTATGGAATCTGTGATTGTACCGCTGGTTATTCTTGTATTTGCATTCATGTACAAAGCCGCTGTACAGGTATCTGAAGAGAACAGCCTAACCATTTAACCCCTCCAGCCATGCCAATAATAGTAAACGTAGACATAATGCTGGCCAAGAGGAAAATGACCTCTGCGGAGCTGGCTCAGGAGGTGGGAATTACCCCCGTAAACCTCTCTATCCTCAAGACCGGCAAGGCCAAGGCTGTGCGCTTTTCAACATTGTCGGCTTTGTGCAGGGCGCTTGATTGCCAGCCTGGAGACATTCTGGAATACAGGCCCGGTGAAGAGGAAGATGAAGAATAAAAGGAGCTCTATTTAAAAAATTCAACAGTCAGTTCGGGATCATAAATTACCGTTATCCCCTGCTTTGCAAAGAGCTCAAGATATTCCTCAATAGTAGGAAGGCCCACAGATGCTCTGCGCTCATTCAAACTGTCGGGATTACAAACAGGCCAAATATAGGTTTGGGTTTTTCCGTCCTTGGAAATTTGGCGTGATTGGGTTCCATAGAATTGGGGCCAGCCGGAATCCATGAGTATGCGGTCCTCCAGGGTTACCAGATCCTGCATTGGAAGAATGCCTCTACTGGCTGCATCCTGGAATACACCAAGATACTTGTTCATAGTTTCCAGATTGCTGTGGTCTATAACAAGGAATATTGCATTGTTTGCATCTTCAGAAAGCCCAGATGGCCAACCGTATGTATCAAGAATCCGTTTTACGGTAACCAGATTGGTACTGTCTGTGCGCTCCATCTGCAATGCATATTCCACAGCCTGCTCCTGGCTCATGGTACCCATTGAGAAATTCACCCAGGCCATTCTGGCAGCCTGGTCGGCCTTGCCAATTTTGCAAAGGGTAGCATCTACCTCCTGCATCATCTCATCCTTGCGCCTGAATGTAAGGAGGGAATCAGACCGCAATCCGTCTACCATAAACCCGTTGAATACAATCCTGTCATACGGATAATATTTCACCTGCCTGAGAAAAGCCCTGTATTTCTTGTCATCAAGCTGCTGGCCATTATAGCACAATGTACGGATCTGGGAACATCCCTGGTATTTCTTGCCAAACCTGGCAATATCTCTTGGGCCATATGCTGTACATTCTGCCGTTTCAAGCTGCAGGGCCTTAACTTCTTGTGGAACATCTACATAAAGGATATCTGCACCACCTTTTGCTTCAAATTCAAGCACCTTTTTTATTACTACCTTGTCCCATCCCCTTGCAAAATGTTCCCTGTCGTCAATTGAATCGGGCTCCAGTTCTACATTTACTACCATATCCCTTGTCACATCCAAATCCATCTCCTCAGTTTCAAAACCTAATGCGCGAACCTGCAGTTTCAATTTTCCCTTTGGAACAACAAGCGTATAAAACCCATCCAAATCTGTGAGCATAAATGGCGAAAATTCTGCGGGAAGCTTCTCCCAGGAAATTTCCACACGAGCGCGAATCACGTTGTAGCCATCATGCATATCAGTCACTTTTCCAACAATCCTGAATGTTTCAACTGTTGAGGCATACTGCTGTGCAAAAGAAACACCCTGACACACAATGCAAGAGAGAAGTATGGCAAAAAGTCTTTTCATAGGTATCATTTTTTTGTAAAAATACTCCTTTTCAATGAAAATTTCAAGGTGCACAGAAGATTTCCTTCCCGACAGCTTCATGCCGCCAAGACTCCTGAATCTCATGACGAGATGCTCCAGGACAACGGCACACCAGACCCCTTCCAAAAGGCACTCCTGAGCTCATCTCCTGCTCCAACGGTAAAGAATCTCTACGGATGGCACACCCAATCCCCGCCACAGGTACTTCCAGGGCATATTGGCTGTGCCGACGTTTTGCGACTAGGGCCTATCCTCCAATCTGTTGCCAAACGCACAGCTCCACAACACCAGCCATTTTCATACAATCTGATAACGACACATTCCAATACTTTTTATAACTTTACAAACAACACCTGAATCCATCTGTCTATGAAACGAACACTTCTAACCGCAATTCTCGCATTCATTGCAATATTGGGTATGAATGCACAGGAATATGAGTACACAGTAAAAGATACTCAGATTTCACGAAAAGAATTCTTTGAAGCATATCAACACCGTTTTGAGTACAACCAGATAAGGGATACCACACTGGACTGGCATACAAAAAAATGTATTGAAGTTGCAGTGTTCAGGACTCTTACTGATGAGGAAAAGGAAGCATACATCTGGACAGATTATGGCATTGACAAAATCGGCCGTTTCCCTACGGGTGAATATATAGCGAATTTGGCATACACGCACTGGGTGGGGGCAGTATTTCTGAACAAGGACTTCAGGCCTGATTCAACAATAATCAAGGCTAATGATCGTGCCGTTTATTCCAAATCCGGAATTTATGTAGGATGTGAGGGATTTGACTGCGACGATCATGCCCGCCTGCACTTTTACACCCATAAAGGCAATGCTCCATCCGAAATGAAAAAGATTGCGGTTTACATCAACAACAAATGGAAACTCCCTTGGTATGAAACAGAGTATCCGGAATTTGAAGGGTTGGATTTTCACATGCCAATGGTATGGTACAAAGATGCTCTGTACTGCGCGGCAATGGAAAATTATGACGACGAGAATGGCAAATGGTGTACCAGACCAATCTTCCTGAAACTGGAACTTGTCAAAAAGTAAGATTTTCTTCCCGACAGGATTCCCCCTTTCCTCCAATACATGAAGTCCCCGGATGAGAATCCCCCAAGACGACGGCACGCCCTACCCTCGCCAGAATGCATTCCAGGGCACATCCGGTGCGCCGACGATAAAGAATCTCTACGAGTAGCACACTCAACCTCGCCACAAGTACCTACAGAGCACATTACCTGCGCCAACGTTTTGGGAATCGCTTACCAACATCCCACCAAGCCACATAAAACACCTCATTAAACAAAAAAAGGCAGCCGCGCGGCTGCCTTCCGTTCTTTGAATGAAGACTATTTCTTGAACAGGCTGTCGAGAAACTCATAGAACTCCTCGCTCTCGCCAGTTACAAATTTCACTATTTTGCCTTGAGGATCAATCACAACTTTGGTAGGATAGCCGCTTACAGCATAGATGCCGCTTGCATCAGTACCACCTTTTTCGTCATTGATTACATTCTTCCAAGGGAGGGAGTTCTCCTCAACGGCTTTTTTCCAAGATGAAGGAGAATCGCCGCAGGCGATGCCAAGAATCTCCATCTTGCGGGAGTATTTCTTGTAGTACTCTTTCATCTTGGGCATTCCCTTAATGCACCAGCTGCACCAGCTACCCCAGAAATCCAATACTACATATTTGCCCTGCAATGATGAAAGTGCAAGGGGATTCCCGTTAAGGTCGTTAAGGGTAAAATCCGGAGCCTGCATTCCTGGAGCCAGTTTCTCCCTCGCCTGTGCAAGGGCTTTCTGACGTTCATCCGCCATCTTCTTGATTCCGGCAAGGGCCTCATCAAAAGTTTTTACCGGGCCCTGTTTCACCTCCTCTGAAAGGAGCTCCATTGCCTCGCTTTTCAAAGGCTCATTAAAACTTGCAACCATGTAGTACGCATAGTTGCTCTTTGGATTTGCCTTTATGTACTCTACTGCAATGGAATCGTGCTTGGCTCTCCAGGTCTTGAAGTACTCCTGGAACTCGGCATTCAGGGCAGACTTGTCCTCACCATTCCTTTCCCTTTCTGCAAACTGTACCCTGGCCTGGGCAAGTTCATCGTCAAGCCCCTTGGTCATCTGCGCCACTTTTGCCTTCTCTGCATAGAAGCCTTTTGAGGTGATTTCAGGTTTCTCCATAGTTCCGGTTACGGTCACTGTCTCACCTGGAAGCATCACTACCTGGAAATACAATTTCTTCACTTTCTGCTCTTTCTCCTCAGGGGTCTGCAGTAAAGAAATCATCACATCGCGGTAATTGCCGTCCTCAAGGGTATATGAGAATTTGCCGTCGGGACCAAGTTGCAGGGTGTCTGAAAACTCTCTCCCCATAAGGTTGAGATTGCTTACACTTACTGCAATTGACCTGCCCTCAACTCCTTCAATATCACCCTCAAGGTGTGATGTATTGGAGTTTGAACAAGCTGCAGCCATAAAGGCTGCAGCTGATATCATAATGAGATTCTTTTTCATTATTTAACTGATTCAAAGTTGTGAGGCAACAGGTTAGGGTTGTTGTTCACTGCGTTCATAGGGAATGGGAATACCCATAGAGGTGAACCTGGCTCAATTGAATATGTCTGGCCCATTACAACTCTAGACCAAGTCTGTTTGTATTTTGGAAGCTCGTTCCAGCGTTTTTTCTGGATGTAGTTGTAGATTGAGTAGATACACTCACCGTGAGAGGTTTTCTTAACCCACTCAATAGCCTCAGTCTCTGAAGTTACGGCACCTTTTAGAGGAGCGTATACAGAGTCATCAATTCTGTTCTCACGGATCTCGTCCAAGTAGCCCATAGCCTCGTCAATATTGTTGTTTGCCACAGCGCACTCAGCAAGGATAAGGTACATATGGGTAGTTTTCATACCGCACTGGTTCCAGCCTGATACCTGGTCGTAGTTTACGCTAAGACCTGGAAGGCCGAATGTCATTGTACCGTAGTCCATCATATGGTCGAACATCATGTTGAAGTTTGCCATCTTCTCTTTGCATACGTGACCTGCCTCAAAGTATGCCAAAGACTCTGGGGTAAGGGCATACATAAGCTCTCTGTCGTAAGTGAAGAAGTAGTCCTCCTCACACTCAAGTACCGGTCTGTAGATGCAAGGGTACTGGCCGCCCATAATCACACCCTGCATAGTTGTCAATGAGGTTTTGTAATTAAGGATGCTTCCGTTTACTGCAAGGGCATTCTTTGCTGCAGCAGCTGCATTTGTCCAGTCCTGCATGCTCATGTGTGCCAAAGCCTTTGCTGCGTATGCTGCACCTTTACCCATACGCATGCGGTTGATATTGTTGTCGGGAAGAGCGTTAAGTGCAATTGCATCGTCCAAGTCCTTGATGATGTTCTTGTAAACCTCTGCAATGGTAAGTTTCTCTGTAGGTACAGAGATGTCCCAATCGTGAGTAAGGTAAGGGATACCTGGATCGGTCTCTGCTGTAGCAGGGTTGTATGCTTTTGCAAATTTGTTTACAAGAAGCCAGTGGCAGTATGCTCTTAGGATAAGAGCCTCTGCTTTAAGCTGATTTTTCATTTTCTCGTCACCCTCAGCTGCATCAACCTGCATAAGGATAGGGTTGGAGATTCTACCAATACACTCGTACCAGTTGGTGTAGTCACCATCGCTTGGAGTAAGTTCTGCAAGGAGCTCCATACTCTGGTCATCCAATGATGCAAGGATAGAAGCTTTGGTCTTGCCTGGCTGGTTCAAAAGTGTAGGTATGTTGGTGCCACCGTGGAATACGTCGCCGGTAACAAGTCTCATATCTGAGGTGGTCATGTTCATCTCTGCATTCAACAGCATCTCAAGCTCTGTAGTTGTTGAAAGCAGGTTCATGCCCTTAGGCTGGATATCTGTAAATGCCTCGCAAGATGTGAACAGAACAGATCCTGCGAACAACAGAGTATATATTAGTTTTTTCATGATGTTCTTTTTACAAGTTGATGTTTATACCAAGAATATAAGATGATGGGTTACGCAATCCCAAAGTCTCAGGATCTACGCCAATCTTGTTCTTAACCCATAGAGCTTTTGGATTGTCAATCTGGAATCTGATTGTAGCTCTGTTCAAACCTGTTGATTTAAGCCATCTCTCAGGAACGTCATATCCGAATACAATGTTTCTGATCTTCAAGAAATCTGCATCATGGACAGAAATGTTTGAAGTGTAAGACTCAGGACCTTTTGAGGTTGAGCTGTAACGGCCGATACCAGGAACGTTTGTAGGGTTCTCAGGAGTCCATGCGTTTACAAAGTAGCTAGGGATTGCCTGAGTTGTCATACCCATAGTCTCCTCCTGAATCTGGGCTCTCATCTTGTGGCCGCCATAATAAGCCATAAGGATGCTCACACTGAAGTTCTTGTATGAGAATCTGTTGTCCATACCCATAACGTTTACAGGATCTTTCTGGCCTGAGTACTCAAGTACGTCAATGCTGCTGCCCTGTACGCTGTGTTTGATAACGTCATTGTCGCCATACCATAGAGTCTGTCCTTTCTCACCCTCCTTGTCACTGATACCTGCAAAGCGGTAGCTCCAGATAGCGCTTGAAGGATAACCTACCTTGTAAGGGTTGCTTGTAAGCTCGTAAGCTCTTGCTGCTGGGTTCTCTACGCTGGTAACCTCATTCTTGTTGTGAGAGAATGTGAAGCTGGTGCTCCATCCAAAGCCACCTTTTCTGTTCTCTCTGTACCAGTCTGCAGTAAGCTGTAGCTCAAAACCTCTATTGTAAAGGCTTGCAGTGTTCATGAACATAGATGCGAATCCTGTAGTAGGGTCTATTGATTTGTTTGAGAATACATCCTCAATATCCTTGTTGTAGAAGTCAATTGATCCGCGGAATCTGTTCTCAAGAACGCCGAAGTCGATACCTACGTCAATAGTGCGGCTCTGCTCCCATTTCAGGTTAGGGTTTGCAGGAGAAGCAATCTCACCGTATGGCTGGTTGGTGTACTGGTTCAAACCTGTTGAAGAAGCAGTCATGTATGAAGTTGCACCATGATAGATGTTACCTGTAACACCGTAGCTCACGCGAAGTTTCAACATGTCAACCCAAGTTATGTCCTTCATGAACTCCTCATTGCTGATATTCCATGCAGCACCTACAGACCAAAGCGGTTTTCCGCGGAATTTTGCGTTAAGGCCGTAAACGTCTGCGTAGTCCTTACGGAACGAACCGAATACGTTGTATTTGTTGTCATAAGTATAGGTTGCATTGGCATAACCTGAAGCATATTTGTGAAGCTGCTCAACGATGATTCCCATTCCATCCTCAAAGTAAGGGTCAAAGATCATCTGTTTTGCACGGTACTGGCCCTGCATGTACCAAGGAGAAGTCTCCATCTGTGACAATTTTGCAAAGTCAACAGTGTGGGTTGCACTGTTCTGCAACTGCTCGTCATAACCCAGTACAAGAGATTTTCTACCGTTTGTCTTTGTCTGGCGGAACTCAAGACCTGCAATTGCAGCAATTGAGTGTTTGCCAATCTCTTTGGTATAGTTTGCCTGTCCACGGGTAGTCCAATATGCGCCGTTGGTAGTGGTTGACCTCAACATACCGCCGTTACGTGGAGTTAGGTAAGTGAAGCTGCCGTCAGACTCCTTGATGGTATATGCATTTCTAATCTGTCTTGCAAGCGAGCTCTTCTCATTTGCATGCCACTCCTCTGTTGCTCTGCTGTCCTCATAGATGAACTGAGCGTTAGCAGTAAGGCCGTCAATGATCTTGAAAAGCAAATCACCGTGGTAACGGATGTGCTGGCGTTTTGTCTCTACAGTGTTGTTATAGTACTCGTCTCTGTAGATTACACCCATGTGGTACAACCCCTCAGAGTTTGCTGGATTCTCCCACCACTCCTCGTAACCTGATGTACCAGGATAGAATTTCTTCAAAGAACCGTCAGCATTGTACATGGTCTCGTAAGCAGCACGGCCCCAAATGTTCCTGTGACCTGAGTTGTAGTCATAACCTGCCTCTTTCTCTGTACCGTAGATACCGTTGATGCTGAATGAAGCTGTAAGCCATTTTGCAATGTTATAAGTACCTTTGTAGTTGATGTTCAACGCGCTTACACCTGCATTGATGATACCGCTGTTGTCATGCTTGTAGTTGAAGATAAGGTTGCTCTGGAATTTGTCAGTACGGCTTCTCAAAGACAAGTTGTACTGCTGTAGGAACTGTCTCTTGTAGATAAGGTCTGCAAACTCCTTGGCATAGTTGTTCTTGCCCAACTCTGCCAAGGTAGCATCAAGCTGTGCTCTGGTGATGTTGCCTTTAGCAAGGTTGTAGTAAGCCATCTGGATAGGAGATAGCGAAGCACGGCCAGTAATAAGTGTAGTCTCAGTTGATCCGATTGGGTCTGTAACCTCACCGTCATTGTTGAAGTAATAATACTCATAGTAGTCAGACTCAACTTTAACCTGCTGTGCAGCGTTCATCTTGAAGTTTGCACCGTAATCAACATTCTGCTTCTCCCACAAAGTGTAGTTTGCAGAGAAGTCAATGTCAATCTTGCCCTCATCCTTAGCCTTCTTGGTAGTGATTACGATGATACCGTTTGAAGCACGCGCACCATAGATTGCTGTAGCAGCAGCATCCTTAAGTACGTTGATGCTCTCAATATCATAAGGGTTAAGGTCCTCAATCCTACCCTCAACAGGAAGACCGTCAACAACCAAAAGTGGAGAAGTCTCTGCATAAAGCGAACTTGTACCACGGATAGTTGTCTTGCCTCCGTAAGTGGTAAGACCGGCAACCCTACCCTCAAGGTTGTTAAGGATGTTTGGAGTATATCTCTCCTCAATCTTCTTTGAAGAAACGGTAGAGATAGCACCAGTCACCTTCTCCTTCTGGATATCCTGATAACCTGTAACAACGATGCTCTCAAGGACAAGGTCACTCTGCATCTTTACATTGATTACAGCACTCTTCCCGACAATTACAGAAGTATTCTGCATTCCCACGAAAGAGAATGTAAGTTTGTCGCCCTCACTTGCCTTGATAGAATATTTTCCATCCAAGTCTGAAGTGGCATACTGCTTTGAATTTGTGTTGAGAACAGATACACCTGCTATGTATTCATCGTTCTCATCTGTTACCACACCCTTCACAGTAATCTGTGACTGTGCGAACAGCGGACATGAAAGCATCAAGACTCCGGCCAACGCCAAAAGTCCCAACTTCCAATTGGTTAATTTAGTTTTCATAAAGCTATATTTTTGGTTTAGTTGTTGCTATGCTGCGGGTGCTGTTCTGGATACAGCACAATAAGGTTGTCGCCGGAGAAATTTCCTGCGAGAAGCGAAGGGAGCTTCTCAAACGAACTGTTGTAGGTAATTGAACACTTGCGGGCCCCAACAACCACAACAAGATGAGAATGGTGCATTTTTGCCTTTATCTGTTCAAAATTTCCCCACTCCTCCATCACAAGGAAATATGCAAGCCCTGCAGCCGGCATTGATGAAACCACCTCCTCAATATATCCCAGGGTAGTTTCATTGGCATAGAAGCAGATACCACAGGCAAGTTGTGAAGCCATCCTGCCCAGATGCTCAATCCATTTCACAAATCCTGCCTCATACTCTGCCTGAGGGGGAACGGCCACATGGATCTTGCGCACAGACGTAGGGGGAATCATATACCTTGCTATAAGAATCTCCCTGTAACTTCCCTTGAGCACCCCTTCGGTAAGGCTACCAAAAAACGAATCAATAATATTCGCCTTGTGGTGCAGACCAATAACAAGATTGGTTGCATGGTACTCGTCGGCGGCATGGTTGATGCCGGTAGCCACATTTATATCGTAACGGGTAACAGGGGTAACCTCAACATCTGCAGCGGCGGCAATCATCGCAGCCTTTGCCAGGTTCATCTCCCCTACCTGCTTCATCCCCTTTATATTGCTGCTGTTTGTAACCACGCTCAATGCCACAAGTGGCTTGCCCAGTTTCTCATCCCTTACCAGAAGTGCCAGATTGATCAGGTTCTCTGTTGTCTCAGGATTTGCTATTGGAATGAGAATCTGCTCGGAAAGTTCATTCTCCCCCTCCTTTTCCCCGGCAAACTCAAGTTTCTCCCCAAGGGCAAACTTGCGGGCAGACCGCTCTGTAGCCAAGGAACTTATAATGCAGGTAAAGAGAATCATCACAACTGTGCCGTTGAGCACATCATCATTTATAAGCCTCTCCCCGTTCTCCATAACTATCTGGTGTCCAACAAGTACTGCCGCAAGGGTTGCCGCAGCCGATGCACTGCTCAAGCCAAACACCATAGTCCTCTCATTGTTTTTCAGGCCAAACAGCTTTTGGGTAATGAATGCGCCAATCCATTTGCTTCCCAAAGCCACGGCTGTCATTATTGCCGCCACCTTAAGGGCAGAACCGCCTGCAAAAAGGGCATTCACATCAATGATCATTCCCACACCAATGAGGAAATATGGGATAAATATTGCATTCCCCACAAATGTCAGCCTGTTCATCAGCGGAGAGACATGAGGAATGAGCCTGTTGAGTACCAGTCCTGTAAGGAATGCTCCCAGGATTCCCTCCATCCCCACAAACTGCATCAGTCCTGCACCAAGGAAGACCATTGCCAACACAAAGATGAACTGCATGATATTGTCGGAATAGTTGCGGAAGAACTTCCTTGCAATCATCGGGAAGACAAAAATTATGAATGCTGTAAGGAGGGTTACTTTAATTCCCATCATCAGCCAGAACATTCCGCCAGTGTCTCCCTTGTACATGCCGCTGATAATGGCAAGGCCAATAAGGGCAAGGGTATCAACTATTATTGTTCCTCCAATGGCTATATTTACACTCCTGAGTTTTGAGAGTCCGTATTTGCTCACAATAGGATATGAAATGAGGGTGTGCGACGCATACATGCAACCCATAAGTATTGAGGTAGTAAGGCCAAAACCCAACAGCTTCATGCAGCTCCACATTCCTATTCCAAAACGGATGGAAAAGGAGAGCAGGCCAAATATGATTCCCCTGGTCCTGTTCTTCTTGAAATCCTCCATATCCATCTCGAGACCTGCCAGGAACATGATATAATACAGGCCCACCTCACCAAACAGTTCAAAACTGCTGTCGCGCTCAAGGATATTGAAACCGTACTCACCTATTGCCACTCCCGCCAATATCATTCCTATGATATGCGGAATGCGCAGACGCTCCAGTATCATTGGGGCAAATAAAATGATGATCATTACCAGGAAGAATATCCAGGTAGGATCTGTAATGGGTAAATTGATGGGAACCTGCAGCAACATCCTCTCTCAAATTTCAGAATGATGCAAATTTATAAAAAAATCGTAAAAATTTTACTAAATGTTTGGAATATTAAAAATTTTACCTACCTTTGCAATCCCAAACGCAATGCGGGTGTGGCGTAATTGGTAGCCGCGCTAGACTTAGGATCTAGTGCCGAGAGGCGTGGGGGTTCGAGTCCCTTCGCCCGCACATAGAAGCTCAACCGAAAGGTTGGGCTTTTTTGTTATTATAAAACATAAACACAAGCACTATGAAACCCGAACAATTCTCCATTGGAATTTTCATAGATGGAGGCTACTACGCAAAAATCAATGAAGGACTTGGCAAACAGCTTTCAATGAGGCTGGATATCAAGAACCTGTTTATGTATGTTAGGGAGAAAATTTCTTCAACCTACTCCCTTCCGCTGGAAGACATACAGGTAACGGAGGCGCACTTCTTCAGAGGACGCTACAGGGCCAATGACGCAAATGCCAAGCATCTGCTCTATTCAGAGAGGGCTTTTGAAGACACCCTTATTGAGAATGATGTAATTTTTCACTACAAGCATTTGAGGGAGATGGAAAAGAAAGACGGCATCACTGTTGTGGAGAAAGGAATTGATGTATGGTTTGCCCTTGAAACATACGAACTCTCCATGATCCGCAAATTTGATTTTGTAATCCTCATAACCGGAAATGCAGACCATGAGATGCTTGTAAGGAAACTCAACGCCCTCAAGACAAAAGTTATCCTCCTCACCTGGAATGTGGGGCCTCAGGCATCAACTTCCAAACTCCTCAAGGAGGAGGCCGGATGGCACCTTGAATTGAGCAATGAATGCGGCACAGACAAGACTTTATTAAATAAAATATGCAGGCCTTTGTAGGACCTGCATATTTTATTTTCTGCGCGTAACCTTTTTCTGTCGGGAAGAAAATTCCTTCAGGGAATTACAGGAATCTCAACACTCCGCCGCTCTCTCCCACAGACATCTCAACCTGGGCACCAAGATAGATGCTGGCATTAGGATGTTCGTGTCCGCAAGGGAAGCCGAACATTACAGGTATGCCAAGAGGTGCGGTGTACTCGTTGATAAGGTCGAGCACATCCCTCTGCCACTGGTCCTCCTCACGGGTATCGGTGAAATAACCAATGATGATACCTTTGCATTTAGCAAGGTGTCCGCACTCACGCAAATGCCAAAGTTTGCTATCTATGGTGTACATTCTCTCGTCTATATCCTCAATGAAAAGGATTGTAGGCTCGTCAAAGTTATGGTCGTTAGGGGTAGCCACAAGGTTTCTCATAAGTGTAAGGTTACCTCCAATCAGGCGTCCCCTGGCAGTTCCCTTCACATTGTATTTGTGAGGGTTTGTGGTATAGGCTGCAACTTTTCCAAATAGGGCGTCTTTCAGCGAGTTCTGCGAGAAGCCGTCAAACTCCTCCTGGAATGTACCTGGCATTGCCCCGTGGATAGACTCAATGCCCATTTTCTGAAGGGCATAATGCAGAATAGTGATATCTGAATAGCCAATCAGCCATTTTGGATTTTCCTTAAAGAGTTCAAGGTTAAGGTTCTTGATGGTATGCATAGTTCCGTAACCTCCCCTAATTGATACAATTGCCTTCACTTCAGGGTCCAACAGCATCTCCTCAAGATCCTGCGCACGCTGGGCGTGGGTTCCTGCAAAGTCTCCTGGGTATTTTGCCTCAAGGTTCTTGCCTATCTTCACTTTCAGGCCCCAACTCTCAAGCTGCTCTTTCCAGTTGCCCGCCAACTGTGCATCAGATGGCGCAGATGCTATGGCTATTACCGCAATGGTATCGCCTTCTTTCAAAAACTGTGGTCTCATATGTTTTATGTTTTTACTTTGTCAAATCTTCATCTGTAATGTATGAGAGATTGTTGTTCTCTATTACATTACGGGTTTTGTCGGGATTATCAGTCCTGAAAATGAGGATACCCTTCCCTTCATACAGGAATGAATACATATAGGTGATTCCAATCCCCTCCTGTGTAAGGATCCTCACTGCATCTGCGGCACGCCCAGGCACATTGTCCAATGTAAGGGCAAAGACATCCGAAATGGCAACAGAGATGCCTGCCCCCTTCAATGTAGCAAAGGCACGCTGCGGCTCGGAGCAGATAATGCGGTATATGCCGTACTCCACAGTATCGGCAATGGTAGAAGCCACAAGCTGTATGTTGGCATCCTTCAACAGTTCAAGCACCTTAAGCAGGGTGCCCTGTTTGTTCTCTACAAAAATTGATATTTGCTGTACAGTCATAATCTCCTTTTTAGAACGGTTTTCTCAAATCCTTTACCCTCACGGCCTTTCCTTCCGATTGCGGCAATGACCCCTTAGGGACAAGTTTCACATACGGGGTAACAAGTATCTCATCCTTCAACAGACGGGTAATCTCACGCGTCAGTTTCTGCATCTTGCCGTAATCCTCATCAAAGTGCTCAAGTTCCACCTCAATCATCATCTCGTCATTTGTATCCTTGGTCTCAAGGGTAATGAGATAATTAGAAGCAAGTTCCTTAAACTGCATAAGGATGGTCTCAATCTGGATAGGGAATATATTCACACCCTTGAGGATAATCATGTCATCGCTCCTGCCCTTCATACGGTCCAATCTCACGTGATGGCGTCCGCAAGGGCACTCACCGGGCAGTATGCGGGTAAGGTCTCTTGTACGGTAACGCAACAGCGGCATTCCCTCACGGTTGATGGTGGTAAGGACCAGTTCCCCCACCTCACCCTCAGGTACAGGCTGCAAAGTATCCGGATCTATAATCTCCACAATGTAATAATCTTCCCAGATATGGAGTCCGTTCTGCTCCTGACACTCAAAGGCCACACCCGGGCCGCACATCTCCGACATTCCAAACGAGTTGTATGCCTTCACCCCCATCATCTCCTCAATTCTGCGGCGCTGCTCCTCAGAATGTGGCTCGGCACCAATGATAAGGGTCTTGAGTTTGGTATCCTTGCGTGGGTCAATTCCCAACTCCTGCATCATCTCATAAATTCTGGTAACATAACTTGGAATTGCATGCAGGGCGGTAGTACCAAAATCTGTAATGAACTTCAATTGCCTCTTTGTATTTCCTGCAGCAGCCGGAACTGTCATCATTCCAAGCCTCTCCGCACCATACTGGAATCCCAATCCACCTGTAAACATTCCGTATCCCGACGAATTCTGGAATACATCCCCAGGACGCAACCCCACCATGTGGAGGCATCTTGCAACCGCATTGGCCCACTCATCCAAATCCTTCTGTGTATGGATAATTACAGTTGGATTTCCGGTAGTACCGCTGGAAGAGTGCAGACGCACCGCCTTCTCAAGCGGCACCGATGCTATTCCAAAAGGATATGTATCACGCAAATCCTGCTTGGTTGTAAAAGGTATCTTCTTAAGGTCATCCAATGACTTTATATCGTCGGGAGTAAGGTTACACTCCTCAAACCTCTTCCTGTAGAATGGGGAATTCATACAATGCCTCACTGTCTTCTGCAGCCTCTCCAGCTGCAGTCTGGCAATCTCCCCGCGCTGCATTGTCTCAAGTTCTCTGTGCAAATACATAAAAATCTCTCCTCAAAATTACCGTCAACAAAGTTACATTTTTTTAGTAACTTTGTCAATATATGGAAAAGAAGGCATACTTTGCAGGGGGATGTTTCTGGGGAACGGAGCACCTTATGCAGCAACAGGAAGGGGTACTGGATGTGGTCTCAGGATATATGGGAGGCCATATTGAGAATCCTACATACCAGCAGGTAAAGAGCAGGACAACCGGTCATGCAGAGACTGTGGAGATTACTTACAATCCAGAAGCGGTAACTTATGAAACCCTTCTGAAACTCTTTATGGAGATCCACGACCCTACTCAACTCAACCGTCAGGGAGTGGATGAAGGTCCCCAGTACCGCTCAGAGATATTCTACAGCACACAGGAAGAAAAAGAGTGTGCAGAGAAAATCATAGGGATACTGAAAGAAAAGGGGTACGACGTGGTTACAGAAGTTACCCCGGCCAGCAAGTTCTGGATAGCCGAAGAGTACCATCAGAATTATTGCGTTGTACACAACATAGAGCCCGAATGCCACATGAGGGTAAAGAGGTTCTAAGCAAAAGAAAAGGCTACCCGCGGGTAGCCTTTTTCTTTATAATCCCTTTATCCAGTTGGAAATATCCTCCAGTACATCCCGGGAGATTGTTTCCTCAATTTCTTCATACTGCAAGGAGTTCCCTTTTGTGCAGTTCTGGAAAAGATGGTTCTTGCCGGAAAACTCTTTAATCATGTTTTTTGCGTTTGGCGGGAGCAGTTTGCCCAGCACTTGAAGGTTTTCTACCGGCACCTGCATATCAAGAGTGCCGTTCACTGCCATAACCGGGCATTTTATCTTCCCAATTGCCTCTGCCGGGTCATAAGCTACGAAAAAGTCTATCCACGGACTCTCAAGAGATGCCACTGCTACCAGATTTGCAATAAACTGCGGCGGCAATTTCAATCCCTCACTGCTGCACATCTGCTGTACAAACTTCTGTGCATCGGCAACAGGACCGCCATTTCTCCCTCTTTGGGCATATATTCCACGCAATGCCTTGCCATAATCACTTCTAATCTGCTCAGGAACCCCCTGCTGCTCCAAAAGTGCAACATTTTGCCATACTATGCATTCCACTCCCTTAGTGGCCACACCGGCCATTGAAATGATATAGTCGGGAATACCTTCTCCAGCCAGCATAAGGGCAATTGTGCCACCCTCGCTGTGCCCGAGGATTCCAACCTTGCCAAACTTTTTCAACCCTCTCACATACTCTACAGCCGCACTGGCATCTGCAGCATAGTTTTTGGAGGTTGCAGTTTCAAGCGGACCAGTTGATTTTCCGGCCCCTCTGTCATCATATCTGAGCGATGCAATGCCGTTGCGGGCCAACCAATCTGCAATTACCGCAAACGGTTTGTGGTCAAATACCTCCTCATCCCTGTTCTGCAGGCCGCTTCCAGTAACCATCACCAATACAGGAACTTCTGCCGGATTCATATTTTCATACCCCACTGGATAAGTTATAGTACCCGCCAGCTGTGAGCCTTCAGTTTCATTGCTGAAAACAACCTCTTCTGCAATATACGGATAAGGGGCTTTTGGCGCCTGAGGCCTGTTCCGCTGAATTTTTCCGGGGAACAGCATCATGGCAGTTGTAAAGCCGTTCTGGGAGAATGTTCCCATAACATTTGCCCCAAACTTCACACCTGCGTATGTCATGTTGAGCGGTTTTACCTGCAGGCTCAGGGAATCGCCCTTGACCGTCACATCTACAGGAATACCCTTCTGCCCCTGGGCAGCCATAGTTCCCACAATACTCTCCCCCCTCTCCTGGATTCCGAACTCCATCTTTATCTGCTGCCCACCAACAGAAAGGACTCCGTTCCAGTAGCCGGCAAATTTGCCAGCCGCCCCACTTTGGGCAAACATGCAGCCTGCTGCAACAAACAGCAAGGCAATCGTCAACACAACTCTTCTCATCATTAAAACAGTTTAAGGTTTGAAAATTGGGGATTCAGTTCCCGACAATTATTTCAATATCTGCGCTGCGTGGTCCTTGGTATTGACCTTTTCAATAATTTCAACAAGGATTCCCTCCTCATTGAAAATGAATGTCTGTCGGAGGGTTCCCATATAGGTGCGGCCATAGAGTTTCTTCTCTGCCCAAACTCCAAACACCTGCTGCATTTGGGTTGTTGTATCTGCAAGCAAAGTAAATGGCAATGAGTGCTTCTCTATGAATTTGGTATGTGAAGCTGCGCTGTCTTTACTTACACCGACAACATTATAGCCTGCCGCCACCAATGCATCATAGTTATCACGCAGGTTGCACGCCTCGGCAGTACAGCCGGATGTATTATCCTTCGGGTAAAAATAGATTATTGTCTTCTTCCCTATGAAATCCTGTGAACTTACTGTGTTTCCATTCTGGTCCACCACCTCAAACTGAGGCATTTTGTCTCCTATCTTCAACATCTCTTTTCCTTTATATTTAATGTTATTTATTCTCCATTTCCTCTACCGTAACATATCTGCCCTCAACTTTGCCATCCTCTACCGTTACAATTGTATATCCGTGGGTATCGCTTCCCAACTGCCTTCCAAGGGCACTTGCAATTATATAATCTATCCCGTTATGCTGCGCCCCCATACATTTGTGCTGATGCCCCGCCAAGTATGTATCAACCCCATATTTCTCAAAGAGAGCCATGTATTTCGCCCTCATTGGCAGGGGAAGATTTTCGTATGTCTCTGGTTCGTCGGGAACAACTGTGAATATTGGGAAATGGGCAGCCAGGATTATGGGTTTCTTTGGATCTGCACCCTTCAGTTGCTCCTCCAGCCATGCATACTCTGCCGGTTCTGCCTCCGTCTGAGCCTTTATAACACTGGTGTTGAAACCTATAACGGTGTAATCTGCTGTTTTGTGAACAAACCGGTCATGGCCGTACCTCTTTGCAAATGCCTCAACTTCCCATCCCTGGGCATCGTTTTCCACATCGTGGTTGCCGGGAAGGTAATACACTGTAATATCCTTATCAATGAAAGTGCACAAGGAATCAAATGCGGCCAAGGCCAAAGTATCATTCCTCCAATGCACAAGATCACCGGTAAAAACCACAAATTCGGGATTCAGGTTATTTACCTTCACAATTGCCTTTTCCAACAGTTCCAGTTCTGGAGAACAATCTGCAGAACCGTTCATGAATCCCAGTTGCGGATCAGAAATCTGCACAAAAAACGGTTTGTTTCCTTGGGTACACGAAACAAAGGCAATTATTGCCGCACAAAGCACAACCAACCTGTTCATATGGTAAATTTCAGACAGTTAACGCCACTATTTTTTCTGTTTGAAAAGCCACTCCATAAAATCAGGGCGGTTGAATGCAGGGTTCCAGCTGTTGTGGGTACAGCCCGGGAACTCAAAATACTCCACATCAAGGCCCGCCTTGCGCAATGCCTTGTAGGCCTCTCTGGAGCCCTCAACAGTAACTGCCTGATCATTGTCCCCATGGAAAATTCTCCACGCAACCCCCTTGGTATTCACAAGCCTTTGTGGATTAACCGAGCCGCAAATTGGAATTGCTGCGGCAAACTTCTGTGGGTATCTTGAAACTATGTCAAATGTGGCAATGCCACCCATTGAGATACCCATAATGTATACCCTGCGGGGATCCACATTCGGGAGGGCAATATACGAATCAATCAGCTCAAGCAACAGGGTAACGATTGGAGCCTGAGGCGGATCCAAAGGCATATCTGCAGGAACCAGTGTCTGAAGCCCCGGCATATATGCGCCAGGCACTCCGGCAGGGCACTGCGGGAACAATACATAAGCAGGAAACTTCTCCCTGTTCACCGGATTTATGAACTGGCCGCTGCCGTGGAACAGCTGCGCCTGATTGTCATTGCCCCTCTCACCTGATCCGTGCAGGAATATTACAAGCGGATACTTCTTCCCCTTCTGCACATTCTCCGGCACAAGATACCTGTACAACAAGGTATCCCCGGTATTCTTTGAAACAAACTCCCCTTTCTCATAACTTAGCGGCTGAGCCTGCATCTGCACAGCCCCCGCCACAAACATAATGGCCAAAACCAATAAAATCTTCTTCATGGTAAAATGTTTTTGTCTGTTGTAAAGTTAGTAATTTTTTCTTTGTGACGTCGTCTTCTTGTACAACTTATTGATTATCAGCTATTATTATATTAATCAATACATCTTCAAGTAAAATTTCTTATACTTTTTGTAAACTTTATTTTACATTTTGGAAAATATATTTATCTTTGCATTGGAATTCCATAACTGAATTGGTAACTTTAAAAAATTACGTTATGAAAAACAATTACCTATTACCCGCAAAATTCAAGAAGATTGGAATGTGCTTGGCCATTCCATTTGTACTGGCATGCCTATGGCTTCTTTTTGTACCCGGAGCATGGGATTACAATTTATGCAACATCCCTGTACTCTCAGTAATTGGCGACGGAGGCCTTGAAAACTCAATGTTCAATATAATAGAAACAGATCCGCTTGATGAAATTGCAATGCTCGGACTGCTCATCTCCATTGTATTTGTTGCCCTTTCAAAAGAAAAGGACGAAGACGAAATGACACCTGTTGAGAGGCAAAATGCATTCGTATGGAGTTTCTGGGTTACTGCAGTACTATACACATTAGGAATCATTACCATATACGGCATCTCATTCCTGTCCTACTCATTTGTAATGCCGTACATTTTCTTCACCCTATACATAATAAAGTTCAACCTTTCAATGCACAAATTGAGGAGGAACCTGAAATGAAAAACACACTACGCATAGAACGGGCCATCAAAGACATAACCCAACAAGAACTGGCAGAAGCAGTTGGAGTTTCCCGACAAACAATCAACTCCATTGAAGCCGGCAAATACGTCCCCTCAACCCTCCTGTCCCTTAAGATTGCCCGCCACTTTGGAAAACCTCTTGAAGAAATATTCCAGCTTGAGGAGGGGGACTAACCCCCCTCCTCCATTGCCATAATCAGATCTATCACCTGAAGGTAATTTTTTGTTCCGGAAGAAATTTTGTTCCCCTTAAGCATAAGATCATACATATAACTCTGAAGGGAACCAAGGAGGGGGCTGTACTTTTCCCTCCAGTACTGCTGCTGGGCATTGAACTGTTCCCGGATTGAAGGATTTATAGAGAGAAGCAACGCTTTATAACTGTCGGGAGAAAGTGCCATCCTGGCATTGGAAAGGACATATGGCAAAAGGGAAAAATAGCCGCTGTACCGCACTGTAGGGATATCTGAGGCTGAACAGATGGTGTAGGCCCAGAAGTTTGCCTCATCCTCATTGCTCACACCAAGGAGGTGAGAAAGCTCGTGGGCATAACAGAACGGCAACTGTTGTGGAAGGAGGTCCCCGTTTACCTGAAACTCCGCAAAGAAAGGCCCCATAAATCCAAGCACCCCCACAGATGAATATAGCCCGTTGAAAAGGAGTTTCTTGTTCTGTTGCCATCCCCTCGGGGGACAAAGCCCCATCCGGGCAGGAATCTGCGCAAAGCCTACCTTTATATCATCCTTAAAATTGTCGGGAAGAGAATCCTCTGTAAATGAACCGTTAAGATTCTCTACATACCCCTGCAGGAACTTTTCAAACTGCTCCTGGTTGAACTGCTGCTTCCCGACAGCTCCCCTTTCATATATGCTCTCCCTGAAATAGTTCATTCCCCAACCAAAATAGAACCACATAATTGCCCATATGGCAATTTCCGCTACGGGGAGCAACACCATCCACCATCTTTTTCCATTTCTGATTCCCCGCCATACAATCCACACAACCCACAATGCAGCCACCACAACTAAAACCTCCTCCATAGAGAACGGAATCCATGAAACGCTCCACGAAAGGGCTGCAGAAACAGCAGGGTATACCGTTGTAGCGTACCACTCCCCCACTGCAACACAGTTCCGGGCAACCAGAACAAATGCCGCCAGGAACGCCAAAAGCATATAGCGTAAAATTTTCATGAAACAAATATACTAATTTTGTAGTGAACCAACCTTTCTGTTGTCTAATTGGACAAACAATAAAGATTTTAGATTTGATGAACTCTATTGAACAAGAATTTACCAACGTTGTGAGGGAACACAAAGGGACAATATACACAGTGTGCTATATGTTCTCCAAAGATGAAGACGAGGTGGCGGACCTGTTCCAGGAGATACTTATAAATATCTGGAACGGCTTTGAAAAATTCAGGGGAGAAAGTTCCATAAAAACCTGGATCTGGAGGATAAGTTTCAACACCTGCGTCTCGTATGAAAAGAAAAAATCACGCATAGGGAAGGCCATTCCCCTGAGCCTCAACATCAACCTGTTTGATGATTCAGACGAGGATATCAGACAAATTAAGATGTTACAGAAGAGGATACGCCAATTGGGTCCTTTCGACCGGGCAATAGTGCTCCTGTGGCTTGAAGATCTCTCTTACGCAGAGATTGGGGAAATTGTGGGAATCAGCGAAAAGAATGTTTCTGTGCGTCTTGTGAGGATAAGGGAACAGCTAAGAAAAATGAACAATATAGAGTAAGGAGGTTACCATGATTTATAACAACAACACATATGAACTGGAAGAGATGAAGCAGCAGATGTTGCTTCTTAAGAAAAAACTTGAACAGCAGAAGATTGTGAACGATAAAATGCTCCGTTCTGCAATGAAGAAAAAGCTCTACGGACTTAACAAAAAGGCAAGGATAATGTTTATAATAGGGATTTTTGTTGCAATCGGGGCGCCAGGATATTTCACACTTATTGGCTTTACACCCCTTTTCTGCGCTGCAACAACAGTGATGCTGCTGTTCTCAGCCTTTAAAACATTCCAGTACCACAAGAAACTATGGAGGCTGAATTTATCTGAAAGCAACCTGATTGAACTGGCCGAGGAGCTCACCCTTTTGAGAACCCGCTACGAGAGGTGGTACAGGTTTGCCTGGTGCATGATAATCCCATGGGGAGCATGGGTGGCATACGAAGCAACCAAAATATTTGGCGAAGAACTGGTGTGGTACATTGGAGGCTCCGCAATAGGTCTTATAATAGGAGGCCTCACAGGTACCAGAATCAACAACAACATGATCCGCCGCACGGACGAACTTCTGGAACAGATTGAGGAGTACAGGGACCAAAAATAACCAATTTACGGTATTGCCTCCCACAACAAAAGTGAGTAACTTGCTGTTGCAAATAAAAAGGAAAAATTATGAAAAGATTGGACGGGAATGTTACCATAATTACCGGAGGTGGTAAAGGTATAGGATTTGGAATGGCAACAGCATTTGCAAGAGAAGGGAGCAACCTGGTACTTACAGGAAGAAATATGGAAAGACTGCAGCAGGCACAGCAGAAACTGGAGAGCGAGTGGGGCGTAAAGGTTCTGCCAATAGTTGCAGACGGTTCCGATGAGAATGCAGTAAAAATGGTGGTTGCCAAAACTGTAGAAACTTTTGGAAAGATAAACACCCTTATAAACAATGCACAGGTTTCAAAATCGGGTCTTCCGCTTATAGAGCACACCAGGGAGGACATAGATCTGGCAATGTTTTCTGGAGTATATGCCGCTTTCTTCTATATGAGGGAGTGTTTCCCTTACCTTAAGGAGAGCCGCGGTTCAGTAATCAATTTTGCATCAGGGGCAGGCCTCTACGGGAAACCGGGGCAGAGTTCCTACGCAGCAGCAAAAGAGGGAATCCGAGGCCTCTCACGTGTAGCGGCAACCGAGTGGGGTCCCGACGGTGTAAGGGTAAATGTAGTATGCCCGCTGGCTATGACAGAGAGTCTCTCCGCATGGAAAGAGAGCTATCCGGAACTGTTTGCAAAAACCATCCGCGACATCCCTCTAGGCCGTTTTGCAGACCCTGTTGAAGACATAGGCCGCACCTGCGTATTCCTGGCATCAAAGGATGCCGCATACATCACCGGAGAAACAATCACCCTCCAGGGCGGCTCAGGACTGAGACCATAAAGTTTACTCCCGACAGCTTTCATTTGACTGTCGGGAGTATTATTTTCTATGCCCCTACCCTCCATAGGAGATATCAATCCAAGGCATTACGATGCTACTACTCTACTCAATAATATGAACGAATGACATCCTTATCGTCAATACGTGCTTTATCAGAAAAAGTAGGATCCATCAGACTGGGAATATCTCGTGAAAAGAGGATATCTTGGCGTCCCCAACAACTTACTCCTATCTGGTCAGCCATTCCCAGATAGGGATTACTTGAATCGTATATCCGTCTTCTTCTATGACCTCGCTTTCGTGGTCTGTAATCAGGAAGAGATTGTCACACTTTGTTGCTTTGGCTCCTGCTATGCATCCTTTGATCTCACGCTTCCTGGTTTTCTCGTTGGAAATGTCATAACTCACCTGATATACAGCAAGCGTCTTGTTGCCGTCACATACCACGAAATCCGCCTCTGTACTTCTGCCTTGATAATAGTATATGTCATTTTCAGTTCCTGCCTTTCTTCGTAGCAATTCCAGATATACGATGGTTTCCAATCTCCAGCCTAGGTTCTCCCCGGAGAAAGCATTCTCGCGTTTGTCCATAAAGGCAACATCGATTGCATACGATTTCTCATTTCTTGCTCGTTCCCTGCTTCTTGAAGAGTACTTGCTTATGGTTGAAATCAGATAAGTCTGATTCAAGTACATAAGATAGTTACCAAGGGTGCGCTCGCTCTTAATGCCAATGATGTTTTGGAGTGTATCCTTGACGATAAGAGTAGGAGTCTCGTTCAAAATATGATGGGCAAGCCTCTTCAGAGCATCGATATTACGTATTTTGTAGCGTTTCTTGATGTCTTGACTGATGATATTATCTATAAGAGTGCTGATGTATTCCTTAGGATTTTCCTCTCCGGATACCAATTCCGGGAAACCTCCTTGGCGGAAATACTCTTCGTATGCTTTGGACAGCAAGCCTTTGTTCTTAGTGGTAAGTCTTGTATAATCCACATCCTTGATCAAGCACCAATCCTTGAAGGAGAAGGGAAACAACTCAATCTTGTGATGACGTCCAGTAAGGTGCGTAGCCAATTCGGTACTCAACAGCTTCGCGTTACTTCCGGTAATGATGATATGTATCCTCTGCCTTAACAGGCGGTTTACAAACAATGGCCATCCGTCTATATTCTGAATTTCATCCAAAAACAGATAGTCAAACTTACCATATATCTTATATAGCGTCTGAAGAACATTGTCAAGATCTTTAGTCTCCAGTTCCTCCAGACGTTCGTCATCAAAATTGGCATAGGCATAGTGTACACCTGCTTTTCTCAGCGCGTTGAAGCAAAGAGTGGACTTTCCGCTTCTCCTGACACCGATAACAACTTGTGCAAGTTTGCTTTTCAGGTTTATAAGGTCCTCTTCAGGGCGATGTATCAACACTTCTCCTTCGAGGGCTTCAAGTTCATCCTGCTGTTCAAGCAATACTTTCTCTATATCTGAAATTTTCATACCTCGACTTGTTATAATCCACTTGCAAATATAATATTTATTCACATAATACGGATAAATGACATATATTTTATCTATCTAATACGGATAATATGCAAATAAAGCAATTTATCAGTACGGATAAACACCAATATCTACTCACAATGTTTTATTAAGAAGAACACATCCGAGTATTGCAGATATTACAGATCCACACAACACACCAAGCTTTGCTTCAGCCTCTCATCATCCATCGCAAAGCCCTTCTGGATATACTCATGAAGTCTCTGCGTTGCCCACCTACGGAAACGCACAGCCACCTGCGACTGGACACGATAGCCAAGAGCGATAATCATGTCAAGGTTATAGTGAACAATATTTCTCTGCACTTGACGGTTTCCTTCCTGGCGAACCGTCAAGAAATCCTTGACAGTTCGAATCGGATCCAACTCCCCATCCTTGAGAATATTCTCAATATGCAGGCTGATATTCTG
>JAZRCK010000027.1:0-22145 GCA_045659725.1 Candidatus Egerieisoma sp.
GTAAGTGGTTGTAGGCCATCCAAGTTGCTGGGTAACAATTGTAAATGCAAGGATTGCAAGCCAAATTCCCCACCTGAGCTTTTTCTTCTCCTGTGTATAAAGCCATATCAGCGAGCCGAACAGGTACAGGAACGCCAGCAGGAATATGATTATTCCTCTCCTCTGCACCGAGAGCACCTCTGCAAAGAAATGATGGTTAACCCAAATCACCGCTCCCACCAGCAATGCCCCAACAATCCTTATTGCACCAACCGGAATCTCCTTCCCCGCAAAACGTGGAGGAGACTTGAATACCATATATAAAGGGAACAATGCTGCAAATCCGGCAAGGGTAACCCATGGATTTGAAGAGTTTATAAGCACATACACATATGAGAAGAGCCACAACATCCCAAACCTTGCAAGCACCCCTTTAACCGATGGCTTTGCAAAAGGGATTGAGGCCCCCATACAGAAAATGAAGATTGGGAACACCATATCCACCCATCCTATTCCAGGAACACTCATATCCAGATCATGGGCTGGAGGGGGATTCTGCACATGATACATCCACCCGGGCATAACACCGTGGGGCTGTATGGCACTCAGTACCATTCCAAAAATGGAAAGGCCCCTGAGAAAATCCAGGGGCATGTATCTTGTTCCGTGTGCAGACATTATATATATAGTATATATTATTTCTTTCTAGGAGAAAGCCTTGCCACCTTGTAATGGGTGCGCACTTTCCCCTCAGCAATCTTTGTAAGTTTTGCAGAGATCATCTTCTTGCGGATTGGGGTAGCACGGTCTACAAACATCTTGCCGTCGAGATGGTCCATCTCATGCTGCACCATACGGCATTTGAATCCGTCAAACTCCTCAACAATCTCCTCTCCTTTCTCATTGATGTATTTCACTTTAATTTTTGCAGGACGGGTAATGTCTGCATGAATGTCGGGAACACTCAAACATCCTTCCGAATAGTCTGCAGTCTCCTCACTCTCCTCCAAAAGCACAGGGTTAATCATCACCCTGCGGAAAGCTGCCAAATCAGGGTCATCCTCTCCAAATGGAGCACCGTCTACAATAAGCAGCCTGATGGCAAGGCCAACCTGTGGAGCAGCAATACCTACGCCGTCTGCCCTCTCCATAGTCTCCTGCATGTTTGCAATAAGCTCCTGCAACCCCTCATAGGTTGCAAAATCAATCTCCTGTGAATTGGCCCTCAATACATCAGAGCCGTAAACATGAATCGGTAATATCATAATTTCAATCTTTAATCGTGCGGGTTATCCATATATGACTGCAGAATTATAGCAGCACTTATCTTGTCTACATTCTCCTTCTCGCGGCGGTCCTGTTTCTTCATTCCTCCTGCAATCATGGCCTTCATTGCCAGTTGTGAAGTAAATCTCTCATCCTCCAGAACAACAGGTATCTGCGGAAACTGCTTTTTCAAATTCTTGAGGAATGCATCCACATATTGGGCACACTCAGAAGGCTTTCCGTTCAGGTTCATTGGGTAGCCCACCACAAATCGCACCACATTGTTGTTTTGGGTATAATTTTTGAGATATTCAATTATCTTTGCAGAAGGAATTGTATCAAGTGCAGAGGCAAAAATGCCAAGAGGGTCGCTTACAGCAACACCCACCCTTTTTCTGCCATAGTCAATTCCAATAATTCTATCCATACTGCAAAGTTAAATTATTATAGGGAAAAATGGCTAAAAAAAAATACAGATTCTCCATCTTCAACGACACCACACATGAGGAGATTTTTGCATTCAGGGCATACGGAGCGCTATCCATTGTCACCATTATCATTGCCATAATGCTCCTTATAGCCTCGGTAACAGTACTTATCTCATTTACATCGCTAAGGGAACTGATTCCCGGATACCCTTCTGCCCAAACCAGAAAGGACCTTATCCAGAATGCCATAAAGATAGATTCGCTCCAGAACGAAATAAACATCTGGAGACTGCAGCTTACAAACATACAAAGAATAGCCACTGGGCAGGAGCCTTTGAGGGCCGACACCCTTTTCAATTTCCAGGCGAACAAGGATTCACTGCTGGCCTACAGCCAGGAATATGCCAAGGATGATTCCCTTCTGAGGGCAACTGTCCTTAAAGAAGAGCAGTTCAATCTCTCTGCCAAATCAATAAAGATTGAGCAGATTGAAGGGCTTCACTTCTTTCCGCCTCTGAAAGGTGTGATTACAGAAGAATACAACCTGGGAATAGACCATCCGTATCTGGATATTGCCGCACCGGAGAACACAACAGTATCTGCTGTTCTCGACGGCACTGTAATATATGCCGGATGGGACGATACTGCAGGATATATAATACAGCTGCAACACGACAACAACCTTGTTTCGGTATACAAGCACAATTCAAGGCTCCTTATGAAAACAAGGGATAAAGTAAAGGCAGGAACCCCTATAGCCCTTGTGGGCAACACCGGCACACTGAGCACCGCCCCGCATCTCCACTTTGAGCTATGGCACAAGGGAGAAGCCATCAACCCTGCCCAGTACATCAAATTTTAACAGACTCACAAATGAAAAAAAGACGTATTGCCATCCTGGGTTCAACAGGCTCCATAGGCACACAGGCTCTTGACGTAATATCCCAACACCCGGATCTTTTTGAGGTGGAGCTCCTTACTGCAAACAACAACGCAGACCTCCTCATTCTGCAGGCTCTAAAATTCAAGCCCAACCATGTGGTAATCTGCAATGAAGAGCACTACAACAAGGTAAACGACGCCCTCGCATCTACAGACACCAAGGTATTTGCAGGAATGAAATCTGTCAACGACCTTGTACAGAGCAGCACTATAGATATGGTACTTGCTTCAATGGTGGGCTTCAGCGGACTTGAGCCTACACTCAACGCCATAAGGGGAGGCAAGGCAATAGCCCTTGCAAACAAGGAGACCCTTGTAGCGGCAGGAAGCATTGTAACTCGCCTTGCCAGAGAATACAATACGCCTATAATACCGGTAGATTCAGAGCATTCTGCAATTTTCCAGTGCCTGCAGGGAGAATACACCCAGATTGAGAAGCTTATCCTTACAGCTTCAGGAGGTCCTTTCCGCACCTGGAGCATTGAGGACATAGCAAAGGCAACCAGGGCACAGGCCCTCAACCACCCCAACTGGGATATGGGGGCAAAGGTTACCATAGACTCCGCCAGCATGATGAACAAGGGACTTGAAATGATTGAGGCATCATGGCTATTCAATGTCAATCCCGACGACATAGAGATTGTGGTTCACCCGCAATCAATAGTGCACTCAATGGTGCAGTTCACCGACGGCTGCCTTAAGGCCCAACTTGGAGCACCCGACATGAGGGTACCTATCCAATACGCCCTATCGTATCCACAGAGGGTATCATTGGACACAAAGAGAATCAGCTTCCCTGAGCTTGCACACCTTGATTTCTATGCTCCCGACAGCACCCGTTTTCCAGCAATAGAACTGGCCTATGCAGCTCACAGGATGAAAGGCAACATGGCATGCATCATGAACGGGGCCAATGAAATTGCTGTTGACGCTTTCCTTAAGGAGAAGATTCTGTTCCACCGCATTCCGCAAATCATTGAAAAAACAATGGAAAAGGCTACCTTTGTGCCCCTGCCCGATACAGACGACATATACGAATCGCACAATCAGGCAAAAGAGATAGCAATGAGTTTAATTTAAAGGAGATTACACTAAAAAATGGAAGTTCTTATAAAAATCCTCCAGCTGATTCTTTCACTCAGCATACTTGTCCTTATACATGAGTTCGGACACTTCATCTTTGCAAGGATATTCAAGATAAGGGTAGAAAAATTCTACCTCTTCTTTGACCCTTGGTTCAGCCTTTTCAAATACAAGCCCAAAAACAGCGACACCGAGTACGGCATAGGATGGCTCCCACTTGGAGGCTACTGCAAGATATCGGGAATGATAGATGAATCAATGGACAAGGAGGCAATGGCACAGGAGCCGCAGCCTTGGGAATACAGGAGCAAACCGGCATGGCAAAGGTTCTTTGTAATCTTTGGAGGCGTACTGTTCAACTTCATCCTTGCAATTGCAATCTACACAGGAGTAATGTTCGCTTGGGGCGAGCAATACATAAAGAACGCAGATGTAACTACCGGAATCTATGCAAGTGAACTTGCCCAGGAGATAGGATTCCGCCATGGAGACCGCATCATATCTTTTGACGGATACCACACTGAGAAGTTCAACGAACTTCAGGTAGACCTCATCCGCACCCAGGCAAAGGAGGCAAAAGTACTCAGGGACGGAGACACCGTTACAGTATCAATAGACCCTGTATACATTGCCACCATCCTCAACACCCCGGGAATGTTCAACTTTGGTATCCCGTTTGAGGTTCTTGATATTCCCGACAGCTCAATCAACGCCGCAAGCGGCCTTGCCCCAAAAGACAGGGTACTTGCAATCAACGGCCAGGACTGCGGAATGTTCTACCAGGTACAGGAGAAACTTGCAACCCTAAAGGGAGATTCAATAGTGGCAACAGTTGCAAGAGGTGAAGAGATTGTCCTTATCCCTCTGGCTACTGATACAACCGGAAAGATTCAGGTACAGGTGAACACCAACCTTAACGATTTCTATACAATCACACAGAAAGAATACTCATTGTTTGCAGCAATCCCTGCCGGTATAAACAAGGCCGTAACTACAGTTGGGAACTACTTTAAGGAACTCAAGCTCATATTCTCTCCAAAGACAGAGGCTTACAAATCTGTAGGAAGTTTCATAAGCATTGGCAAGATATTCCCGTCATCTTGGGACTGGCACAGTTTTTGGAACATTACAGCGTTCCTCTCTGTGATGCTGGCAGTGCTTAACATACTTCCAATTCCAGCCTTGGACGGCGGACATCTTGTATTCACAATTTACGAGATGATTACAGGAAGGAAGCCGAGCGACAAGTTCCTTGAGTACGCCCAGATGGTTGGCATGATACTCCTTTTGGGCCTTATGGTGCTTGCATTCGGAAATGATATTTTCAGATTGTTCAACTAATTGACAACAGACGTATGAAAGTTTTTAAATTGTTCCTTTTTGCCTTGGTGGCATTTGCTGCTGCAAGCTGCAAAGACGACGGCACCCTTGTAAAACAGAATGTGGGCGGCAAGGCCGGTGAAATAATAATTGTGGCCAACAAAGCCGAGTGGGAGACCGAGCCCGGCAATGAACTGCGCAACATCCTGGCTGCCCAGTACCCTTATCTGCCACAGTCTGAGCCATCATACACGCTTATAAACATTCCCCACAAGAGTTTTACCTCATTGTTTGAGTACCACAGGAATATCCTTATCCTTAAAGTTGACGAGAATCTTGAGGCCAAATATATTGCCCAGGAAGATGTTTGGGCTGCTCCGCAGACCGTAATCCTCATCACCGCCCCTACCAGGGAAGAGGCTACCAGGGTAATTGCAGAAAATGCCGAGAGACTGTTCAACACCATCAACCAGGCAGAGAGGAACAGGATCATGAGGAACTCCAAGAAATATGAGAACGTGGAATTGAGGAAGCTCGTAGCAGACAAGTTTGGAGGCTCACCTTATTTTCCAAAAGGATACTCGCTGAAGAAACAGACAGACAACTTTGTATGGATCTCATACGAAACAACATACATAAATCTTGGAATTTTTGTATACAGAATCCCATACAAGGATGAGACTTCATTGAAATTGGAGAATCTTATGTCCGCTACAGCCGAGGTGATGAAAGACAATGTACCAGGAATGGTAGACAACAGCTATATGACAATAAGCAGTGAGATTACCCCAGGCTTGGCCACAATGAAATACCAGAACCATAATTTTATGGAAATGAGAGGATTATGGGAAGTGCACAATGACTTTATGGGTGGTCCTTTTGTAATCCACGTATTCCACGACAAGAACAATCCTGGTGAACTTATTGTGGTTGAAGGCTTTGTATACGCCCCAAGATATGACAAGAGAGACTACATAAGACAGGTGGAATCCATCCTGTATTCTTTCAATTGGAAAGAGGACTTTGGAAAATAATTTTGCAGATATAAAAATATTTTATACATTTGCAGTCCCAAAGTGCGAAGGTCGGTTCGTCTAACGGTTAGGACTCAAGATTTTCATTCTTGCAATAGGGGTTCGATTCCCCTACCGACTACTAATAATATTAAAAAATAAAAATCATGGCAAATCACGCATCAGCAGAAAAACGCAATCGCCAGAATGCGAAGCGTAGATTGCATAATCGTTATTATGCAAAAACAACACGTAATGCTATCAAGGCATTGCGTAACACAACCGACAAAGAGGCTGCATTGGCTCTAATGCCTAAAGTGGCAGCAATGTTGGACAAACTAGCTAAAAAGAACATTATCCACAGCAACAAAGCTGCTAACCTTAAGAGTGGTCTTGCTGTTTATGTTAACAAACTAGCGTAAATTTACTCTAAATGTTGAGATAAAGATAAAACTTTCCAATCTTTGGGAAGTTTTATTTTTTTATAGACATGAGAGAGAGATTTACAATTCAGGATTGGGCCTCAGATGAGAGGCCGAGAGAGAAATTCATCACACGTGGGGCGGAGAGTCTGAGCGACGCGGAACTTCTGGCAATTCTGATCAGAGCCGGAAACAAAGATGAAAATGCAATTGAGCTGGGAAGGAAAATTCTGAGAGCAGCGGGAAATTGTCTTAATGCACTAAAAAAATTCACTTACAACGACCTTAAGAAATTTCGTGGCGTAGGCCCCGGAAAAGCGCTATCAATTCTGGCAGCCTTTGAACTGGGACGCAGATGCGAAATTGAAGGGGCACAACAACAGCCACAGATTTATTCATCACAACAGGCTGCTGCTGTTGCTGTACCAATGCTGTGCCATCTGCAACACGAGGAGTGCTGGGTACTTTTTCTCAACAAGTCAAACAGACTTATAGGGAAGGAGAGAATCTCCAGCGGCGGAATTGATGCCACCGTAGTGGATGTGAGGGTGATTCTCAAACTTGCCCTGGAGAAGAATTCCTGCAGGATTATTCTGGTGCACAACCATCCGTCGGGAAACAGAATGCCTGGAGAAACGGACAAACTGCAGACCATAAAACTGAAAAATGGTGCGGAAGTGTGCGAGATTAAACTTGTTGACCATATCATTGTTGCAGGAAATGACTATTTCAGTTTTGCAGATGAAGGTTTATTGTAGTATCTTTATAGAAATCTAATCAGGGAAAGCCATGAAAGTTATCAATCTTGGAGAAAACAATTCAATTCTCAACAGATATGTTGCAGAATTGAGGGACAAGGAGATTCAGAAAGACAGCATGAGGTTCAGGAGAAACCTTGAACGCATTGGAGAGATTTTTGCGTATGAAATAAGCAAAACACTGGAATACAACCAGAAGGAGGTTGTTACTCCGCTGGGAATCGCAAATTGTTCTGTACCAGAAGAGAACCTTATTCTGGGAACCATCATGAGAGCAGGACTACCTGTGCACAATGGCATCCTCAACATTTTTGACAAAGCCCAGAATGCCTTCATTGCAGCATACCGCAAGTACGGGAAGGACAACAAGTTTACAATTCATATTGAATACATAAGCTCTCCAAAAGTGGAAGGCAAGATTCTTGTGCTGGCAGACAGCATGCTGGCTACAGGATCATCCATGGTACTGGCCTATAACAAAATGTGCGAGCTGGGAGAACCTGCCCACACACATATAATCTGCCCTATTGCCAGCGAACAGAGCCTTGGATATCTTTCAAGAAATCTTCCCCACAAGAAGGTTACGCTATGGGTAGCGGCTGTTGACGAGGAACTCACCAACAAGTCTTTCATTGTACCGGGAATAGGCGACGCCGGTGACTTGGCATACGGAAACAAACTATAGCTCTTTTCTGAGCCTTGCAATAGGGATACTGAGTTGCTCCCTGTATTTTGCTACAGTACGGCGGGCAACTTTGTATCCCTTTTGATTAAGAACTTCTACAAGCTCCTCATCTGTAAGAGGTTTGCCCTTGTCTTCAGCATCTACACTCTCAGCAAGAATCTTCTTTATCTCCCTTGTAGAAACCTCCTCTCCCCCTTCGGTCATAAGACCTTCAGAGAAGAAATATTTAAGGGGATACATTCCAAAATGGGTCTGTATATACTTGCAGTTCACCACTCGTGATATGGTGGAGATATCCAGCCCGGTTTTCTCTGCAATGTTCTTGAGTACCATAGGTTTCAATTTGGTTTCATCCCCATCAAGGAAATACTCCCTCTGAAACTCAATTATGGCATTCATGGTATTGCGCAAAGTATTCTGCCTTTGCTTGATGGCCTCTATGAACCATTTTGCCGAATCAAGTTTCTGCTTAACAAATGTTGCAGCCTCCTTGCCCGCTTTGGTTGAAGTGTTGGAAGAATCAAGCAACAGATTTGCATACCTCTTGTTCACCCTGAGTTCAGGAACCGAGAATCTTGGCATGCTCATTATAAGCTCCCCATCTTTCTCCTCAAGGAGAAAATCGGGAACAATCTGCTGGGCCTGGTCTTCATAGGAATCATCTATCTGACCGCCCGGACGGGGATTGAGCCTTACTATCTCCTCTATGGCATCCTTGAGTTCATCCTGGGTAATACCCATCCTTGAGATTATCTTTGAGTAATGCTTTTTGGTAAACTCCTGAAAATACTCCCCCAGAATGGTACGGGCCCTCTCCTGTGCAATATTCCTTGGCACCAATTGCAGCAAAAGGCACTCCTGCAGGTCACGTGCACCCACTCCTGCCGGCTCAAACTCCTGAATCACTTTAAGAATCTGCTCCAGTTCCTCCTCGGTTGTCTCTATATTCAGACGCAGAAGGATATCATAGGAAAGCGATTCAAGATCTCTCCTCAAGTAGCCGTCATCATCCAGGCTTCCTATCATAAATACCGCCATGGATCTTGTACGCTCATCCATCTTCCTGTATCCCAACTGCACTATAAGGTTCTCATGGAAACTCTCCTTAACGGAAAACGTATTGTACTGGGGCTTGGCATCCTTGCCCTGGTTGTTTACATAAAGTTTATATGAAGGGGTAGGATCATCCGCAGGATACTCGCTCAAAGAGACATTCTTTGGAGTTTCATTTTCCGGATCATCGCTGGCTGAAATTTCATCAAGGACAGGGTTCTCCTCAAGTTCTTTCCTTATCTTCTGTTCCAGTTCAAGAGCAGGCAGCTCCAGAAGTTTTATAGTCTGAATCTGAAGAGGCGATAATTTTTGTTGCTGTTTTTGCTGTAACCCTTGTTTTAACATATGGCAAAGATACAATTTTTTTTAACTTAGCATCCACAAACAAACTCCGTTATGGAAAGCCAGAACAAAGATTTGAAATTGGATATAAGTGCGGTTATTGCTTCTAAAAGTGAACGGTTAGCAAAATACGCACCAAAGTTTCTCATCAGGTGGATGAAAAAGATAATCCATCAGGATGAACTCAACCAAATACTGCAATACAGCAATGGCGCCATTGATGTGGAATTTGCCAACAAAGTCCTTCAGTGGCTAAACGTAAAAAGTAACGTAAAGTTCATTGACAGAGAGAGTTTGAGCACAAATAAAAGATACATTTTTGTTTCCAATCACCCACTTGGAGGTCTTGACGGACTTACCCTCATCTCCCTTTTTGGAAAAACTTTCGGGAAGATAAAATTTGTTGTAAATGATATCCTCATGAATGTGATTCCCATGAGAAATTTATTCGTGCCGGTAAACAAACATGGCAGGATGGGCAAGGATTACGGACGAATGATTAATGATGCGTACGCATCGGATGCGCAGATGCTATACTTTCCGGCCGGCCTCTGTTCAAGATTCATAAATGGGAAGATTACCGATCTTGAGTGGAAGAAGAACTTCATAAAACAAGCCCGCAAATACAACCGCGACATTGTTCCAATATACTTCAGTGGCCAGAACTCAAAATTCTTCTACCGCCTTGCCAAAATAAGGAAAGCGCTTGGAATTAAGTTCAATATTGAAATGATTTTTCTTCCCGACGAGATGTTCAGGCAAAAAAACAGTACCTTTGACGTGATTATTGGAAAACCCATCCCCATCTCATCAATAGACAACACCAGAAACCTACAGCAATGGTGCGATGAAATAAGGGGAAAATGCTACGAACTAAAACCTGAAAAATAAAATGGAGCGCATTATAGAACCTGTTGACAGGAAACTCATAATGAAGGAACTCACAAAAGAGAAATTCATACGTGTTACCAGAAAAGGAAAAAACTTCATATACGAAATAACCGCCCACAACTCTCCCAACACAATGAGGGAGATAGGACGCTTGAGGGAACTCTCATTCAGAATGGGAGGGGGAGGAACCGGCAAATCAATTGATATAGACGAGTTTGATTTGGATCCAGTACACCCGTACCGCCAACTTATAGTATGGGATCCCAAAGACAGGGAGATTATTGGCGGCTACCGCTACATCCACTGCAAAGGGTTGGACATTGCCAAAATGGCCACAACCGAACTGTTTGATTTCTCAGATGAGTTCAAAAATGACTACATGCCCAAGACAATAGAACTTGGAAGATCTTTTGTACAGCCAAACTACCAGAGTACCAACCTCAAGCGCAAGAGCCTCTATGCGTTGGACAACCTTTGGGACGGACTTGGTGCGCTTATGGTAAAGAACCCACAGGTAAAATATTTCTTTGGCAAGGTTACCATGTACACCACATACAACTTCAAGGCCCGCAACATGCTGCTGTTCTTCCTTAAGAAATACTTCAAGGACCAGCACTCACTTGTTAAGCCAACTACCCCTCTTGAGTGCGACATTGACAACCCTATGCACTACGAAATTTTCAACAACCTCGACTATAAGGAGGGCTACAAAGTGCTTCAGAAGGAACTTAAGAACAACGGAGAGCACATCCCGCCACTTATCAACTCCTACATGAACCTCTCCCCTACCATGAAAGTGTTCGGCACAGCAATAAACCATGGCTTTGGAGCTGTGGAGGAGACCGGAATTCTTGTAAGCATCCCTGATATCTACCCTGAAAAGATAGAGCGCTACATCACTCCAATGCGCCTGTGGGTACACCGCATAAGGGTAAGATGGTGGAACAGAAGGGAGAGATAATCCACTGGGGAAATTTGTGGCGACTTGATTTGTAGCAGCTGTACGTCTTGCAGCCGGGAACATATCTTCCCCATTTCGTTCCCGACAGTTCCCACTCCGGCACATTTCACATACAAAACGTGCCCAAGCAGGAGGTTGAATACCTGTTGGGGCACGTTTTATTGTCTTTTTGTTCCCGACGGCCTCACCTAGGGCTCAAAAACAGATGATACTGTGCCAACCTGAAATCAATGCACATCTATACCATCAAAATAAATGTCCGAAATCACCGTATCCTTATATTTATCACCCGGATAAACCTCCATAATTTCAAATTTCAGGCTCCAAATATCAGCCTCCATACCTTTTGGCCCGTACCCTACGGGCCCTATTTCAAACATCTGCAACGAGCGGGAATCCTCAAGTTCCAAAATAGCCAACGGCTTGTTGTTATACCATACTTTCAACTTTTTTACCCTGGAATTGGCTCTCCATAAAGATTCGCTCTTTACATAACCGTTGAGGACATTTACCGTTGTGATTCTTGGGCAGTTCCCCGGGAACTCATATATTGCATACTCTCCAATTCCGTACCCCTCTACACCCTCTACCCACGCTGTTTCATGATTGAAATCGTGAAGATTGCCGGCACCATAAGCAAATCTCCCATAAGAATCCAAAGCACTTGATGTCTTGATTGTATCAATTACTCCTCCACAATACCAACTGCAAGCGGGAGAATAAAACTGCATAAAAATAGGGTTCTCCTCCAGCTGTCTCATAAATTCCATACTTATTTTACCCTCATCAAACTTCAGATAATATGACTTGTACTGCTCCGCAGTTATGTCGGGAACAGGGAATATGCTCTGAGGTTTCACGGTCTTTACTTGAGCATAAAGAAAAATGTATGCACAGATGCAAATGAGAAGTATAATGAACCGTTTCATAATGAGGAGTTTTGTTTTGCCAAGATAACAAAAAAAAAGGACTCAAGCAAAACCTGAGTCCTCTGTGATATTCCCGACAAATTATATCGCCGGATAATATATATTCTCCTTGACTACAATTGCTTTGGGATAATATGGAAGTATTTTCTTCAGCTCACGGATGGCCTCAGACTTTGTGCGGTAATCTCCTACAACCACCTTAAAGAACGGATTGGTGTAGCTCCTGTAAGTAGGGATAAGCGGGAACTGCTCCTTAAATGCAAGTTCAAGCTCCTCAGACTCCACTCTGGCTGTCTGCTTATTGTCAAAGAAGAGCCTTATGCGGTAGCCGTTACGTTTCCTGTCTTTATTACCGCTTACATACATATTGTATGCCTGATCAAACTCCTGCGGCTGGTTAACGGTAACCTTGCCCCCTTCATTATTGTCAAGCAACTGGAAAATGGAAGTTCCCACAAGTGAGGAATCTGCCAACGGAGCCATAGGCTGCGCCACCGTTACAGTATCCTGCTGCTGTAAAGCCTGGCTCTGCACCACCTCCTGATTCTGCGCAAACAGTGATGATGAAATAAAAGCAAATATTATTGTAACAATGTATCTCATAACTGTAAATTTAAATTCTCCAACAGTTCCTTCAGCGGAATATCCTTAACCCTGAACCATTTCTTTACCGCACCTTTCCTTACCTGCACCGCCGCATCTACCGTAAAATCCCCGTTCATCAACGCAGGCAAATTAAGCCCTTTTGCCAGCAAGGCCAGCGGATCTGTCACCTCAACGGCAATCGTGGCCGGAACCAGACTGGGTTCTCCCGGTTGCACAGCAATCTCCTCAACAAGCGAAAACCTGGCAAACTCTGTACCCGCCCCATCCAGAATGCCTTCAAGATCCGAGATATGGAACACAGTCCTGGTAGGATTGTTTATCTTCAGGTTAACCTGCACCTGAGCCCTGGTAAGGGCAGTCATTTTCACTTTCCCAAACTCCACATCCACAAGGGCTATCCTCCGGTAGTTGGCACATCCCTGGAGGAGGAAGGCTGCAAGGAGGAGTATGATGGAAAATTTCTTCATCGGGAAGCAGATTAAAAAAGTATTGCCTCACAAAGGTAAAAAAAGTTATAAAAAACTTATCTTTGTGTTTTAATAATTTAGTGGATGAACAACAAATATTATTCCGTTAAACCTATAAAGGACAGCTCACTGCCTCAGGTATTCATTGAAACTTACGGTTGTCAGATGAATGTGAACGACAGTGAGGTTGTACTTTCAGTACTTCAGAAAGCAGGTTATGCCTTGTGCGATTCAATCCAACAGGCTAATGTCATACTTGTAAACACCTGTTCCATAAGGGACAACGCAGAGCAGAGAATCTGGGGAAGGCTTGATGTTTTCCTTCAGGAGAAGAAAAAAAGGAAGAATGTGGTGGTTGGAGTACTTGGCTGCATGGCCGAGAGGCTTAAGGACGAGCTGCTCCAGCACCCTGCAGTTGATCTTGTTGCCGGACCGGATTCATACAGAAAAATTGCAGACCTCATTGCAGCTCTTGATACAGGCGAGAAACAGATAAACACCAAACTTCTGCGGGAGGAAACCTACTCCGACATCTCCCCTGTACGCTTGGACAAGAACGGCGTATCAGCCTTCATCTCAATCATGAGGGGCTGCAACAACATGTGTTCTTATTGCGTGGTACCTTACACCAGAGGAGCAGAGAGGAGCCGCGACCCCCACAGCATCGTCCGCGAGGCACAGGAACTTTTTGATGCAGGATACAAGGAGGTAACCCTTCTTGGCCAGAATGTAGACTCATACAAGTGGATTAATCCCGACAACACCTCAGAAACTGTAAACTTTGCCCAACTGCTTGAACTTGTGGCGCTTGTAGACCCTAAACTAAGAGTGAGATTCTCAACATCACACCCTAAGGACATGGGTAACGGCGTACTTTATACAATGGCAATGTATCCCAATATCTGCAACCACATCCACCTTCCGGTACAGAGCGGAAGCGATGCAATGCTGGACAAGATGAACAGGAAATACACCAGAGAGGGCTACCTTTACAGGGTATCAAAGATTAAGGAGATTCTTCCCGACTGCGCAATAAGTACAGACATCATTGCCGGTTTCTGCGGCGAGACCCTTGAGGACCATGCAGATACCCTTTCAATCATGAAAGAGGTAGGCTACGATTCTGCCTTCATGTTCCAGTACTCAATGAGGCCCAACACCAAAGCCCACAGACATTTTACAGATGACGTTCCACTTGAGGAGAAGACCCGCAGGCTCAACGAGATCATTGAACTGCAGAACACCCTCTCACTTGAGAGCAACCGCAAATGCGTTGGCAAAGAGTATGAGGTACTGATTGAGGGAACATCAAAACGCTCCGCAGAGCAGCTGTTTGGCCGCACACCACAGAACAAAGTGTGTGTATTTGACGGCAAGGGACACAAGATTGGAGACTACGTAACCGTAAAAGTGACCTCATGCACATCGGCAACACTGATTGCAGAACTTGTATAAACTTTATTTACAGATATAAACACTTAAAAACATACGCGCTATGACAAAAATGAAAACTGTATACCTCGGCGGTCTTAGAACAGAGGCCGAGCACTTGCAATCCGGAAACAAACTTATCACAGATGCACCTCTAGACAACAACGGCAAAGGCGAGTTCTTCTCTCCTACCGATCTTTTGGCAACATCACTTGGCAGCTGCATGCTTACAATCATGGGAATCTCAGCTCCTGCATACGGCTACAACCTTGAGGGTACCGTAATTGAGACCGAGAAAATCATGGGAACCAACCCAAGAAGAGTTGTTGAGTTGAAACTTGACATCACTTTCCCTAAAGACAACAACTACACCGACCAGCAGAAGAGAGTGATTGAGGCCGCTGCAAAATCATGCCCTGTATACAACAGTTTGCACCCGGACATTAAAAAGTCAATTACTTTCAACTACTAAACACTACTTGGAACGCTGCATTTTTTAGATTTTTTACAAAAATCCCCAAAATTACGGTCCAAAAATTTGTAGTTTAAATAAAAGTTTGTACATTTGCGCTCTCAAAGTTCATTACTTTTGTGACGCGGTCCTTAGGGAGCGCAAATGAAAGGCCCAGATGGCGGAATCGGTAGACGCGCTGGTCTCAAACACCAGTGGGGCGACCCGTGCCGGTTCGACCCCGGCTCTGGGTACGAAAAACCCTCTTAGAAGCAATTCTGAGAGGGTTTTTTATTTGGGTTGCAGCACATTTGCACCACATAAACATATCTGGCTACCTAAATTCTTTTAATGTTAGACTCTCAACACTGCAGTCTTCTCCCCAATAATACAATCTACTCCTTCTGCAAAATATCCGCAGGATCAATAGTGGCAGCTCGCCAGTATTGGAAAGCTACTATTGCAAGGGTAAGGAGCGCAATTGTGGCAAAAGCAAGAATAAAGGTTACAGGAGAAAGCTCAACTCTTTCTACAAATCCATCCTGCCAAGAGGTTACTGCATACCAGGCAACAGGCGCAGCCAATGCAAATGATGCTAATACCAATATGAAGTATCTGCGAATACCATCACCTATAAGGGTTCCTATTTCTGCTCCATATACTTTGCGCACCGCTATATCTCTTCTGCGATACTGTACATCAAGCAACACCTGTCCAAAGATTCCCACCAAGGAGAGTACTGCCGCCAAGAATGAAAATATGGAAATAACCTTACCCTGTTTTACCTCTGCATTATAAAGGATTCCCAAAATTTCATCATACTGTTGTATTTCAAAAGGATATCCAGGATCCATTTCATTAAGGATTTCCAACACTTTAGATATGGCCTCCTCTTTATTGTTACTGCTGCGAAGTCTTATATACGCATAATCCAAAGAAGCATAACCGTCGGGAATAACTATATACAAAAGGGGAGCTGTCTCATTTCTCATAGAATTGATTCTTACCGGAGCAGTCTGCCCAACTATAGGGTTCTCCATCTCCCCTCCAAGCTCCTTCACTCTCTGATTCATTATGGCGCATGCTGCCATGCTGCTACCATCCGATTTTGTAAAGTTCCTCCCGTCTACCACTGGAATACCCATTACATCCAGGAAGTTATACGAACAATAAATGGTAAATACCCTTACGTCTTCACCTCCAAGTGGCAATGTAGTGGTTCCATAAGAATCTCCACCGCCTACCAACTCCATAGAATAAGCTACATCTTCTACTTCTGTAAGAGTACAGAGCCTTTCCCTTAGCCAATCAGATTTTTCACTCACATGCTTTTGAGAAAGTTTTGTCACAAGAATCTGTTCCTTGTCAAAGCCGTGGTCATATGTAATCATATATTCATTCTGCCTATAAACAGATACTACAAAAACAAGCAAGGTAAAGGATATTACATACTGCAAAATCATCATTGCTGTTCTGAATCTTCTTCCCGATAGAGAAAAAGCAAAATTTCCCTTCAGGGCAAAAGCTGCAGGCAACGATGTTACATAGAAACTTGGATATATTCCTGCTGCCAACCCTACCGACAGGGCTACAACAGCAGACAGCACTACAAGTTGTAATTGGTCTATAAACTTAAAAGAGGTATCAATCAGCCCCTGTGAACAAATCCACTCAGTTATAGGGCCTACAATGCATAGTGAAACGGCAAAGGCGCATAAGCAGAATACAACAGCCTCCATAATAAGGTTTCTTCTTAACTGGAATAGAGAGCTGCCAAGCACCTTCTGGGTATTGATCGTCTTAACCCTCATTGGAGCAAGGGCGGTAAAGAAGTTGGAATAGTTAATACCTCCAATAAGCATTACAAGAATTGAAATGCATACCATCAGCCACATTTGACCTCTGCTGCCATTCTTGTAAATGGCACTGCCGTAGTCCTGAAAATAGATATCCTCAATAGGGGTAAGCTCTATATCTGTTAGCCAATCACTGTTTTCGCCATAATCAAAACTGTTATTGAAATTCTCCTCTACCAAAGTTTTGCTCTCTGGTGAATCCAAGAGTAGCCAACAAGTAAAATTTGCTCCACCATAACTTCCTTGTTGAGATGTGCCAACATTCTTGTAAACATAGTTTCTCATCTGGGAATTGGCAGGAAAATCCTCGTACACCACACCAACAGTCATTTCTCCAATCTTGGTCTCTCCATTAAGGCCAAACGCCCTGTCATTTCTTATAATTTTCCCGTATGCAGGCTCATCTCCATAAAGTTTCTTTGCCAAAGAATGTGGGATGGCCACAGCTGAGAGATTTTCCAGCTCAGACACACTACCCTCAATAATATCAACCCCAAATACTTTAAAGGCATCCGGATAAACCACTTCCTGGCCACATTTGAAAGGAACAGGCTCCATCCCTTCACCCATATATGCATAGAATACAGTCTCCCCTATAAATGGACAGCTAATGGTAGCTGCCTCTATATGAGGAGAAGAACCTATGATATCATCTGCATAAGCTCTTGGCAGAATGTTTTTGAATACATCATCCTTGGCACTCCCCACTTTATCTACCCTATATATTCTTCCCGACGTAGGATGTGTCCTATCAAAACTCTGCTGATACCCTACTTGCAGCATTAAAGCCATAAAAGCTGTAAATGCAAATACCAATCCAGCAAAGTTCATCACCATTGCTACTGTATATTTTCTTAGAATTGCCGTGAAATTTTTCATAAGTGTAAAGTTACTTTACAATTTTTATATAATTTACATATCTGCAACTATAATGCAATAAAACCGTGCCAAAGGAGCTATATAATACATTATCAATCAATTGTAAAATCTGCCAATAAAAAAGGCTGTAAGGTTTCTTTACAACTTTACAGCCTTTAGTACAACCGGTTTTTAACCTGTAACAAATTTACTTCATCTGCTCTGCCAGCAGCTTCTCAAGATCACTACGGGCCATATTACCGTCTATACAGATAAAGGTTGTTTCTTCACCATCCTTGGCAATCATTACAAAACTGTTTACTGTAACATCATTTCCAACAGTGTACATTTTTACAGTCTGGCCAGAATCCTTAGCCTCCATAAGCAGTTCATATTTTCCACTTTTTATAAACTTATCCACATCTGCGTACAACTGGGCATTAATGCCGGCATTTTCGCTGTTTATAATATAGAGTCCTGTAAGGGATTTTATGATTGGATAAAAGTTAACCTCACCATTATTAAGCTCTATATCCGGCAACTTGCCAATCAGCTTGAACATTGCAGGTGACACGTAAACTGCACTTATGTTTTCAGAGTCTGAATATTTCTGATAAATGCTCTTTCCATCCTGAGCAAAAGAACTTATGGTAACAAGCAGCATTGCTGCCAAAATGAAAAATCTTTTCATAATCTTAATTTTTACTGTCTACTACGTTATTTAGAATCTCCATTGGCTTTTCCGCCAAAGGCTTGGCCTGGGCAACCATCTCTACACCCAGAGTCATTTTACTTGAAATCTCCGCAAATGCTTTCTCCACCTGTGCATATGCCAAGTACGGATCCTCAAAAGTATCCTGCAAAGTATCTTTCTGCATTCCAGGTTTCAAAAGCACCAGAGCAAAAACCACCACAGCCGCTGCTGCTATCCCACTGAATTGCAAAATCCGCTTCCTTTGAATCTGTGGCTTCTCTATTGGCGGCTCCTTTGCCAGCTCTGCTGCCAGAATCCGCTCCTGGATCCTCCCGGCAAGTCCCTGAGGCACCTCCACTTTCTCTTCCATAGCAGCTGCCTCCAGCTCCTCCAGCCCCATTTTTTCTATATCTTCAATTCTTTTCATCTTACTTTCCATTAAATTTTTCTTCCCGATAAATTTCTCAATGCCCCTCTTGCCCTTGTGAGTAATACTCTCAATGTCAGTTGGGACATCCCCATTCTCTCAGATATTTCTTCGTATGAGAGTTCCTCCACTGTGCGCAGAAGGAGAACCTGCTTCTGACTGTCGGGAAGAGACTTGATGGCTCCCAGGACTTTTTCCAACCTCCTCTTTGCATCTATCTGCTCATCTGCCGGCAAGATTGACTCTTTGGCCAAAGCCTGTTCTGCTGGTACTGCTTTCTTTGCCTTGCGCAGGCGGTCGAGACACTCATTCTTCAGGATTCTGATGCTGTAGGCCTTGGCTGATTCCACACCGTCAAGTTTGTCCTGCATCTCCCACAATTTGAGGAACGTCTCCTGCACCGCATCTTCAGCTTCATCCTGCTGTTCAAGTATATGGAAAGCAATCCTGTAGAGCAATGGAGCCAACGGCAAGTATTCAGTATTGAACTTCTGGCTAGTCATCTAATGCAATTTTTGCTATAGCTTCAGTTGAAATTGATCCTAGGATACATATTACGGCACATTCCGATGGGGTATGCAGGATAAAGTCACTCACCTTCTCTCCGTCCTCGTCTACAATTCCGTAGATCCTCATTTTATCGTCGCCATCTTTAGCTTCCATAAGCATCTGGGAACCTTCAAGCATTTTCTCCAGACGGCTGTTCACTTTTGCCTGTACACTCTTGGAACAATCTTCATAACTTAACACATAAAGACTTCTTACATCCTTAATCATTTTAAGCATCTCTCTGGCTTCCGGATCATCTATAGATACAATCTTCAATATTCCCTTTCCTAAACTTGTTGTAAAAGACCCCAGATGTACAACTTCAGCTCCTTCATAAAGGCGACAATCCGCTATAAAACTTCCAATTCTGTTCTTGCTTGCCCTATTTCCGAATGTTGCAGCAGTTGCCAACATAGGAACCATCAAACCCAATATCAATAATAGTTTTTTCATAATTTTTTGATGTTTTATAATAGGACTCACTCACCCGCTTTTTGTTAACAGAAATTTTTCATTTTTTAATCAAAAAAAGATAGAGTAAAACAGATTGTAATACTCAAACCGTTTCACTCTACCTTTATATTCTATAATTCTCCTCTTCTAATCTTCTTAAGCACCTCACAGTATTCCTTATGCGAAAGATTTTTAAAGACATCAACCTTTACCCCTTTGCTTTCCAATGCAGAAACAATATCGGGATAATCTTTTGGATTGACCATAGAAATACCTAAAAACAACCCACCTCGTTTTCTGCCAACCTTTGATATCTCTATTGACTCTACTCCCCACTGATTAGGAGTAGGCATCCAAAACCTCACCTTGCTTATTTCTTTGTAACTTCTGGCTATCCTAAAAAACGGGAGAAAATAGTTTTGTACAACAATTCTGTCGTCATGCAAGACAATATTGAAGTACTTGCCTAAAATTGAATACCACACAGCTAATATACCAGGAGATAGGATTCCTAATGCAATCCAGGCAGCATAATCAACCAATATCCCAGAAAAGATAATGTACTTACAGATAACCCAAATTGAAAATATCATTATGATGGAATCAACTATAAGTTGAAACTTTACTACTTCTGAAAACGGCCTTTGATAAATTTTAGTCATTATAACCTTTTTAAACTATGCTTTTGGCATATAATTTCCACTTCACCAAAGTTAACAAATATTTCTCAGCGCTGGAATGATACGCGTATGATACAATAAAACAAGCCCCGCAATCTCATCCCGAGACTGTGGGGCTTGTCCGACTTAACCTAACTTAAAAAACTATTTCACTTATAAGAACAAGTGGTATAGCAAAAAGTTCAGGTAATATCACATTTTTCCTTCCATAAAATCCAAAGTCTCATTCATCCACCGCTCAAAATCCACAATCATGGGAGACTGATTGCCACCATGCCCGGCTTTATCATAAACAGATAGCTTTTTATTTACTTTTTCCGGCAATGCGTTGTAGATCTTTTCAGACATCCATACAGGGGTCCTGTCGTCATTCTTCCCGACAATCAACAATACAGATTTCCTGAATTTTGGGGCTATATGAAAAGGCATCTTATCTTTCGGGAAATTATCGGGAACAACAAGATTGGCTGCAGTTTTCCTTTTTGGATGAACTTTTATCAGTTGGGGAATTACATCTTCAAATGATGATGGAGTACCCACTAAAATACATCCTTTCACATTTTTATTGTTGTGGGATGCTATCATGCTTAAATATGCTCCAGTTGACCACCCCATAAGAAATATCTCCTTTTTGTCCACTTCAATCTGTTTTGCTACCGTTTTGATGACAGCGGCATAATCCAGGAGCATCTCTGTATAGCAAAGGTAATCCCTGTTCATCTCAAATTGGAAACTGTTTCCAAAGCCACGCCAGTCAAATGTAACAACATTATAGCCGTTTGCCGCATATACTGCAGCCAAATCTAGTTGCATATAGGACATATTACCGTCATCTGCATTGCATATGATGAGAGTTGGCCTTTTTTTGTTGTCTTTGGTTTTATACGGCAACATCTCTTTTTGTCCGGCTTTATAATCGGGCATATCTTGTGCAGGGAAGAACCAGGTCTCTATTTTGTAGCCATCTTTAGTTTTAACCGGCAAGTTCTTATATACAAGACCTCTTTCTTGAGGAAATCTGATATATTTCCTATCGGGAAGAATTGCATAGGTGTAAGAAACCAGCAATAGACTTATAAATAACAGGGTTATTCTTTTCATATCATAAGTATTTATTAACTGTTACTAGTACGATTTTTCTCATACACAAATTTACAAAATATTTACCTTTTAAACCCTCCGAGTTCCGAGGTTGAAGGGGACCCAAAACACCCGGTTTTGGCTGCCAAAACACATCTTGCTTTACAATGCACCCCCTCTGTTTTGGAGCATGGGAAAACAACAACTTTCGGAAACAAAAACACCCCCATTTCTGAAGGAGTTTTATCGTACAGTGTATTTATTTTTTGCACTTATGTGCAAAAGTACTTTTCCACTTCCGCACTTTTATACTTAAGTACTTTTATACTTTTTTCCTGTAGCTGGAGTTGGTGTAGGCAATGAAATCAAATGACTCTTCAAGGCGATCCATTATGCGGGGACCATATCGGGAAGCAAGTTCACTGTCGGTGAGGTTGGTGGTTAGAATTGTGGTAAGCTGGTTGCGGTAACGGTGGTAGATTATTTCAGAGATGGGGTGGTATGAAGTGCCATAAATGATG
>JAZRCK010000028.1:0-26262 GCA_045659725.1 Candidatus Egerieisoma sp.
GGCATTACCTAAACTTGCATTATGGTACAATGATGTTCAGAAAACCAACTTCAAAGAGTTCAAGACTGTAGCAGAAACGATACAGACACATTACTCAAACATCCTGAACTTCTTCAACAACAGATCCACTAACGCTTCTGCGGAATCACTTAACTCTAAGATCAAAGCCTTCAGAATGCAACTGAGAGGTGTATCAGATGTTAAATACTTTCTGTTCAGACTTACAAGGATCTATGCTTAGACACATACTTTTGCGACTGATCCCAAAAAAAGGATAGCCAACTTGACTATCCTTAAATTTCCAATGTTACCCACGTGTCTCAGATACAACTCCTCATAACCGGACAAAATGGCGGTGCCACAATCTCCATCTCCTCTTTGCGTACGGGGTGTGTGAACCTTACGTGGCGGGAATGGAGGGAGATGCTGCCGTCGGGATTGGAACGGGGAGCGCCGTATTTGAGGTCTCCCTTAATTACACACCCTATTGCCGAGAGTTGGGCGCGGATCTGATGGTGCCGGCCGGTAAAAAGTTCTACCTCAAGAAGGAAGTATCTCTCGGTGGCCTTTAGGAACTTATAGCGGAGTTTGGCCTCTTTGGCACCCTGTTTTGGGGTGAGGCTGGTATATGTCTTGTTCTGTTTTTCGTTGCGGGTAAGGTAATGGGTGAGGAGCTTCTCGTCCTCTTTTGGACGGTTGCACACCACAGCCCAGTAGGTCTTGTGCATCTGCCCGGTACGGAACGCCTCATTCAGACGGCCCAAAGCCTTTGATGTCTTGGCAAATATCACGGCTCCGCTCACAGGACGGTCCAAGCGGTGGACAACACCCATAAACACTGCGCCCGGCTTGTTGTCGCGCTGTGCCACAAATGCTTTGAGGGTGGTGCTCATGCACTCGTCCTCGGTCTTGTCTGCCTGCACAATCTCCCCCGACCGCTTATTGAAAATAAGCAGGTGGTTGTCCTCATAGAGGATCCTGCCTGCTATATCATTGAATTCCTGCTGCGAGAGCCTCCTGTACACAGGAGACCCCTCAGCTGCCATACTCTTATTTAATGTATCTGCCATTATAAGTCCAATTTTCCTCTTCCCGATGATTTCTGTTCCCCTCTCTAACACATATTTTCCCCAATTGTTTCCGTTTTGTGGGTCGGTTGTGTCACATTTTCTCTCTGTTTTGTGACAATTGTCCCGTTTGTAGGGTGGTTTGTCACGTTTTTTGGCGATTCTGTGACAATTGGCCACTTTTGTGGCAGTTTTGTCACAATTTCGCAGGAATTTGTGACAGTCGCTTGCCGGTGGGGCTGCCTGATATCTGTCGGGATTATTTTAGTATGCCTCTTTCTCGTTAGGGAAGTCACAGCTCTTCACGTCTGCCACGTAGTTTCTGATGGCGTTGAGTGACTCCTCGTGAAGGTTGGCGTATCTGCGCAAGAACCTTGGAGAGAATGAGTTGTTCAAACCTAGCATGTCGTGCATTACAAGTACCTGACCGTCGCAGTGAGGACCTGCGCCAATACCTATTGTAGGGATTTTAAGAGCCTCGGATACCCTTTTTGCCAATGCTGCAGGGATTTTCTCAAGTACAATGGCAAAGCAGCCAGCTTTCTCAAGTGCAAGTGCATCTTCAATGAGTTTGTTTGCCTCTGCCTCTTCTTTTGCCCTTACAGCGTAAGTGCCAAACTTGTGGATAGACTGTGGGGTAAGTCCCAGGTGTCCCATTACCGGAATACCGGTTGAAAGGATTCTCTCAACACTCTCCATAATCTCGCTGCCTCCCTCCATCTTAACTGCGTCCACTTCAGATTCTTTCATGATTCTGATGGCACTTCTTACAGCCTCTTTGGGGTTACCCTGGTAAGTACCGAAAGGCATGTCGCAAACTACAAGAGGATTCTTTACGGCACGCATTACGCTCTGCGCGTGGTAGATCATCTGGTCTATTGTAATTGGAAGGGTTGTCTCGTGTCCTGCCATAACGTTGGCAGCCGAGTCTCCAACAAGAATAATGTCTATTCCTGCCTGGTCAACGATTCCTGCAAAAGTATAATCATAGGCGGTAAGCATTGCAATCTTCTCGCCTTTAACTTTCATTTCCAACAACTTGTGGGTTGTAATGACTCTCTGTTTTCCTTCTACTGACATGATTTGTGTTTTTAGTAGTATAATATGGTGCAAAGCAACTGAAAAAAAACAATAAAAGCAAACTTCTGCCACTTTGTCATATTTTCCCCTTTGGCACAAAGTTGGAGATATAGAGAGGAAAACTGGAAATATAAATTTTAAAATTATACACGATTATGGGAAAGATTATTGGAATTGACCTAGGTACTACCAACAGCTGCGTAGCAGTTATGGAGGGTAACGAGCCTGCAGTTATCATTAACAGCGAGGGCAAAAGAACTACCCCATCTGTAGTTGCATTTACAGAGGGTGGCGAGAGAAAAGTTGGAGATCCTGCAAAGAGACAGGCTATTACCAACCCTACAAACACCATTTTCTCCATCAAGAGATTCATGGGTGAGACTTATGACAACATTGCAAGCGAGATCAGCCGCGTACCTTATAAAGTAGTTAGAGGTGAGAATAACACTCCTAGAGTTGATATCAACGGCAGAATGTATTCTCCACAGGAGATTTCTGCCATGATTCTTCAGAAAATGAAGAAGACTGCTGAGGATTATCTTGGCCAGGAGGTTAATGAGGCTGTAATTACAGTTCCTGCTTACTTCAACGATGCTCAGAGACAGGCTACCAAAGAGGCTGGTGAGATTGCAGGTTTGAAAGTAAGACGTATCATCAACGAGCCTACAGCAGCTGCACTTGCTTACGGTCTTGACAAGAAGGACCAGGAGTCTAAAGTGGCTGTATTTGACCTTGGTGGCGGTACATTTGATATCTCTATCCTGGAGCTTGGTGACGGTGTGTTTGAGGTAAAATCAACTAACGGTGATACTCACCTTGGTGGTGATGACTTCGACCATGTAATCATTGAGTGGTTGGTTGACGAGTTCAAGAGCGAGAACGACGGCATTGACCTTTCTAAAGATCCTATGGCTCTCCAGAGATTGAAAGAGGCTGCTGAGAAGGCTAAGATTGAGCTTTCAAGCCAGACTTCAACTGAGATCAACTTGCCTTATATCATGCCTGTTAACGGTATTCCAAAACACTTGGTTAAAACCCTTACAAGAGCAAAATTTGAGCAGTTGGCAGATTCATTGATCCAGAGAACAATTGAGCCTTGCCGCAAAGCGCTTCAGGATGCAGGCCTTTCAGCTTCAGACATCAACGAGGTTCTTTTGGTAGGTGGTTCAACCCGTATCCCTGCTATCCAGGAGATTGTTAAGAAGTTCTTTGGCAAAGAGCCTAACAAGAGCGTTAACCCTGATGAGGTAGTTGCTATTGGTGCTGCAATCCAGGGTGGTGTACTTACCGGTGACGTTAAGGACGTTCTTCTTTTGGACGTTACTCCACTTTCATTGGGTATTGAGACTTTCGGTGGCGTGTTCACAAAACTTATTGAGAGCAACACCACAATCCCTACAAGAAAATCACAGGTATTCTCTACAGCTGCAGACAACCAGCCTTCAGTAGAGATACACGTTCTTCAGGGTGAGAGACCAATGGCTAAGGATGACAAGACTATCGGCCGTTTCCACTTGGACGGAATTACTCCTGCTCCTAGAGGTGTTCCTCAGATTGAGGTTACATTTGATATCGACGCCAACGGTATCCTTAACGTATCTGCAAAAGATAAAGCTACCGGCAAAGAGCAGCAGATCAGAATTGAGGCTTCTTCTGGACTTTCAGAGGACGAGATCAAGAGAATGCGCGATGAGGCTAAGGCTAACGAGGCTAAAGATAAAGAGGAGCGCGAGAGAATTGACAAGCTTAACAACGCAGATGCAATGGTATTCCAGAGCGAGAAGAACCTTAAGGAGTACGGTGACAAGATCCCTGCAGAGAAGAAAGCTGCAATTGAGGATGCTACCAACAAACTTAAGGAGGCTCACAAAGCTGCAAACATTGCAGAGCTTGACAAATTGACTGAGGCACTTAACGCTGCATGGCATGCTGCCAGCGAGGATATGGCAAAAGCAGCTCAGGCTGCAGGTCCTCAGGGTGGTGCACAGGGTGCTAACCCAGGAGCAGGTGCTCAGGGCGGCAAAGACGGCGAGGTAACTGACGTTGACTTTGAGGAGGTAAAGTAGTTTGCAATTGGCAAAAGACGTCGCCTGAACTAAAAAGGCATTTCAAAATAACAAAACTCATTTATATTGGGAAGGGGCATCCATATTGGGTGCTCTTTCTTTTTGTCCTGGAAAAGCGGCGGAAACCGGGATGTTTCCTCTGTGCGGTAGGGGAGATTATCCCCTGAAATCAGTATCCCAGTGCCTTGAAGAAGAACTCGCGGCGGAGCTCGTCGGGAATATGGTGGGTCTCAATGCGGGAGGCAATCCCTTCCGAGAAGAGGTTGTCGGTGAGACGGCACACATAGAGAGTGTCGGTCTGGGAAAGGTACAGAGTGTTGTACCGGATGTCCAGATTGTCCTGCAGGCGGAGGGCAAACGAGACGGCCTGTTCTACCTGGGTGATGTCCAGCAGGTCGCGGCAGAAGACATACAGCCCGAATTCCTGAAAACTGCCATAAAAGCCCCTGGCCACTTTCTCTATCTTGCTGGTGAGGATGCGCTGCAGCGGCTGGGCCAATGACCAGTACTCCTGCTCAATGTAACCTGTGTAGTTGAGCCCTGGGAGACCGTAGGCGTAGCCGCTCTCCACAATTTTCTGCATGTCGGCATGGTGTTCCTCGGAAACATGCATGCCGGCAAGTTCCTTCAGCAACTGGTTGGCATTGTGCTTGTCGGGCTCCATGGCACGGGTAACCTCAATGCCCAGGGACTTGTCGGGAGTCTGCAGATCAGGCCTGTCCACATTCACAAGGGTGGCATACTTGCTCCCCAGCACCCTCTCAAGGGTAAGTTGTGCATAGCGCTCAAAAAAGCATGTGTCAAATTTCCGGTAGCCCATATTGCTGAATTTTCTCCACTAAGTTAGCAATTTTCTTCCCGATAATTTATTAAATTTACATCCAAAACAAAAAATACACATTATGAAAAAACTTTTGATGTCAATTATGGGTTTTATGATGCTGCAAGGATGCAATACCGGTGAACAGGCTTTGTTGCCAAGCAAGGAATACTTTGTTGAAGTGGTAAAGGAACTGTCGGGAGAAGAATATTATGGAAGAAGCAATTATAAGGATGGTGCTGTGAGGGCGGCCGACTACATTTTGGGAGAGATCCGGAAAGTAGGGGTGGAAACCGTTCCGCAGGATGTTATCCTCAAGGCTTGGGAAGGAAAACAGAGGCCACAGCTGCATGCGCTTCAGCCTGAGTTCAAGAGCCTCATTACCCCTTGCGGAGAGGGGAGATGGGCTGGTGCTCCAGAGTGGAAATTATCTTATTTGCAGCATTTTACGCATCCTTTGAATGCCCAGAGGGGCGCTGTGGAACTTGTGGTTGACGGAGATACCCTTAACCACACAGTACAATATACCTTGAAGGAGTTTTCTCCTACTTTCAAAGGGGATTTGGATGTGGTATATTTGGATAACAAATATCTTAATCCCGACGATTTCTGCAAGTATGTGAACTCGGGTGCATTCAAGGACAAGGCTGTGGTTCTTGACTGGGACCGTTTCCGCGAGACAATGTATACATTCCCTGGAATTGAGGTGTACAAAACCTATTTTATGCCTATGGAGAATGTGGGGGCCCTTATCTGCAAGAGCGAGGAGTTGCTTCCTTACTTCAAGAGCCGTAACCACTTCAATACCCCTATGCCGGTGTTTATGGTTGATTCAACCTTCCCTGCAAATGCCAAGAAGGTGCATATTGATGTTGAGGCTGAGATGGTTGAGAACGATGCACACAACATAATTGCATACATTCCGGGAACATCGGGCAGTGAGAAGCATTTTATCCTTGCATGCCACTATGACCATTTGGGTGTTTGTGGAGACGAGATTTTCTACGGTGCCAATGACAACTCTTCAGGTTCGGCAATGTTGTTGAATCTTATGCGCCATTTCAAACAGAATCCGCCTGAGTATTCAGTGATGTTCATCTTCTTTGATTCTGAGGAGAACAACCTTCTTGGCTCTTTCTTCTACGCCGACAATCCGCTCCTTCCATTGGAAGATATTGCATATTTTGTTGAACTTGACATGATTGGCGACAACGGTAATACCGTATACTGTCAGATTTCAGATGCCGGAGAGCGCGGCTTGCAGTATTTGAATGAGTTGAATTCCGCTATGCCGGTTCCGTTTGCAAAACTCGACCGTCACCCTATGGACGACTATGCAGACCACTATCCGTTTGGCATTAAAGGCGTTCCTGCAATCTATATGGAGATGAACGGCGATACCAACAAGAACTACCACTCTCCAAGAGACACATTTGAGAACTTCTTCTCAGACAACTACGACAGAATCTTCAATCTTGTTAAGGGATTTGTTGAGGGGTATAAGTAGAGAGGTGTTGTTACAACAAAAAAGAGCTGTTCTGCAGCTCTTTTTTTTGTTGGGTTATTTTGATACAATAACCATAAACAATTCACAATATATTTTTAATTAGCATAAAAGTTAATTTATTTATATCTTTGCGTAACTAAATATAGAAAGATATGGAGCAAGAGGTAGTATTGGAGTTCTTACAGAAGTCTGAAAAGGCAGCGTTGTTTACGATTCATTTTAAAAATGACAATGAGTCTGAATTTACTAAGTTTATGTTGAAGTATAGAGGGGATGCTAAACTTAACAAGGATTACCAGCGTATTATATTTGCTGTAAGCAAATGTTTGGAGGTTGGAGTGTTGGAGAGGTTCTTCAGACCTGAAGGGAAGGTTAAGGACAACGTTTGTGCATTACCGATAGAGAGCGGAAAGTTGAGGTTGTACTGTCTTAGATTGTCCGATAAGATACTTATTATCGGGAATGGTGGTGTTAAAGCTACTAAGACGTATAATGAGAATGCAGAGTTAAGTGGTTATGTGTTAACCTTGCAAAAATTTGATGAGATATTGAGAATGGAGTTGAAAAAAGGTACAATAACTATTGAGCAAATGGAGATTGCGGGATATGAGGACAAAATATACAAGCTATGAATACAAATGAACTATTTAACCAAAGTGTAGCTGAAATCTCTGAAGAAGTTAAAAGGGAAATGGAACTTTCTTTTGCGATTTCTGAAAAGATTGATTTGCTATTGAAGACTAGAGGGCTTACGCAGAAGCAGTTTGCTAAGATGGTTGGAAAGACAGAACCGGAAATATGCAGATGGTTAAGCGGTAGGCATAACTTTACAATCCGCACTTTGGCTAAAATATCAATTGCTTTGGAGACAGATATTGTTTCCATTTAACAGGCAAATTATTGTAAATTTGGATAAATTAATTGTCGGGATTAAAAAATGCAGATTATGAAGAAAATTGTGGTTTTTACAGGGGCCGGGGTGAGTGCAGACAGCGGTATTGCAACATTCAGGGATGCCAACGGGTTGTGGGCAAATTACAGGGTGGAGGATGTGTGTACGCCTGAGGCTTTGAGGAACAACAGGGCGCAAGTGGTTGAGTTTTACAATATGCGCCGCAAGGAGTCGCTTTCAAAGGAGCCCAATGCCGGACATTATGCCATTGCCAGGATGGAGGAGTGGGCAGAGGTGATTGTCATTACGCAGAACGTTGACAATCTGCATGAGAGGGCCGGATCCAAAAATGTGCTGCATTTGCATGGCGAGCTTATGAAGCTGCGCTCGGAGAGGAATCCTAACCTTATTTACGATATCAACGGATGGGAGCAGCCTCTTGATGAAAAGGCTGAGGATGGAGCGCTGCTGCGTCCGCATATAGTTTTCTTTGGGGAGGATGTGCCAATGTTTAACCCTGCTTGCAGGATTGTGGAAGATGCAGATATTCTGGTGGTTGTGGGTACTTCACTGCAGGTTTATCCAGCTGCTTACCTTGTGGATTATGCCAAGGCCGGCACTCCAATTTATGTGGTTGATCCCGGTACTCCCGATATCAGCAGAATCCGCAATGAGGTTATACACATACAGGAGCGCGGTGCAGTGGGCATGCCGCAACTGGAGCAGCAGTTGAAGGAGCAGTTGCTCAAGGGTTAATACCTGAGTTCAGATACATCCTCTCCGGCCGCCATCATTGTGCGGATTTGGGTTGAGGAGATGTTTACCATGGGGGCGTCTATGTAGATTGCCCCTTTTTCATTGCAAATTGCCTCAGTGTCAACCCCTTCCCTAGGGTATACAATGATAGGGTACCTGTTGAGGATTTCCTCTCCTCGGTACCATTTGTGGAGGATATTTATATTGTCTCCCCCCATCAGCAGGGCAAAATGCCTGCGGGGATGAAGAGCTGAAAGTTTCTCCAATGTGTTGTAGGTGTACAGAGGGGGCTCCAGATGGAATTCAATGTCTGAGGCGGAGAATTTTTCAGCCACGCGGATATCTGTTCCAGCAGGCTCAGCTTGAGTGGGCCCAACTGGGTCTGAACCAAATGCATTCTGATTACCAGATGCTTGCTCTTCCTCGTTGAGCTTCCTGACCACTCTCTGCAGATCCGCCCACCTCAAGTTTGCATCCTGCAGGGTGTTGTTCTCTTTCAGCGGGTTTTTGGGGCTCAGTACAAAGCACAACTGCTCCACCCACGGCTGGGCAGCTACAAATTTTGCCACTGAAGCGTGCCCTATATGGAACGGGTTGAAACTTCCAAAGTAGAGGACTGTAAGTTTTTCAATGTTTGTGTGGAAGAAAAGGCGGAAACCGGTTCTAATCCGGTTTCTGATACGGCGGAATTCACTTTTTATGAATTCCGGAGTGCCGGTGGCCTCGGAAGGGTCTTCAAAGCCCATGTGCAGGCGGTGTTTCACCTTGCCGGTGAATGCAGGGCAACTTTCATTTGCCCCGCCACACACGGTTATAACATAATCCCACTCCTGCTGCAGGTATATTGAAACATCTTTTGGGGTGTGGGACGAGATGTCAATCCCGGCTTCAAGCATGGTTTCAACGGCCAGCGGGTTTACCTGTGCTGCCGGTCTGGTTCCTGCTGAGTGCACCTCAATGTTGCTGCTGAACGATTGCAGAAAGCCGTGGGCCATCTGGCTGCGGCAGCTGTTTCCGGTACAGAGGATAAGGATTCTCATTTGCGTTAAGTTATTTTGCCTCAAATTCGGCAACCATCTGCTCTGCCTGAGCAAGGGCCTGCTCAAGGTTGTCGTTTACAAGTACTACATCAAATTTGCTGGCGTAGGTAAGTTCTTCCTCCGCTTTTGCCACTCGGCGCTCAATTGCCTCAGCCGAGTCTGTTCCGCGTCCAACAAGGCGGTTGCGCAGCTCCTCCACTGAAGGTGGCTGGATGAACACTGCAAGGGCATTCTCACCGTAAAGTTTCTTGAGGTTAACACCACCTTTAACGTCTATATCAAAAATGATGATGTTCCCTTTAGCCCAGATGCGTTCCACCTCAGAAACCAGTGTGCCGTAGTAAGAACCTTTGTAAACCTCCTCATACTCAACAAACTCGCCGTTTGCAATCTTGCTCTCAAACTCCTCTGTTGAGAAAAAGTAATAATCCTTTCCGTTCTCTTCCTGTCCGCGCGGAGCCCTTGAAGTTGCTGAAACCGAAAACTCCAGGCAACCGAACTTGCCCAAAAGGTGTCTCACAATTGTACTTTTTCCTGCTCCCGACGGTGCCGAGAAAATTATAACTTTCTTTTTCATATTGTCCTTTTTTGCTGTCAAATCATTTTCGGGCGGGGACAGTCCTGTTTTCCGCTTAAACTGTCGGGAAGACTACCCGGATATCTTTTGCCCAAAAGACAAAGATAACCATTTGGTTTGTAAGAATTGCAGATATTTTCTATTTTTGCGCCCGCATAAAAAGTATTCATTAACAAAAAACATAGAAATAAAATGATTTCTTACAAAGACTTGGGTTTGGTAAACACCAGAGAGATGTTTGCTAAAGCAATTGAGGGCGGTTATGCTATTCCTGCTTTCAACTTCAATAACATGGAGCAGATGCAGGCTATTATCAAAGCTGCTGTAGAGACTAAATCTCCAGTTATCCTTCAGGTTTCTAAAGGCGCACGTCAGTACGCTAACGCTACACTTTTGCGTTATATGGCTCAGGGTGCAGTTGAGTATGCAAAAGAGTTGGGTTGCGAGAAACCACAGATTGTTCTTCACTTGGATCACGGTGATACTTTTGAGACTTGCAAAAGCTGTATCGATTCAGGTTTCTCATCAGTAATGATTGACGGTTCTCACCTTCCATACGAGGAGAACGTTGCCCTTACAAAGAAAGTTGTTGAGTACGCTCACCAGTTTGATGTAACTGTTGAGGGTGAGCTTGGCGTTCTTGCTGGTGTTGAGGATGAGGTTTCTTCAGACCACCACACATATACCAACCCTGAGGAGGTAGTTGACTTTGCTACCCGTACAGGCTGTGATTCATTGGCTATCTCAATTGGAACTTCTCATGGCGCTTACAAATTTACCCCTGAGCAGTGTACAATTGATCCACAGACTGGCCTTATGGTTCCTCCTATGCTTGCTTTTGACGTTCTTAAAGCAGTTGAGGAGAAACTTCCTGGTTTCCCTATCGTTCTTCACGGTTCTTCTTCAGTTCCACAGGAGGAGGTTGCTACCATCAACAAGTTCGGTGGTGCTTTGAAAGCTGCTATCGGTATTCCTGAGGAGTGGTTGAGAGAGTCTGCAAAATCTGCAGTATGTAAGATCAACATCGACTCTGACTCACGTCTTGCAATGACTGCTGCTATCCGCCAGACATTTGCTGAGAAACCAGCTGAGTTCGACCCACGCAAATATCTTGGTCCTGCTAGAGACAACATGGAGAAAATGTACAAACACAAGATCATCAACGTTCTTGGTTCAGACGGCAAACTTGATTGCTAATCATTTTCTTACAGATAAGAATAGGGGCGGCCTAAACGGTCGCCCCTGTTTTTTTGTCTGCCATGGTGTATTGCGGATTGTTATCTGGTGCCTTGTTCCATTATTGCCGGCGCAATGGATATAGTACATCTGTATTGTGCATCTGCAGGCTGTTTCCTGTTGAACATCTGCTGCAAAAGCTGGCTGTTGAACGGCTTGTCTGTTGCAAAAATGATATACTTGTCGCCTTCTTCATGAACGAAGCTGATTTCCTTTGCACACCAGGTCCCTTTTGTGTCAAGAATGAGGCACGGAACGGTGCTTGAACTGTCTGTGGGGATACATATATGAGGAGTTTCCCCCAATCTTAAGATGTTGAAGTAAACCGGTGTGTTGCCGCTGTTGCTTGCCTGAAAGTGGAAAGTTTCACCGTCTTGTTTCATCTCAAGCGAAAGCTGGCCGGATGTGCTGTTCTGCTCCAGTGCCTTACATAGGGCGGAGTAGAGTGCAGCAGTAGTGGAATCTGAACCGGCACCCCTGTAGGTTGAACCCTGTACGGAGTAGTTGTATCCCGGGAGCTTGCGCTCATCAATGGAGGTGATGAACCCGTTGTTTATGGCTGCTATATTGTTGCTGGCCTGTTTTTTTGCCTCAATGAGTATTTTGGCAACTTTTATACTGCACCCTTCAGATGCCTTGTAGGTGTAGACCTGTCTGGTGCTTTTTTCCAGGATGGTTACCTCCCCGCCTTCAGGGATATTCAGCATGTCGCCTATCTTCACTTCCATCCTTTTTGTGGCTACTGTGCCGGAAGATGTTGAATTGCTTAGTGTTACACCTTGGGATGTCTTGAAGATACAATATATGTTCTGGCCCCAGAGTGCTGATGCCAAACCCAATAATAGTGCTATTAATGTTGCCTTTTTCATGATATGTCCTTTTTGTTTTTAATTTTTTCTTTAATGGTTTGCAACACGCTTTCACCTCCGCTCCAGATGTCGCGTGCCATGAAGATGAGGCCTACCATCATAAGCGGTATGGCAAAGTCTATACTCAGCAGATGTCTGTTGTAGAACCAGTAACCTGTAACAACAATGATATAAAGCATGAGCATCTGTATCAGGCGCATGATGAGACTTTCAAATTTTAAATTGTCTATTTTCTCCTTTATAAGGAGCATTGCAGTGCTTAGAAGTATGGCAATCATCCAAATTATCCATCCGTCAAGTTCCTTTATATATATGTTCCCGAGCATTGTGGCAATGGCGTGTGCATGGATCATTATTCCAGGCATTTTGGTTGTCACCGGTGTGATGTGATGGTCCCAAGGTTCGTCTATGCTTCCAATGAGCACTATCTTACCCTCGAGTTCCTCACTGAATTCAAGAATTTCGTCCGGCGAGTATACGGCAATTTCGTTGTAAGGGAAGTTTATGGTTTCCATATCATTGCCCCTTTCCTTGAGTATGCGGTACGATTCGGGGCTGGCAATTTTTACCAGTTCTGTTGCAAAGTTGGCGATTGTGTCTCCGTTGCACAGGTGGAAAGGGGGGAATTCGCGGATTAGGCTCTGCATATCGTTGCCGGCAAGATTGACTGCCCCCAAACTTTTCCTGGAGGATAGCCTGTTGTAGAAGAAGGAGCCTGTATAGCCGGTGCATAATCCGCTGAGCGGATCAAATACTGCAGTGCAGGGGAGGACAAGGTTGTTGCAGTCTTCTATGGCTTTTATCAGGATGGAGTCATCTGAAGAAGGGTAGTTGAACATTACATCAAGCCCCACTGCGGCCGGATTGCAGAAATCTATGGCATCCAGCAGATGGGCTATCTCCTTGCGGCCACAACTGTCTATTGATACAATGGCAATGTTTTCTTCAAGTGGCTTTACATTTTTCCTGCTGGCTACAATCTGGTAGAAATCTGTTATAGACAGTTCCCTGGATTTCTCCATAGGCTTGAAATACGATATGGAAGATATATCATATATCAGGATATGGGATATGACATATGCCAGCAGAACTGTGCCGGCAATCCGTATCCATTGCTTCAAATTCTTGGGCATCATACAGTTTTCTTGAGTTTTGTAATGTTGCAAAAATACGATACTTTTGTTATGGAAACAATATTATATGAAATGAGAAAGCTATTATTGTTCTTGTCTTTCCTTATGATTATATCCTGTGTTCAATCGTATGGATTCAATATAGCACGCCGTTGGGGGTGCGATACCATTTTTATGCGTGGCAATTATGCGCAGCTCAAGCAGATAGAAGCCAATATCATGTCAGAAATGAAAAAGCCTGTGGATCCTCTGCTCAAAGGGGAACTGTATGCTTTGATGGGACAGACCCAGGAGACTATAGGCAATTGGAAGGAAGCCTTGAAGTGGTATAACAGGGCAGTAGCTTATTTTGAGGATATTGACTATGCAAAGCCGGGCAATGCCGGTGAACGGTACTATTATGCCATGTGCCTGATCAGCTATTCGGATCTGCAGTATTCTTTGGGAATGAATACTGCAGAGGTGGCGGAGAGTTACGGTAAAGCAGTAGATGTGTTCTATTCATGGTTATCCTATGCCGACAGGAATGCTGGGAAAGATAAAGCAGATGCTGCAAGGTTGCTTTATGGAAATGCAAGGTTGGCTTTTGTATTGGCCAATATGTCTACCCTTATGCGTGAGTTTTCAACTGCTGTAAAGGAGTGTGAGGAGGGAATTGGTATCTTGCGCTCAGATGTGTTTGGCCAGAACTTGGAACGTAGCATGGAGTATGGGCAGATTCTTGCCATTATGGCCGACATATATGAGAGGGCAAGCAACAGGGAGCAGGCTCTTGAACGATTTAAGGAAGCGCGGGAGGTGATTGAAAAGGTGTCGGGAAAAAATTCCGTCCATTATGCTGCAATTTTGGGGAGGATAGGTGGGGTGTACTATACTTTAAATGACCTTGCCACCGCATCGGAGTACTTTATGGAAAGTTTGGGGATTTTAAAAAAACTGGGCTTTACGGCACATCCGCAATATGCAGTTTCACTTAATGGAATGGGAATGGTATTGCTCAATCTTGGACTATGGAAAGAGGCCGATGAATTTCTGCAGCTGGCGTACCGTATATGTTGTGAGGCATGTGGACAGGAGAGTTTTATGGCCGCAGTATGCAAGTTTACATCGGTGTATTCCACTTTTGGACAGGGCAATTTTTCCCGGGCCTGGGAGGAGATTCTGGCTCTTTATGACAACCCGGCATTGCAGGGCAATATAGCGTCGGACCATTTCCTTGGTGTTATGGTGCTGGCATCTGATCTAGGTCTTGTGCAGGCCCAATATAATGAGGTGATAGATATGTACAAAAATATTGAAATGTTGCTCGACGTATACAGGAATGTGGGATCCACCCACAGGCGTAATGTGCATATCAGTGTAGGCAGGGCCTACAGGAGGAATGGGGATTATGGCAACGCTGTAGGCCAGTTTGGAAAAGCAGTGGATATACAGCGCTCAATTGCCCATGATGATTTCAGGTTCCTTACAGAGGAACAGCGTTCAAAGTTATGGGAACTTGACAAAACCCGCATAAACAGCATATTTGCCCTGAATACAGGTAGCAGGCAGCACTCGGAGGCAATAAGCGGATTATTGTATGATGTTGCCTTGCTGAACAAGGGACTTCTCTTGCAGGCGTCTATAAACCTTGCAGAGGTTGTGAGCAATAGCGGGGATGAGGCGCTGAAGAAGAAGTTCAGCGATTTTGCCCTCCTCAAGCAGGAGCTTGCAGCCAAGGGAGAGGGAGAGAGCCGGGAGTCTGAGAAAATGGAGCAGGAGATTGTGGCGCAGGCCCGCAAGTACGGAGATTTTATGGATTATGTGAACATTACCTGGAGGGATGTCAAAGGGGCTATGGACCACAATGATGTGGCCATAGAGTTTGTTTCATCTGAATATGCAGGGGTATGTACATATTCTGCAGAGGTGCTCCGCAAGGATATGGATTCCCCCGTGCACATCAAACTTTTCTCAATCCCCGTCTCAGGCAAAAGCCAACTGCATGCCGGTAACGGCAGATATTCCCCAACAATTCTGCAGAAACTTTGGAGCAGGGAACTGCTTGAGATGCTTCCTGAGGGTGGAGATGTCTATTTTGTGCCTGTTGGTGAATTGTACAATATAGGCATTGAGTACATTCCGCTTGCCGATGGCGTGCGTATGTGCGACAGGTACAGGATGCACCGTCTCTCATCCACCAGGGAAATAGTTTCTTCCCATAAAAATTCTGCCGTGCACAGTTGTACCCTCTTTGGAGGTCTCAACTATGATACATCCCTCTCCGATATGGAATTGTATGCGTATGCAAGCAGAATGAGGGGAGGCAAATCATTCAGTTTTACTCCCGACAATCTGTCGGGATACACCTCTTGGGGGTATCTTCCCGGTACGGTAGAGGAGGTGAATTCCATCTCCGGGACTTTGGCAGGCAGTGGCTATAAAGTTACTGCGTTTACAGGCAGTGAGGGGGTTGAGGAGACCTTCAAGGCATTGTCGGGAAGCAGAACCCCAATCATACATATTGCCACCCATGGTTTTTACCTCCCAAATAAGGGTGATGCGCTTGAGAATTCAGGACTGGTGTTTGCCGGGGCCAACAATTTCTGGAACGCTGCAAAGGGTGGTGGTGAGATGGACTTTGATGACGGTATCCTTACTGCCAGGGAGATTTCTTATCTGAATCTGCAGGGGACGGATCTGGTGGTAATGTCTGCCTGCCAGACCGGTTTGGGAGAGGTTACCGGAGAGGGTGTCTTTGGTTTGCAGAGGGCATTCAAGAAAGCTGGCGTTCAGACGCTTCTTATGAGCTTGTGGGAGGTGGATGATGAGGCTACCAGGATTATGATGAGCGAGTTCTATAAGGCTTTGATGCAAGGTGCGGGAAAACGGGATGCCCTTGAGCAGGCCCAGAACTGTGTAAAGCAGCATACCTTTATCCGCAACGGGAAGGAGGTGTCCGGCAATGACCCTTATTACTGGGCTGCATTCGTTATGATGGATTAAAATACCGGTGATGAAAAGACTGTTGTTTTGTATCATGTCTGTTGTTGCATTGTTTTGTGCAACAGATACCTATCCGATAAATATTGCCAACAGGGCAGGGTGTGATACCCTTATAATGAAAGGCAGTTACAATCAGCTTAAAAGGATGGAAGCGGTTGTGATGGAGCAGCTTCAGAATAAGCCAACCATGGCAATGAAGGGGTATATGTATGCTTTGCTGGGTGATATATATGTGGCCTTGGGGGATTATAAAACGGGCTTGGAATGGTACAGGAAAGGGGAAAGTGCATATTCAAAGGTCGATTTTTCCAAAGAGGATGATGATGAACTGTATTATTATATGCAGTGCCTGTACAATTACGCAAGTCTCCAGTTTGAAATGGGCGGATACCTTGAGGAGATTATGGACAAGTGTACAAAGAGTGTAGGTCTTGTAGCCAGATGGTCACCATTTGCGTTGCAGTGGTTGTCGGAAGAGAAGATGTATGAAAAGATTATGTACAGTTCGTTCCAGATAGAGCAGTTCCTCTGTTGGATTGAAACGCTGGGAAGAAAATACCCTCAGGCTATAGAGGCGCTGCAGAAGAATCTGGCAGCTTTGGAGAAGGATTTGTACGGAAATGGGGTAAAGTGTGATCTTGAGTATGGCCAGATTTTGGAACTGATTGCCCGGATGTACCAAAGCAGCACCAATTACGAGGAGGCTCTGGCATATTTGCAAAGGTCGCTGGGCTATTTTGAGAGGGCCTGTGGCAAGAATTCGGTCCATTATGCAAGGGTACTTGTACAAATTGGTGAAATTTATCATATGCTCAACGATATTGTACTGGCAGAGGAATACTTTTTAAGGAGTAAGGACATTCTGGTAGGAAAGGGTTTTGTGGAGCACACCACTCTGGCAGAAGCATATTCGGGAATGGGTATGATTTTTTTGGCAAAAGGCAACATTTCCAAGGCGGATGAGTATTTGTGCAAGGCCTGCAGTATGCAGGAGAAACTTTGTGGGGAAGATTCCTTTCCGGCAGTCCTGGCAAAGCTGAACAGTGCATATCCTCCTATTTTTCAAGGCAATTTGAATAAGGCAAGAGACATTGTCTCGCAAGTGATGAAGAACCGGACTTTTATGGGTAATATAAGTTCAGACCATTTTGCAAATGCACTGGTTACCAGTGTGGAGATTCTTCTTGTTACCCAATCCTACAAGGAAGTGATAGCTTTGAACGAAGAAATAGAGGAGTTGTTTGTTATGAGTGAAAACCTCTCCAGATATCCTATAAGGAACTATTATCTTAATTTGGGACGTGCTTATAAAAGGTCAGGTGATTATAAGAATGCCGTAGAGCAGTTCAATAAAGTGCTTGAACAGCAGCGTGCCATAACGCACGACAATTTTTCATTCCTCACAGAGGAGCAGCGCTCAAATTTGTGGGAGTTGGACAAGACCCGCATCGGAAGTCTTTTTTCTATAAACATGGCCCCACAAGACGTGGAGCCGCAAGTTGGAAGCATGCTGTATGATGTAGCCCTTTTGAATAAGGGTATCCTTCTGCAGGCATCCATAAATTTGGCCGAGGTGATTTCATCAAGTGGTGATGAGGAACTCAAGAAAGAATTTACAGATTTGCGTCTTTATATGCAGAGCCCTCAGGCTGTAGACGAGAACATGGGCAAGCTGCTCAAGGAGAAGGAGAGCAATATACTGAAGAGAGCCAAACAATATGGTGATTTCATGCAATATACAGGCATTACATGGAGCGAAATTTGCAATGTGTTGGGTGATGATGATGTAGCCATTGAGTTTGTTTTTTCTAAGTTTGATGGAGTGTATACCTGCTCTGCCGAGGTAATTTGTAAGGATATGGCAACGCCAAAGCATATCATACTGTTCTCCATCCCCGAAAGTGAAAAATCATCGTTGGTGGCAGAGCCCGGAAAATTCTCAAAAATTGCAATTGAAAAAATCTGGAGCCGGGAACTGCTGGATTTTATAGGGGACAGGAAGAATGTGTATTTTGTTCCCGACGGAGAACTCTATAATATTGGTATAGAGTATATTCCCCTTGCCAACGGAGAGCGTATGTGCGACAAATACAAGATGCGCCGTCTTTCATCCACCAGGGAGCTGGTATTGTCAAAACAGCCGTCTGAAGGGCACAGCTGTTACCTGTTTGGAGGTCTGAACTATAATACATCCCTTTCCGATATGGAACTGTATGCGTATGCAAACAGTTCGAGAGGAGTCAAATCATTCAATTTTACTCCCGATAATGCTGTAGGATATGCTTCCTGGGGGTATCTTCCGGGTACGGAGCAGGAGGTGAATTCCATTTCCGGCACATTGGCAGCCAGTGGCTATACAGTGGCCTCTTTCACTGGCAATGAGGGGGTTGAGGAGACCTTTAAGGCATTGTCGGGAAGCAAAACCAAAATCATCCATATTGCAACCCACGGTTTTTACCTTCCAAATAAAGGTGATGCCCTGGAGAATTCAGGACTGGTGTTTGCCGGGGCGAACAATTTCTGGAATACCCCTTCTTCCGGGCAGCAAGGTATTGGTTTTGATGACGGTATCCTTACGGCCAAGGAGATTTCGCATCTGAATCTGCAGGGGACAGATCTTGTGGTCATGTCTGCCTGCCAGACCGGTTTGGGCGAGGTTACCGGAGAGGGTGTATTCGGTTTGCAGAGGGCCTTCAAGAAAGCGGGTGTGCAGACGCTCCTAATGAGCCTGTGGGAGGTGGATGACCAGGCTACCCAGTTGATGATGAGTGAGTTCTACAAGGCCTTGGCGCAAGGCGCGGGTAAACGGGAGGCCCTTGAACGGGCCCAGCACTGTGTAAGGCAGCATACCTTTATCCGCAACGGCAAGGAGGTGTCCGGCAATGACCCTTATTATTGGGCAGCGTTCGTTATGATGGATTAAGTGATTCCTTTTTTTATTATATCTTTGTAACGTTGTCTTTTTGTGCAATAAGTTGATATTCAACATGTTAGTTTTATCAGGTTTTAAGAATTGAATTTTTTGTAAAATGTAATTAATTGAGAAACAGGTAATTGTACAAAAGGACGACGTAACATGAAAAAATATGAGAGACAAGATTAAAGCAATATTTTTTGATATAGACGGTACACTGGTAAGCTTCCAGACCCATCAGGTGCCGCAGGAAACCAAGGATGCCATCAGGAGGTTGAGGGAGAACGGAATAAAGGTATTTGTGGCTACCGGAAGGATGCTAAAGATGGTGGATGTGCTTAATGATATTGAGTTTGACGGTTACATTACCTACAACGGTTCATGTTGTGTGGATTCTACAAAGGAGAATGTGATTTTCAAGAGCACTGTGCCGCAGGATGAACTGGAGGCGTTGGCGCAAAGACTTAAAACAGATCCGTTCCCTGTATCATTCATGTGTAAAGATGAGATGTTCGTAAACTATATGGATCCGCTGGTTACAGAGGTTGCCAAGGTGGTGGAGGTGCTTCCTCCGGTGGTAAGGCCTGTGGAGGAGATTATAAAGGAGGATGTGTTCCAACTATGCATTTATGTGGATGAGCCAAGGCTTCAGCAGATACTTAAAGAAACTCTTCCAGGATGTGTTGGCATGCGATGGATTGAGCTGTTTGCAGATGTGAATGTGAAGGGGATGAACAAGCAGTTTGGCATTGATAGGGTGCTTGAGCACTTCAATATTCCTCTGGAGTGTGCAATGGCATTTGGAGACGGCGGAAATGATATCCCTATGTTGCAGCATGTCCCTTACAGCGTGGCTATGGGAAATGCGGGAGACCATGTTAAGGCTGCGGCCAAGTATGTCACAGAACATGTGGATGAAGGCGGTCTGGCAAAGGCACTTGAGCGGTTCGGGCTGCTGTAATCATTGCCATTTTGGCGGAGAGCCCCTTTTGGCAGATTATTTGCCTACCCAAAGGGTAGATTTTGAGAATAAGTAAAAAAGAAAAAATATACAATCATGTTTAAGTCTAAGAAAGAGGAAGAGATAAAGAAAGAAGAGACAGTTGATACTGCGGCCCAAGCAGCTGGCGCTCAGGAGAATGCAGAGAAGAATGCAGAGAAGGGCGAACAGGAGGGTGCAGAGCAGGCAGAGGCTGCAGGCGAGCAGGAAACAAAGGAGCAGGAGGCGGCACAGCCTTCAGTTGAGGAGCAGCTTACAGCAAAATTGGCAGAGGCCAATGACAAATATATAAGATTGGCAGCAGAGTTTGACAACTACCGCCGCAGAGTGGCAAAAGAGAAACTGGACCTTATTTCAACAGCAGGAGAGGATGTGATAAAAGGTTTGCTTCCGGTGCTTGATGACTGTGAGCGTGCCCTTCAGGTTCTGGAGTCATCTACAGATTCAGAGGCTGCAAAAGCTGCAAAAGAGGGAACAGAGCTTATCTACAACAAACTTATGGGCTACCTCAAATCTAAGGGATTGGCACCAATTGAGGCTGTAGGCAAGGAACTTGATACCGATTTCCACGAGGCAGTTGCACAGTTCCCTGTACAGGAGGCTGAGAAGAAAAACAAGATTTTTGATGTTACCCAGCAGGGATATACACTTAACGGCAAGGTTATCCGCTTTGCAAAAGTTGTGGTAGGAATTTAATTATGGCAAAAAGAGATTACTATGAGGTGCTTGGAGTAAGCAAGGATGCCTCTGCAGAAGAGATAAAGAAGGCCTACAGGAAAATGGCCATCAAGTATCATCCCGACAAAAACCCGGGAGATGCTGAAGCCGAGGAGAAGTTCAAGGAGGCTGCCGAGGCTTATGATGTGCTCAGCAATGCCGACAAGAAGAGCCGTTATGACCGTTTCGGACACGCAGGTGTAGACGGAGCAGCCGGCGGTGGCGGATTTGGCGGCGGCGGATTCTCTATGGAGGACATCTTCAGCCAGTTCGGTGATATCTTTGGAGGTCACTTTGGTGGCGGATTCGGTGGATTTGGCGGATTTGGCGGTGGCGGACGCGGCCATAGGGTACAGAGGGGCAGCGATATCAGAATCCGTGTGAAGCTTTCCCTTAAGGAGGTGATGCACGGTGTTGAGAAGAAGGTAAAGATAAACAAGAGCGTAGTTTGCCCGGATTGTAAAGGTAAAGGTGCCGTTTCTGAAGCGGATATAAAGACTTGCGACCATTGTCACGGAACAGGTACCGTTACTCAGGTGATGAACACCATGTTCGGCCAGATGCAGACCCAAGCAGCCTGCCCTGTATGTAAAGGTGAGGGCAAGGTGATTGCAAAGGCTTGCGGCAAGTGTCACGGAAGCGGATTGGTGAAGGACTCTGAGGAGATCTCATTCAAGATTCCTGCAGGTGTGGCCCAGGGGATGCAGCTTACCGTTCAGGGAAAAGGAAACGCAGCCAAGGCTGGCGGCATAAACGGAGACTTGCTTGTTGTAATTGAGGAGGAGCCGGACAAGGAACTTCAGAGAGACGGCAACGACTTGATTTACTCGTTGTTCATCAGCGTTCCTGATGCAATTATGGGTACAAGTGCGGAAATTCCGGCTGTAGACGGCAAGTTGAGGATTAAGATTGAGCCGGGTACACAGAGCGGAAAAGTTTTGAGGCTAAGAGGCAAGGGTGTTCCTGATGTGAACGGCTACGGAGCTGGAGACCTTCTTGTATACATTCAGGTATGGATTCCAAAGAACATCACTGCCGACGAGAAGAAGATGATGGAGAAACTTAAGGATTCAAGTTCGTTCTCCCCAAAACCTTCCAGCGAGGAGAAGAATTTCTTTGACAGAATAAAAAGAATGTTCAGCTAATATTCATATCTTTGCGGCTCTTATAAAAGCCGGATATTACATGAACATTATACTTAGTTTAAAAAGGGTGGCAATGCTGGCGTGTGTTGCTGCCCTTTCTGTTTTCCAATTGTCTGCTCAGAATGCTCAGAATGCAAAGGAAGCCCAGGCTACCCAGAATCTGCAGCAGGTGAAGTTCAGGTACCCGCTGGATGTTACAATGAGCCTGTCGGGAAACTATGGGGAGCTCCGCAGCAACCATTTCCATGGGGGAATTGATTTCCGTGTGGGAGGTGTGGTTGGTGCACCTATCTATGCGGCAGAAAGGGGTTACATTTCCAGAATTACAATTGGCCCTAGCGGCTATGGCAATGCCATCTATATTACCCATCCCAACGGATATGTTACAGTGTATGGCCACATGCACTGCTTTGCAGACCATATTGCAAAGTATGTGAGGGAGAAGCAGTATGAGAAGGAGAGTTTTAGACAGGACCTTTCATTCACCCCGGAGCAGTTCCCTGTAAAGAAGGGGGAATGCATTGGCAAGGCAGGCAACAGCGGATCGTCGGGAGGACCACACCTCCATTTTGAGATAAGGGATGAGAACAATGTGAATACCAATGCTTTTGCAAGGGGGTATCTTTCTATTCCCGACAATCTCCCTCCGGTTTTCCGTAATGTGGTGTTCTATGGCATCCACACCAGGGGAGGGGTACATGAGAGTTTTTATGTAGGTATCCCCAAGGAGGGATTCATCACCCTGCCGGAACACTCTTATATATGTATAGATGCGGTTGACAAACAGCAGGGAACAAATGCTAAGTTGGCTGTGAGCGAGTACAAGGTGTGGGTTGACAATGACCTTATCTACCATTTTACCCTTGGCGAGGTTCCGGGCAACATGGGCAGAGATATAAATTCCCTCATTGAGTTCAAGCAGAAAGTTGTGAGGGGGAAAACCTATGTGAAAAGTTACGTGGAGCCGGGCAACCTGCTCAGGGACAGAATTAAAGAATCCAATAGCGGCGTGATTTCCCTCAGGGATACCCTTAAGCACAAGGTTAAGGTGGAGGTGAAGGATATTGCCGGCAACAAGGCTACCAGAACTTATACTGTAAAGAGGAAAGATGCGCAGTTTACAGCAGCACAGTCAGATACAACTGCAGTGAATTATGCCGGATGGTTCCTCAACAACTTCTATATAAATGAGGGAATCAAACTTTATATCCCGCAGGGAACCCTGTACAGTTCAATTGACCTTAAGGTAGATACCCTTCCAACACGTATCACTCCTTTTGCACCGGTGTGGAATGTGGCATCAGACCGCATTGCAATGAGAAGGAGCGCCTCAATAACCCTTGGCTGCAATCTTCCCGACAGCCTTATTTCCAAGGCCTTCGTAGCACATGTGTACGGAGAGGGGCATCTTGGGTATGCAGGTGGAAAATATGATACATTGAAGAGGAAAATTACAGCAAATGTGCTATCTTTGGGAAAGTTCACTGTTGGAGTTGACCTTCAGGCACCCCAGATTACTGCAACTTTGGCCAACAATGCGGTTGTAAAAGGCAGCAGCATTGTGTTCAGGTTGAGGGACAATCTGTCGGGAATAAAAAACTACAGGGTGGAGATAGACGGACATTGGGTGCTTGCGGAGCATGATGCAAAGACAAGAAGGATCATCATTCCGCTGCAGCATGCAAGGATAAAGAGGGGAGGCAAGCACAAACTGGTGTTCAGGGCGGAGGACAACTGCGGCAACGTGAGCATAATGGAGAGAGTATTTACTTGGTAAAAGATATTTATATGGCAACAACATCTACAGGTCTGCACTACAGCGCAGAGGAAGGAGTAAGGGTTATAGGACTTATGAGCGGCACTTCATTGGACGGATTGGATATCTGTTATGTGGAGTTCAGAAAAGTCAACGGCAAATGGGAGTACAATATCCTCATTGCCGAAGATGAGGGGTATTCTGATGATTTGAAGCACAAGCTGGCTACAGCCCAGAACATGAGTGCGCTGGATTATGCGCTTCTCAACTCCGATTACGGCATCTATTTGGGTGAGAGGGTGAAGGCGTTCATAGACAAACACGGCATTGAGCCCCATTTTGTGGCTTCTCACGGCTCTACCGTATTCCACCAACCAGCGTTGAGGTTTACTACCCAGATAGGATCGGGTGCAGGTATTGCTGCCGAGACCGGTGTAGACTGCATATGTGATTTCAGGACTACAGACGTTGCACTTCACGGACAGGGTGCTCCGCTTGTTCCAATTGGAGACAGGAACCTGTTTGGAGACTTTGACTATTGCCTTAACATGGGAGGTTTCTCAAACATCTCTTCAGAGAGTTTTGTTGAGGGGCCTGCAGGTGAAAAAATTCCTGCCCGTATAGCATACGATATCTCTCCTGTGAACTATGTGATGAACTTCTACATGAGGCAGATTGGCCAGGAGTACGACAAGGATGGTGAACTTGCCCGCAGCGGTAAGGTGTGCGTGGAGTTGCTTGATGCATTGAACAACCTTCCATTCTATACTCAGGAGGGACCAAAATCCCTTGCCCGCGAGTGGGTGGAGAAAGAGGTATTCCCGCTGATTGATTCATTTGGCCTCTCACGTGCAGATATGTTGTGTACCTTCTGCGAGCATGTGGCCCAGCAGATTTCCCGCAATATAAAAGGGGGCAGGGTATTGCTTACCGGCGGAGGTGCGTTGAACAAGTTCCTTGTAGAGAGGATGCAGGCAAATGCCCCACAGTGTGAGTATTTTGTTCCCGACAAACTTACAATCAACTTCAAGGAGGCCCTTATCTTTGCATTCCTGGGTGCGTTGTACGCTGTAGATGAGCCAAACTGCATGAGTTCTGTTACCGGAGCACGCTACAACTGCATAGGTGGAGCCCTTTATAAGGCAGGCGGAGTGAAAAATTTGTAAATTTTTGGGAAAAAGTTTGCAGATTTAAAAATAATGTCTACCTTTGCACCCACTAAAAACAAAGCAACCTCTTACAAGCACCTGCAATACGGTTTTTTAAGGTGTAATGTTGCACTTAAAAAATTTAAATAGAGATGGATCTAATTAAAATTGCAGAGCAGGCATTTGCCGGTGAGAAAAAAGAGTATCCAGAGTTCAGAGCAGGTGATACACTTACAGTTACCTACAAAATTAAAGAGGGTGACAAAGAGAGACTTCAGAAATTCCGCGGCGTAGTTATTCAAAGAAGAGGCGCTGGTTCAACTGAGACTTTCACTATCAGAAAAGTTTCAAACGGCGTAGGAGTAGAGAGAATTTTCCCATTCGCTTCTCCATTCATTGAGTCAATCGTTCTAGAGAAACGCGGTAAAGTAAGAAGAGCGAGAATTTTCTACCTAAGAAACCTAACTGGTAAGAAAGCTCGTATCAAAGAGAGAACTTACAGTGCACCTAAAGCTGAGTAGTCAGCTTTAACATAACGGCTCCGTAGCTCAACTGAATAGAGCATCTGACTACGGATCAGAAGGTTACAGGTTTGAATCCTGTCGGAGTCACGCTACAAGCAGGAAATCCCCAGCAGTTTTGCTGGGGATTTTTTATTGTGCCCATGCGGAAAGCTTGCTTTCCAGCATGAGGCAGCAATAAAAAATACGCACAGCCGTAAGGCTGTGCGGGATTTCCCCCGCTTGGGCTGTATTCCCGGCTCCTGCAGGAATGCCGTCAGGCCCAATCCTGTGCTTTGCCAGGAATGGCGGAGCCTCAATCCTGTTTAGCTATGGTCAAGGAAGATTTGATAGAGCATCAATATTCAGACAGGAACGATGGCTACTATGCAAAGTAGTCGCTTCCCATCATTACATCACTTCCATCAGCTGATGGAAGTGATGGTTATTCATCCCGCAGATAAAGAACAGGATTCTTAAATGCAGCCCTCCTCGCTTGTAGATAAACGGATAGGAAAGCAATACTGGCAACAATGATAATAGCCAATATATAAACCCAGTATGTAGAGTTCAAGCGATAGAAATAGCTCAGTATAATGGCATCGTTTATTATAATTGAAAGGATAATACCTATAGCACTTGCGGCTACTACTATTTTGAGGTACCGATAGATGTGACGACGGATTTCTTCACCGCCTGTTGCCCCGAAAACTTTCCGGACAGCCGAATCCTTCCTATGTAATGAAATATAATAAGTGCTCATTGCAACCAAGCCAAGAACGGTCAATAGAAGGGCAAGTAATGCATAAATCACTACCATTGACAATATTGCTTTCGTAGGTGATAACGATTTCTCGTAATAACTATCGATATATCCAGCTGTTTTTGGTAGTGTATAATCATAATTGGTGTACGAAAAAGCCTTCCTGAAAGTCCCTAGTATCTCTTCCGGATAAGAATCATAACGGCCCGCAGTATTGATTACCAAACGGTTGAATTCACCTGAATCTGATACTTTCAAAGCAGCGGGTATATCATTCTCTGCATTGATAAC
>JAZRCK010000029.1:0-47926 GCA_045659725.1 Candidatus Egerieisoma sp.
GACAAGGGTGAGGGTCTTCCTGAGTATATAAAGAACCATCCTATCTATTATGCTGGTCCTGCAAAAACTCCTAAAGGAATGGCCAGCGGTTCGTTTGGCCCTACAACTGCAGGCCGTATGGACAGCTACGTTGACTTGTTCCAGGAGAATGGAGGCAGCATGATTATGATTGCAAAAGGTAACAGAAGCAAGGATGTTACTGATGCTTGTCACAAACATGGCGGATTCTACTTGGGCAGTATTGGTGGCCCGGCTGCCATTTTGGCCAAGGAGAATATCAAGAGCGTAGAGTGCGTTGAGTACCCTGAGCTTGGTATGGAGGCTATCTGGAAAATTGAGGTTGAGAACTTCCCTGCATTCATCCTTGTAGATGATAAGGGCAACGATTTCTTCTCGCAGATCAGACCAATCTGCTGTAAGGACTAATTTTGATAATTGTCAAGGAGTTATAGAGGGGGGCTGCGGAAGCAGGCCCCCTTTCTTTCGGGTGTTTGGTATATTTTTTTTGTCACATTTGGGGAAATATGTAACTTTGTGGTTTGTTTAATTTCAACTAACTGTTGCTTAATGGATAGTAATCGGATTCGCAAGGCCTTTAAATGCCTTTTCATGGCATTTTTGGTGTCTGTGTGGCCGCTTTTTGCGGTTGCTCAGAGTGGGGAAGGTACTGTTTTGGCATTGGTGGAGTTGGGATTTGAGAATGTATGTTGGGCAGAGAATGGGAGCGAGAGGGTATATGTTGTGGAAAATACCGCGTACAGGGTCTCTGGGGTTGGAATAGGAGTGGCTCTTGATGAGATTCAGAAGCATGGCCTTCCTGAGGAAGGGAGGATATGCAGGCTTATAGTCCTTGATAACAATGTTCCTATGGTTTCATTGTATTGCAAGGTGCCGCAGGGCAAGGATGTTGCCAGGAAAGACTGGCATGTAAGTTATGACCTTGATGGAAGTTGGGAATTGGTAAAGGGGGAGAAGAGACATAACAGTTCCCTGTTCAAGACTGATTTGCTGATATATCCTGAATTCAGTTTCAGAAACAGCCGTTTGTCGGTACCCTATCAAGTAAGGCTTAACATGAACCCGACCCTGCAGGTTTCACTTTGGAGGGGTGGACGGCTGAATGCGCAGTTGGTTATACCGGTAGTGAATGATTACGGCTACAAGTATGATGATGTGCGTCCCGGGTTCCTCACTGTGGAGCATACTGTAAGGTTGCCTTATAATGTGTTTGTTACCGGAACTGTCGGGTTCTTCAACAATAACCGCTCCGGAGTTGATCTCAGTGCTGAGTGGTATCCGTCGGGACAAAAGTTCTGGTTTGATGGAAGAGTGAGCTGGACAGTTTGGGGAGAATGGGGTGAATGGGAGTATTACAACGGTGTGAAGAATGTGCATCCGTTCAAATATGGATACAGCATGGATGAGGCAAAGGTTACTGGACAGTTGGGGGTAAACTATTATTGGGAAAAGTTCAATACACAGTTTGCCGGCAGTGTGGAGTCGTTCCTTGGAGGGGACTGCGGATTCAGATTTGATATGATAAGGCATTGCCGGAACTGCTCGATTGGATTTTATGGAACCTATATTCCTTCCGACTGGTGGAACAGCGGAGTGAATGCCGGATTCAGATTCCAGATAACGCTTCCTCCCTATAAGTACAGGAGAAACGGATATGTTCCAAGGGTGATGCCGTCGAGAAACTGGGGATTCTCATATAATGCCGGAGGCGCTTTTGTATATGGGCAGAGATTCAGGGCGGACATAGATGACAATATAAGCAACAATATACAGTTTAATCCAAGTTATATAAAACAAGAATTACTGAATTTTTAATAATATTAATTTAATTTTAGATGCAAATGAAAAAATCATTTTTAGGCTTTGGGGCTAAAGTGGCTATGGCCGTATTGGCAGTTTGTTCTTTTGTGTTGACAGGCTGTTATGAGAAGACTCCAGTTGCAAAGACTCCATCTGAGTACTATGTAATTGGTACTGTTTACGGTATTGATGCTGATGGAAATTACAAGTTGCTTAACAATGCAACTGTAATGGTAGACGGTAAAGCTGTAAGCAATCCGTTCAATGTGAAATTGGATACTTACAAAACTACAGTGGCAGTTTCTGCAAAAGCTGACGGTTATGTTGCCGGCAGCAGAACTGTTGCCATCACCAAATTGGCAGAGTTCAATCAGGTAAGTACAACCAACGCTGACTTGGTATTGGTTCCTGAAATTGTAGAGGAGCCATCTGTGCCAGCATTGGAGCTTGGTGAAAAGTCTCCAGCTCAGGGTATGACCGCTGAGGCTATTGCTGCAATGTTCAACATTAAAGGTGCTGATGAGGTATTGGCAGGTGAAAACGGCCTTGTTGAGGTTTGTGCACACTACAGCTTTGATTCAGATATGCATGCTAACCGCCATGAGAATTTTGACGGTCATGTAAACCACACCAACGGTGTTACCCATGAGGCTAAATTTGTTGAGGATTCTTCATACGTAGGTTTTGTTGCTAAAGTAGACGCAGGATTGGCTGATTATGCTGAGGCAGTTCAGTATGCATGTGTTACAGACCTTAATGCACCATACGTAGGTACAGTGTACAATGATTTCAAGAAAGCAGGCAACAGCGTTCCTTTTGCAACTGTACTTAACAGAGATGGCGGTTTGTGCCTTGCAGGTTACTGCGTATGCAAGGAGTTCACCCTTTGGACCATTCCTTTCAAGGTTGACGGCGTTGAGATGAATGTTTTGGCACTTCAGGCTGACAGAACAGTTATCACTCCGCTTGAGGCTCTTAACCACGACGATCATGACAATCATGATAACCACGGCAACCAGGGTAACCATGATAATCATGGTCATCATAACGGTGGTACTGCTTGGGGCGGTGGCGCTGGTGATGCTGAGTAATTTGAATTTGTTATGAATTGATTTGAGAAGACAGGCAATGCTCAACTTGAAGAAAATATTGTTTTCAGTAATGCTTATGGGGGTGAGCATTGCCATGTCTGCTCAAATGACGCATGGAACAACTGGACTGTTGAATGCACCTTCTGCGGAGATGCAGGATGTAAAGACAGTTATGTTAGGCGGAAATTTCCTTAATAGGGAACTGACCCCTCATCCATGGACCTACGGAACTTATAACTACTTTTTAAATGCTACTGTCTTTCCTTTCCTTGAAGTTGCCTATACTGCAACAATGTTCAAGGCAAAGACTATAGGAATAGACTGGTATACAGATCCTGAAAAATTCTGTAACCAGGACAGATATTTCTCGGCAAGGCTGAGAGTTCTGAAAGAGGGGCAGTTGTGGAAACATATGCCGGCGGTTGTAGTGGGAACTTCAGATCCGTACACCGAATCTGGAGACGGAGAGATAAATACAGTAGATGGCAACGGTTATTTCTGCAGGTTCTATGTTGCGGCAACCAAGCATTTCATGTTGGACAAGGAGAGATTTGGAGTCTCTGTTTCCTATATGTATAACAGAAGACGGTCAAATCATCTGAATGGCATTGCGGCCGGTATTACATATAACCCTTCCGTACTGCCTGATTTGAGGCTGATTGCCGAATATGACAATATTAACTTTTCCATTGGAGCAAGTTATTTGTTATTTGACCGGTTGCATGCACAATTCCAGATGCAAAAATTGAGGTACTTTACCGGAGGACTATGTTATAAGATACATTTGAGATAGTACGGTAAACAAAAAAAGAATATAAAAACATTAAAACATTACTATAATGAGAAGCAAACTAGTTATTCTATCGTTGATGTTGGCTGCTTTTGCAACAGTTGCTACCGCTCAGACAAAGGGCAGATACTATGCTGAGAGCGCAAAAGACAATTACTTCATCAGCCTGGGTGCAGGTGCACAAATTTGTGTTGACCCTCACGCTTCAGAGAATGGTGTTACACCATTGTTCAACCTTTCAGCAGGTAAATTGATTAACCCTGTATGGGGTATCAGAGGTATGGTTTCTGGCGTAAATACAAAACTTTACTCTTATATTGATGCAGAGGGCTATACCGACGCCAACGCAGGCCGTGAGTTGAAAAAGAGTTATTTTACAGTACGTGTTGACGGTTTGTTCAACATTTCAAATGCTGTTGCAGGTTACAACCCAGACAGAAAATTTGAGTTCTACGCTTTTATGGGTCCTGCCCTACAGTTTGCAAAAGCTGAGATAGGTGGTGATTCAGGTTTGAAAGGCCTTATCAACGGTTCTGCAGGTTTGGGCGCTGCTTATAATATCAACAGCAAATGGGCTCTTAACCTTGAGGTAAGAGGTGAGATTTCAGAGTCTCCATTCGGTGATTACAGCTCAACCATCGCAAACGGTTTTGTAGGCGGTACTTTTGGTGCAACTTACTATTTTGGTGGCAAAAAATTCGTGAAAGTTACCAACGAGGCCCTATTGGTTGCTGCTAACGGTGATATCCAGAAATATAAAGAGCTTTTGGCTGCTGAGCAGGCTAACCTTGCTGCAGTAAAAGAGGAGTTGGCTAAAGAGAAAGCAAAAGCTCCAGTTGAGGTTGTTAAAGAGATTGAGACAATTGTTGCCGGTCCAAGAGCTGTGTTCTTTACTATCGGCAAATCCAACATTGATGCTAAAGGTATGGTTAACATCAACCTTGCTGCTGATATCATGAAAGCTAACCCTGATGTTAAATATGTAGTTAACGGTTATGCTGACAAAGCAACAGGTTCAGCTAAAACTAACCAGAAACTTTCTGAGAAACGTGCTGAGGCTGTATACAAAGCACTTATCAAAGCTGGTGTAAGCGAGAGCCAGATTGAGTGGAAAGGTAATGGCGGTCAGGACAATATGTTTGAGAACAGCCGTGCTCTTACCAGAGTTGTTCTTATTGAGAAAGCAAATTAATCTGATTATCTCAGATATAGTGGAGGTTGTCTGTAAAGGCAACCTCTTTTTTTGTATTTTTGTGCTTTCAAAATTTGGTATATGGCAAGTTATCTACAGGTTGAGAATGTTTCAAAGTCTTACGGGCCAAAGGTGCTGTTTGAGAACATAAACCTTAATATAAATGAAGGGGATAAAATAGCGCTCATTGCACCCAATGGTACAGGAAAGACCTCGTTGTTGAGGATATTGGCAGGAGTTGAGGGGTCCGATGGTGACGGAAAGGTTAAGTTTCTCAAGGATATAAGGATAGCATTCCTGGCTCAGGATAATGTATATGATCCGGAGCTTACAATTATGCAGGTAGTGGCCCCTTATGCAAGGCAGATACAGCAGCATGAAGTTGAGGAGATTTTGTATTCATTGAATCTCACAGATACAGGGAAGAGGGTGCGTGAACTTAGCGGCGGTGAGATTAAGAGGGTTGCAATTGCCTGCATGTTTGCCCAAAAACCCGATTTCCTTGTGATGGATGAGCCTACCAACCACCTTGATCTGGAAACGATTGAGTATCTGGAGGAGTATCTTGGCCGCAGCAGGTGTACACTGTTGATGGTTACCCACGACCGCTATTTCCTTGACAGGGTATGCAACCAGATCATAGAGATGGCAGACGGTACGCTATATGCCTATAACGGCAATTATTCATATTATCTGGAGAAGAGGGAAGAGAGGATGCAGAACTTCCAGAAGGAGATTGACCGTGCCAGAAATTTGCTCAGGACAGAACTGGACTGGATGCGCCGTATGCCTTGTGCACGCGGTACAAAGGCAAAATACAGGATTGATGCCTTCTATGACCTTAAGGACAAGGCCCAGCAGAGGATAGAGAACAGGCAGCTGAACATAAATGTACAGATGCAGAGGCTGGGACGCAAGATTGTGAACTGCAGCCATGTAGATTTCATGTGGGACAACTGGGTAGGACTTAAGGACTTCACATACAATTTTACCCCTGGAGAGAAGATTGGAATTGTGGGAAAGAATGGTGTTGGAAAGTCTACATTCCTTAACTTGATTACCGGAAATCTCAAGCCTACATCAGGCGAGATTGAAATAGGTGAGACTGTGAATTTCGGGTACTACAGGCAGCAGGGAATTGAGTTCAACCCCAACGATACAGTTATTGAGGCGGTAAGGGAGATTGCGGAGGTGGTTACCCTGGGCGATGGTAAAAATGTACCAATATCTACCTTCCTCAACTATTTCCTCTTTCCTCCCAACATGCACTACAACAAGATTGAAAAACTCAGCGGAGGGGAGAAGAGGAGGCTGTATCTCCTTACAGTCTTGATGAAGAACCCTAATGTCCTTATTCTCGACGAGCCTACAAATGACCTGGATATCCTTACCTTGAATGTGCTTGAGGAGTATCTGAAGAGTTATACGGGATCTGTAATAATAGTTTCGCATGACAGGTTCTTTCTTGACAAGATTGCTGATCATCTCTTTATCTTTGAAGGTGATGGCGCAGTGAAGGATTTTGTGGGAAGTTATTCCGGGTACAGGGAGTATATGAAGGACAAGGAGAAGGAGAGGAGGGCATTGGAAAGGGAAAGACAGCAGAAGGAGGAGAAAAAGAGGTTTGTGGAGTCTGAAAATGTTCCTGTAAAGAAAAGGAAGTTGAGTTATAAGGAGCAGAGGGAACTGGAACAGATTGAGAAGGATCTGGAAGCGCTCAATGCCGAGAAGGCGGAACTTGAGGGTAAACTGTCGGGAGGAAACATTTCAGGCGATGAACTGACCAGGTGTTCAACAAGGATTGGTGAGGTGATAGCATTGTTGGATGAGAAGGAGATGAGGTGGTTGGAGTTGAATGATAATTGATCTTTAATACTGATATATTGCAGATGAAAAACAAAATTTTTGGCAAAAAGCTTGAACCGCTGTATTTTATGGTAGTGTTCCTTCTGATATTCTGGGCGTTGGGCCATAAGATGGGTACTCCCAATATGCTCAACACACTTATGAATACCGCCTATAGCCTTTTGATAGATACAGTGTTATATATAATGGGAATTTCGGTGTTGTCGGGAGCACTTGGGAAAATACTGGAGGAGTTTGGTGTGGTGGGTGTTCTTGAGAAGATTCTGAGACCTTTGATGAAACCTCTTTGGAACCTGCCCGGTGTTGCGGCTTTGGGTGGTGTCCTTACCTTCCTGTCGGATAACCCGGCAATCATTACTTTGGCTAAAGACAGGAATTTCAGCAAATACTTCAAGAAGTATCAGCTTGTTTCAATTACAAACTTTGGAACTTCATTTGGTATGGGGTTGATTGTGATTGTATTCATGGCAAGCAGAGGTTACTCGGCACCGGCTTTTGTGGGTTTTGCAGGTGCTCTTATAGGTAGCGTGATTTCTACAAGAATAGCACAAAGACTTATCCTTAAGGCCCGACCTGATTTTATTGAGGATGCTGTTCTACATACGGCAGATATTCCTGAAGACATTAAAGGAGAAGAAGTTGCAGCAGAAGAGGGATTGTTGCTAAGAATCCTCAATTCACTTCTTGATGGTGGAAAGTCAGGTGTGGAACTTGGACTGGCAATTATTCCCGGCGTACTCACAATATCAACATTTGTAATGATGTTTACCTTTGGTCCGGGCGAGAACGGTTATACCGGTGTTGCATATGAGGGTATAGCGTTGTTGCCTGCTTTGGCAGAGAAAGTGGGATTCGTTTTTGAGTGGCTCTTCGGCTTTACAAATACAGAACTGGTTGCGTTTCCTATGACTGCTATGGGGGCCGTAGGTGCTGCTTTGGGACTTGTGCCAACTTTCCAGGAGAGTGGCCTTATTGATGGAAATGCCATAGCGGTGTTTACAGCTATGGGCATGTGCTGGAGCGGTTACTTGAGCACTGATACGGCAATGCTGGATTCATTGGGATATAGGGAGCTTACACCAAAGACAATCTTGGCCCACACAATTGGCGGACTTTGTGCAGGTATAGTAGCCCACTGGCTTTTTGTGGTGGTAAACCTGTTTTAAAAACTAGATAAAGAATTTGTTTACTTTAGACAATACTTGCGGCAGGGCAAATACAGCAACCCTGTCGTAAGGTTTTATTACGGTTTCATCCGTTGCAACAAAAATCTCGTTCCCCCTTATCACACCACCGATAATAGCCTCTTTAGGGAAGTGCAGTTCTTTGAGAGGCCCCTTTGTTATAGTGCTGTTTGGGTTTACAATGAACTCCAGAACCTCAGCATCCGATCCGTTGAGGCATTTGATGGACCTTACCTTGTTGCTCAGTGTAAAACGGAAGATACGTCCTGCGGTTGAAAGTTTCTTGTTGATTACGGCATCAACGCCCATTCCCTCTGCCAATTTGATATACTCTATATTCTCAACCTCTGCAATGGTCTTGGAAACTCCCATTTTCTTGGCTGCCACGCACGAGAGGATATTGGTTTCGGAATTGCTGGTAACTGCCACGAATGCATCGTACTTGTTCACATCCTCCTCAAGAAGGAGGTCTGAATTTCTGCCGTCACCATTTATTACAAGCACTTTGTCCAATGTCTCTGCAAGGTACTCGCAGCGCTCCGGCTTAATCTCAATTATCTTTATATGGTCAGAAACCTTGCTCATTTTCTTTGCAAGCATCTCTGCAATCCTTCCGCCACCTACAATCATGAGGTTCTTGATAGGAATCTCCTTCTTGCCGCAGAAACTCATTGCCTCCTGCACGCCATCTTTAGTGCAGATTACAAATACAAGGTCGCCCTCCTGGAATTTTGTCTGTGGGCCTGGAATGATGGTGTCTTCATTTCTGGCAATGGCTACGGCCTTGTACTGGCTCTTGCCGGTAAAGGATGCCATATCGGATACGCATTTGTCTATAAGCGGAGCACCCTCCTCAAGACGGAATGCCACCATCTGCAACAGTCCCCTTGCAAACTCCATGAACTCTGTAGTTCCTGTCTGCTTGAGCAAATCTACTATCTCGTAAGAAGCAATTTTCTCCGGGTAGAAGAGGAGGTCTATTCCAAGCTCGGTGAAGAGGAGCTTGTTCTCATGATGCATGTACTCGTCATTGTTGATTCTGGCAGTAACCTTCTTGCTGCCCATCTTCTTGGCCAACAGGGCGCTGATGATGTTCACATCCTGGTCATGTGCCGGACTTACGGCAATGAACAGGTCGGCAGTTTCAGCCCCCGCCTCCTTGAGTGTCTCAATGGAAGTGGGGTTTCCCCAGATGGTAATCACGTCGGCCACTTCACGCAGCTTATTGAGACGGCTCTCGTCGGAATCTATAATTGTAAGGTTGTTTGACTCATTGCTGAGCATCTTGGCCAAATGGCTTCCAACCTCACCGGCACCTGCAATAATGATTTTCATAAAATAGCATTTTATGCAAATATAATGTTATATTTGTAACCCTGGCAACGTATAACAACAATTTTATGGAGAACAGACCCGATACATTCAGAATACTTATAGTTGATGACGAAGAAGATATCTGCGAGATTCTGCAGTATAACCTGCAGAAGGCAGGCTATGTGGTGGAGACAGCAGCGAGTGCCGAGGAGGCTCTCTATAAGATGAGGCAAACCTGGCATCTGCTGTTGCTTGATATAATGATGGACGGCATCAGCGGTCTCAAGATGGCGCAATTGCTAAGGGAGGATTACCACAATGATGTACCCATAATCTTCATATCAGCATTGGACAGCGAGGTTGATATAGTGGCAGGATTTGACAAGGGTGGAGACGACTACATAGCCAAACCATTCTCCATAAAGGAGGTTCTGGCAAGGGTGAATGCAGTCCTCAACAGATGTTATCCCCCTCTTCCCGACAGAATATCTGACAATGGTACTGAACAGGGAACAAAGCCTGTGGCACAGCAGTCTGACACTTTTGCCCACGAAAACCTGAAGGTTGAGTATGACAAGAAAAGGGTACTTGTGGATAATGTAGAGATATCCCTTACCAGGAAAGAGTATGAAATACTTGTTCTTCTGGCAAAATCTCCGGGCAAGATATATTCAAGAGAAGATATCCTGCAGCTTGTCTGGAAGGAGGAGAGCTATGTGCTTGAACGCACTGTGGATGTGCATATAGCAAGACTGCGCAAGAAGATAGGAACATATGGTGACCTTATAGTGAACAGATCCGGTTACGGCTACAGCATGCATCTATGAAAAAGTTAAAGATCAGGCTCAAATACCAGCTCATAATATACTATGCAATAATCATTGCCATAGTGATATCTGCTGTGCTGGTGTACTCGCTTCAGAAAAGCGACGGTAACCATGAGCACTACCAGTATGCAATACTGTTGCTGATCATAGCCTTGATATGTACTCTTTTCTACATTTCAAGGAAACTTACAAAACCATTGAAAGCATTCAATGACTTTTTCTATGTGATGAGCAGCAACAAAAAGAAGGATTTCTCAAAAATCTCTTTTCCCGACAACGAATATGGAGACATAGGGCGCCGAATAGTGGATACATATGAGCAGCTTGAGCAGGCAAAGAGGTTCAAGCAGGAGATGACCAACAATATCTCTCACGAGCTGAAGACCCCACTTACAGGAATCAGGGCATACCTTGAGACCATCATGGATGACAGTTCCATGGATGCGGAGCAGATGAGGAACTTTGTTGAAAAGGCCTACAGGCAGTCGTTGAGACTTACGGCGCTGGTACATGATGTTTCCATCCTCAACAAACTGGAGGAGCAGTCTGAGTATTACAAGATAGAGGAGGTGAACATTTCTGCCTGCCTTAAGGAGATAGAGGAGGAGTTGGCATACAAGATGAAGGCAAACAATACCACATTCTCTCCAAAGATAAGCAGCGAGCTCTCTCTTGGAAGCAACCACGATATCATCTATTCGCTATTCAAGAATCTGATAGACAATACGCTTGAGCATGGAGGCCCGGATACCCACATCACAATAATGGCGGGTATACAGCAGATTTCAGGAGACGCGAGCTACAGGATATCCTTTACCTATACCGATAACGGAGTAGGTATACCGGAAAAATCGTTGGACCGGATATTTGACCGCTTTTACAAAGTTGACAAAGGGAGAAGCAGGAAGGCAGGAGGCAGCAGCGGACTGGGTCTGGCAATAGTAAGGAATGCCGTTTTGTTCCATAAGGGAGATATAACTGTAGAGAACTTGCCGGATGGTGGCGTAATGTTCAAATTTGATTTATTGTCTTTATAAAATATGAGAATATTGGTTACAGCAGCGGAAGAGCAGGAGCTGCAAAGGGCAAAAAGGGCCCTTGAAATGGTAAGGGGAAGCAGGGATGTGAATGCACAGGTTGAATTCCGCCTTACTGGAATAGGTGCTGTGCAGGCATGTCATTGTGTAACCAGGGAGGTGGTTGCAGCGGCTGCGGCCGGGGAGCCGTATAACCTTGTGGTAAACCTGGGAATAGCCGGCAGTTATGATTTGGATGCTTTCCCCATAGGCTCTGCAGCTGTAATTTCAAGGGAACATTTTGCAGATTTGGGATTTGGCTCTGAAGAGGGTTTTTCAGACCTGTTCCAGTACGGTATACTTGAAAAGGATGATTTTCCTTATACAAAAGGGGCATTGGCACGTCAATTGCTGCCATATCCCCATATAGAAAAGGTGTTGGAAAAATATGGAGCAGGAGCAGGAGCAACAGTACAGTGTGTAACCGGCACACAGGCCAGGTGCAATGAGATTGTTGCCATGTATAATCCCCAGATTGAGAGTATGGAGGGGGCTGGAGTATATTATGCTGCACTTATGGAGAAGGTGCCGTTCTTTGAACTTCGTACCGTTTCCAATGCCGTTGGGGAGAGGGATACCTCCAAGTGGGAGAGCAAGGCAGCCCTTGATACACTTGAGGAGTGCTGCAGGGAGATTTTCAGTGTGCTATAGGAATCTGGAAGGGATTTTTAGTGTGATATAGATATGGAGAATGAGAGAAAGGAAGTAATCAGCATCAGTGGGTTGGAGAAGGTCTACAATCTGGGCAGACAACAGGTAAAGGCATTGGACGGCGTAAGCCTTACAATTTGCAAAAATGAGTATGTGGCCATAATGGGTCCTTCGGGTTCGGGAAAGAGTACCCTTATGAATATTCTGGGGTGCCTCGATACCCCGTCGGGAGGAAAATATGTGCTCAACGGTACAGATGTGAGCAAGATGGAAGATGGTGCCCTGGCTGAGACCAGGAACAGGGAGATTGGATTTGTGTTCCAGTCGTTCAACCTCCTTCCAAGGTATTCTGCCCTGGAGAATGTGGGGTTGCCGCTGGTATATTCAGGTGTTCCTTCAAAGGAGAGAGAGAGGAGGGCTACAGAGGCACTTGAGGCTGTGGGGCTGGCAGACAGGATGGAGCACAAGCCGGCAGAGATGTCGGGAGGACAAAGACAGAGGGTGGCCGTAGCGAGGGCTCTGATAAACAACCCTTCAATCATCCTTGCGGATGAGCCTACGGGAAACCTGGATACAAAGACCTCAATTGAGATAATGAGGCTGTTTGAAGAGATTTATAAAAAGGGAAATACGGTGATTGTGGTAACTCATGAGGAGGATATTGCCCTGCATGCGCGCAGGATTATCAAGCTCAGGGACGGCAAGATTGAGAGCGATACCCAAAATCCGCATCCGGCTATGGAAATTTAAAGATTACAGATATGAAGATTTACACAAAAGGTGGAGACAAAGGGACAACATCTCTTGTAGGTGGCAAGAGGGTTCCAAAAAATCATCCCAGAGTTGAGGCTTACGGAGATTTGGATGAGCTTATTTCTTACATTGGCATTGTAATAAGTGATGCCGGCTTTGACCATGTGAAGAAGAACTTGAGGAAAATTCAGGAGGAGCTTATGCTCATTTCTGCCCATTTTGCATCTGACGGTTCCAGCAAGAGCCTCAAGGAGGTGGGTGAGGATGCAATCATATTCCTGGAGAATGAGATTGATGCAATGACAGAGGCGCTTCCTCCGCAGACGGCATTTATCCTTCCGGGTGAGCCGAGGGTGGCATCGGAGTGCCATGTGGCAAGGACCATCTGCCGCAGGGCAGAGAGACATGCCCTTGTAATTGGAACAGGCGGTGAGGCCAACACGGAGGTATCCCAGCAGTTGGTTCTGGGACAGAGGTACTTGAACAGACTTTCGGATTATCTGTTTACACTTGCAAGATATCTTTGTGTGGAAAATAAAGAAAAAGAGGCATTTTGGTTGCCGTAATGAAATTTTTTCTATATTTGCGCCCCGTTAACAAAAAATTGATACAACTATGTATTGGACACTTGAATTGGCATCCAAACTTGAGGATGCTCCATGGCCAGCAACTAAAGATGAGCTGATCGACTATGCAACCCGCTCGGGTGCACCTCTTGAGGTTATTGAGAACTTGAATGACCTTGAGGATGACGGTGAGGTTTACGAGAGCATTGAGGAGATTTGGCCTGATTATCCAAGCAAAGAGGACTTCTTCTTTAACGAGGAGGAGTATTAAAATTGAAAAGAGCAACTGATGAGGTTGCTCTTTTTTTGTGTGGATATTTTTATACCTTTGCATCCCGATAGAAAACAGAAGATTATGGCTTATACCAAGATAGAACAATATGATCCGGAAACTACGCAGAAGCTTGCGGAGCACTATTATGAGATATTGAAACTGTTGGGTGAGGATCCGCAGCGCGAGGGGCTTTTGAAGACTCCGGAGCGTGTGGCCAAGGCTATGCAGTTCCTTAACCAGGGATATGGTGCGGATCCGGTGGAGATCCTCAAGTCTGCGTTGTTCAAGGAGGATTATCATCAGATAGTGCTTGTGAAGGATATTGAGATATACTCGCTTTGTGAGCATCATATGCTGCCGTTCTATGGCAAGGCACATGTGGCATATATCCCTAACGGTACCATTACCGGCCTGAGCAAGATTCCGCGTGTGGTTGATGCGTTTGCCCGCCGCCTACAGGTGCAGGAGAGGCTTACCATCCAGATAAGGGACTGCATTCAGGAGACCTTGAACCCGTTGGGAGTGGCCGTAGTCATTGAGGCTGCCCATATGTGCATGCAGATGAGGGGTGTGCAGAAACAGAACTCGGTTACCACCACTTCTGCTTTTACCGGTGCATTCCTCAAGGATCTCAGAACCCGAGAGGAGTTCATGAGGCTGATAGGTGTAAGCTTGCACTAAGATTTATACAAAGATATTTTGGGGCTGCCGGCTGGTGGCCCTTTTTTTGTTGTGGATAAATGGGTATATTTGGAAAAATGGATTGTCATGAAAATTGTCGGGATAAAAACACTCTTCCTTATGGTGGCGTTTTTTATGCTGCTGGGGGTGAATTTGTATGGTTTTAAGGTTGTGAGGGATACAGTGCATCTGGATTTGAGGGGGCGGATGAGTCCTTTGTCTATTATACGTCTTAAGGGGGTGGATAAATTTGACGGGAGGTATCAAGTGGAGTTTCACTATAATGAGAGATATTCCAGAACAGGCTTTTATAGGGGAGTGATGGCTGAAATTCAAGGGGATAGCACATGCTTTTCTTTTTATAAGTTGGGCTTGGATAAAGGTTTGAGGAATCTTTATGAGGATGCGCAGTGGAAAGTTGCGTGGATTGATCAGGGGGAGTGGGGGGAATATGTGTGGTTTATTGACAAGAATGACGGGAGGGAATATTTTTACCGTTTGCAGTTGCCGTTGGTTGATGTGGACAGGCTGGGTGACAGTTTTTATGTGGCTACAGTGTTTGGACTTGAGAAGATTGATCCCAGAACTGATATTCCGCAGTGTCCGGATGAATTCAAGTATGGGAAAGTGAGGGAAACGGAAACTCTTATAGAGGTGGATTATAAAGGTGAATTCCCTGTTTTGGAGAGGTGTGTGGAGTTTGAGCATGAAGTGGAGTTGGCTTACTTGTTGAAGGGAGATACCACTTTTGTTGGTGGATTTGAGTATGATGGCAGATTGTTTTATGTGGTGAATCTGAAGAGGGGGGCGTATTTGGGAGAACTGGTGGATGGCGGTCTGAAACATGTGATGTCTTTTGACAGGAGATATATGATGGAAGGAAATACATTTGGCAAGGATGGGAAAGGATTGGTCCTTGGGTGTGTGTATGGCGAGAACAATTATGGCCTGATGGATATTGAGGGGGATACAGTGAAGATAATCAGGCTGGTTACCAATCTGGATCCGAAGCCAAAAATTGCCGGGACAGACAATATTGCCCGGCAGTTGAAATTCCTGATGGACAATTGGGGGGATTTGGATTTGAGTAAAGTGGATGAATTTAATGGGAGTCTCGGTTGGGTTACAGATTATATAAGAATTCCTGCGTCCAGGATTATGCTGCATCCAGAGGAGCATAGTGATAGAGAGAAGTATTATATTCGGGAGTGGTATGTGGAACCGGACAAGGATTGTCTGTTGACTGTTTCCTATAGGGTTGAAAGAGCTACCGGAAAAGTGAAGTCTGTATTCTGCAATTGGTGGTGGCATGGTAAAACTACAAAGAAGAAGAATAAAAAGAACCAACTTTGCGGGATATTGGATACCTTTGCGGGTAGGATGGGGGATTGCAGTGTAGAGATGACAAAATCATATGAGGATGAAATTGATATTTTGATTTATTGACATTAAAATTGATATGGCAAAATTGTATTTGGTACCAACCCCTATAGGGAATATGGAGGATATTACCCTAAGGGCGTTGAGGGTGTTGAAGGAGGTTGACCTGATTCTGGCAGAGGATACCAGAACCAGTTCTGTGTTGCTCAAGAAGTATGAGATCTCCACACATATGGAGAGTCATCACAAGTTCAATGAGCACAAGACATCTGCGGGTGTTTGTGAAAAGATACTTGCAGGTATGAATGTGGCCCTTATCAGTGATGCGGGCACGCCCGGCATATCCGATCCGGGTTTTCTTCTTGTGAGGACTTGTGTTGAGGCTGGGGTTGAGGTGGAGACCTTGCCCGGTGCAACCGCTTTTGTACCGGCGTTGGTGAATTCCGGTTTCCCTTGTGACAGGTTCTGTTTTGAGGGTTTCCTTCCTGTAAAGAAGGGGCGTCAGACCAAATTCAAGCAACTGGCCCTTGAGGAGAGGACCATGATAATTTATGAGTCTCCATACCGTCTGGTGAAGACTTTGGGACAGATGGTTGAGTTCTTCGGCCCCGGCCGTATGGCTGCGGTCTGCAGGGAGATAAGCAAGATGCATGAGGAGTGCCGCAGGGGTACTGTTGAGGAGCTGCACAAGTGGTACAGTGCACACGAGCCTAAAGGTGAAATAGTTATGATTGTAAGTGGAGCGGGATATGAGGCAGGAGAGCAATCACAGGATGAGTAACGGGGAGAGGGATTCTGTTAAAATATCAAACAGCAGAGCAATGGGGGTAATTGTCCTCATTGCGCTGCTGTTTTTGTTTCAGGTGGTTACATTTGTGGTGCAGAAGGTGCGGATGCGGCAGGTGGAGGCTGTTGCGGATGCGGGTGCCGGTGTGGGTGCCGGGATTTCCGGGGCAGGGCCATCAGTCCCTGTCGGGAGTAAAACATTTCCCTTCAATCCCAATACCATCACTGAGGATTCCCTCCAGATGCTGGGGTTTTCACAGCGGCAGGCGGCCAGTATCATAAAATACCGCACTAAAGGGGGGAAGTTCCGGGTGAAGAGGGATTTTGCCAGGATGTATGTGGTGGACAGTGCAAAGTATGCTGCCTTGGAGCCATTCATTCTTCTTCCCGACAGGTTGCCGGAGAGAAAGGCAGTGCACAAAAAGGCCCTTCCGAGCACAAACTCGGCAGAAAAAAGGAGAAATGTCACAAATAAGCCGAAAAGCGTGACAAATGGGGAGGAAAATGCCCGCATTGTCACAGAAGCGGCTGATTCTGTGACAAAAGCGCATCAAACTCCCGCACCGCAAACCGCCTCAGCTTCCAAATACGGCACCCGCCTCCCAAAAGAGAAGTATGTCTGCAACCTCAACACCGCCGATAGTGCGGCTCTGGTGCAGCTTTATGGTATTGGCGGGTATTATGCCCGCAAGATCCTGCAGTACAGGGAAAGGCTGGGAGGGTCGTTTGTAGATACCAGGCAGCTGATTGAGATAGAGGGTTTTACGCAGGAAAGGTTTGACCGGATTGCAGGGAATGTGGTGGTGCTGGAGGAAGATGTGAAGGGCTTTTCGCTGCTTGGGGCCAGCAAGGAGGAGATGGCGCGGCATCCCTATATAGGGCCGTATGCTGCAAGGGGAGTGGAGACCTATCTGAGACTCAAGGGAAAAAGGAATTTTACCTCTGATATGCAATTGCTGGAAGCCCTTGTAAAAGAGCGGGTGATTAGCGCCCAAAATGCGGATAAACTAAAGGAATATTTGCTACATTTGTAAGGATAAACACATTTGAGATGGAAATCATAACCTGCAAGGACATTACCAAGAAATTCGGTAATTATACGGCTCTCAACTCTGTGAGCCTGAGCATTCCCAAAGGGGAAATATTCGGTCTTCTGGGACCCAACGGTGCCGGAAAGACAACACTTATAAGAATCATCAACCAGATCTCCCTTCCCGACAGCGGCGAACTCCTTTTTGACGGCCGCCCTGTGAAACTTTCCGATGTGGAGCAGATCGGATACCTTCCGGAGGAGAGGGGACTCTACAAGAAAATGAAAGTTGGGGAGCAGGCCATCTATCTGGCAAAACTGAAAGGGATGACCACGGCACAGGCTACCAAAGAGCTTAAGGAGTGGTTTGTGAAGTTCGGTATCCAGGGATGGTGGGACAAGAAAGTTGAGGAACTCTCTAAGGGTATGGCCCAGAAGATACAGTTCATCACCACTGTTATGCACAAGCCCAAACTGCTTATCCTTGACGAGCCTTTCAGTGGATTTGATCCTGTGAATGTGAACCTTATAAGGAAGGAGATTCTGGCTCTGAAGGAGGCGGGTACAACAATCATCCTCTCTACCCACAACATGGAGAGCGTTGAGGAGCTTTGCGACAGCATTGCGCTTATAAACAAGTCCAACCTGGTGGTTACAGGAAGGGTTGACCAGATTAGGAGACAGTACGGAAACAACCATGTTGAGGTAGTTTACAGAGGTCTTGAGCCTATAAATCTGGCGTTGGCTCCTGTTGAACTGGTCTCTGATGGAGACCATAAGGGGAACAGACGTGCAGTACTTGATGTGAAGCCTGGTGCAACAAGTGCCCAGATTTTGGGAGAACTCATTAAAGGGAATGATATAGTGTCATACCAGGAACTTATTCCAAGGATGAATGACATCTTCATCAAACTGGTTACCAACAATTAAATCTTAGGAAAATGGGAAAAAGCAAGATATCTGTAATCATTGCAAGGGAGTTTGCAATAAGGGTAAAGAAGAAATCGTTTATTCTCACTACGCTTCTTACTCCAATACTGTTTGCTGCGCTTATGGTTGTTCCTGGGCTGATTGCGGCCTATTCAGAGGAAGATGAGGCCCGCAAGATAGCGGTAGTTGACAACAGCGGCGTGGTTATGCCATATATGCAGAGCGATTCACAGGTGGAGTTCTGCCAGATTGTGGGGGCAACTGTAGAGGAGCTTAAGGAGGGATTCAATAATCTTGATTACTTTGCTGTTGTGGGAATCTCTGCAATGGATTCGTCAAAGAATGTTTCGGTGGTAACATACTCCAAGAAACAGCTCAATATGGATATTAAGGGGCGCATTTCACGCAATGTTGAGGAGGCTGTAGAGCAGCACAAGCTGCAGGGATACGGCATTCCGCAACTTGAGGAGATAATGGAAGATATAGAGTCCGATGTAAAGTTGAGTACCTATACACTGGATGAGAGCGGCGAGGAAAAAGTGTCTAAGGTAGAGATATTTATGGTGATAGGATACATTGCCAGCTTCCTTATCTACATGTTCATTTTCATGTTTGGAAGCATGGTTATGAGGAGCGTGATTGAGGAGAAGACCACCAGAATCATTGAGGTGATTGTGTCGTCGGTGAAGCCTTTCCAGATTATGATGGGCAAGATCATTGGTGTTGCATCCGTGGCCCTTACCCAGTTCCTCATCTGGATTGTGTTTACAATGCTGATTGTAACTGTAGCGGGGCAGGCTTTGGGGCTCAATGAGGCTGCACAGACAATGTCGTCGGTCTCTTCTGAGGTGCCGGTTGCCGAGATTACCTCTGCAATGCAGGACGATGGAGACGGTTTGCTTCAGGCACTCAAGGATGTGAACTATGTGCAGATTATAGGTTGTTTCATCATCTACTTCGTATTGGGATACCTCCTTTATTCAAGCATGTTTGCAGCAGTGGGAGCGGCGGTAGACAATGAGGCCGATACCCAGCAGCTCATCCTTCCAATCACAATGCCCCTCATAGTTGGACTTTTCCTTATGCTGCACACTTTCCAGTATCCCGACAGTGCACTCTCTTTCTGGGGATCTGTAATACCTTTCACATCCCCAATGGTGATGATGGCCAGAATAGCTTATGGCGTACCTGCATGGGAGCTTGCCCTTTCAATTGGTGTGCTTGTACTTACATTTGTGGGTATGGCATATCTGTCGGGAAGAATATACAGGGTTGGAATACTTATGTACGGAAAAAAACCGGGCTGGAAAGAGATTTGGAAATGGCTTAAATATTAAGTAACTTTGAACGATTTTAGAGAAAATCAAATTATCCATTCATATATAAAAACAAAAAAGATGGCAGAAAAATTATTTGCTGAGTTTCCACCTGTTTCCACAGAGCAATGGGAAGAGGTGATAATCAAAGATTTGAAAGGTGCCGATTACGAGAAAAAGCTCGTATGGAAAACTGAGGAAGGTTTTTCAGTTCGCCCTTACTACCGTGCCGAGAACCTTGAGGGTGTAAAACACCTTGGCGGTGAGGCTGGTGCTTTCCCTTTTGTTAGGGGTACTAAAGACAACAACAACTGGTTGGTTCGCCAGGACTACTGCGCTTGCCAGTGCGGTTTTGAGGCTGCCAATGCACAGGCTGTTGACGGACTTAAGAAAGGTGTTGAGGCTGTAGGTTTCTGCATTGATGGCAAAAAGGCTATCTCAGAGGCTGAGATGAAGACCCTTTTGAACGGTATTGATCTTGCTAAGGTTGAGGTAAACTTCACAGGTTGCTGCTGTGCATCTGTAGAAATCATTAACTCATTCCTTGCTGTAGCAAAAGCTCAGGGCGTAGCTGCTGAGGACCTTAAAGCTTCATTCGATTTTGATCCGCTAAGAGGCCTTAACCAGACTGGCGCTTTCTGTTCAGACAAATCTATGGATACCCTTAAAGATGTAATTGAGGCTGTTAAGGATTATCCAAGAGTAAGAGTTATTGGTGTTGAGGCTTACGCTTTCAATGATGCAGGTTCAAACATCTCTCAGGAGCTTGGTTTCGGTCTTGCTATGGGTAGCGAGTACATCAACAAACTTGTTGAGATGGGTCTAAGCGCTGATGACGCTGCAAGACGCATCAAATTTACTTTTGCTGTAGGTTCAACCTACTTCATGGAGATTGCAAAATTCCGTGCAGCAAGAATGTTGTGGGCTAACATCGTTAAAGCTTACGGTTCAGAGAGAGAGTGCTGCCAGAAGATGAAGATCCACGCTGTAACCAGCGAGTGGAATATGACTGTTTACGATCCATATGTAAACATGCTAAGAGGTACAACTGAGGCAATGAGTGCTGCTATTGCAGGTGTTGACTCTCTAGAGGTACTTCCATTTGACTATCCGTTCCGCGCTCCAGGCGAGTTCAGCAACCGTATTGCAAGAAACACCCAGTCTATCCTTAAAGAGGAGGCTTCTTTTGATAAAGTTGTTGACCCTGCTGCAGGTTCATACTTCATTGAGAACCTTACCCAGTCAATTTCTGAGACTGCTTGGAAACTGTTCACTGAGGTTGAGAACATGGGCGGTTATGTTGAGGCTTTCAAGGCTGGTTTCATCCAGAACACCATCAAAGCTACTGCTGATGCAAGAGACAAGAAGATTGAGACCCGCAGAGAGATCATCCTTGGTTCTAACCAGTACCCTAACTTCACTGAGAAAGCTGACAAAGACGTTACTTTGGAGGTTGTTACCAGAAAAGCTGCACCTGCTGCATGCGGTACAGTTCTAGGCCAGCCGCTTGCAAAATACAGAGGTGCCCAGCCATTTGAGGCTTTGCGTTTCGCTACTGAGCAGAGCGGTAAAGAGCCAGTTGCTTTCATGGTAACTTACGGTAACCTTGCAATGTGCAGAGCAAGAGCACAGTTCGCTTGCAACTTCTTTGCAGTAGCAGGTTTCAAAGTAGTTGACAACAACAGATTCTCTTCTCCTGAGGAGGGCGTTAAAGCAGCATTGGAGGCTAAAGCTGATATTATTGTTGCTTGTTCATCTGATGACGAGTATGCAGAGGCAGTTCCACAGATCGCTTCACTAGTTGGTGACAAAGCTATCGTGGTTGTAGCTGGCGAGCCTGCTTGCAAAGAGGAGCTAGTAGCTAAAGGCATTGAGAACTTCATTAGCGTCAAGAGCAATGTTCTTGAGACTCTAAAAGGTTATCAGGCTAAATTGGGTATTAAATAAGCAATAATAAAATTAAAAGACATATAATATTATGCGTCCGAATTTTTCAGAACTAAAATATACAGGTGGCGCTGCTTGCACCCAGCAGAACAACAGCGAGTGGATGACACCAGAGAGGATTGCTGTAAAAACAAACTACAGTGCCTCTGATCTTGAGGGAATGGAGCATTTGAACTATGCTGCAGGTGTAGCTCCTTTCCTACGTGGACCTTACAGCACAATGTATGTACAGAAACCTTGGACTGTAAGACAGTATGCAGGTTTCTCTACAGCTGAGGAGTCAAATGCATTCTACAGAAGAAACCTTGCTGCAGGTCAGAAAGGTCTTTCAGTTGCTTTCGACTTGGCTACTCACCGTGGTTACGATGCTGACCACCCACGTGTAGTTGGTGACGTTGGTAAAGCAGGTGTATCTATCTGTTCAGTAGAGGATATGAAGATTTTGTTTGATCAGATTCCTCTAAACAAGATGTCAGTATCAATGACTATGAACGGTGCCGTTCTTCCAGTTATGGCTTTCTACATTGTAGCAGGTTTGGAGCAGGGTGCCAAACTTGAGGAGATGGCTGGTACTATCCAGAACGATATCCTTAAGGAGTTCATGGTACGTAATACCTACATTTACCCACCAGAGTTCTCAATGAGAATCATTGGCGATATCTTCGCTTACACTTCTAAATATATGCCTAAGTTCAACTCAATTTCAATCTCCGGCTACCACATGCAGGAGGCTGGTGCTACCAATGACATTGAGATGGCTTACACATTGGCAGACGGTCTTGAGTACTTGAGAACAGGTATCAAGGCAGGTATCTCAGTTGATGCATTTGCACCACGTCTATCATTCTTCTGGGCAATTGGTATGAACCACTTCATGGAGATTGCAAAAATGCGTGCTGCACGTATGATCTGGGCTAAGTTGGTTAACCAGTTCAACCCACAGAACCCTAAATCATTGTCATTGAGAACCCACTGTCAGACTTCAGGTTGGTCACTAACCGAGCAGGATCCATTCAACAACGTAGCAAGAACTTGTATTGAGGCTATGGGTGCAGCTCTTGGTCACACCCAGTCATTGCATACAAATGCATTGGATGAGGCTATCGCACTTCCTACAGACTTCTCTGCACGTATTGCACGTAACACCCAGATCTACATCCAGGAGGAGACCAGCGTATGTAAATCTATCGACCCATGGGCAGGTTCTTACTACATTGAGAGCCTAACTAAGGAGTTGGCAGACAAAGCTTGGGCTCACATTCAGGAGGTTGAGGAGCTTGGCGGTATGGCAAAAGCTATCGAGACAGGTATTCCTAAACTAAGAATTGAGGAGGCTGCAGCAAGAAAACAGGCTAGAATCGACTCTGGTATTGATACAATCGTTGGTATCAACAAATACCGTCTTGAGAAAGAGGATCCAATTGAGATTCTTGACGTTGATAACGCTAAAGTACGTGAGCAGCAGATTGCAAGACTTAAAGAGCTTAGAGCTAACCGCGACAACGCTAAAGTACAGCAGTGTCTTGACGCTATTACTGAGGCAGTTGCAAACAACAGCGGCAACCTTCTTGAGCTTGCAGTTGAGGCAGCTAAGGCTCGTGCTTCATTGGGAGAGATCTCTGATGCTTGCGAGAAAGTAGTTGGACGTTATAAAGCAGTTATCCGTATGAATACAGGTGTTTACTCTTCAGAGGTTAAAAACGATTCAGACTTTGAGAAAGCAAAAGAGCTTGTTGCTGAGTTCGCTAAGAAAGAGGGTCGTCAGCCTAGAATCATGATTGCAAAACTTGGTCAGGACGGTCACGACCGTGGTGCTAAAGTTGTTGCAACCGGTTACGCAGACTGCGGCTTTGACGTGGATATGGGTCCTTTGTTCCAGACTCCAGAGGAGGCTGCAAAACAGGCAGTGGAGAACGACGTACACGTAGTAGGTGTATCTTCATTGGCTGCTGGTCACAAGACTCTTGTTCCTCAGATCGTAGACGAGCTTAAGAAACTTGGTAGAGAGGACATCATCGTTGTTGCTGGTGGTGTTATCCCTGCTCAGGATTACGATGCTCTTTACAGAGCTGGTGCAGCTGCTATCTTCGGTCCTGGTACTCCAGTTGCTTATGCAGCTATCAAGATCGTTGAGATGCTTATGCAGAAATTCTAATCTGAACCTCAGATTGATATATGAAAAAAGGGGATGGCCATTGCGGTCATCCCTTTTTCTTGTAAAATACTGTACGTATGTGATTAGGCGTACAAATATCTCTTGATTTTCTGGGTGGCAGTCTTTTCAAATGCCTCGGTGCGGAGTTCAACGTGCGAGATTTTTGAGAACTTGTTCACTTTGTTGTTCACATAGTTCTGGATCTCTTTCTCCCACTCCTTCATTTTTGTCTCAAGAGCTTTCTTGGCCTCCTCTTTCTTTGCAAGGTAAGCGGCTGCAGCCTCCTCGCGTTTGGCTACGTAGCTCTTGTACATTTCTCTTCTCATCTGGTCGTACTCAGCTTTCCACTCATCCTTCTTTCCCTCATATTCTTTCAGCCACTCCTGCTTCTTGGCCTCATAAGCCTCAATCAGTTGGAGTTTTTTCTTGTTGTATGCTGCAAGGGCCTCATCTTTCATTTTGCTTATTGCCTCAAGCTTGTCGGGATGAATGCACACTTTTGCAATAAGTGCACCCTTGCTCATAGTTACAACAGACTCTGCCACGCAACCGTGGGTGTTGATTACTGTCTCAATCTCCTCAGGGTAGATGTTCTCGCCGCTTGGGCCTACGATCATGCTGTTCAGGCGGCCTCTGATTGAAAGCCATCCCTTCTTATCTATATAGCCAAGGTCTTTGGTCCTGAACCATCCGTCCTCGGTGAATGCATCTTTGGTAGCCTCCGGGTTCTTGTAATAGCCTGGCATAATGTTAGGTCCTTTTGCAACAATCTCACCCTCCCCGGTTACAGGATCAGGGTTGTTTATCTTAAGTTCCACTCCTGGTACAGCAGGACCGGTAGTCTGCCATTTTACAAGGTCTGGAGTGGCACCCGCAAGAAGGGGAGAGCACTCGGTAAGACCGTAACCGATGGCATACGGGAAGTTTGCCTCAAGGAGGAATTTCTCAACGGTACCGTCGAGTTTGGCACCGCCAATGCCATAGAATCTCATCCTGCCTCCAAAGGTCTCCCTAAGTGTCTTCCCGACAATCTTATTTATAAGTTTCCTTCCGATTGCAGAACTTCTGTACATTTTTGACATGATTGCATTGGAATTTATCTTTGGAAGAATGGCATTCTTGTAGATCTTCTCAATGATCATAGGTACAGTAAGCATTGTTGTTGGCCTTACCTCTTTCAATGCCTTCATCAGCAATGATGGTACTGGTGGCTTGTCGAGATAGTATACCGATGAACCGGCAAGCATAGGAAGGAGGAATGAAAGACTGAACTCCAGTGTGTGTGACAAAGGAAGTACAGACAACCATACATCCCACTCGTATGAAGGTCTCATCTTGTTGGCAATCCTTACGTGTGAGCAAAGGTTCTTGTGGGTAAGCATTACACCCTTTGAGTTTCCTGTAGTGCCGGATGTATAGATGATTGTAGCCAAATCCTCTTCAACGGAATCCATCTGCTCCACCTCTGCGTTCTCAAGCTCGGTGCACTCAACTCCCTTAATCACCTTAAAGTTGTCAACCTCAATGATGAAATCAAGTTTCTCCTTCATCTCATCAGTAAGTTTGTGTGAGAGCCTCTGCGAAACAAAGATGCCTTTGCACTCGGAGTGGTTTATAATGTTGTTTATCTCGTCAACGGAGAAATCGGGGAGCATAGGAACGGAGATCTTGCCGTACGCAGACCCTGCCATGAATGCCACGCCCCAGTTGGGCATGCTCTGGCACAGGATGCCAATTCTGTCGCCTGCCTTTACACCGTTTTTGTGCAACAGGGCTGCTATCTCCTTTACCTTCTCTCCAAAGGTCTTGAAAGTGTAATGACTGCCATTGATTATACAAAGGAATTTATTGTTTGCAAATGCCTCTGTACTTGCTTTGAGCAGTCCTTTTAGGGTTTTAAAATCCATTATAGTAGTTGTTTGTTAATTCAGTGGGTGTAATTATACAAAATTTATTCCAAATCTTTGCCGGTAGAGTAAAGTTCGGGATATTTTGCTCCGTAACCTTTATCTTTATAATGCTGTCTGATACGTTTCATGTCTGCTTTGGCATCATCTGTAAGCTCAAACAGCTCACCGCGTCCGATGGTCTTTGTTTTCCAGTCGAAGTAGCCGAGGTATACCGGTACATTGCACGCTCTGGCAATTGTGTGGAAGCCGGTTTTCCAGTTGTCGGTACGTTTTCTTGTTCCCTCAGGGGCAATGGCAAGGTGCATATAATCTGCCTTGTTCATTGCATCAATCATCTGTTTGGCAACTGTAGCACCTCTTGAGCGGTCTACAGGAACACCTCCCATCCAGCGTACAATAGGGCCAAGAGGACCCCAGAAGAATTCCTTCTTTACCATTACAAACGCTTTTCCACCTACACCGTAGTAGTAGAAAAATGAAATCATGAAATCCCATGCAGAAGTGTGTGGTACACCAAGAATGATGGCTTTGTTACCTGGACATGGCGGTTCTCCGGCTTTCCATCCGAAGAGTTTCAAAAGGAATTTACAGATACGTTGTCTCATAATTGATAGAATTTTCTAGTACATGTTTGATTTTTCGGCAAGCTCCTCAAGTATAAGGTCTGAGCGAAGGTTGCTCTTTATGAAGTGCTGCCTTTCCATGGTATTCTTGCCCATGTAGAACTCAAGCAGTTCGTGGATATTGTCATCTTTGCTGAGCCTTACTTTGTCAAGCCTGATATTCTCCCCTATGAAACCTCTGAACTCGTCGGGAGAAATTTCACCAAGACCTTTGAATCGGGTGATTTCAGGGTTTTTGCCAAGTTTCTTTATGGCTTTCTCCTTTTCCTCTCCGGTGTAGCAGTAGTAGGTCTCGTTCTTCTTCCTTACGCGGAAAAGAGGGGTCTGCAGGATGTACAGGTGCCCTTTGCGGATAAGGTCGGGGAAGAACTGCAGGAAGAATGTGAGCAGCAGCAGACGGATGTGCATACCGTCCACATCGGCATCGGTTGCAACAACTATCTTGTTGTAGCGGAGGTTCTCCAGGTCATCCTCAATGTTGAGGGCTGCCTGCAGAAGGTTGAACTCCTCGTTCTTATATACTATCTCCTTTGTGCAGTCGTAGCAGTTGAAAGGCTTGCCTCGCAATGAGAATACCGCCTGGGTATTCACATCGCGGCTCTTTGTAATTGAACCGCTTGCAGAGTCACCCTCGGTTATGAAGAGCATGGTATCCTGGTTCCTTGGGTCCTTGTCTCCATAGTGGATACGGCAGTCCCTTAGTTTCTTGTTGTTCAGGCTCGCCTTCTTTGCCCTCTCCCTGGCAAGTTTCTGTATTCCCGATATTGCTTTCCTCTCTTTCTCATTTGCAAGAACTTTCTTGAGGATGGCATCTGCCTGTGCAGGGTTCTTGTGAAGGTAGTTGTCAAGCTCCGATGAAAGGAATTCCACAATGAAGTTCCTTATGCTCTGGCCGTTTGGCTCCACCTCCTTTGAACTCAGGTAGGTTTTTGTCTGGTTGGAGAAGTTTGGCTCCACAACCTTTATGCTTATGGCTCCCACAATGGATTGCCTTACATCTTTAGGGTCAAAGTCTTTTTTGAAGAAGTCCTTGATGGTCTTTGCAATACCCTCGCGGAATGCTGCAAGATGGGTTCCTCCGTGAATGGTATTCTGGCCGTTCACAAAAGAACTGATGTTCTCGCCGTTCTCGGTGCCGTGGGTGATTGTAATCTCAATGTCCTTTCCCTGAAGGTGGATAGGCTCGTAAAGGGGAGTCTCCGAAAGTGAGTCGTTGATAAGGTCAAGCAGACCGTTCTTTGATTTGAACTCTGTACCGTTGAAGTTGAGCGAAAGGCCTGTGTTAAGGTACGAGTAGTTCTTGAGCATTGTCTCAATGAACTCAAAGTTGTATTTGTAGTTGCCGTAAAGCTCAGGGTCTGCAATGTATTTTACAAGGGTTCCGTTTTTCTCGGTTGTGGTGCAGGTGCCGGAATCTACAAGGTTTCCCTGTGAGAACTGTGCCCATGCACTCTCGCCGTCGCGGAAAGACTGTATGTAGAAATAAGATGAAGTGGCATTTACAGCCTTGGTACCAACACCGTTCAAACCTACAGATTTTGAGAAGGCGTTGCTGCCGTACTTGGCGCCGGTGTTCATCTTGCTAACCGCATCAACCAGCTTGCCAAGGGGAATGCCTCGTCCGTGGTCCCTTACTGTAACCAGATTCTCCTTGTCAATGGACATCTTCACGCTCTTTCCGTGTCCCATGATGAACTCGTCAATGGCGTTGTCTACAATCTCCTTAAAGAGGATGTACAATCCGTCGTCGGGAGAAGAGCCGTCTCCCAATTTGCCTATGTACATACCGGATCTTCTCCTGATATGTTCATTCCAGCTCAGGGTTTCAAAATCTGCCTCTGTGTAGTCAGAGAACTTAATCTGGTTTTCTGTTTGCTCACTCATCTTTTTCTGGTACGCATTTGTGCATATTGCGCAAAAGTACAAAAAAAAGGGGGTTAAACCAACCCCCTCTGTACTAATAGTTCTGCTATCTGCACCGCATTTGTGGCGGCACCTTTCCTCAGATTGTCGGCCACGCACCAGAGATTTATGCCGTTCTCCAGTGAAGGGTCCCTTCTTACCCTTCCAACAAATACCTCATCCCTGTCCTTTGTGAACAGAGGCATTGGATAAGGGAGATTCTCAGTTGAACCTATTGCAGAAGGCTGGGCGCCGTTCTCAAGCTGCACTGCATCCTGCACCACCACACCGGCAGTGTTCCTCAGTGTCTCAAAAATCTCCTCCATCTCAAACGGTTTTGCAAACTCAAGGTTGATGGACTCTGCATGTCCGCCAAGCACCGGAACTCTTACTGTGGTAGGGGATACCCTTATGGTCTCATCCCTCATAATCTTGTGGGTTTCGTTCACCATCTTCATCTCCTCCTTGGTATAGCCGTTCTCAAGGAAAACGTCAATATGTGGAAGGAGGTTGAGGTCTATCCTGTAAGGGTATGCAACTGTAGTTGGCTCTGTGCCCTCTCTCTCTGCACTCATCTGGTCTACAGCCTTTTTGCCTGTACCTGTGATGCACTGGTAGGTGGAAACCACAATCCTCTTTATTGTAAATCTCTTGTGGAGGTCTGCAATTGCAACCAGCATCTGTATGGTTGAACAGTTGGGGTTTGCAATGATGCGGTCACCCTCCTCAATCACATCTCCGTTAATCTCGGGAATCACCAGTTTCTTGGTAGGGTCCATCCTCCAGCATGCAGAGTTGTCTATCACATATGTGCCAACCTCCGCAAATTTTGGAGCCCATTCCTTTGATACCCCGCTGCCTGCAGAGAAGAGTGCTATTGCAGGTTTCATCCCGATAGCCTGTTGCGGTGTACATACCGCATATTTCTTGCCGTTAAATTCAACTTTGCTTCCCTGTGATCTCTCGGATGCTACCGGGATAAGTTCTGTTACAGGAAAATTCCTCTCCTGCAATACTCTCAACATATTTCTGCCAACCAGTCCGGTGGCACCAACTACTGCTACTTTCATAATGTCCTATATGCTCAAAATGTCATTCAATACGCCTCCTGCAGTCTGCTTTGCACCTGCGCCGGCACCTTTAATTACAATTGCGTTAGGGTAATACTCACTCTCAATGATTACTGCATTGTCTGTACCCTCAAGGGTATAGAACGGATGCTCCTTTCCAATGCTCCTGAGTGAGATTGTACATACCGGTTTGCCGCTCTCCTGTGTGCGGGTGGCATCCATTGATGCAATGAACCTCAGTTTCTCTCCGCGCTCCGCTGCCCGGGTATATTGCGCCTTAAGCTCTGGCTCGTATGCCTCAAGTGCTGCATAGAACTTCTCTGCGTAAGAAGGGAAATGTGTCTCCTCCCTGCACATGATCTCCTCCGGAATGAATCCCTGGAAGTCCACGTCCTGGGTGTCAATGGCAAAGCCTGCCTGTCGGGAAGAGATGAGGAATTTGCGGAAAACATCTGTTCCTGCAAGGTCAAGCCTTGGATCGGGCTCTGCATATCCTTTTTCAGCCGCCTCTTTTACAAGGGTTGCGAAAGATTTTTCTCCGTTATAATTGCTGAACAGGAAGTTCAATGTTCCCGACAGGATTCCCTCCATCTTCCTGATGGAATCACCGCAGTTTACAAGCTGCAGGATGGTCTCAAGGACAGGAAGTGCCGCACATACGGTGGTCTCATATTTGTACTGTACCTTCTCCCTACGGGCTGTTGCAAAGAGCTCCCTATAAGACTCGTAAGAAAGTGAGTTGGCAATCTTGTTGCATGCTACAACCGAGAACTTGTGGCGGAACAAATCTACATACAGCGATGCAATGTTGCGGTTGGCTGTGCAGTCTGCAAAGATTGAGTTGCTCAGTTTCATGTTGCAGATTTGGGAGATGTATGCGTTGTCTGTATTTGCCTCACCATCTGCAAGGTTGAAACCGGGCTCTATTCCGTTGCGGTTGATGATGTAGTTCCTGCTGTTGCAGATTCCGCAGATGACAATCTCCTTGCCAAGTCTCTCCTTAATGGATTTGCGCTGTGCAAAGATTATATCTACAAGTGCCTTTGATACAGTGCCGTAGCCTGCAATGAAGAGGTTTACCCTGTTTGCGCTGCTGCCAAAGAACTCTGTGTGGATAGCCCTTATGGCGTCGTTCACATCCTGGGTATTGAGCACTGCAGATACGTTCTTTTCTGATGAGCCCTGTGCAATGGCACGGATGTTTATTCCAACGCGGGCAAGGGCATCAAACATTTTTCCGCTGGCACCGCTCTGGTTTTTCATGTCGTCACCTACAAGGGAGATGATTGAGAATCCTTTCTCTACCTTAAGAGGGTCTACCTTGCCAAGTGATATCTCGTAGGCAAACAGCTCGTCTGCCGCCTTCTTTGCCTTGTCTGCATCCTCCTCGGCAATTGCAATGCACATTGTATGTACTGATGATGCCTGGGTGATGAGGATTATGTTTACATTGTTCTTGCTCAATGTGTCAAACAGCTTGCTGGAGTAGCCAGGGATTCCCACCATGCCGCTTCCTTCCATTGAAAGGAGGGCTATCTTGTTGGAAGAGGAGATTCCCCTTATCTTTTCCTGGCCCTCAGGCGGGTTGCGCTCTATGAGCGTTCCAAAATCGTCGGGAGCAAAGGTATTTTTTACATATATTGGAATGCCTTGTTTTACAACTGGTTGGATTGTAGGTGGGTATACCACTTTTGCTCCAAAGTGTGAAAGTTCAAGGGCCTCCTTGTATGATATGTTCCTGATTGGGCGTGCATCTGCCACAACGCGCGGGTCTGCTGTCATCATACCACAAACATCTGTCCAGATCTCAAGTCTGCGGGCTTGGGTACCTACGGCTATGATTGACGCAGTGTAGTCTGAACCGCCGCGGCCGAGGGTGGTTGTACGTCCTGCAAGGTCTGATGCAATGAAGCCCGGCATGATGTAGAGCTTGTGCTGGTCATTGCTGAAGTATTCCCAGATATTGCTGCTGGTAAGGTTGTCAATTACAGCGTTCTTTCCCTGTACAAGTTCTGTCTTTACAAGTTCCCTTGAGTCTTTCCACTGGTGGCTGATATTCAATGATTTCAGCTTTGCACTGATGATGTTGGTTGAAAGAAGTTCTCCAAAACTCACAATGTGGTCCTGGCTGAGTTCAGTAAGTTCCTTCAGAAGGAACACACCCTTGCAGATTTCCCTTAATTTGTTGAAAAGGCTGTTGCAGGTCTCCTTTATTGTTTCCGATTCATCTGCAGGGATAAGTTCGGCAATAATTGCATTATGCTTCTCCTGAAGGTTGTCAATGAGTTGGATATAACTCTCGTCACCATTCTTGGCTGTTTTTCCAATAAGGAGGAGTGCGTCTGTAGCTCCGCTGATTGCAGATGAAACTACAACAGTCCTGTCATGTGCCAATGCATTTTTTACAATGGCAATCACTTTATTTATGTTTGTGGCGTTGGCAACCGAGCTGCCGCCAAATTTCAATACTTGCATGATTTTTCTCCTTAACTGTTAAATAAGGTTTTCACTCTCTACTATTTCTTTTATCTGTTTCCATTCCAGAAGGAAACCGTCGTGTCCGAATGCGGAGGTAATCTCCATATATCTTGCTCCCGGAATGTGCTCTGCCATAAATTTCTGTTCACAGGTAGGGAACAGGCCGTCTGAATCTATTCCCACACACACCGTGTTTGCTGCTACCATGCCAAGTGCCTTCTCTACACCGCCTCTATAACGCCCTACATTGTGGCTGTCTGTAAGGTTGAGCATGCTAAGGTATGAATATGCGTCAAACCTGTCTACCAGCTTTTTCCCCTGGTATCTCTGGTATGAACCGGCCCTTTGCGGGAATATGCAGTCCTCATTGCTCTCGGCCTGGGTTGTGTTGTATCCCTCAAAGCTTCTGTATGAGATGAGGGCAATGGATCTTGCTGCAGCTAAGCCGGCTTTTCCCCCCAATCCCTGTTCAAAAGTAGGGTCTGCATACAATGCCATTCTCATTGATTCATTGAATGCGCTTCCCCAAGGGGTAAAGCGGCAGTTGCAGGCAAGCAGTACCAGATTCTTTATCTTCTGCGGATACATGATACTCCACTCCAACGCCTGGAACCCTCCAACCGAGCCGCCAATGAGAAGGTCTACCTTCTCAAGCCCCAAATGCTCAAGGAGCAGATTGTGACACTGTGCAATATCCCTTACTGTGGTTTTAGGAAACTCCAGAAGGTAAGGCTTTCCTGTTGCAGGATTTATGGAGCACGGAGAGGTGCTTCCATAACATGAGCCCAGGATGTTTGCACAAACTATTGTATATTTTCTTGGATCAAAGAACTTGCCCTCTCCAACCAGAACATCCCACCAGTCTGTAGGGTCTGAGTTGGCTGTAAGGGCGTGGGTAATCCAGATAACTTTCTTCTCCGCAGATTCTCCCGCGGTGTATTCTCTGGAGATATGATAGCATATCTCCATTTCCTCCAGCACATCGCCGCATTCCAGTGCAAATGGTCCGTTATGCCTGTAAAATCTCTTTTCCATAGCTGTTATTTGCCAATAGAGTCAAGTGCCTGCTGGAAATCGGCAATAAGGTCTTCAATATCTTCAATTCCTACACTTATCCTCAATGTTCCGGGAGCAATGCCAATGCTGCGGAGTTCCCCGTCGCTCAACTGGCCGTGAGTGGTGGTTGCAGGGTGGGAGATAAGCGATCGGTTGTCTCCAAGATTGGTAAGTAGAGTGTACAGCTTGAGGTTGTTCACAAATTTGCCGGCATCTTCCCTGCTCACCTTCAAATCTACTGTAAACACTCCGCCAAATCCGTTGCGCAAATATTTGAGCGCATTCTGGTGTGAAGGATGGCTCTCAAGTCCAGGGTAGTTTACTTTCTCCACCATTGGGTGCTTCTCAAGCCATTTTGCAAGGGCAAGGGTGTTGTCGCACACGCGCTGGCACCTTAGAGAAAGGGTCTCGCATCCTGTAAGTACAAGGAATGCGTTGAAAGGGGAGAGACAGCTGCCAAAGTCTCTCAATGCCACGCATCTTACATATGCCGCAAAAGCGCAGTTGCCAAAGTGCTCTGCAAACTTTATGTTATGGTATGAAGCACATGGTTCTGTAAGCTGAGGGTATTTCCCGCTCTCAAACCAGTTGAAGTTACCGCAGTCTACAACTATTCCTGCAAGGGAGTTGCCGTGTCCTCCAATATATTTTGTTGCAGAGTGGCAGATGATGTTTGCTCCAAAATCAATTGGGGCACATACATAGCCTGCACATCCGAATGTGTTGTCTACAATAAAGAGGATCTTGTGCTCCTTGCAAATGTCACTCAACATCTGGAAATCGGGAACAGAAAAATCTGAGTTTGCAATGGTCTCAACATAGATGGCCTTGGTGTTTTCATCAATAAGGCTCTCAATCTCCTCCCTGTTGTTGCATTTGTTAAGCTTTACGTTTATTCCAAGCTTGGGAAGGGTAACCTTAAACTGGTTGAAAGTGCCTCCATATAAAGACATTGAACTGATTATATTGTCACCGGCATTGCAGATAGAGGAGATGGTGAGGAACTGGGCACTCATTCCACAAGTGGAAGATACGGCTGCAGTACCCTTTTCCAATGCTGCAATCCTCTGCTCAAGGACATCTGCAGTAGGGTTGCCGAGGCGTGAGTAGATGTTTCCTGCCTCTTCAAGTTCAAAAAGTTTCTTTCCATGTTCAACATCCCTGAATGCGTAAGCGGATGTCTGGTATATTGGGGTGATGCATGCTCCTGTTACAGGATCCGGCTGTGCACCTGCACGCACCTGAAGTGTATCAAATTTATAGTTTGACATAATGTAAGTGTATTATGTGTTAAAAATGCAATTGAAAAATAATTTTGGCTGATGAAATACCCCGTGCACCCGGCCCAAGATAAATCTGAAGGGAAATATGCAGCATCTTAGCGATGCATTCGCATAATGTACATGCCCATCATACCCATTGCCATAGAAGGCATGGATGTAATCTGAATGATATGAGGGCTGTTGTTCATCCTTGCAAATATAATAAATTTGATACAAAAAAATCCCGGGAGGCATATTTTTTTGCATCCCGGGATCTGTTATTGTTGTGCAGATTATCGTTTGTTGAGTTCTGCTGTCATTCTCTTCTGAGAGGTAACCTTGTCGGTTCTGATGCAAGGACCAGAAGCGCAACCGCCCTCACATGCCATTACCTCAATGAAAGGTGCAGGACATTTGCCTGTTTTTGCGTAAACCTTAAGCATTGCAATGTTCTTCTTGTTAAGGTTGGCTACCTTAAGGGCAGGCAGGTTAGCCTTGTCCAAGAATACTTTTACAGCCTGGGTAACACCACCGTCCTGAGCAAAACCGTGAGCCTCCTTAACAGAGGTGAAAGGCATTGTCATTGGCTCAATCTGTTTCATGTCAATGTTGAAACCGTCAAAGATTGAACCCAACTCCTCAAATGTCATTACATAATCAACATTGTCGTGGTATCTTGCCTCTTTTCTCTTGGCAATACAAGGGCCGATGAATACAGTCTTGGCCTCAGGGTCTTTTGCCTTTACAATCTCTGCAGTGTAGTACATTGGAGATTTTGTGGTTGAGATGTATTTCTCAATCTCAGGGATATGTTTTTTTGCCAATTGTATGTATGAAGGGCAGCAGCTGGTTGTCATGAACGGCTGGCCCTCCTCAAGTTTCTCCTCAAGCTCGTGAGCCTCATTCTCTGTAGTTACCATTGCACCCTGGGCAACCTCAATTACATCTGTAAAGCCAAGTGATTTGATTGCACCGTAAATCTGCTCAATAGGCTCGCTGAACTGGCCAAGGATAGCAGGAGCCACCATTGCAACAACCTTCTCGCCACGTTTGATGCTCTGAAGAATGTCAAACACCTGTGAAATCTCAAAGATTGCACCAAACGGACATGCGTTGATACATTTTCCGCAGTAGATACATTTGCTCTCGTCAATGTGCTCTACGCCGTATTCATCTTTGCTTATTGCCTTAACAGGACATACATCCTCACAAGGAACAGGGATGTAAACAATAGCATGGTAAGGACAGCTTGCATGACATTTACCGCAACTGATACATTTGTCGTGGTCAATCTCAGCCTGACCGTTGTTCTTGAAGTGGATTGCATCCTTAGGACAGTTCATGTAGCAACTTCTTGCAACACAACCGCGGCAAAGGTTTGTAATCTCATAGTTTACCTGAACACAAGATGAACAAGCCTCGTCAATTACAGTAAGAATCTCCTCCTTAAGGTTTTTCTCCCTTGTAACTGCAGCCTGTGCATAGTAAGAAAGAGGGGTAAGCTCATCTTTCTCGTCGGTCATGTCAAATCCAAGAAGAGGAAGAGATTTGTATTTCCATACAGCACGCTCCTTGTGGATACAACAGCGTCCTTTAACTTTTGATTTTCTTGGACTTAGCTCAATTGGTAGTCTGTCAATGCCCTCAATAAGCTTGTCTTCTCTCCAAAGCTTTACAAGTTTGGCAAGCAAGCCGTGACGGACAATCATAACATTGTTTGTAAATGCCATATATAGTGATCTTTGTTATTTTTCAATTTCGGCGGCAAATATAGCAATATTTACCAAATCTATACTAATTTAAATCAACAATATAAGTTATATGAATTTGCTGATAGCATCAATGAACGCCTCTACGGAAGCAGTTACTATATCTGTATTTGCAGAAAATCCGTAATGGATATTGCCCCGGTTCTCAACCTGGATATGTACCTTTCCAACATCGTCACATCCGCGGGTAATTGCCTGCACAAGGAACTCCTCCACCACAATCTTCCGGTTGATGAGTTTCTTTACAGCGGAGAAGGCTGCGTCAATAGGGCCATTACCTTCAGATGTGGCCTGGCATATCTCCCCGTCTATGTTCAATTTTACGGTTGCCATTGGAACAGAGTTCTTTCCGCACACCACCTGCAGGTACTTCAGCCTTATCCTCCTGGCTGCCTCATTGCGGTTCACACCCACAATCACTTTAAGGTCGGAGTCGTTGATGTCCTTCTTGCGGTCTGCAAGAAGAAGGAATTTCTCGTATGCATTGTTAAGTTCGTCGGGAGTAAGGGAGATACCCATCCTCTCATAGTGGTGCTTGAGTGCTGCACGGCCGCTGCGGGCAGAGAGGGCAATATGGGAATCATTCATTCCAATGTCAAGAGGATTCATGATCTCATAACTCTCCTTGTTCTTCAACACCCCATCCTGGTGTATTCCCGACGAGTGGGCAAATGCATTCCTCCCCACAACAGCCTTGTTGGGCTGTACAGGCATCCTCATGAGGGTGGATACCTGTCGGGAAACCTTATATATGTCCTTGTGGTTGATTTCTGTGCAGAAAGGGATGTCATTGTGGCATTTGAGTGCCATTACCACCTCTTCCAGAGAGGTGTTGCCGGCCCTTTCTCCAATGCCGTTTATGGTAACTTCCACCTGGCGGGCACCGTTCATGATGCCGGAAAGGGTGTTGGCAGTGGCCATTCCCAAATCATTATGGCAGTGGGTGGAGATGATGGCCTTGTCTATGTTTGGAACATTGTTCACAAGGAACTTTATCTTCTCGCCGTACTCCCAAGGGGTACAGTAACCTGTTGTATCCGGTATGTTTACGGTAGTTGCGCCGGCTGCAATCACAGCTTCAATCACACGTGCAAGGTATTCGTTCTCTGTGCGTCCGGCATCTTCTGCGTAGAACTCCACGTCATCTGTAAACCTGCGGGCATATTTTACCGCCTTTACGGCACGCTCAATTATCTCCTCCCTGGTGGAGTTGAATTTGTGCTGTATATGGTAATCGCTGGTGCCTATTCCGGTATGTATCCTTTTTCTCCTGGCAAAATGGAGGGCTGAAGCCGCTGCGTCAATGTCGGCTTCTGTTGCTCTGGAGAGGGCGCATATTACGGGTTTGGAGACATTTTTTGTAATCTCTACAACCGAGTTGAAATCCCCCGGACTGGATGCAGGAAAACCGCATTCAATGATATCTGTATTGAGTGCCTCAAGCGACTTTGCAAGTTCAATCTTCTCAATTGTATTAAGCTGGCATCCAGGAACCTGTTCTCCGTCGCGCAGGGTGGTGTCAAATATGAATATCTTCTGCTCCATAGGTTTGGTTTTAGAAGGGCAAAGGTATAAAAAAACCGTTACCTCAAATAAGGTAACGGCGATATTTTGCATGATGGGGTATAATTACTCCTCATCAAGTCTTAGATGCTGTACGTAGATAGCTTTCTTAATCTCCTCTCTTCTAGCTACAGATTTCTTAACGAAAGTTTTTCTGTTTCTAAGCTCACGAACAATGCCAGTCTTCTCGAATTTACGTTTGAATTTTTTCAAAGCTCTCTCAATGTTCTCACCCTCTTTAATTGGAACTATAATCATCTTAAACCACCTCCTTTTTTTTAGGACTGCAAAAGTATGTAAAGTTTTTAAATTCACCAAAAAAAAGAGTAACTTTACATTATGGGCATTATAGAATCATATATGGAATACATCAGGGAGCAGAAACGGTACTCCCTCCGCACCCAGCAGTTGTACAAGAGTGCAATTGAAGAGTATTACCTATATATATATAGTGATGTCATCGGGAAGAAGGAGGAGGTATATTCTCTTCATCCCGACGAATTGTTGGAGGCCCTCACAATCCCAAATGTGAGGAACTTCATTGCCAATGCCACTCAGGGAGGGCTTTCAGCCAGAAGTGTGAACCTGCAGCTGAGTGCCCTTAAGGGTTTCTGCAGGCATCTCCTTTCCAGGAGGCTCATCACATCCAATCCGGTTGATGCGGTTCCCCGCCCCAAGGAAGAGAAGAGGCTTCCCCACTTTTTCCGCAAGGATCCCCTTGATGAATATTTCTCAATGGAGCTGGGAGATGAATATCCCCGTATGCGTGACAGGCTTATTGTGATGCTTATCTATGCAACCGGCATGAGGCGCCAGGAGGTGGCCAATCTTGAGGTTGGGATGTTCGACCAGGGGAGAAAAGTGTTCAAAATAATAGGAAAAGGGGATAAAGAGAGAGAAATTCCTGTTGTGGGAACATTATTTGAAAAAATTTTGTTATATTTACACAAACGGAAAGAGGAGTTTGACCCTGAACCTTGCAACGCATTTTTTTTAACGGATAAAGGTGCACCGTTGTACCTTAATTTTGTTAATAATGTAGTGAAAAAAGAATTGGCTGGAATAGAGGGCTTGGAGGGGAAAATCTCGCCGCATGTGCTCAGGCATTCATTTGCAACACACCTTTTGAATGACGGGGCAGACCTAAACAGCATAAAGGAGGTGCTTGGACACTCCTCGCTGGCGGCAACACAGGTTTATACCCACAACTCTTTTCAGCAGCTGAAAAAAATATATTTAACCGCCCATCCAAGGGCAAAAAAAGGAGGTTAGTATGGATATCAGAGTTCAATCAGTGAAATTTGACGCAGACGTTAAATTGTTGGAATTCATTGACAAGAAAGTAGGGAAGCTGGACAAGTTCTATGAGGAGATTATCGATGCTGAAGTTACTCTCACCCTTCTTCCAGACACAGCAAACAAATGTGTGAAAATTAGGGTGAACATGCCAGGCAAGGATCTGTTCATAGAGAAGAATGCCTCAACTTTTGAAGATGCAGTAGTAGACTGCGTAGATGTTCTTAAAGAACAGATTGTTAAAATCAAAGAAAAGAAAATGGGTAAATAACCAATAGTTGAAGGGTGACTGAGGTCACCCTTTTTTTATAAAATATAAAAAGACAATTCTCTGTAAGACCTCTACTCAAAAAACATCCCCTCTAGCTCCTCTGTAGAGATATTGTTGAAGTATGCGGCTGTAGGGATTCCCTCAAGAACTTTCCTTACGGCTTCAATGGTGTGGGGGGCGCCAATGAGCTTTTGGCAGAACTCCTCAGTTGGAAGGGTGAAGAAGTAGTCTCCCATTATCTTCAGTTCTGTGATTGTCCCTTTGGATACAGTCATGAACAGTTCAACTATGCCGCCGGTGAGTTTGGCGGTTTTGCTGAAGCTGTAGGCAGGAGAGGAGCCGAAGTTCCAGCTTTCCTGCGAGTATTTTTCCTGGCATAGGGTATCTATGGCCTTTATGTCTGCCTCTGTAAGTGTGTATGGCTCAATCTCGGGGTGCCGGCTGCAGATGTACTGCTCCAGGTAGCTCCAGAAGGATGCTATGTCGGTTATTGGGGTAACGTCTGCCGGGAATTCGTCGGGAAGATGCTCCGAGATATTGGTTACTCTGCTGCGGTTGCTCTGTACAGCTTTTCCTATGAATTTCTCCGGACGGGATTTCAGGGCTGCTGCCAGGTTGCCCATTGAGGCGTTGAAGAGCAGTGTGCCGTGCTGCAGGATGCGGTTGTTGTGGATGCATACTGCGTTGCCGGAGAATTTGCGGCCGTCTATGAGGAGGTCGTTTCTCCCCTCAAGATATGCCTTTATCCCTATGTTGTTGAGGGCCTCTATTATTGGCTGGGTGAAACGGCGGAACATTGCACTGGCATCTTCGCCCGGGATTCTGGCTTCAATGAATGTGAAGTTGAGGTTGCCAAGGTCATGGAATACTGCACCGCCACCGGTGAGTCTCCTCACTACCTTTATGCCGTTCTCCTTTACATAATTGATGTCTACCTCTGCCAGGGTATTCTGGTATCTTCCTACAATTATTGAGTCCCCGTTTCTCCAAAGGCGGAAGATTGGCTGCTGGAACTCTTTAAGAAGGTACTCTTCTAAGGCAAGGTTCCAATAAGGGTCAGTACAATGGTGACTTACGTAAAGCATTTTATGACAAGTTGTATTTTTTTGCTATGGCTCTGTATGCCAGAAGTACAAGATATCCTATGAGTATTCCAAAAAGTGCCCCGCACACCACATCTCCAGGGAAATGTTTTCCAACATATACCCTGCTGTAGGCTACAGCAACGGACCATATGAAGATAAACCATGTATACCACTTCTTCCTTATGAGGGCTACAGAAATTGTTGCAAACCCAAAGAAGTTTGCTGCATGGGTGGATACAAAGCCGTATCTGCCACCTTTGCCCTCAAGCAGGCGTACCGCTTCCTGGATGTATGGATCCCACCCCGGGCGGTATCTTTCAAGGGTATTCTTGATTGCATGTACAGAGAGCCAGTCTGTAAGGGCGAAAGTAATAAGTACAGCCGCCGTCATTACAGCGGCCGACTTTACATCTCTCTTTCTGAAGAACATATAAAGGACGGCTGCGTAGATTGGAATTCCGCTCCATTTTGCGGAGATGAATACCATTATGTGGTCTACTATTGGGTTATGGAACCCGTTGATTGCAAGGAGTATCTCCCTGTCCAGTTGGATCAGCCAGTCTAGCATATGTTAAATCTCTTCGTTCAGTGTTTTCCAGATAAGGTCCTTAAGCTCCTTTATACCTTCATTTGCTGCAGATGAAATGAAGATTGTAGGGATCTTTCTTGGAAGGTGAGGCTTGATTTCACGTTTGAGCTCATCGTCAAGCATATCTGATTTTGAAACTGCAAGAATTCTCTGTTTGTCCAAAAGCTCAGGGTTGAACTTCTTGAGCTCCTTAAGGAGAATCTTGTACTCTGCCAGGATATCCTTGCTGTCTGCAGGAACAAGGAACAGAAGCACCGAGTTACGCTCAATGTGTCTGAGGAACCTGTGTCCAAGTCCTTTACCCTCACTTGCACCCTCAATGATACCCGGAATGTCTGCCATTACAAACGATTTGTCGTCGTAGTAGTTTACAATTCCCACACTTGGCTCAAGGGTGGTAAATGCGTAGTCTGCAACTTTAGGGCGTGCTGCCGATACTGTAGAAAGAAGGGTTGATTTTCCTGCGTTAGGGAAACCTACAAGCCCTACGTCTGCAAGTATCTTAAGCTCAAGGATAAACCATCCCTCAACTCCAAGTTCACCCGGCTGGGCATAGCGTGGGGTCTGGTTGGTTGAGGTCTTGAAGTTTGCATTTCCCAAACCACCTCTACCGCCTTTTACAATGATCTTCTCCTCGCCGTGCTCGGTAATCTCAAAAAGGATTTCTCCTGTTTCTGCATCTTTGGCTACAGTGCCAAGGGGAACATCAAGGTAGATGTCCTTACCGTTGCGGCCGTGCCTTAAGCTTCCGCTTCCGCTCTCTCCCTCCTCTGCACGGATGTGCTTCTTGTATTTGAGGTGGATGAGGGTCCAGAACTGTGAGTTTCCCCTTAGTATAATATGGCCTCCGCGGCCACCGTCACCTCCGTCGGGACCTCCTTTTGGAACATATTTCTCCCTGTGAAGATGCATTGATCCGTTTCCTCCATTTCCTGAGGCAAGGAACATTTTTACGTAGTCTACGAAGTTTGAGTTTGCCATATTGCTGTTATATTTTTTTATTTTTACTCCCGACAGCCTGTTCTGTTACAGGTTCTCCGAAATCTTCTGGAAAATCTCCTCAACGGTGCCAATGCCGCAGATTTCCTGATATTTGCCCTGTGCGGTGTAGTACTCTATCAGAGGCATAGTCTTGTTGTGGTACAAGTCTATCCTGGTCTGGATGATTGACCTGTCGGTATCATCCTTCCTGTTCTCGATGGATGCCCTGTGGAGGATTCTCTCAAATACCATTTCGTCGGGAATAATAATTGAGAGCACCTTGTTTACCTCCTGGTTTTTCTCTGCAAGCATCTTGTCGAGAATCTCAGCCTGTGGGAGGGTTCTTGGGAATCCGTCAAAAATGAAGCCGGCAACATCCTGATTACCTGCTATCTCATTCTCAATCATCTGTACAACAATGGAGTCATCTACAAAGTTGCCGTTGTCTATAAGTTGCTTGGCAATTTTGCCAAGTTCAGTTTCTGCTGCAATCTCCTTTCTTAGGAGGTCTCCTGTAGAAACATGGTGGAAGTTGTACTTCTCAACCATAAGTTTGGCCTGGGTCCCCTTTCCTGCACCTGGGGGGCCGAACAGAAGATAGTATTTCATGATTTATATTCAGTTTTTTGTTATTCTGTTTGTTGTTGTGTCTACTCCCCGCTTTCGTCCAATACATAAATGTCCTTGTACTGTCTTCCCAGCTGGTTGTAGTCCAATCCGTAGCCTACAATGAAATCGTTTGGAATCTGCAGGGCGGCGTAGTCGATAGGAATATCCTTTTTGTATGCATCAGGTTTGTACAGAAGAGTACAGATTTTAATGTCTGCCGCTCCTGCGTCTTTAAGGATCTTGTGTATCTCCTCAATTGTATTGCCTGTTTCCACGATGTCCTCCACTACAACCACAGTCTTGCCCTCAACTCCTTTGGTAAGGCCTACAATCTGTTTTACCTCTCCGGTAGATTCAGTTCCCTGATATGAAGCAAGCTTTACAAACACAACGTCACTTTTAACCTCAATTTTTCTCATAAGGTCTGCTGTGAACATGAAAGAACCGTTCAGAATACTTAGGAAAATGGGTACATCCACATCCTTGAGGTCTGTGTTTATTTTCTCTGCAACTTTTGCTACAGCATTATCAATTTGTGCTGCGGTCATGCAGATTTTGAATTTTTTGTCGTGAAGAACAACTGTGCTCATAATGCAATATTTTCCAAAAATTACTTCAAACTACAAAAATAATTGTTATTTTTGATTTTCGGTAAAAAATAAGCATATGGAGCCAAAAGTAAGTATTATAATGGGCAGCACTTCAGATATGAAGGTTATGGATCAGGCTGCCAAATTCCTTGAGGAGATGGAAATCCCATTTGAGATCAACGCATTGTCAGCTCACCGTGTTCCCGATATGGTTCATGAGTTTGCAATGAATGCACATAAGAGAGGTGTGAAGGTAATCATTGCCGGAGCAGGCGGAGCAGCCCATCTTCCAGGTGTGATTGCAGCATCAACCCCGCTACCTGTGATTGGCGTTCCAATCAAGTCTTCAAACTCTATAGACGGTTGGGATTCAATCCTTTCAATTCTTCAGATGCCTTCCGGTATTCCTGTAGCAACAATGGCGTTGGACGGAGCAAAGAATGCTGCTATCCTTGCAGTGCAGATCCTTGCATGTGCAGATGCTGACCTGTTTGCCAAGTTTGAGAAGTTCAAGGCAGACCTTGCAAGCAAGATTGCAAAGGCAAACGAGGAACTTGCACAGATTAAGGAGTATAAGTTTAAGGTGTGAGTCCGTTGACTTGCATTTTCGGATAATGGAGGCCTGCGGGTCTCCATTTTTTTGTTTCCTCCTGGATTTGTGGCGTTTTCCTGGAGATTTCCCTTCTGGGGTGGTGGTTTGTCCTGGTTTTGTGGCGTTTTCCTGGATATTTCCCTTCTTCAGCGATGGTTTGTCCCGGTTTTGGTATCGAAATGAGGATGTTTTGCTGGTGCAGGGGATGTTTGTCCCGAAAGCAGTGCGTTTTCCAGGATATTTCCTTCTGCTGTGATGGTTTGTCCCGATTTTGGTGTCGAAATGAGGATGTTTTGCTGGTGCAGGGGATGTTTGTCCTGAAAGTAGTGCGTTTTTTGGGATAAAGTGCAGTGAAGCAATAAATTGTGATAGAATTTGCTTCAACGGAAGGGGATTTTTTGTAGCTTTGTGGTATAAGTGGATGGGATATGAAGGGCATATTGTGTTCGATTGGGTTTGTGCTGTGCGGATTGAGTGCTGTTGCGCAGGTAGGGAGCAAGGAGGTCATCGGGAGTGGTGCCGGGGAACTACGGGGCATTCAGGAGTTTATGGAGAAGATGGTTGAAGAGGGGAGTGAGGCCGGATGGGAGGAACTGGAAGGGTACTTCATGTACAGGATACGGCATCCTCTCAATATCAACAGTGTGGGGAGGGAGGAGCTGGAGGGGCTTCATCTGCTTACCGATTTTCAGATTGCAAGTTTGCTGGAGTACCGCAACAGGAGCGGATATATCCTTTCGCGGGCAGAGCTGCAGCTTGTGAACGGCTTTGATGCGGCTTCGGTTTCTTTAATTGCTCCCCTGATAAGATTCGGAGAGGGGAGTGCAACAGATGATGACACATATTCTGCCGGCAGGAGAGGCAGGGATACCCTCGCCTGGTACAGAAAGACAACGACGGAACTGTATGCAAAGTGGTGGCGGAAGGAGAGCAGTGAGGAGTGGCTCGGGCCGGAATTCTATTCCCAGATAAAGTTCAAGGGAGATTACAACAATAAATTCAAGTTCGGATTTACGGCAGAAAAGGATGCCGGGGAGGTGGTGTGGTCTGGAGGGACTGCAGATTTCTTGTCGGGATACTTGATGGCAGATGATGTGCGTCTTGGCGGAAAATTGAAAGTCTCTGAACTTGTGGTGGGTGATTATGCGGTGAGGATTGGTCAGGGGCTGGTGGTGTGGAACGGGACCAGTTTTGGTGCGGGAACCACGGTGCAGTGGATGTATAAAAGGGGTGCGCAGCTTAATCCGTATACCTCTTCAGATGAGAATGGGTTCATGCGGGGGGCTGGGGTAACTCTAAAAAGAAGCATTGCAGTAGGAAAGGGCTTTGGAGCAACGGCATTCTTTTCCCTTAAGGATGTGGATGCCAGGATAAAGGACGGGAAGTATACGTCGCTCAAGACAGACGGACTGCATAATACTGAAAGCACCTTGCAGACGAGGAAGACGCTTGGCGAGATGGTTTATGGGGGCTCAGTGCAGTATTGGAACCACAAGGTGAAGATGGGTTTCAACTGTATAGGATATGGCTATGATGCCCATAATGGCAGAACTGTGCAGGAGTACAACAAGTATCAGATGTATGACGGCAGGTGGGGGAACTTCTCTGTGGATGTGAATGCTGTTTGGGGCGGAAGAAGAGTATTTTTGGAGGCGGCATGTGATTGGGGAGGAAGCTTTGCGGTGTTGGGTGGAATGACATTCAGATGGCGGGGATGGGATTGTGCTGCCACTTTGAGGAGATATTCAAAGAGCTATATTGCCCCTTATGCCGGGGCTTACAGTACAGTTTCTTCGTGTTCAAACCAGAATGGAGTACAGATGGTTGCCCAGAAGAATATTGGCTGGGGCAAGAAGCTTTCGTGCGGTTTTGATGTGGCCAATTACCCATGGAAAAGGTATGGCGTGCCTGATGAATCGGGTGCGGTGAAACTGTGGTGCAGATTGGAGCGTGAAGGGGAGCCGCTTGGATGGAATGTGAAGTTTTATGGCACCGCAGATACCTATGAAACGGATTTCAAGTGTGGGGTAAAGGGGTATCTGTGTTATGATGCTGCCGGCTGGCTGCAGGTAAAGGTGCGCAGTGAGGCCGTTACGGTTGATGGTGCAGATTGGGGCGCTGCGGCCGGGGCGGAACTGGTGGCAACCTCCAGGGGAGGGCGTCTGCGGGGTATCCTTCATGGGGCATACTATAATTGTCGGGAGTGGGAATGCAGGTTATATATGTATGAGTATGACCTGCCCCTTTCCTATTCCTCAAGGCTGCAGTATGGTGAGGGGATGGCTGCGTATGCGCTGGTTTTGTATAAAATTGGGCGCAAAGGTGCATTATATATTAAAGGAGACAGCTCCGGGAAGATGAAATTGGGTTTAAGGATGAGGTTTTTTTAGTACATTTGTTCACAAAATTGAAAAAACACTATGAGACCAGAAAAAACACTTGGAGTTTTGGGTGGAATGGGACCTGCAGCAACAGCAGACTTTTTGAGAGTTTTGGCTGAGAGGACCCCTGCTGGCACAGACCAGGAGCACCCTAGAATGATTGTATATTCACATACTGCCACTCCCGACAGGACCACTTTCCTTTTGGGAAAAGGTCCGGATCCTACGGAGTACATCAAGGATGGCCTTAAGACCCTTATTGGTTGGGGTGCCGATTACCTCTGTGTTACCTGCAATACCGCGCACTATTTTGTTGACGGGTTCAGGAGCGAGATTGAGAAGCCTATTATCCATATTGTAGACGAGACAATCCGCAAATGTGCAGAGGTGTCGCCAAAAGGGGCATGGCTTACAGCAACACTTGGAACCATGAGAACAGGCCTGTACCAGAAGCATGCTGCCGACAGCGGCTACAATTTCCGTATCCCTTCAGAGGAGCTTCAGGTGGAGATCCACGATGCAACCGATATGGTAAAGGCAGGTCTGCACAAGGAGGCCGGTGCCAAGTTCAGAGGCATAATTGAAAAGCTTTGGGAGATTGAGAAACTTCCTATAGTGGGTGCATGTACCGAGATTCCAATCTGTTATGCAAATACAGGGCTTGATCCGCAGATGGGAATATCATCACTGGAGGCTTTGGCCGACGGTTGTATAAGAGAGTTGTATAAAAAATAATAGATATGAAACTTAAGATATCATTGCCGGTGCAGATACTTATAGCTCTTGTAGTGGGAGTATTGTTTGGCGTCTTTGCACACGAATACGTAAAATATGTAAGTTGGGCCGGAGAGATGTTTCTTCGTTTCCTTAAAATGATTGTGGTTCCCATTGTATTCTGTTCTATGGTTACAGGAGTTGCCAGCCTTGGTAACCAGGGAGGTCTGGGCAGGATTGCCGGAAAGACATTCGGGTTTTATGTGAGCACAACAGTTATAGCAACAGTCATAGGTCTTGTGCTTGTTAATGTATTGCAGCCTGGTGCCGGTTCATCATTGGTATCGGACGCTGCTGCCGCATCGCAGATTGCAGGTGCCCAGAAAGTGTCGTTGGGACAACAGATAATAAATATAATCCCCAACAATGTTTTTGATGCATTTGTAAGGGCAGACTTGTTGCAGGTAATCTTCTTTGCAATTCTTTTTGGATTCTTTGTAACAAAAGTCAGCGATAAGGCAAGAACAACAATAGTTGATTTCTTCCAGGCAGGAAATGATGTCATTATGAAAATTGTCCTTGCAGTAATCAAGCTTGCCCCTTACGGAGTATTCTCAATTGTGGCCAAGATGATATCGCAGCAGGCGGGAGATATGGACAAGCTTATGAGTGTGGCCCAAAGCCTGGGCATGTTCCTTCTCATAGTTTGGGTTGGCTGTATGATACATTTCTTCATAATACTTCCGTCGTGTGTGTATTTCTTGGGTAAGGAAAACCCTTGGAGACATATGAAAAAGATGTCCACTGCAATCCTTACAGCATTTTCTACATGTTCGTCGGGAGCAGCACTTCCAATTTCAATGAAGGATTCTCAGGAGAAATGCGGCATATCAAGCAGAATTGCCGGCTTTACATTGCCTCTTGGTGCAACCATAAATATGAACGGTACTGCCTTGTATGAAGGTGTTGCTGTAATTTTCATTGCACAGGTGTATGGTGTTGACCTTTCAATCATAGAGCAGATAATCATTCTTGTTACCGTACTGTTCTCTGCAATTGGTGCGGCAAGTATCCCTATGGCAGGCCTTGTAATGCTTTCAGTGGCAATTTCAGTTGCCGGCCTCCCAATGGAAGGTGTGGGCCTTGTGCTTGCAGTGGAGCAGCTTTGCGACATGCCTCGTACAGCTACCAACTCATACGGCGACATGTGCGGTGCAGTGGTGATTGCAAAATCTGAGGGGGAGAAATTGACAATTTAGCCGCTTGTGCGGTTTTGGGATATGGAAGGAGTGGCTTTGGCTGCTCCTTTTTTGTGTGGTGCCACCAGAAAGTGAGTTTCATTTCTAAATGGCTACACTAAAATTTTGCTCCACCTCAGTTCGGAATCCCTAATTCACCAAATATAAAATCAAGAATTCTTATGTTTTTTATACTTCATTGTGTACTTTTCAGATTGAACATCTATATACATTTGATACTCTTTTAATCCTTTTTCTTTGGCTATATTACTAAGAATTTTCTTGTTTATGGCTGAAATATCCTTGCCGTAATATATTGC
>JAZRCK010000030.1:0-25485 GCA_045659725.1 Candidatus Egerieisoma sp.
TCAATGATGATGAGGATGTAGTAATTGATTAACAATTTATTATATAGTTTGTATGAAAAAGGTAAAAGAGATCCGTGGGCTTAAATGTCCCAACCACGATTATGTGAGAGACAACTACCATTTCTTGTATGAAGAGGCATATTTGGGCGCAAGACCGTTGCCAAGTACAAGATGTATTAAATGTGGATATACAATGTCATTGCATAAACCACAGAAGTAATAACCATATAAAACCTTTATCACTATGATCATTTCAACACCATTGGCTGGTTACTTGCTTATTCGCTTGTGCCAGGAAGCTAAGAAAAAGTACAATGAAGTGAAGAGTAAGAAGTAGCATGTGAAAAACTTGTCTTCTACACTGGAGCCGGAATGAGCCGCGAAAGTGGATTGCCCACCTTTCGCGGCAAAAACGGCTTATGGAGATGTGCTCCATGGGACTATTATCTGTTAGAACATGGTATATTCAAGCAGGCTGTTGAAAGCAACATTATAATTTAAATAATATGAATGCAGTAATTACTTACAAAGAGATTTCAGACTTCATAGAGAAGGAGTGCAGGATACGTCCAACGTTTATCTTTATTGATGAAAAGACATTGGAGGTGAGTTATAAGCCTGCTGGGTTTATACCATCCATTACCGTAAAGTTCCAAATTAAGGCGATGCGTAAGGATATTGTATGTATGTCATACGATTGTGGTACAGCCGCATCTCTTATGATAGCAGGTGTAGTTGCTTATCTGGAAGAGAAGATTCCTACTGGTATAGAAGTGAACACAACAGATAAGCGCATAAACATCTACCCTCAGCGTTTCAAGCAGGTGGAGAAGGTGTTGGAGTATGTTGCATTGTCCAATATCGTATTTGAGGAGAATTCGGTAAATGTTGGGCTTTCAATGGTATAACTATGGTATCTACACGAAAAGAAAGAGTATTGTCAATTTGCAGATTCTTGACACAGTTATATCATTGAAGATTTATGAAAAGAATGAAGCTGCAGTGCTTATCATTTGCGCTATAACAATAGTAGAGAGTCAGATACGGTATTAGCCTATCTTATCCCTAAAGAAATTTGATTGCGATAAGATAGATTTAAAGAGTTACATACTCTATACAGTAAACAAACAATAAAAAAGAAACAAATATGTTGATTACAATTTCACTTCTGATTCTTGCTTACCTGATTATGGGTAAGGATATTAAGCCGCTTTTGCAGCGTGTAAAGAACATTGATTGGCGTGGTAAGATTAACGCATTGATGGATAAACTGCGTCCGTGGGCATTGAAGGCTGGTCGTGCGGCTACTCGTCCGCTGTTGCAGTTCTACTATGTGATGGATGATGAGAATACATCAACCCTAGACCGCGTACTTATCTACGCAGCCATCATCTACACCATTATGCCTATGGACTTCATTCCAAGTGTTATCTATAAGTTCTTGGGCATCCTGGATGATGGCGTGGCAATGCTCTATGTCTACAAGAAGATTAAAAATAAGATTACTCCTGAAATCAACGCTAAGGTTGAGGATACGCTCAACGAGTGGTTCGGTGTCGAGTATGAAATAGTAAGAATGTAGAAAGGTTTATTTAAGGATTAATTATGGATAGTAAACAATGTGAAAAGGAAGTGTATGCTCTCGTAGATTCTTTAATGAAGAAACTTGGTATTGCATATTCGATAGACTATTTACTAGAGTGGTATAATCACGCAGATAAAGTTCCAGCACCATTTATATCACCAATAACTGAGGATATATTTAATGCATCTGTAAAACATGGTAATAAAATAGAAGCAAATAACCCCGCATGTGCTAAAAGGGGATATTTCCCTTGGAATGATGTGTTGGCAAGTATGCATACTATGCCAGAGAAAGTAAAAATAACGGAGATTGTATGTCCTAATTGCGGAGAGAAGCTAGTGGAACTTTATTTTTCTTCACCAGCATGGACTTGGAGAGAATTGTGTGGACGAGGTGGTCATATGACCATTTGCCCCAATTGCCCACAACAGGTGGAATTTAAACTTGAAATAATGAATTAAAGGAATAATGAAAAGTAATATATGGAGGAGAAGAAGATTGTCAATTTGCAGATTTGTGATGAAGTTGTATCGTTGAAGATATCGGATAAGGATGAGGAAACAGTGCGTTACGCCGCAAAGAAGTTGAATGACCGCGCTAATGCCATCAAAGAGCAGAATCCATCTCTTAAAACCTCGTCCCTGTTGGCTTGTTTAGCTCTTGAAGAGTGTATTGGCAATATGTAGCGTTCTTATAATCCTGTGATAATATGAAAAAACAGTCGACACTTAAAGCAAAGAAGATTCACAACCATGCTCCCAATGCGGCAAATGCATACTCGTGTATGAAATATGACCGTAATTTTGTGCGTGGCCATATGTCAGATGTTTCTGTACTTCCCATGTCACGTGGGTCAAGGAGGGCGGGAAGTTTTATCTTCCCTTATGAAAATCCCAATGTAAATCTTTGGAGATATCTGAAACGATATATGCAAAAGCAGGTAGGCAGGAAATTTTCTGATGTCTTCAGTGATTTCAAGCGCCTTGGATGGAAATCCACATATGAGATGTATTATTATTGGGATGCATATGTCAGCAAAGATAAGGAGAGATGTGCCCCTTGGGACTATTACCCGTCTGAAGATGGTATATTCAAACAAGCTATAGAGAAGGGGACATAACCATTCTTGGCCATACCTTTAATTACATGCCAAGATATAAGAAAATTTGGTATGATTAACCGGGGAAGCAAAAAGGATTTGGATAGGAATTTTAAAAGGAAAAAGTATGTACAACAATAAAATTTTAGGCGCAATAGTAGGCGACATCGTTGGTTCAACAAGAGAGTGGAACAATATCAAGACCGAGGATTTTGAGTTGTTGCCGGCAGGTAGTAGTTTTACAGATGACACAGTGATGACATTGGCCGTTGCCGAGTGGTTGATGACCGATCCTGCACATAGTGAGCGAGGTCTTGTTGAGTGTATGCAGCGCTTGGGGCGCAAGTACCCATATGCAGGCTATGGCGGAATGTTCCGTCGTTGGCTTAATGCAGAAAATCCGGAGCCATATAATAGTTTTGGCAATGGGTCTGCTATGCGTGTCAGCCCTGTTGGTCTATATGCAAATTCAATGGAGGAGGCGCTGGAACTTGCCCGCATTACTGCATCTGTAAGCCACAACCATCCCGAGGGTATCAAAGGAGCACAAGCTATTGCAGCCGCAATTTATCTGAAACGGACAAAAATATTTGATGATACAGGTGAGATAAAACGCTTTATTGAACGTGAATTTGGTTATAATCTCAATATGGATTTAAGAAAAATCCGTAAGGATTACGCTTTTGATGTAACTTGTCAAGGTAGCGTTCCTATTGCTATTATGGCTTATTTACAGGAGCCTTATAGAGCAGAGAAAGCCATCCGTTTAGCAGTATCTATGGGTGGAGATTCCGATACTATTGGCTGTATGACAGCCTCAATTGCAACTGTAGAACGTCCATTTACATTGCTGAGCACTAGCAGGTTATCTTGTGAGATTGAAGATAAATGCAGAGAACTTTTGCCTCCAGACTTGTTGGATATCAATGATCGCTTCCTGGCTTTTATCAACCGTCCGCTTCATCAGTCATACGAGGTTTCAGTTGCAGGTGGTGCTGTGTATGCTGGTGAATATCCGGGTGATAAGAATGAAGAAATTGCCAAGCAAAAGATTGGGCAGATGTATCATTTTGGTATCCGACACTTCATTGACCTCACAGAAGAGGGCGAACTTTCTCCCTACAGCCATTTGTTGCCAAGTGATACAACATATATCCGTTTCCCGATAGAAGATTGTGGCGTACCTAAGAGTATAGAAAGCGTCCGACATTTATTGTTGCGCATCGAAGAACTTAAGAAGATTGAGGGTTATGTGTATTTACATTGTTGGGGTGGCGTAGGTCGCACAGGAACAATTGTGGCGTGTTATCTGTCTCAAGATGTGGAAGAACCCGATTTGGACAAAACATTGGAGGTGCTGCGCAGCAGATTCTCAGAGATGCCAAAATCGGCCTATAAGGAGACTCCCGAAACAAAGGAGCAGATTAACTTTCTTGGGCAATTCTTAAATACCAATAGATTGTACAATGAAGAGAGAGACAAGCGAGTTCCTGACTGTATTCGTGGTTCGTTGATGGCAGGTGCCGCAGGTGATGCGCTCGGCTATGAGGTTGAGTTTATGAGCCGTCATGCGATTCTCTCCCGCTTTGGCGAGCAAGGTATCACCAAGTTTGCCCTTGACAGCAATGGCAAGGCTATCATCAGCGATGATACGCAGATGACGCTCTTTACCGCCAATGGTATGCTGATGGGGCTTACTCGCGGATATATGCGTGGTATTGGTGGGCGTCCTGAAAAGTATGTAGGTGGTGCATATCTTGATTGGTATTACACACAAACCGGCAAGAAGATAGAAAGACGGATAAATGATTGGCATTGCACCTGGTTGCGCTCCCTGCCGGAAATGGCTCAACTTCGTGCTCCTGGGAACACCTGCCTAAGTGCTTGTGAAAGCATGCTGAAAGGTGAAGATGTTGTCAATAACAGCAAAGGTTGCGGAGGTATTATGCGTGTGGCTCCTATGGCGCTGCTTGAGGCAGGTTATGCTTCAAGAAACGGGAATCCATACTCCCTTGAGGAACTTGCAGAGGCCGGTGGTGAGATAGCTGAGTGTACTCACAAGCATCCTCTTGGTTTCTTGCCTGCATCACTGCTTACAGTGTTGCTGTATAAAATTGTCCCTATGTCACCCAAGCAGGTTTGTGAGGAGATTGATGGAATTGTTGCCGATACTGTGAATATACTCGACCGAATCTATAAAGGCGAGTACGAATCCTACAAGCGATACTTAAAGGGACTGACGAACAAGGCTGTACAGTTGGCACACTCTGATATCTCAGATGCCGATGCTATCCGACAACTTGGAGAAGGCTGGGTTGCAGAGGAAACTTGGGCTATTGCACTCTATTGTGCTATTCGCCATATCGACAGCGTTGAAGATGCGATTATTGCCTCCGTTAACCACGACGGCGATAGCGACTCCACAGGCTCGGTTTGCGGTAATATTATGGGTGCTATTTATGGATATGAGCATATTAAGGAGCGCAATATATTCTGTCCCGAGGGTAAGCAGTTAGAAAATACGCTCGAACTCTCGGAGATTATCCTTGCTCTTGCCGACGACCTCTCAACGGGCTGTATCATCAGTAAGTATGGCCCTATCGATACTCCCGAGAAGCGACAATGGTACGAACGCTACTGCGAAATGAAACCTGCAGGTATTCCTTAAATGGTGCGAAAAAAAGATTGATTATGTTGGTTATACACCCTAAAGATGTTACAACAAGCGTTTTGCTCAGCTTGTATGAAGGAACAGACTCAAAAGTAATTGATCAGACTGCAAGTAAGCGGGAGATTGGTCATTTGCTGCACCATTGTCCGCCATATGAACGGATCATGTTGCTTGGACACGGTTCAGATAATGGGCTTTTCTCCCGAACGGATGATATGGTGCCGGAGTTTGACCGTATTATAGTAGGCCACCCGCATGCCTACTATCTGCGCAAACATGCGGGTGGCAATATTATTGGTATATGGTGCCATGCGGATAAGTTTGCACGTAAGGAAGGGTTGCATGGCCTGTTCTCCGGAATGATCATATCAGACAAGCGGGAGGCTGAAGAATATGGTATCATAACCCTCCAACATCTTATAGATGAAGCAAATGAGGTTATGTTTGCCAAACTGAGGCAATTATTGGACAACCAGGTGCCGCTTCATGAAATTCCGGAGCGGATGAAGGCTTTGAATGACAAGCCTTCATGGTTGACATGCTTCAATTACGGGAACTTTTATTATTTGTAGTTCCCGAGAGCAGAGAGTATTCCACAGATGGCTGCATTGCGTTTGTTGCGCTCCGATTCAAGCAGAAGTCTGTCGGGAGTCCCATTGGCGAACAGTGGGGCATTTTTGTTACGTCCCATAGTTAAGTTGATATTGATTTTGCAACGCTCCTTAAACCGTACAGTTGCTGCGTAGCGATAGCAGAAGCGCTCAAGTTCAAGGATATTTTCTTTAAGTTTCCTTGTCCGGAAACATCTGTTCCAGTAAAGGATTACATTGTGGAGAATTTCTTCACATGCCGAGTCGGCAATGGCGGCATAGCGCGAGAGCAGGAAAGGAAACCTGTCAACAATGGCTTTTAGCGCTTTAAGATGCGGCCTGATACTTTCCATAAGTTGTTTGGCAATGTTGTAGTTGTCTTTAGGGATTGTGTATTGCGTGGTTTTGGCCACGTTGAGGGCCTGCTGTATCTTTTGGGTGTGCCAATTGGTTTTTGCATTGGCCCACAGGCATGAAATGTGCCCGTTGCCCAACCGGTTCACAGCCTTGTCCCACCAGAAGCAATCCCCGTTTGTGGAGTTGATGATCTCCATAAGGAAGGTTGGCATCAATTTGTCGGGAGTAATGACATCCAGCCCATTGCTTACAGTTGAAATGAACTCCTCTCCATACCGGCTGTATAGGAGGGAGGCTGTCTGGAGAGCTCTTGAGTATGAACGGGGATCTTTGAGCAGACAGCACATCAGCTGGTTCTGGATGGCGGACATGTTCTGAGGGCTTTCTTCCCATATTTTTCTTGTAGAAAGTGGATCACCCTCCTGAGCCAGGGCGGCAAGGGCCCCGGCATCAGCTCCGGTGATGTTCATGAACCAGAACATTCCATTCAGCAAACGCCCCTTGGGGGTACTGAGTGAGGCCATGCAGGACGAGATGTTCTCCATGTTGCGCTTTGGCCCAATGCCAAAGACCTTGTCCATATCCATTGGGTAGCTTACAGTCTTGCCAATGGCTGAATATGCCTTCATGCGGCTGTGGTGTGATGATACCACTGCCAATGAGTCATTTGTTGTAACTCCCATTACCCTGTAAGGGTTGTTCTGAATGTAATCTTTGATTCCCATAACTGTTTATTATCCTAAAAGTCCTTCTGCTTCTGTGATTTCGTCTGTGTATTTGCGTGCGTCATAAATTTTATTGAGAGCTTTCTCCAAGTCAATTTTGGTATATGGGGTCCCGAGCAGTTTGAGGGCCTTATTCACAATTGAACGTGCATGCTCCTTATCTTCCCATTCTATTGTCTCAAAATTGCGGTTGTACCATCTGATGGTTGCCGGCATTCTTGTTTTCCACATCAATTCACTGCTCAGGAGTTCAATCTCTTCAAGAATTTTCTTGGCAGCGGAGACATCTTTGTTCTCTCTGGCACTGTTTACAAGTTTTTCAATGTACATGGCTGCAGTTATATCATTGGCCTCGCCATTATTCTTAAGGGCAAGTTTCAATAAAGCCATTTCCCTCTCAACTTTATGGATGATGCGTTCCCAGGCTGTTGAACATTCCAAATTGTAGATATCCCGCAGCAACTCCTTATATTGCTCCACTATAGCTTTTTTCTCAGTATATTGGCGGTTTATTTTAAGCATGTGCAGACGTCTTTTTAGTGTCCCGACAGCAATGTTCTCCCTCTCCAAAGTCTCAAGGGCACGGTGTGCATCCTTTGCATATTCCTCTATGAGGCCGGCAGATTCTTCCCCATTGAAGCGGGGAGAAGTGTCCAGTTCCTTCACCACTTCTTCGTCTGTATGCAGGATGCTGACAGTAAAGGTCATCATCTCACTGCTGTTGGCAGCAACCTGAATTGAAACCTCGGATCCTGCAGGTACTCCGTTACAGATATCCTTGCCTGTAATCACTACATCGGCCACATGCTCATGCAATGCGGCAGGAGAGTCTGCATCTGCGTCTGATGCCTGATATACAGGTATTCTCAAAACGGAAGATTCGTCTCCGGGGATGAGCTTCATAGTGGTTTTACGCCCAAAAGCCACACCTGTTGCCGGTAGCGGTTTGCCTTTCTCAAGTCCCAGGAAAGGAGTGTATACCTGTCTCTCCATATCGGGGTCCCATATGCCAAAGCCTATGTTGTACGGAAGCGGAACAGATGAAACCTGTATTCCCTGCAAAACTGTAAGGCTGTTGGGACAAACCTTTATGTTTTGCCCAATGCTGTTGTGGAAATGGATAGTGAAATGGTTGGATGTATGTTCAGCCAATGCCAGTTCAACAACTATGCCGCCATCTTCATAAAGTACATTTCCGCTGCGCCATGCGCCATCGGCCCTGACAACTTCAACACTCAAGTGTTCTGTTGCCATATTGGGGTCTTTGACCTTTATGGCAAGGTATGATGTGGTGTCAACAGTCATGGTGTCGTAATGCAGTTCCACTTCCATAGTGCCGGGGTCTGCCTGTGCGGTAAACTCCCGGGGAACATCACGTGTTGCTGCATACAGTGCTGCACCTTTTGCTACAGCTGTCATGGGGTCGATTGAGGTATCAACGGCAGGGGTAATCTGTTCCATGAGCATCTGCCTCAGATATGGTGATAGGGTTGGGCCACCAACAAGGATGAGCTTTGACAGTTGGCTGCCATCCAGATGGTTGCGCTCCAGTATCTTTTTGCAGATGGCAATCGCCTTCTCAAAGAAAGGGTGCATGATGGGGTTGGCCATTTCCCGGGTAATGGTAAGGTCCAGTTCAAGTTCTGAACCGTTGTCGTCGCACCCAAGCTCGCCAAGATCAGACAGCACTTCAGCAGCTGGAGCTGTTGAAAGCTGGACCTTGGCCTGTTCTGCATAATGTTTCATGGCCTGACGCAGCATAGATCTTTTAGACTCGGATGCCAGGATTTTGCCAATGCTGAAGTTCTTTTCCAGGTAAGGGATGAATATTTTGTCTACCAGGGCGTAGTCAATATCCTTTCCTCCAAGAAAACTGTCACCTTCTGTATCCACTACCTGCTGGGCACCACCTTCCACACGAAGCAGAGCACCGTCAAATGTGCCGCCTCCAAGGTCAAACACAAGCCAGAATCCATCTGACTGACCGGTTGTTACACCGTATGTTATTGCTGCAGCTATTGGTTCCTGAATAAGTTCAACATATTGGAAACCTGCCAAATGGGCCGCATTTACCGTTGCTGTTTTCTGGGTGGCATCAAACTTGGCGGGAACGGAGATTACAATACACCCGCCATCATTTGCTCCTGCGCAGGCAGAAAGAGCCTTGATGATCTCAGCAGAGAGCTGTTCAGATGTGAAATTTTCTTTCAAATTCTTGCTGTAATAGGTTTCAATAGTACCCATAGTGCGTTTGAACTCTTTGAATACATCTGTGCCTGCATGTCTCTTGTCCCATGTCTTTGTTGCACGGAGAGCCTGGTTTGCAGCTTCGTTTGCAGCCATATCACCTACGTGTACAGCACGGCGGCGGTTGACTGAAACTATTGAAGGCATGGTATCCTTTTGCGTGCTTGTCTTCTTTATGACCGGTGCACCATTTTCCATTATGGCCATAGCCGAGTTGGTTGTGCCAAGGTCCATTCCTCTGTTGATTTTACCATTATTATGCATATTGCAAAGATTATATGTTATTCTATGTTTTCCCCTACAGTAACTTTTGCGCACTGGATCATTTTGCCGCAGTAGTTTACCTGAGGCAACTGTACTGAGATGATTTTTGCTTCCCCGCGTGGTATCTGTCCGTCGTGGACAAATGCAGCAGAGACCATCATGCCATCAGTGTATCTGGCCCCAAGCAATGGAACTATGTTGTAGTTCTCGGCCTGCAGATAAATTTTCATCCTCTCAATACATTTGAGCAGCTGTTTTCGTCCTGGTACATCATCCATGTGTGCCAGATTGCTTTCTATGCGGGATATCTCACCGGCAAGAGCCAGTATTGTGCTTTCACCAGCCCCCCTGTGAACATTTGTATCATTATTCTTTCCTATAAGGTCCTCTTTTTCCCTTAGTGCAGCATCAAGTTGGTGCGTTGCATTCTTAAGGTCTGCTGTGAGTTTCCTGCACCTTGCCCATGCAACTGATGCTGCAACTGTGGCAAGTGCCGCAATAATTAATGTGGATATTGGCAATGTCATCATAACTGTGTTTTATATGTTTGTACATATATATAGATGTCATTGCTCCATATATCTTGCAGCTAATTGCTTTAAAATGACAAAACCCCGTCAGGATTGCTCTGACGGGGTTCTGCTAATTATAGTGTGAGTGGAATATTACTCCAACCAGCCTGCCTCTTTTGCAATGGCATCGAGTTTCTCAACCATTTTCCAGCGGCTGTGGTCGTTGCGGTTCTCAAATACAAGCATAAGTACCTCTTTCTCAGGGAAGCGGCCTGCGTAGATCTGGAATCCGCCGTTGTCGCCGGTGTGGTATACTTTTCTTGGCATGCCAGGATTATCCTCAATGAACCAGCCGTAACCGTAAGAGGTGTTAGGCCTGTTCTGGTAATCGCTGAATGTGCTGCCGGTGATCTTGGTTACAGGACCGTGAGCCTCGGCTGTCATCTCAGGAGTCATGAACAAGTTGTTTCTTAGGGCTTTCTCCCACTGTACAAACTCGTTGATTGAAGTGTAGATACCGCCGTCTGCCTTGGTTGCAAAGAAGGTCTCCTCGCCGTAATCGTATTGGCGGAACTGTTTTGTCTCTGCTGGAGCGTTGTCATCCTCGGTTACATAGCCGTGGGCCATTCTTGGGATTTCCCTGTCTGCCTGGAAGTATAGGGTCTCCTCCATACCTGCAGGGGTGAAGATCATCTCTCTCATGTACTGCTCAAATGGCATTCCGCTTGCTGCCTCAATCATTACATAAAGCAACTGGAAGGTAGGGTTCATGTACTCGTACTCGGTACCAGGGGTGAAGTTCAACTCTTTAAGGTCTTTCATATACTGCAATGACTCCATGTCGGTTGCGGTAAGTGTAAAGTTGCGGTCTTCACGCGGACGGCTGTCGGGAATACCTGAAGAGTGGGCCATAAGGTCTACAATTCTGATGTCTGAGAAAGGTTTTTTCTTCTTTGGAAGGAATTTGTTCACGCTTGGAGCAACATCGTAGATGCTCTTGTAGATGTCAAGTTTCCCCTCCTGGTGAAGTTTCATGATTGCAACTGCAGTGAACTGTTTTGACACTGATGCAATGTTGAAGAAGGTGTTGGCGTCAATTGTGGTGTTGAGCTCGGTGTCTGCAATACCCCAGCTGTTCTGGTATAGGACAGAATCACCTTTCATAATAAGTACTGTACCGCCTGGATTAGGTTGTGGCGAGTATCTTTCTGTAAATAGAGAGTCCAGTTTCTGTACTGCAATCTCATCCTTGGTAGGAGCGGGGCTTGAACAAGAAATCATAGTTCCCATTGTTGTTGCGGCTGCAAGTGTGCAGGCCATAGTTTTTAAGTTCATAGTGTGTTATTTAATTAATTGTAATCTCATCATATTTAGGGCATTGGCTGTAAATCGCTCAATGTTTATGTTGCGTCGGGTAGAGTTGAAGGCAAACCTTTTGCTGGTAACTCCATCCGGGGTTGCAACTGCTATCCATACAGTTCCAACAGGTTTTTCAGGGGTTCCGCCGCCAGGGCCGGCAATGCCTGTAGTGGCTATGGCATAGTCCGTTCCAAGGGCCTTTCTGGCACCTGTGGCCATCTGTTCCGCACACTCTGCGCTCACTGCACCATAAGTGCTGAGAACCTCTTTTGAGACTCCCAAAATGTTCATTTTAACTGAGTTGTCGTATGAAACAATGCCTCCATAGAAATACTCCGATGCCCCTGCAAGGGAGGTGAAAAGAGAGGCAAGGAAACCGCCTGTGCAAGATTCTGCAACACCTATGGTCATACCTCTTTCTTTCAGTGTCTTCCCGATAGTTTCCTGCAGCGATGTCTCCCCCTCACCGTAGATTGCATCTCCAAGCATCTGCTTAAGAGCTGCCTCATTTTCAGCCAATTCTGCAAGTCCCTCTTCTTCGCTGGTGCCGTAGATGGAGAGTCTCAGGCGCACTCCAAGGAGCGGGTTTGGCAGGTATGCCAGATGGAGATTGCTGGGAAGATTATCCTCCCACTGCTCTATCTGCTGGGCCAGGGTAGACTCAGGGATTCCAAATGTGCAGATGGTCTTGTGGAAGATCTTCTGCAGCTGGAAATGCCCTTTAATTGATTCCATAACCTTTGGAAGGGCTATTTCTGTCTCAAATGGAACTCCTGGAAGTGAGTATATAACAGCCTTGTGGCCATATTTTTCGGGTGATATTTCAAACTCCATGCAAGGTGCTGTGCCTACCTCGTTAGGGATTACCTTGCAGCTGTTTGGAACGCTTGCCTGAGCCCTGTTCAAGGCGCTTAGCGGAACCATTCCCCTTGCGCTGAGGATTCTGGTAATGATCTCAAGCTGCTCCTGGTTCTCAACATCTGCTGTGGCGCCGGTAAGCTTGCCAAGAGTTTTCTTTGTAATGTCGTCTTTTGTAGGGCCCAAGCCTCCGGTAATCACCACTATATTGCTGGTTTTCAGTGCCCCTTCAATAGTATTGATGATGTCTGACTCGGTGTCTGAGGTAGATACCATAGAAACGACCTTAACCCCAATGGAGTTAAGGCATGTAGATATCTTTGCAGAGTTTGTGTCTACAATCTGACCAATGAGAATCTCGTCGCCAATGGTGCAGATAGTTGCTGTTATCATGATTTACAGATTTTTAGCCAGATATTTGTTTATGTCTTTTACAAAGCCCGGGCCGTTGTAGATAAAGCCTGAGTAGATCTCTACCAATGATGCACCTGCCTGAAGCATCTGATGTGCCTGTTCAGGTGTCATGATACCTCCTACAGCAATGATAGGAAGCTGGCCGTCGGTCTTCTTGTGGATATATTTTACCCTTTCAAGGCTTCTTTCAAACAAAGGAGCGCCGCTCAAACCGCCGTTTCCAATGGCATCAACCTCTTCCTTGCTGGTTTTCAATCCCTCACGGCTCTGGGTAGTGTTGGTTGCAATTACGCCGTCCAAGCCTGATACAAGAACAAGGTCAATGATTTCATCAAGCTGCTCCTGAGGAATGTCTGGAGAGACTTTGAGGAGGATAGGGCGGTAATCGTCATAGTATCTTCTTAGTGTAAGAAGGCGGTCAATTATCTCAGAAAGGAATCCTATATCCTGTAACTGGCACAGATTCTTTACGTTAGGGCAAGAGACGTTAAGTGCAAAGTAGTCTACAAAATCGTACAGGATAGCGAATGATTTCTCCAGATCCTTTGGTGCATCCTCGTTGGAAGAGGCTGTACATTTGCTCAAGCTGGCACCAATAACACATTTTGGATGGTGTTTCTTAAGGTACTCAACTGTAAATTTTACGCCGTTGTTGTTTATGCCAAAGCGGTTGATGATGGCTTTGTCTTTTGTAAGCCTGAAACATCTTGGCTTGGGATTGCCCGGTTGTGGAGTAGGAGTTATTGAGCCAATCTCAATAAAACTGAATCCAAGGTTTGAAAGTTCGTTGTAGCAGTTTCCGTTTTTGTCAAAGCCGGCAGCCAGACCTACAGGGTTCTTGAACTTGATTCCAAATACCTCCCTTTCAAGTTTTGGACTGTTGTAGCAGAACATTTTTCTGAGCAGCCAACCCATACCTGGGATATAGTGGATGGCCTTGAAGAATTTTAGTGTAAGATGATGTGCCTGCTCGGGATTAAGCAGGAAGAAAATAATAGGTCTGAAAAATTTATACATATTATATATAATAAGGTGTCAATTTGGTAAAACACAAAATTAACACAAATTATCTAATATGGGGAAACAACTCGTCAAAACTTCCGTCGTTGTAGAACACAATAACCCTTTTTATCCTCTTTTTTTTGCAGTCAGCCCCCTTTGATTGCGCTTTTACGCCATTCTCAGAGAGTTGAGAGGAGCCGCTTTGTAGGGTAGTTTGCTCATTATCAGCAGGATAGGTGGTGTTTGGCTCTGCTGTGTCATTCTGGTCTTCCAGAAAAATCTCATCAAAACCGTCCAAAATAGGGGCATCATCATAATTTGGTGCTCCAAAATTGCCATTATTGTAAGGAACTCCTCCAACTTGCCCCGAATTTCCCAAACCGGTTCCACTAACTTGTCCGCCGTTACCGTAAACTGATCCGCCGTTACTGTAAACCGATCCTCCGTTGCCGTATCCGGTGGCTCCTCCGTTGCCTGAAAATCTCTCATTTTTTTGTCCTGAAAGAGGAGAGGAGGAAATTACACTCCCCTGGGAATTTTCGCCAAAATCATTGTATGCTTTTCCGCGTCCTGTCATAAGCCAGTCACCATTTATATGGGGAAATTTTATGAGCAGTTTATGCAGGAAATCAAAGCTCGGCTTGTTTCTTCCCGACAGTATATGAGACAGCCCGGATCTCTGGATTCCCATGATATCTGCGAGTCGGGCAGGAGTGAGGTTCTCAAGCTCCAAAAATTGCTGTAAACGGCTATTCATAAATGTAAATCTTATCCGCTACAAATGTAAGCAAAAATTTCTACAAATCTACAATAGGAGGTGTGGTTACTTTTGTAGCCAATTGTTTACAAAATCAATATGGAGGCACCTGCAGAGCAGATTCAGGTAATTTGCGGTTCAGCTATACAAATACAATAGATAATATGAGTTAAATGCTTGGAAAATAGCTATATAACGAGTTGGTGAATACCCATAATTACCAGTTTTGGGGTCAAACAGGTGGAAAATGGGTGGCCGGTGCTTTCCCATAACTTTAGGTAAAGTTGCTAAGTGGCTGAAAAAGAAATAAATAAAAATAAGAAAATCTTTATATAATTATTTGTTATATGGTTGATTTTACAAAATTCTATAGAAGGGTAAAATTTGTAATATTGTTTACATAAATAGATTTCGGGTGATTAGAATTGTGAATCAAATTTGTAAACAAAAATTCAAATTTCAACGATTTTTACTTTAAGGTACATTTATATACCTTTGCACAAAATAATTGATTGTGGAGCCTAAAATTAAGATACAGGATTTTTCCTATGATTTGCCTCAGGAGAGGATAGCAAAGTACCCTTTGGAGTGCAGGGACGCTTCAAAGCTTCTTATATATAATAAAGGTGTAATTGAGGAGAATTCCTTTTTTACACTCTCATCACATATTCCGCAGAATTCGTTGATGGTTTTCAATAATACCAAGGTTGTTCCGGCCAGACTATTTTTCAGGAAAGAGACAGGTGCTTTAATTGAGATCTTCTGTCTGGAGCCTGTTAGCCCTACCGACTATGCTTTATCGTTTGCCCAACGAGAGTGCTGTGAATGGAATGTGGTGATTGGAAATGCAAAAAAATGGAAAGGTGGAGAGGTTCATCTGTTGCTTGATAATGCATCTGAAGAGGCTAAAGCGCTGGATTTGAGAGCTGAACTTATACTTAAGGGTGATAATAACGGTTCTGTTGTAAAATTCAGGTGGGAAACCGGATGCAGTTTCTCGGAGGTGCTTGACATCTGTGGCAGAATCCCTATTCCGCCCTATTTGAACAGGGATACGGAAGCGCTTGATTATGAGAGGTATCAGACTCTTTATGCCAAGATAAAAGGCTCTGTTGCAGCCCCTACCGCAGGGCTTCACTTTACAGACAGGGTGTTTGCTGAGCTTGATGCCAAGGGGGTTGTAAGGGAAACAGTGTGCCTTCATGTAGGTGCTGGTACATTTGTGCCGGTTAAGAGTGAGTATATTGCCGACCATAAGATGCATACAGAGCCGTTTGAGGTTACAAAAGCATTCCTTGAGAAGCTTTGTGCCCTTAAAGATGGACAGAAGGTGATAGCGGTAGGTACAACATCTACCAGAACGCTGGAATCGCTGTATTTCTTGGGCGTGCAGTGTATTGAGAATGGTGCTCCAGGTGCTGTAGAGCAGTGGGAACCTTACAGGAAAGAGTATGGATACACTATGAAGGAGTCTATTGGAGCCCTTGTAAAGTATCTTGATGACAATGGATTGGATAAACTGGTTGCAAGAACAGGAATTATCATTGTCCCTTCATACAGATTCAGGGTTGTGGATATACTGGTGACCAATTTCCATCAGCCGCAGAGCACTCTGCTGCTCCTCATTTCAGCCTTTATGGGTGGGGATGACTGGAAGAGGGTTTACAAGTATGCCCTGGATAACGGCTTCAGGTTCCTCAGCTACGGCGACAGTTCATTGCTCATCAGGGGGTAAGTGTGTGAATCCGGTGAGGTAACGGAGGATCTGGGTCCCCCATCCCGCCATAAACGGTCCACTGCCAACCAGCTGTGGTTCAATGTTGTATATCTGCTGTTTGAAAGTGTTGATATAAATCTCATCATTCCCTGCCACTTTGTTCATTAGGAGCATGTTTTCTGCCATTATGGAGTTGGATGAAAGGGTGTTGTAGTCTATTACCGGAGCTCTTTTAAGGGGTGTTTTTGCCTGGTGTACGGGTGATTTTGTAAACATTCCCACTGAGCTCTGGTAATGGTTGCTGAAGATATAGGAGGTATATTTCTTTGCCAGGGATAGATACCTGCTTTCTTTTGTTATAAGATAGATGTTAAGTATGCTGTTCAGCAGGTGCGCATAGTCGTACAGATCTGATGTAAGGTTATCTATATCTTTGTTTTTCAGTACAGTGTCTATTGTTTTTGCTGCTGTGGCAAGGTATCTGTATTTGTAGTTTCCGGATATCTGTGACAGTATGCAGAATGCTGTGGCCACTTTGCAGTTGTAGCCGGTTTTTACCCTTTTGTCGGGAAGAAGTTCCTTAATCCTTTTTTTCCGGATTTTAAGCAGCAGTTGTGTCTCCTGGTAGGTAAGATTCCAGTAATGTGGAGTGTTTGAGATTGTCTGCATTGTGCCGGATGGGGATTTCAGATCCATTCCAAGGGCAAGTGCAATGCTCTCCCATCTTTGTTTGAAGTTCTCCTGCAGTTCCTTTAGGGAGTATTTGTAATATGTGGATTCTGAGTGGTTTACGTTAAGGGTTGTGTATGTGAAAAATCCTTTTCCGCTTATGTGCATTGAGCTTTCAAGGAATTCTGCAATCCTTTGCGCCGCTTCTTTGTAGATTCTTTTCTTGAAGCATCTGTATGCGGTTGTGAACAGTATCATAGCGTTGGCATTCTCATATACGCTGAGTTCATATGTGGGCTCCTTGAGGGTGTAGTCTGTGGCCTGGCGGAAGATTCCCCCCTCTATTGGATCGAACATTGGAGAGTAATAGACGTGTGTGAGGGTTTCGTCTATGTAGTTGAGGTACTCCTTTACCTGGTATGTGTGGGCATATTCAAGTATGAATGACAGGTTTCTGGCGGTAAGGATATACGGTTGCCTGTTGTATTTGGTGGTCTTGTCTAAAAATCTTGAAGACCAGCTTCTTATGTATGCATGTAGAATCTTTGGGGCAATTGGGGCGGGCGCCTCCTTCCTGGTTACGAGTCCTGAGAACTGCAGTCTTCTGGTAAGGTATTCCGCAGCAGTTTCAAGTTTCTGCCTCTTGTGGGTGAAGGCCGTTGCCACATTGGTGGCAATTTGTAGGAAATCGTCGGGATAAAGGCTTGAAAATGAGGTTACAGGCTTTATGCCTGGTAGGGAGAATATGTTTATGTGCTCAGAGATTTTCTGCTCGTTTATAAGGAGAAGATCCATTCCTATAAGGTACGCCTCCGGTACATCCTCGGTGTCTACAGGGATGCATATGAAGTGTTTTTGCAGCATTTGTACAACCCTTTCGTCATGGAAAAGTTCGTATGCGAGGTTTCTGTTTTCGGTGTTGGAGATGTTGCCTATGTGCACGAAGAGCATCTTGTCCTCTTTTATGGCTTTTTCAAATGTCTCCCTTGTAAATGGTTTCCACTCTATATTGCATTTGAGAAGCTCTTTTATGTATGGTGAATCTGTCTTGAACATGGTTTTTTAGATAAGTTACAGTATATAACACTTGAATTGGGAAAAAGTTTAGTACCTTTGCGTAAAACTACACCTAACTTATATTATGGATTTTACTAAGTTTGATGATATCAGGCCATATAATGATTCAGAGGTGCATCCGGCGTTGGAGAGAATTGTAGCCAATCCGCTGTTTTCCAATGTGGCCCAGTACCTGTTCCCCGGACAGGATGAGAATATGTTCAAGCAGCTTCTGCTAAGTTGCAATTCCAAGGAGGATTTTCAGGTAAAAGTTATGTCACAGATAGTGGCAAAGATTCTTCAGGGAACGGCTAAGGAGTTAACTTTCAGTGGACTTGAGCATTTTAAAGGAGGTAAGAAGCATCTGATTGTATCCAATCATAGAGATATTGTACTTGATTCTGCAATTATTCAGCTTATTCTTCACCAACATGGGGTGGAGACTACTGAGATTGCTGTTGGCGACAACCTTATTACCTCTTCTTTCATTGAGGACATTACCAGATCCAACAAGATGATCAAAGTTATCAGAAGCAGCAATCCAAGGGAGGTTTATACCACTTCAAAGGTGCTTTCTGAGTATATCAGGTACAATGTTGCAAACCAGAAGAGTTCCGTTTGGATTGCCCAGCGCAACGGCCGCACCAAAGACGGCATTGATGTTACCGAGCAGGGTTTGCTGAAGATGTTTGACATGAGCGGAAGCGGTGATTTTGTAAAGGATTTTGCAGAACTTTCAATACTTCCAACATCCATTTCGTACGAGTTTGAGCCTTGTGACGTGCAGAAGGCCGTGGAGATGTATGTAAGCCGCAGACAAAAATATGTAAAGGCTGAGGGTGAGGATCTTAAGAGTATTCTTACAGGTATTATGCAGCCTAAGGGCAATATCCATATTGCATTCAATGAGCCGGTTTCCCTTGAGGAAATTAAGGAGGCTTCCCAGTTGGACAAGAATGAGAAGTTCAAGGCAATCTGCACTGCTATGGACAGGAGAATTGTTGCAGAGTACAAATTATGGGGCAACAACTTTATTGCGTACGATATGCTTAATGGCTCAAATGAGTATGCAGATATGTATACTGCAGAGCAAAAGGCTGTATTTGAGGGGTATATGGCTGCCCAACTTTCATCAGTGAAGTTGCCTGATATTGACATGGATGAGTTGAAGGGGATCTTCCTTTCAATTTATGCAAACCCTGTGGTGAGCAAGAATAATTTGTAATCCCGACAGATTTTGATATATCCAGCCCTCCCTTGTGGAGGGTTTTTTGTGGATGAAAGAAAAATCCCTGTCAGTGGCAGGGATTTTTTTATATGAGTTCAGAGGAACTGTCGGGAAGACTATTTTCTGTAGTCGTAGAAACCTACGCCGGTCTTTCTTCCAAGAAGTTTTGCTCTAACCATCTTTCTAAGAAGTGGATGAGGACGGTATTTGGTATCGCCGAACTCATTGTAAAGAACCTCCATGATGGCAAGACATACGTCCAAACCGATAAGGTCTGCAAGAGCCAAAGGACCCATAGGGTGGTTTGCACCAAGTTTCATAGCCTCGTCAATCTCCTCTTTTGTAGCTACGCCGTCTGCAAGGATACCGATACCCTCGTTAACCATAGGGATAAGGATTCTGTTTACAACGAAACCAGGAGCCTCGTTAACTGTAACAGGGGTTTTGCCAATCTGTTTTGATACCTCTACGATAGTCTGGTGAGTCTCGTCTGAAGTAAGCTGACCTTTGATAACCTCTACAAGTTTCATCATTGGAACAGGGTTGAAGAAGTGCATTCCAATAACTTTCTCAGGACGGGTTGTGAATGAAGCAACCTGTGTGATTGACAATGAAGAAGTGTTGGTTGCAAGGATAGCCTCAGGTTTGCAGATCTGGTCCAAAGTCTTGAAAATCTCCTCTTTGATAGCCATGTCCTCAGCTACAACCTCTACTACTAGATCAACGTCTGCAAGGTCCTCGTAAACCTTTGTGTCTTTAAGTCTTGCTAGAGTTGCGTCTCTGTCTGCAGCCTCCATTTTGCCTTTCTCAACCATTTTTGCAAGGCTCTTCTCAATAGAAGCGTGAGCTTTAGCCAATGATGCGTCTGAGCGGCCTTTGATGATTACCTCGTGGCCTGCTACTGCAAATGTCTGGGCAATACCGTTACCCATTGTTCCGTTACCTACTACTGCTACTTTCATAGTAATAATTAATTTTTTATCAGTTATTTGAAATTCTGTTATTTGTTCTTGAACTGTGGAGCCTCTTTCTTGAGGAAAGCGCCCATTCCCTCTTTCTGGTCCTCGCTTGCAAAGCATAGTCCGAAAAGGTTGGCCTCAATGGCGATTGCAGAGTCGATATCTGTCTGAATGCCGGTATTGATGGCCTCTTTGCTGTATCTTACAGCGATAGGTGCTTTTGATGCAATCTTGTTGGCCATTTTCATAGCCTCTTCCATAAGTACCTCAGGCTCTACAACCTTGTTTGCAAGACCAATTCTGTATGCCTCGGCTGCATCAATGATATCTGCTGTGTAGATAAGTTCTTTTGCAATGCCCAATCCTACAATTCTAGGAAGTCTCTGGGTGCCCGAGAAGCCCGGAGTAATGCCCAAGCCAACCTCAGGCTGGCCGAATTTGGCTTTTGCAGAAGCAATTCTGATATCACAGGCCATGGCAAGTTCGCAACCGCCACCAAGTGCAAAACCGTTTACTGCTGCAATGACAGGAACAGGAAGTTTCTCAATTTTTCTGAAAACTGCTGCCCCCTGCTCTCCGAATGCCTTGCCTTCAGTTGCGTTCATGGTGCTCATCTGTGAAATGTCCGCTCCGGCTACAAATGCGCGGCCCTCTCCTGTGATGATTGCAACTTTAATATCCTTGTCGTTTGAAATTTCTGTAAATGCAGCATCCAGTTCGCTCAAAACTGTTGAGTTAAGGGCGTTCATTGCCTGTGGGTTATTGATCTTAACCACACATACAGAATCCTGTTTCTCTACAATTAGTTTTGTGTATTCCATTGTGTTTTAAGTATATAGTTGTTTATTTGACTTTTTGTGCAAATTACTTCATACAAAAGTACTGATAATACTTCAATTTCCTAAATTTATATTTCATTTTTTTTGTCGGGAAGAAATGATTTTCTTGTTTGAAATAATTTGAAATCCCATTTTATTTGCATAAATTTGCCTTGCTATTAGTACGGGCAGACCTCCCGTACGGCAATTAGGCAAAAATTTTAATAAAAAACATAATGAACAAAAGAATTTCTTTGCAAGATGCCGTTTCTAAGGTAAAGGATGGCATGACAGTAATGGTTGGCGGTTTTTTGGCTGCCGGCAGCCCAATAGCAATTCTTGATGAGTTGGCTAAAAGCGGTGTGAAGGATCTTACCCTTATCTGTAACGATACTGCTTTTGCTGAGGTTGCACATGGAAAGCTTATTACCAACAAGCAGGTTAAAAAGGTGATTGTTTCTCACATCGGTACAAATCCTAATACCAGCGAGCAGATGAACTCAGGTGAGCTTGAGATTGAGTTCAGCCCGCAGGGAACACTTGCAGAGAGAGTTAGGGCAGGTGGAGCCGGTTTGGGTGGCGTTCTTACCCCTACAGGTTTGGGTACTGTAGTTGCTGAGGGCAAACAGACTGTTGTTGTAGACGGTAAGGAGTATCTTTTGGAGAAACCTTTGAGAGCTGATATCGCACTTTTGGGTGCTACATTGTCTGATGAGGACGGAAACCTTGTATACGTTGGTACAACCCAGAACTTCAACCCTCTAATGGCTACAGCTGCAGATGTTGTAATCGTTGAGGCTGAGAAAGTGGTTAAGACCGGAGAGATTGCTCCAGAGCAGGTACATACTCCTGCAATTTTTGTAGACTATATTTATTCAAAATAAACATTAATACTTTATCCTATGACTAAAAAAGCTTTGATTAGAGTAAGAATGAGCTGTCATGACGCTCACTACGGTGGAAATCTTGTAGACGGTGCAAGAATGTTGAATTTGTTCGGTGATGTTGCTACTGAGCTTCTTATCATCAACGACGGTGACGAGGGTCTGTTTAAAGCATATGACAGCGTAGAGTTTATGGCTCCTGTTTATGCAGGTGACTATATTGAGGCTACCGGTGAGATCGTTTCTTGCGGTAACTCTTCAAGAAAGATGGTATTTGAGGCTAAGAAAGTTATCGTGCCTCGTCCTGATATCTCAGATTCTGCTGCAGACGTACTTGAGGAGCCAATCCTTGTATGTAAAGCAAGCGGTACTTGCGTAGTTCCAGTTAAATGTCAGAGAAAAAAATAATATAAAAGGATATGTCTAAACTTATTATTACTGCCGCTATTTGCGGTGCTGAGGTAACCAAAGAGCAGAACCCTGCAGTTCCTTACACTGTAGAGGAGATTGTTAGAGAGGCTAAATCAGCAGTTGATGCAGGTGCTGCTATTGTACACTTGCACGTAAGAGAGGATGACGGTACTCCTACACAGAGCAAAGCTCGTTTCAAAGAGTGTATTGACGCTATCCTTAAAGAGTGTCCTGATGTAATCCTTATCCCTTCAACAGGCGGTGCAGTTGGAATGTCAGCTGAGGAGCGTCTTCAGCCAACTGAGCTTTTCCCTGAAATGGCTACTTTGGATTGTGGTACTTGTAACTTCGGTGACGATGTATTTGAGAACACAATGCCTATCATGAGAGCATTCGGAAAGAGAATGCTTGAGAACAATATCAAACCTGAGTACGAGTGCTTTGAGATGGGTCACCTTGACACTATCCTTAACATGGCTAAAAAAGGCCAGGTTCCAGGTGCTCCTATGCAGTTCAACTTTGTTCTTGGTGTTCCAGGTTGTACTCCTGCCACTGTTCAGAACCTTTGCTGGTTGGTTAATGCAATTCCTGCAGGTTCAACATGGACAGCTACAGGTATTGGCCGTCATCAGTTCAATCTTGCTGCTGCTGCCATTGCAATGGGCGGTAACGTTCGCGTAGGTTTTGAGGACAGCATCTACATTGAGAAAGGTGTGCTTGCAAAATCAAATGGTGAGATGGTAGCTAAAGTTGTACGTATGGCTAAAGAGCTTGGCAGAGAGGTTGCTACTTCAGCTGAGGCTCGTGAGATTCTTGGTCTTAAGGCAAGATAGTATATATATAATAGGTATAAAACGTTAAAAATATAAAACTATGCAGAAAAAAGGTAACAAATACGGTGTACACCGCGTGATTGAGCCAGCTGGCGTTCTTCCACAGCCAGCTAACAAAATTGACAACAATATGGATGAGATCTACGATAACGAGATCCTTATTGATGTTCAGACTCTAAACATTGACTCAGCTTCATTCACTGATATCCACAACTATGCTAAAGCACAGGCAGGTGAGGGTGCTACTGAGGAGCAGATCATGGAAGAGGTTAAAAAAGAGATTTTCTACAACGTTGAGTTGCAGGGTAAACACCGTAACCGTCGTACCGGTTCAGGTGGAATGCTTCTAGGTAAAGTAGAGAAGATTGGTGATGCTCTTAAAGGTAAAATTGATCTTCAGGAGGGTGACCGTATCGCTACTCTAGTTTCTTTGTCTCTTACTCCACTTAGAATTGACGAGATTGTAGAGATCCGTCCAGATGTAGACCAGGTTGACATTAAAGGTAAAGCTATCTTGTTTGAGAGCGGTATTTACGCTAAGATTCCTGCTGACCTTCCAGAGAAACTTGCTCTTTCAGCTCTTGACGTAGCTGGTGCTCCTGCTCAGACTGCTAAACTTTGCCAGTATGGCCAGAATGTAGTTATTCTTGGTGCAGGTGGAAAATCAGGTATGCTTTGCTGCTACGAGGCTAAAAAACGTGTTGGTGTAACCGGTAAAGTTATTGGTTTGACCAACTCAGCAAGAAGTACTCAGCGTATCAAAGACCTAGGTTTCTGTGACGTTGTTGAGAGCGTTGGCGGTATGACTCCAGTTCAGGTTAATGAGTTGGTTTCTAAACTTACTGACGGTAAAATGGCTGATGTAACCATCAACTGTGTAAACGTTCCAGATCAGGAGATGACTGCTGTTCTTTGTACTAAAGATGACGGTATCGTTTACTTCTTCTCTATGGCTACCAGCTTTACAAAAGCTGCTCTAGGTGCTGAGGGTATCGGTTCAGACGTTAACATGATCATTGGTAACGGTTACACTAAAGGTCACGCAGAGTTCACTCTTCAGGAGCTAAGAGAGTGTGAGACCCTTAGAAAAGTATTTACTGAGCTATACGCATAATTTGATATATGCACAGTCTTTGAGTTTTAAAGCCGGCGGAACGGTCCGCTGGTTTTAAAACTTGATGGCGTAAAATACATATATAAACTTTAATACATTCAAACAACATGGAATCAAGACGTTATGAGCTATTCCCAAATGTTACCGACGAGCAGTGGAACGATTGGAAATGGCAGGTAAAAAATAGAATTGAGACTCTTGAGGATCTTAAGAAATACGTTACTCTTACTCCAGAGGAGGAAGAGGGTGTTAAAAAGACCCTTCAGACTCTTAGAATGGCAATCACCCCTTACTACATCAGCTTGATTGATCCTAACAATCCTGACTGTCCAGTAAGAAAACAGGCTGTGCCTACTGGTAAAGAGACTTATCAGTCTCCTGCTGACCTTCTTGACCCTCTACACGAGGATGAGGATTCTCCAGTACCAGGCTTGACTCACAGATATCCAGACCGCGTTCTTCTTCTTATCACTGACATGTGCTCTATGTACTGCCGTCACTGTACCAGAAGACGTTTCGCAGGCCAGAAAGATGGTGAGAGCGCTATTGACAGAATTGACAGAGCTATTGAGTACATTGCAAAGACTCCACAGGTTAGAGACGTGCTTCTTTCAGGTGGTGACTCATTGTGCGTAAGCGACGAGAGATTGGAGTACATTATCTCTAGAGTTAGAGCTATCCCTCACGTAGAGATTATCAGACTTGGATCAAGAACTCCAGTTGTATGTCCTCAGCGTATCACTGACGACCTTGTAAACATGCTTAAGAAATACCATCCAGTATGGTTGAACACTCACTTTAACCATCCACAGGAGGTTACCAAAGAGGCTGCAGAGGCTTGTGCAAAATTGGCTAACGCAGGTATTCCATTGGGTAACCAGACAGTGCTTCTACGTGGTGTGAACGATTGTGTTAACACTATGAAGAAACTTATGCATGAGTTGGTTAAGATGCGCGTAAGACCTTACTACATCTACCAGTGTGACCTTTCTATGGGTATTGAGCACTTCAGAACTCCAGTATCTAAAGGTATTGAGATTATTGAGGGCTTGAGAGGCCATACTTCAGGTTATGCAGTTCCTACATTCGTTGTTGATGCTCCAGGTGGTGGCGGAAAAACTCCAGTTATGCCTCAGTACGTTATTTCTCAGGCTCCTGGTAAAGTTGTTCTTAGAAACTTTGAGGGTGTTATCACTACTTACACTGAGCCTACACACTATAAGAACGAGTGCAACTGCGAGTACTGCAAAGCAGCTCAGAACAAATCTATCGAGGGTGTTTCTTCATTGCTTGAGGGTAAAGGAATGGCAATTGAGCCTTCTGTACTAAGCAGAAAAGAGAGATCTAAGAAATAGT
>JAZRCK010000031.1:0-91361 GCA_045659725.1 Candidatus Egerieisoma sp.
GTCGCCGGCAATGTATTGCTACATCCCGCTGCCCCTCGACTTGCATGTGTTAAGCCTGCCGCTAGCGTTCATCCTGAGCCAGGATCAAACTCTTCATTGTATATATTACTTAAATTGCTTGCTCCTGCTCTATTGTTCCAATTATTTATTTATAAAGGAATTTACGCTCTTATAATAAATGTGAATATTTATTATACTGCTTGTCTTTCTAATATTTTCAATGAACTTGTTTTTGTTCGCTTGAGCTACATTCGTTTCTCAAACGGGTTGCAAAGATATGGAGTGTTTTTTAATTCTCCAAATCTTTTTGCAAATATTTTTTTAAAAAATTTTTAAATCATTGATACTCAGAAAGAAAAATTTTCATAAATTTGCACCACTATTTTTGAGACCATGAATATTTACCTCGATATTTTCACTTGTTTTGCCAAAATAGGGGCCTTTACAATAGGTGGCGGATACGCCATGATTCCTATAATCCAGAAGGAAGTTGTAGATAAAAGGGGCTGGATAAGTGAGGAAGACTTTATGGATGTGCTTGCAATTTCACAATCTGCACCAGGAATTCTGGCTGTAAACATATCAATTTTTCTGGGGCACAAACTCAGGGGGACAAAAGGAAGCATAGTTGCCACACTTGGCAGTACTCTCCCGTCCTTTACAATAATATTGCTTATTGCAATGTTTTTTGCCGGATATCAGGACAACCCCGCTGTAATGGCAGTTTTTAAAGGAATCCGTCCTGTGGTGGTTTCTCTCATTGCTGTTCCTATGATCAACATGGCAAAGAAGGCCAAGCTCAACTTCTTCACAGGGGCGCTCGCTGCTCTTACAGCACTGCTCATAATATTCCTCAAGGTTTCCCCACTATATATATTGTTGGTAGTTGCCGTTACATTTACCGCTTTAACCGTATGGAGGAGACAGAAATGATATATATGCAGCTTTTCTTCACGTTCTTTATAGTAGGACTCTTCACTTTTGGAGGAGGATATGCAATGCTGTCGCTCATCCAGAATGAGGTAGTGGTGAACCATGCTTGGATAACTGCCCAGGAGTTTACAGATATGGTGGCCATTTCCCAAATGACACCCGGACCTATCGGGATTAACAGTGCCACCTATGTGGGGTATGCAGTTACAGGCAACATTTTTGGTTCATTGCTGGCTACTGTTGCCGTTTCGCTTCCATCTTTCATTATAATACTCACTATTTGCCACATATACAGCAAGGTGAAGGGAAGCAATGTGTTTGCCTCATTAATGAAGACACTCCGTCCTGTGGTAATTGGAATGATTGGCGCTGCGGCGGGAATTCTTGTAACAAGGGAGAATTTCATAGACTGGACCAGCTGGATACTGTTTGCCGGAGCGTTCATAGGTGCCCAGTGGCTAAAAATAAACCCCATCCTGCTCATTGTTGCAGGCGGGGTCATAGGCTACATTATATATTAAAGGGTTTAGACCTCCTCGTAATCTGTATACTCTCCCTGTGAAGAATCACCGGTTGTACCATTGCCGCCATGGGCTGTTCCTTTGCGCAACTTCCACACCGCCACCAGTTCTGAGATGCCATAAAGGGCAACTGCCCCACCAAAAATCATGGTAAGGGCCTCTGTAGAGGCTCTTGGCGAGAAGAACAGCGCTATGCCGCAAACTGTAATGGCCACGGGCACAATATACATTCCACCCCCTACGGGAGCATATTTGGAACTCTGATACAATCCAATAACCTGGGAAAGTCCGGCAATCAGTAGCACTCCTCCAAACAGAAATGCTATAAGGCTGAGGAAAAATCCGGGAAAAAGGAATACCAGCAGTCCAAACAGCAGATACACCGCAACATTAAGGGCCACCAGCACCGGAATTGCGCTTTTTGTCTTTGATGCCGCCATCAATGCCGACACCAATGTAACAACACCAATAGCCAACAGAAAACCGGCTATAAGTTTAACAATCAGTCCGGAAGTGAAGCCCGGCCACACCAGAAGACACACCCCCAACAGAAGAGTCAATACACCTCTGGCCACAGAGGATGTCCTGTTTGTTACATAAAATCCCAATCCCATATACTTAATTTTTAATGTTTTTCCCCGCAGATAACCCTAGAACGCCTTCCTGATTATCTCCCTTATATTGTCGGCCTTGCCCATTGTATAGAAATGGACAGCCTTGGCACCGCGGGCCAACAGGTCCTTGCACTGCATTGTAGCCCACTCAATACCCAAATCATAAATGGCTGCATTGCCGCTGCATTTTACCAGTTCCTTCATCAGTTCCTGAGGAATGTCTATTGAGAAGGCTTGCGGCAGAAGTTCAATATGCCTTACGGTAGAAATAGGCTTGATGCCCGGAATAATCGGAACGGTTATGCCGGCAGCCCTGCATTTTTCCACAAAAGCAAAAAACTTTGAGTTGTCAAAGAACATCTGGGTTACAATATAGTCTGCACCGGCATCCACCTTACGTTTAAGGTACTCTATATCCATATCAAGGTTGGCAGCCTCGCAGTGTTTCTCCGGATAACCGGCAACACCCACACAGAAATCTGTAGGAACCGCCTCCTTGATGGTATCATCCAGGTACTCCCCCCTGTTCATCCTTGCAATCTGCTCCACAAGTTCATTGCTGTGCCTGTGTCCTCCCGGAGTAGGGGCAAAATATTTCTCACCTGGAATAGCATCCCCCCTCAGGGCTACAACATTCTGGATTCCCAAAAAGTTCAAATCAAGCAGCAGGTTCTCAATCTCGTTCTTTGTAGAACCTCCACAAATAACATGCGGCACAACCTCAACATTGAACCTCTTCATAACCGCTGCCGCAATGGCCACTGTACCCGGACGCTTTGTTACGGTAATCTTGCGGAATGTTCCGTCGGGAGCCTGACGGTACTCAATCTCATCCCTATGGGCTGTCATATTTATGAATGGAGGGTTGAACTCCATCAACGGCTCAATGGAACCGTAAAGTTTGTTTATGTCAGACCCTTTTAAAGGGGGGACAAGTTCAAATGATGTAAAGGGTTTATGATTACCCTTCAATATGTCAATTATCTTCATACTCCAAAATATTCTGCCTGCGGATGGGCCACAAGCAATCCACAAATTACGGTTACCGGATATACGGCATAACTCTCTGTAAGTTCAACGCCAAGTCGTTCACGGGCACCTGTAAGGTCAAAGGCCACCTTCTTAAGCTCATGCGCAGGGCATGCCGGATAACCGAACGCAGGCCTTATCAGATGTTGCCCCATACCCACCTGCTCCTGAATCCAGGTTGCAAGGGCATCGGTTAGGCGGGCACACAAGCTGTGCCTTAGGAGGAATTCAAACGACTTGCGGTCAAACTCCTTCTCCCTCAAATCCTCAACCTTAACTGTAAACACACCCAGCACAGAATACTTGCCATCTGCCGCCGCAGGGAAATAGTCGGCAACTGAACGGTATCCGCTACCCTCCCTTCTCTGACGCGGCATAGGGAACCTTGAAATCACCTCCCCACCCGGCTTGTCATATACAAGTATCACATCTTCACCGTTTTCCACAGCAGAAGCTGCCTCATAGAAATTCACTATTGCAGAAGCCTTGAACTCACCTCCAACCATTGCCTCACCCAACAAAGCCATACCCTGCTCATAAATTTTCTCCGCCTCCTGCCCCTTTTCATCTTCCCGATAAATCAAGTCCTGCACCTTACCCTTGAATCCCCAGAAGTTCAGGAATGCATTCCAGTCTATATAGTCATGTAGTTCGGTTAAAGAAAGATCCCTCACAGTGAGGTTATCCTCACCGTACCCCTCCGGCTGGATGAAACTGTCGGGATGAAATTTCTCTGCCGCACCCCTTGCCTCTTCCAGTGAAAGGAATTTTATATCCCTGCTGTTGTAGGCATCCCTTATCTGCTGCTGCTCCTGCCATACTCCCTGAAGGAATTCCTCTCTTCCTCCACCAAGGAGCCTCTTGCAGATGCCAGCCGTTTTGGAAGCGTCGCCTCCGTGGATAACCGGGCCATCATATAGAGGAGCCAGTTTCACAGCAGTGTGTACAGAAGAAGTTGTTGCTCCACCCACAATTACAGGTATCAAATACCCCAGTTGGGTAAGCATCTTCTGCTTGTTCTCCTGCAACATCCTGCACAGCAGTTCCATCTGCTCCAATGATGGAGTAATGAGTCCGCTTATGCCAATTAAAGAAGCCTTGTGCTCAAATGCAGCCTCAACAATGGCAGCATTCTCCACCATAACTCCCAGGTCTATTACGTTCAAGTTGTTGCAGCTCAATACAATTGAGGCAATATTCTTTCCAATGTCATGCACATCTCCTTTTGCAGTGGCAATCACCACGGTATCCTTCTCATCCTGCAGGCCGCTCTGCTCCTGCTCAATGAAAGGCTGAAGGATTGCAACCGCCTCCTTCATCACCTTGGCACTCTTCACCACCTGTGGAAGGAACATCTTGCCCTGCCCGAACAGCTCTCCCACCTTGTCCATACCATGCATCAGCGGACCTTCAATTATGGCTACCGGAGAATCAAACTGCTCCATAGCCTGAGCCATATCCTCCTTGAGGAACTCTGTAACACCCTTCACAAGGGCATACTCAAGCCTCTGCTCAAGCGGGTTCTCCCTCCACTGCTGTTTAGGAGCCTGCACCGCAACACCTGACGCACCGGCCTCCTTGGCTGCAATTTCCTGTTCCTTAATCTGTTGTGCCAGTTCAATAAGGGCCTCAGTAGCATCCTTTGATTCATTCAGCACCACCGCCTCAACCTTCCTCAGAAGCTCCGGCTCAATCTCATCATACACCTGCAACATTGAAGGATTCACAATTGCCATATCCAGGCCAGCCTCAATGGCATGGTAGAGGAACACAGAATGCATTGCCTCCCTCACAGTATTGTTACCCCTGAAAGAGAACGAAAGGTTTGATACTCCTCCCGACGTCTTTGCCCCCTTCAGGTTCTCCTTTATCCACCTTACCGCCTTGATGAAATCTACAGCATAATTGTCATGCTCCTCAATGCCGGTACCTATGGCAAGGATATTCACATCAAAAATTATATCGTTGGGCTGGAATCCAACCTTCCGGGTAAGGAGGTTGAATGCCCTTTGGCAAATCTCAATCTTTCTCTGGAAATCTACTGCCTGCCCCTGCTCGTCAAATGCCATTACAATGATGGCTGCACCAAGTTCCCTTATGGCCTTTGCCTTCCGCAGGAACTCCTCCTCACCCTCCTTCAGGCTTACGGAGTTTACAATTCCTTTGCCCGGGCAATTGTGCAATCCTGCAAGGATTGTCTCCCAGTTTGAAGAATCTATCATGAAAGGAACCTTTGCAATGTCGGGATCATTGGAGATATACCTCAGGAATGTGGCCATCTCCTCCGCTCCGTTGAGCATTGCATCGTCCATATTTATGTCAATAATTGTTGCTCCTCCTTCAATCTGCTTGCGGGCAATATCTGCCGCCTCTGCATAGTTCTTCTCACGGATAAGCCTTGCAAACTTTGCACTTCCCGCCACATTGGTGCGCTCTCCCACATTTACAAAGTTGCACTCCTTCTTGTTTATCCTCACACTCTCAAGGCCGCTCAGGTACATGTTCTCAAGCTCTGCATGCGCAGCCTGCTGTGAGTATGTCCTTGGGGCAATTCCTTCAAGGGCCTGCGCCACCGCCTTTATATGCTCAGGTGTTGTACCGCAGCATCCTCCGGCAATGTTGATCCACCCTTTCTGGGCAAGTTCCTTTATGTGTTTTGCAGTATATTCAGGTGCCTCGTCATACTGTCCCATCTCATTTGGGAGTCCGGCATTGGGATAAATGCTTATTGCACACCCAAGCCCCTGCAGCTGTTCTATGAACGGGGCAAGATCCTTTGCTCCAAACGAGCAGTTGAGACCAAAGCTCATTATAGGGTAATGGGAAAGTGCAGTATACAGCGCATCCAGCTTATGCCCGCCCAAAATTCTTCCGCTCCTGTCATTTACTGTAGCAGACACCATTACAGGGAAATCGGGCCCGGCAACCTGTTCAATGGCATATAACGCCGCCTTGGCATTGAGGGCATCGTATACTGTCTCCACAAGAAGCACATCCACACCACCTTCCAACAAAGCCTCAACCTGCTCCATATAGGCCTGGGCCATCTGCCCAAACGTTACATCCCTACGCTCCGGAGCATTCACATCAGGAGAAAGGGAAAGCGATTTTACTGTAGGACCCATACTTCCAGCCACAAGCACCTTGCGGCCAGCCTCATCAGCTACCTTTCGGGCAATCTGCGCTCCCTTGAGATTGATCTCCCTCACACGGTTCTCCATACCATAATCCTTCTGCGAAATGGCATTTCCACTGAAGGTATTTGTCTCTATAATATCCGCACCGGCCTCCACATATGCTGCATGAATTGCCTCAATCACATCCGGGCGGGTAATGTTGAGTATATCGTTATTGCCTTTGCCTCCCAGGAAATCGTCGGGAGAAAGATTATATCCTTGAATGCAGGTACCCATTGCACCGTCCAGGACAAGGATTCTCTCCTTCATCCATTGTGCAATCTCCACTTTGTTTGTTCTGCTCTTTTTCATCCCCTCTTTTTTTAAAAATAACTACAAATGTAGCGAATTTATATTATATAGGAAACCATACAAATACGGCAACATCCCACAGGGCATGGGAAATGATGATTGCTCCAAATTTCTCCGGAAAAAATCTGTATAACAGTCCCCACGCTGCACCTGCCACAAGGGCCGCCATAACCAGCATGAAATTGCAGGATCCGGCATGTACCAGGGCATAAATTGCGGTAGTTACAACAAAGCCCATATTGGGATTCCACCTCTGCTGCAGGCTCTTCTGAACGTATCCCCTCCAGAAAATCTCCTCCGCAGGCCCTATAAGGAACAGCATAAGGGCTGTAAGGAGCCAGGCAGACTCCCCCTCTTTCATCCCATAAATGAGATCAACCTGCGGACGGGCAAAATTGAACATGATTTGCGATATTTTGTCGCCCATCCAGAAAACGCCCCACAGGGCAACAGCTATAACAATGCCCAACAGCACCTCCTTCACACCAAACTTCACCTCCTTCCACCAGCCGTGGTTGAAGATGCTTGAAAGAATTGAAAGAGTACACGCAGAGGCTGTCATCATCCACCAGAAATTCACGTGCGGAGCAGTAACAGGAAGAAACATTATACTCCACAGCACTGCCGCCAAAATTATTGTAAAGACAAGCTTTTTCATCACCCCCGCAATTTTACAACACCCCGGCAACAATGAAAGAAATGAACAGCAGCACGCTGAACCCCAACTGCAGCTGAGCAGTCTTCTCATCAACTCCAACAAGGGCACTCATCCCCTCCCTGTTGTATCTGAACGCCTGCATTGCATTTTTCACGGCAGGCACAACTGCAACCAGCGACAACGCAGACCAATAAGGGAAACAGCCCAAAATTACCCCTGCAATTATCCATACAAACGGCACAGTCATCTCCAGACAAAACAAAACTGCAGACACCTTTCCTCCCACACACATTGCAAAAGTTTTTATGCCTGCCCTTTTGTCCTGCTCAATGTCCCTGGTATTGTTTGAATGGAGAATTCCAACTGTAATGAGTCCCACCGGAACACAGAGCAGCAATACACTCAAATTAACCTCACCTGTTGCCACGAACGATGTTCCCAGCATTGGAATCACCGAGTAGGTGAGAAATATGTCCACATCACCAAGGGCACGGTATTTCAACCAAGGGTAACACACTGCAAGAAGTGCTCCTGCCAAACCAAAATACAGGGTTGTTATTCCAGTAAGCCATACCAGCGCAAAACCGCCGGCAATAGCCACTGCAAAAAGGGACAGCGAAAGTTTCTTTATCTCCTCCGGGGTGAATTGGCCGCTTACGATTGAAAGGCCACCTACCGTATCCTCTCTATCTACACCCCTCTTATAATCATAATAATCACTCCATGTATTACCCGCCGCATGGAACAGCACCACATTCAAAATTGTAAATACACCAATAGTCCAATCCACCTCCATCCCTTTCCAAAACAGATATCCCAAAGTTACAAGCACCGGCATTGCAGATGCCGGGAATGACCACGGACGGGTAGCTACAAGCCAATCCTTAAAAGAATGTTTTTTCATCATATCACCACAATTTGTACCGAATCTGCAAAAGTAGAAAATTACCACCACACAACACCCGGCACAAGTAGGAAACTATATAATTTTCTTTACATTTGTAACCATATAGAGAATTTTATGGCAAAGAAAGAAGGCATAAGAAAACTGTTTGACAACATTGCTCCCGATTACGACAAATTGAACCATATCCTGTCGCTCAACATTGATAAAGGATGGAGAAGAAAGGCGGTGAAGGAGCTGCTTGACACAACCATGCCGTTAACTGTCCTGGACGTGGCGTGCGGCACAGGCGATTTCACCATTGAGATTGCCCAGAAGGCTCCTGCGGGGAGCAAAATTACCGGAATAGACCTCTCCGAGGGGATGATGAAGATAGGGCGCGAGAAGATAAAGGCAGCCGGAGTGGATGCCACCATGGTACAGGGAGACTGCGAGGCCCTTCCGTATGATGACTTTTCGTTCCACAGAATTTCCGTAGGATTTGGAGTGAGGAATTTTGAGAACCTTGAGGTTGGCCTTAAGGAGATGCACCGTGTTCTCACCCCTGCCGGCAAACTGGTAATCCTGGAACTTTCCGTACCTTCAAACCCAATAATCCGCTGGTGCTACAAACTCTATTTCCTTAAGATACTCCCTACAATAGGGGGATGGATATCTGGAGACAGGGGCGCCTACGAATATCTTCCGGCATCAGTTCTCCGTTTTCCTGCTCCCGACAAATTTGTAGGGATGCTCCACCAGGCCGGCTTCAGCAAAGTGGAACACAGAAGCCTTACTCTGGGCATCTGCAGAATGTACATTGGCATAAAGGGGGAATAAAGGATGAGGAAGTGGATTGAGGCTATGCGTTTGAGGACACTTCCAGTGAGCATATCAGGTGTGCTTGCGGGAATTGCCTGCGCCATGATGGGGATTGATTTTTCCCTTGTGCCGGCACTGCTGTGCCTGCTGTTTGCCATCCTGGCCCAGATTGCATCCAATTTTGCCAACGAATATTATGATTTCAGGAAGGGGGTAGACCGCAAGGGGCGCGAAGGGTTCCGCCGTGGGGTAACAGAAGGGGACATCACCCCCGCCGCCATGAAATATGCCACTTTCGGCACCTTGGCCGCAGCCGCTGTTGTAGGATGCCTCATGCTGTTCTACGGCAGCTGGTGGATGGTTCCTATTGGCTTATGCATAGGGCTGTTTGCCCTTGCATACAGTGCAGGTCCGTACCCGCTTTCACACCATGGGCTGGGAGATGTGGCTGTTGTAATTTTCTTTGGCATTGTGCCGGTTACCCTCACCTGCTATCTGCAGCAGGGGGGCTGGAGAGAGCTGTGGCTCTCTCTCCCCATATCTGTTGCAGTTGGGCTACTGGCCGCCAATGTGCTTATTGTAAACAACTGTCGGGATGAGGATGATGACCGAGCTGTGGGGAAAAGGACTACCGTGGTAATCTTTGGCCGCAAGGTTATGGGATGGGTATACCTGTTCTCCGGCATTGTGGCAATGGGGATTGTATTTTATATGCTACGCTGGATATATCCGGTATCTGCAGTGATGGCAGCCATCTTTCTTGCAATGCATTTCCACACTTGGAGAAAACTGGTTTCAAGTTCAGGGGCTGCCCTTAACCCTGTTTTGGGAGCCACCGCCCGCAATCTTCTTGTTTTTACGCTGTTGCTGTTTGCTGTAGCAATTTTGTGCTATTCAAATTTTTTCATTTAAACTGGGATTTGTATGAATACAGTCTGGATTGTAATGCCCATATTGATTGTGCTGATGTTCCTCCTTGGAACAGATTTGAACCGCGAGGCCTTCACCAATGTTGCAAAAAACCCTAAAGGGGTGCTTGTGGGGATGATTGGACAGCTTATACTCCTTCCCCTGATTGCTTTTGCCATTGCATGGGCATTGAATTTGCCACCTGTCTATTTTATGGGTCTTGTGCTTGTTGCCTGCTGCCCCGGAGGAAGTTCTTCAAATGTCTTTTCAATGTTGGCCAAAGGGGATGTGGCCCTTTCTGTAACCCTCACCGCCATAAGCAGCGTGGTTACCCTCTTCACCCTTCCGTTTGTGATGAGCGGAGTTTCCGCTTTTGTTTCCCAGCAGGCCGGAGTTGAAGTTGTCCTTCCTGTCGGGAAGCTGCTTGTACAGAACCTTGTACTGCTGTTTGCCCCTATGCTTGCCGGTATTGCGTTGCGCCATTTCAAGCCTGCCATTGCCGCCAAGGTAAACAAAGTGTTGGGCAAATGTGCCTTCCCGGCCCTTATGGTCCTTGCAGGAGTATTCTTCCTTCAATACACCACAGAGATCTTTGACAACTTTAAAGTATTGGGTGTTGCTGCAACCTTGCTTATCCTGTGCGCCATGCTGTGCAGCTCACTCCTTTCCCGCGTTGGAGGTTTCTCCAATGCCGTTCGCCGCACAATTGTAATTGAAGTAGGCATGCAGAACGCCGCACAGGCCATAGCAATTGCATCATCCCCATTCATCTTCAATAGCGGAGAGATGACCATCCCGGCAATCATCTATGCATTGCTGATGAATGTGATACTGCTCATTTATGTTGCAGTGATACGCAATAAAAAAGATGGAGCCTCAAAATGAGTCTCCATCTTTTTTATTTCATATACTTTTGCATTTTGGTTGTAACCTTCTGTATATAATCCTTTGTCTCCGCATGCGGCAATGACCTCTTGAGATGTTCAAACAACTGGTCATATGACATTTTATTTATTAAAGGAATGGCTTTGGATATATTGGTAGTACCATTGATTGCCCTACTCACATTTCCCGCACCGGTATTGTACGCAGCAATTGTACATAACATTCTACAACGGGGATCCTCTATCTTCTTGAATGTTGTTGACATAAGCAGTTTCAGATAGCCGGTTCCCAATTGAATATTATTTTCCGGTTCAAACAGAAAGTCTGCAGTTGGAATACCATCTTTTTTATAAACATATCTGTAAGCATCCCTGCCTCCGGATTTTGGAACAAGCTGCATAAGGCCATACGCAGGCACCCAAGATTGTGCCATAGGATTAAAGGCAGATTCCTGTTCCATAATGGCATAAACGAGAGGCTCTTCTACTGAATATACACCAGCATGCTTGCTAATCATTGTCTTAAACTTCTCAGCTCTCTTAGGAATGTGGTCTTCAACTAACTTCATAGTTATTTTTACTACATTCTTAACCCCATCTGAGGTTGCCACACTCTGCACCTGTGGAGTCTGCGACTCAACTATCATCTCCGGCAACTTTGCAAGGACCTGCTGTTCTTCTGCCTGCTGCTTGGCCAATGTATCTGAATTCACTTCTTCCTTTTTTAGCTCTGCAGCATAATCCACCATAGTTTTTCCGCTTTTTTCAGCTGCAGATGAAGATCTCCCGTTCAACAAATTCAGTCTGCCACCCCTTGATGGAGCCGGTTTTGAAGCACTCTTTTTTTCAAATGGTTTTGGTGCCTGCGATACTGGAAGTGAGGCTACCCCATAAGGTGTCAAATCTATCTGCCCCTCCAAAAGCGGTCTGTCCGACACAGTCTTACCAGAAGGACTCTCAGAGTTAAAACCATATGTATTGCCTTTGTTTGAAAGCAAATCACCAACAGCCTTCTGCAATTTACTTTTTACAGCGGTATCATCATCATTAGGATCCACAAGCACTTCAACTGTTACATCACCCGATTCCCAATTGACAGAGGTCCTGCTTGTACGGTCACCCGAGTACTCTACCCATGCTTTACGGGTACTCTCCACCATAACACTGTCTCCCCATGTTTCCATCATCTCAATACGAAACTGCTCATACTTCTCAAACAGCTTTGCTTCGTACTCAAGATAACTGGCCAATGATGCATCCGCCGAGTCTGCAAACGCTTTTCTTGCCGCATCCAATTCCATACGGGCCTTCTCAAAGGACTTATTGAGACTTTCAGCAGTTTGCGCGCAGAGGCAACCTCCCGACATTAAGGTTATTATCAGCAATACAATACGTTTCATACAGTATGTACAAGTCTCTATTTATTGGAATTTATTGTCTTTATGAACAACTCGTTAAGAAGTTCCTTATTTATATTCTGCCCCTGCTCCTTATCCAATGTTTCAATAAGTTTCTTCACAAATTCTTCTCCAGAAAGCTCTACAACCACATAATTCTTGTACATTCCTTTAGAATCAGCAGGCTCCCATTGATCAAAAACCGTACGGATTCCCTTCAACATTTGAGTTGACACGATATTGGTTTTTTGACTGAGAAACTCCTTTGATGTAGCTACCTCCCCTTCGGACAGTTGGACACAATAGTCATCAATGGTTGTTGTTACCGCAGAATTGAGCATTCGGGCCAATTCAGCCGATGCCGTTGCCATTGCTTTTTTCTTTGCCGTCATTTCTGAATCAGAAATTCCAACCGCCCATGCACGAAGCACATTTGGTGCCCCCAGCAGCTCAGTTCCTGGCTGCACATGTGTCTTTACCGGTTTTTGGGCAACTTTTCCTGATGTTCCACATGATACCAGGATAATGGCTGCCAATATCATTAAAACTACTCTTCTCATATATAACATATTTTATCTGTTTACACTCATTTTCTTCAATGCCTGAGGCAACTGTACATTAACACGCTTCATAATCTCCCTTACACACATAGCCTTTTTCTGTTGAACAGAATTATTGGCTGGCGCCAATACCCGGATCTGAGGGACATTATAATTGAAAAGTTCTGCTCTGGTCTTATTGTCAAACACCCTCATATTCATTGACGCAAAACACTCTGTCATTTCATACAAATCGCCCTGTACTTTACCGCCCTCACTGAATATAGTAGAAACAACTATATAAAAATCGGCCGAGCTGTCAGACGAAAGGTCAAAATTATTGTTGGCCAAAATGGCACGCACCTGTTTGTCGCATCCCTCAAGATCATTTTTTTCTACAACATAATAAGCGGTATAGTCCGGACTCACCAGAACAAGGGTAAATGTTGCTGCTGGCCAAACCTTAGCCCCTAACAAAGCCCTATATGAATCGGGCAATTCCTCAATAAAGGAATCATCTATTCTCACCTCTACCGTCTGAACTGCCAGCTTGGAAGTCACATTGGTAACATAGAAAACTGCGGTTCCCGTAACATCAGTCTTCATTGCCGCTGTCAATACTCCATCACCTGTAGTAAAAGAGGCTGTCATTGGCACATTAGGTATCACATTCCCACCTTTGCTAAGACAAACTGCCAACGGATTGGGATTAGGCTTGAATGCCTCTACATTCAGTTCCGTAACATTCTGCACAAGTTCCATACCGCTGAACGCACTTATACATGCATTATAGAGTTCTGTAGGCAAATCTATCTGCCTCCCCTCATATTTCGCCTGCAAATCCAGATATATATACTGTTCTATTGATTCCAAACCTCTGGCATACAATCTTACCGCGCCCAAAATATCATTGGAAGCCTCTGCGGCCTTACCCTTGGCATAGTAATCCAATCCAAGTTCAACACCTCTCTTCCTCTGGTTATCAATAAATTTCTCATATTTTCTCTTATCAAGTTCATAAAGCACATAATAATGGCTTCCCGACAGATAAGAATCCTTCAACTCCTGGCCAGATATGTTGGCTGCCATCCTCGACTGGACTTTCTCCTCAAACAACTCTTTGGAGCGTCCATCCACATCAAGTGTCTGCATAAATGATGTGCTTTCAATATTGACACTTATCTGCGAAGCAATATCAAGCATTGCATTGGCTACAGCTATATTTCTGTGGTCAGGATCTGATACAGGAGCCATTCCTATACCAAAATATTTGGTTTCCGACAAAGGCCTTCTTGTTACCCACTGAGGTGCCTGCCCCAAAAGGGTTACCGCAAACGCCATCAGGCATATTGAAAATAATAACTTCTTCATATATCCGTTACAAAATAGTTATATAAATTGTAGATCCATCAAATCTGCTGTTACATGGCACTCCTACAGTATCATTCAACCATGCTTCAATCTTAAAGCCGAACTGCACAGCATCCATTATGTATCCATCCTCATCGCGTGGCGGGATAATTACATAATCAAAAATGACACTGGTATCCACCATTCCCTGCAGGTGATATTTCCCATTATGTGAATTCTTGCGTACCCACTGATGAATCAGATTGGAAAGTGGATAATTGTCTTTACCCACTCTATCCTTCATAGACATTGAAGACGAACCGTCTATAGAAAAATGTAGGGTCACACGCTTTCCATTTGAGACCTGCTTTGAAAAATTCTTGCATATATCATCCAAAAACGCCGTGACGTTGTCCTGGATTGCATATGAACATAAAACATCGGTAGAAACATTTGCATAACGCCTTGTTACGGCATCTTTAGATGCGAGAATACTTCCACTAGCTGTTTCATATGCCTTCATAATCAAAGACACCCTGGCACCTTCTGCTGTAACATCCTTCTTAAGGTCAACCACTACATACACATCTGCCCCAGAGTTCATGATAAGCTGCTTATCACTTGAATTTGCATCATTTGCGCCAAATTCAAGATTCCTTTTTACTGCTGCCAGCTTTGCCTCCATATCAACAGTTGTAACATTACGGGACTCAAAGCCCTCCTGAACTTTACCTACCGCAATTCTACGGTCAAAATCGGCCGACAAGACAGAAGAATATGTCTCGCCTTCACTCTTGTACGGCACTACCATTATGGTAGGCAACACCATAGACTTCTCAAACTCCACCTGGTCATACTTCATCTCCGGCTCCAGAGACTTATGAACCTTATGTCTCTCAAGTTCCTTTATCAGATTACCATAAACCACAGTAATCTTATATGTAGCCTGAAACATCCTGCTTGGATTCCTTTCCGGACCTGTAAGTTCCTCTTTCGAACGCACAAACAGATGGTAACGTGAAGTAAGGAATGTATGGATATACTCCTTATCATCAGATGTTATCAGCGGACGGCCACCATTTACACCATCAACACCATGATAAAACAGTGTATAAAACAACGACTCTGCAGCATTATTGGCCACATCCTTAGCCTTTTCTGCCAATCCCACCGAAGTAAAAGTCGCAAACTCAGAATCTGAAGTCTCAAAAGTCACTATCTGAGGGTAATTCTGCGCATATAATGCCACTGTCGACAAAATAAGAACAGCCAATTGTATTGTCAAATGCTTGATCATATATTATTTATTTGAATAGTTTCCCAAGTTTTGAAATGTCTTTACCAACCTTTTGCACATCTTTTCCAAACTGCACGGCTTTACGTCCCATCTCCAAAGCATCGCGTCCCGTCTCCTTCACATCCTGACCAGCCTGCTTCTTCTCTTTCTCTTCTATAAAAATCTCATGTCCCGACTGAAATGCCTGTAAAATTTCACTTACTCCCGCAACAATCTTGCACTTTGATAACCCGTCTGCCACTATAGATTCCACCTTAATGGTACCTACGACCTCCTGCGCCTTATATCCGGCAATCATCTTCACCTCATAAACCAACAACTCCTGTCCTGTAACTATTCCCGACGATGAACCCAGATTGATATAACACGACTTTGGCTTGCCGTTCTTCATATCACCCATTTCCACCACTGTTCCCCTTACCTTAAAATACTTGGAAACAAAAACTCCCATTTCCCTTTCCACTCTACTGAGTGTCTCATAAAGGGCCATATCAGCAGATGAGCCGGAACCGCCTTGCACATCTGAATACTGGTATGCCTCAACGCCAACAATAGATCCGTCCTCCGTATTTACAACTTTCAATGTAAATGCGACATTACCTGTATAGTAATCCGACCTCTTCCTTTCTGCACCTAATCTTGATGCTTCTCCTGTAATCACATAATTTGCTCCAAGGGTTTTCATTTCTCCAATACGGGCAGTAGGATCCGCCAATGAATGTTCGCTGGAACGGCGGCTTGATTCTATTGAAAGTGTTGTTGCCTCTGCATCCAGATCAATAAGCTTAACATTTCCGGTACTGTAAATGCCAGCAATTACATGGTTCCTCAGATTTACCAGATCAGACTTCTTGCAGGAAGAAGATGTAAAGTGGTCCACAACTACAACAGGCTTCTGCGCGGCTGCACTGAAACAAATAAAAATTGTTGAAAAAAGTAGGAAAAGCTTCTTCATATTACTCAGTATTAATCATTTTCAGCATGTAGACCCAAATATATACATATTATCTGGAAATAACAAGTTTCACAAAAAACATTTACACACCCCGACAGTAAACATTTTTACCATTCGGTTTTTCCCACTTGCTACGGTTTCATTTAACTTCATCACAAGCATACTCAATTGCCATATTCAGCTTCTTTATATAATCCCTGCAGTTTCTGAAATCTGTGGCAATATTCTCAAGAGCCTCCTCCGCGCATACATAAGCCGCCTCCACCGGCTTTATAAGGGCAAATGTCCTGTATCTGAGCAATCTGTGCCATCTGTCGGGAGCAAAGGAGAACTCTGAAGGAACCTTTCTGAGCATGTCAGCCTCCTCTGGGCTGAACCCCTCGGCCTGCTGCATTGCCTGCAGGAATGAATCCCCATTAACAGAAATCTCATCCCTGATGCTACGTAGCACCTTGGATTCATATCTATATGTTCCGGCAATTATAAAGCACCCTCCCAGTGAAAGTGGTGTTTGGGTGTGAATGCCCCTACTGTCGGGAATAACCTCTTGTGGCGGCTCCAGATGGAGATAATACCCCGCATTGGGAGACTTCTTCCCACCCTTGCAGATGAAAATCCCCATATGGGTCTTGTAAGGCTCCTTGTTTTTGCTGAACCTTGTATCCCGATAGATTCTGTAAGTACAATCCTTCACCCCCAACTGCGAGGCTGCAACATCCTCATCCCAACTGCTGATTTTCTCTATCAGCTGCCGGGCAAACACCTCAAACTTCTCCCTCACCTGAAGGTATTTTTCCTTGTTTGCGTTGAACCACTCCCGGTTGTTGTTTTGCGAGAGCTGCGCCAAAAATTCCAATACATCTTTCATGATGTACAAATCTAGTGATTTTTTCAACCTTTGACTTAAGCAATCCCCATAAAAGTTATATCCTCACATTTCAAATGGGCTCATAAATGAACTTTTGGCAGAATTATTTATTTGATTGTACCGGAAATTATGTAACTTTGGAGAAAAGCCCTCATTCATGAAAACGCTATTTTCAAAATCAATTGGAGCTATAATCATGGCTCTGTTGATCAGCACAGTATCATTTGCCCAGGAGATAACCGTTAACGGTACTGCAGTACTCCGTTCCAGCAGCAAGGCTACAAAAAATGACAACAGGCGGACAATCACCGGCACAGTAACATGTGATGGAATTCCTGTTCCAGACGCAACAGTAAAAACAGATGCAGGAAACGGCATAACCGCCCATACAAACGAAAAAGGGGAGTATAAGATCAGCATTCCAAAAGAGGGGGCAACGCTCACCTTCTACTGCTGGTCAATGGAGCCACTCACCATTGATGTGAAAGGCCAGACAGTAGTGGATGCAGCAATGAAAGCGACACCACCCACCTACGGTATCCCTCAGGGAAAGACATTACCTCCAGATGCCAACATTGTAAAAGGCACTGTTACCGAAAATGGAGCACCCCTCACTGGAGCATACGTCCTGGTTAAAGGGACTAAAACAGGCGTTGCAACAAATGCGGTAGGGCAATTTGCAATTGCCGCACCAAAAAATGGGACGCTGATAATCACCATGATAGGTTCAAAAACAGCAAAAGTGCGCATAAAGGGCCAAAGCACAATAAACGTGGAGATGGAGGGAGAAGCGGTAACTTTGGATGGCAAGAATATGCACCCGACAAAAAGACAAAGGCGGATGAAATAACTTTTATATCAGATCTGATAAGTCAGGCCAGCCCTGCAGTCCCGGAATGAGGCTGCGGGGCTTGATTTATTTGTACAATTCGCTTTAAAGGACCTCACCGGTCCTTGCCTTGCGTTGGCAAAGGCTCTTGCAATTCACCGTGGGCAAGCACCCCCTCTACAATGCTTTCCAGCAGGGCATAGCGCCCACGATGGAACAAATTTGTTGCATCGTGGGCAGCACCCCTAGCCGGAAGTGACTCTGAGAGGGGTGGGTGCCCACGATGAATTGCAGGAAGGGGAATGGCTGGAAATCAGATATATGTCGGGAGAAAAATAACACAGAAAATGCTTTGAGAGAGAAACTATTTTGCATAAATTTGTGACTGGGCGACCACTTGAGGCGCTGGAATTGAAGATGAAGATTAAAGAAGAGTTGCTCAGGCAGATAGAATCTGACCTGTCCCTAAATGGCCCGTTTGTCAAAGGGCTAAAAAATCCAATAACCAATTGCTGGCATTTTTACACAGACGGGAGTGCTGTTGACAGGCTGTTTGATGATGAAGCTGATTTTATCAGGGGAATGAACAGGGTGTTTGTGGTAGTGCAGAAATACAATATCATTATTCTGGCCTTCTGCCTGATGGACACACATGTCCACTTTATTTTGTGGGGTGAGTTCTCAGATTGCAACAAATTCATGCACGAATACATAAGGCTCACTTCCCAGAATATCTCCCTGAGACACAACGAGAAAAAGAAACTGTTCAGACTGCCGCTCAACCACCAGTACATAGACAACGATTTTTATCTCAAGTTAGCCATTACCTACGTAATAAAGAACGCTCCAGTTGGCGGACTGGGTTTTAATGCATGGGACTATCCATGGTGCTCCGGCGGACTTTACTTCAGGGAAAACAGTTCTTGGACTACCCCTGCGTGGAAGAGTCCTGAACAGTTAAGGAGACTCTCCCAAATGACATACCGTCAAAGGAGGGCTATTCTCAACACAAAAGATGATTGTATACAAGATGCTTCAGTTATCGGGATGGTGATATTTCCCGGAGAGTATGTTGCATACGAACTGGTTGAGCGGATTTTCAGGACCCACAAAAGCTTCAACTGGTTCATGTGCAAGAGCAAAGAGGAAGACATAGAATCCCGGGCCGGTAGCATCTCCCGTCTCACAATTCCCATTCAGGAAATGCGTCAGCACAGAAATGCCATCTGCCGGGAACTGTTCGGTTGTGACACAATAAGGTCACTGCCCACAACCCAAAGGGTTAAACTGGCCAGGGCCCTCCGCTCCAGATACAACTGCTCCATTAAGCAAATTGCCCGTTTGTGCGGCCTGGTGGCTGAGGAACTGAAAGGGATTTTGTAGGGGAAGACAGCTCCTTCCTTTAATTTTTGGAAGATGACACAGGGTAGCAGAGGAATTCTGTAGAGGACCGGCAGCAGGGCTGCACGGATAATCTGTTTCTCTCAATCTTCCAACGAGGCAATTTTCTTATGCAGATTGCTTGAGCCTGATGAGCCGAATGCTTGAGCCTGATGAGCCGAATGCCGCCGATAAGTCTGATAATGCCGGTCATTCAGATAGTCCCTACAATACCTATACCCTTCATGCAATGCGCCGTAGATGGGAGAGGCAACCTCCTGCCCTTTATATGGCCGGGGTCCCAGGAAAATACCTCCCGGGGAAAGAGATTTCTCCTCCTGCAATTCACCGTGGGCAAGCACCCCCTCTACAATGCTTTCCAGCAGGGCATAGTGCCCACGATGGAACAAATTTGTTGCATCGTGGGCGGTACCCCTAGCCGGAAGTGACTCTGAGAGGGGTGGGTGCCCACGGTGAATTGCAGGAACTGCCGAAGAAGAAGAAATTGTCTTTTTAAGGCAAAAGTTTGCACAAATGTCTATCCCAGAAAAAATCATCAAGGACATAATTTCTGAAGATGCTGTTTACATGATGGGGGGCTGCCAGCCCTGTTGAGTGAGGGACTGGGCCTCCGGCATTCCCTCGTTGGGAGGGATTGGGCCTCCGGCATTCCCGTCTCCGACGGGATTGTGCTCGCCCTGGCGGGCTGCGCATTCCCATTTCCGCTCGCCGCGGGGGCCCTTAAAAACCTGTGAAACGCAATTCTGGGCTTTGTTTGTTGCCGGGTAGACGCAGCTCAATGCCTGCGGCATCCATTGGCATTTTTTGTTTAATCCGTCTCCGAGCAAGCTCGGTCCGAATTAAACAAAAAACGCCCAGCACTCCGTGCTGAGCTGCTTTGAATCCCGTCTTACACAAAAAAAGCCGATGCGTTTGCATCGGCTTTTGGGTGGAAGATGGGATTCGAACCCACGACCTCTGGTGCCACAAACCAGCGCTCTAACCAACTGAGCTACAACCACCATGTTGTTTCCTCAATGGGGTATTCCCCAAATCGGACTGCAAAGGTACACAAAATTTCTTTCTGTGCAACTATTTTGTGCAAAAAAATTAAAAGTTGTGGTTTATCGGGAAGAAATACCCTGAAAAACACAACTTCTACGCCAATTTATTAAATCTTTACGGAGTGTAAAGTTATAAAAATTTTTCTTCGCAAACATATGGAAGGGTGACATTTTTTTATTAGATTTGTAGACTACTACGAAAAAACCAAAACATTTAAACACTATAAACACTTTAGAATTTTATGGCACGCGAAATTAAATTCTCTCTATTGTATAGAGACATGTGGCAGTCATCAGGTAAGTATGTACCTATGGTTCACCAGCTTAAGGAGATTGCCCCTGTAATCATTGACATGGGTTGCTTCGACCGCGTTGAGACCAACGGTGGTGCTTTTGAGCAGGTTAACCTTCTATTTGGCGAGAACCCTAACAAGGCTGTTAGAGAGTGGACAGCTCCTTTCAACAAGGTAGGTATCCAGACACATATGTTGGAGCGTGGTTTGAACGCTCTAAGAATGAACCCGGTTCCTGAGGATGTACGTAACTTGATGTACAAGGTTAAAGCTAAACAGGGTACCAACATTGCACGTTCATTCTGCGGTCTTAACGATCATAGAAACCTTAAAGGTTCAGTTATAGGTGCAAAGAAAGGCGGTATGATTTCACAGGTTGCCTTGAGTATCACTTACTCTCCTGTTCATACTGTTGAGTACTACATGGATATCGTTGACAAAGTTGTTGAGTACGGTTGCGACGAGATCTGTTTGAAAGATATGGCAGGTATCGGCCGTCCTGCATTCCTTGGAAGACTTACTTCAGAGATCAAGAAAAAATATCCTCATATCGTTGTTCAGTACCACGGTCACTCTGGTCCAGGTTTCTCAGTAGCTTCTATGCTTGAGGTTGCAAGAGCAGGTGCTGACTACATTGACGTTGCTATGGAGCCACTTTCATGGGGTAAAATCCATCCGGATGTAATCACTATCCAGGCAATGATGAAAGATGCAGGTTTCCTTGTTAAGGATATCAACATGGATGCTTACATGGAGGCAAGAAGACTTACCCAGACTTTCATTGACGATTATCTAGGTTATTTCATTGAGCCAACCAACTACCAGTGTTCTTCACTTCTTGTAGGTTGCGGTCTTCCAGGCGGTATGATGGGTTCTATGATGGCAGACTTGAAAGGCTTCCACGGCGCTATCAACATGTCACTAAGAAACCAGGGCAAGAAAGAGGTTACTCTTAACGAGCTTGCAGTTATGTTGTTCCAGGAGGTTGAGTACGTATGGCCTCGCCTAGGTTACCCACCACTAGTAACTCCATTCAGCCAGTATGTTAAGAATACTGCCCTTATGAACTTGATGCACACTCTTAAAGGTGAGCCTAGATGGAAGACAATTGACAAGGATACAATGAACATGATTCTTGGCAAGACCGGTAAACTTCCAGGTGAGCTTGCTCCGGAGATTGTACAGATCGTTAAAGAGAAAGGTCTTGAGTTCTACACAGGCAACCCTCAGGACGAGTTCCCTAACGAGCTTCCTAAGTTTGAGCAGATGATGAAGGAAGAGGGTTGGGACCGCGGTCAGGATGATGAGGAATTGTTTGAGTTTGCAATGCACGAGCGTCAGTACAGAGACTATAAGAGCGGTATCGCCAAAAAACGTTTCGAGACCGACCTTGAGGCAGCCAAAGCTAAAGCAGGTGCTCCTATCATCGTTACCCGTCCAGTTGTTGAGATGCCTAAGTTTGACATTGATGCACTTGTTGCAAAATTCCCTAATGCCAAACCTATCCAGTCTCCAGTTAAAGGTAAAGTTCTATGGCAGTACGACGTTGCTGACGTATCAACAGCACCTAACATCGGTTCTGAGTTCAAACAGGACAAACCGGTTTGCTACGTTGAGGCATACTTCGGCCCAATGGAGGTTCCAGCTCCTGTTACCGGCCGCATAGTTGCCATCACAGCAAAACAGGGCGACAATGTAGAGAAAGGCGAGATTCTTGGTTTCATCGAGTAATCGTCTTCCCGATAAATACATAGAGGCGTTCCCGCAAGGAACGCCTCTTCTTTTTATCCATACAAAAAACTGAAGGAAAGAAACAAACTTATTGGAATCAGTTTGGCTTGAACACATAAGAGGTTACAATGACCACTTCTACCGGTGCCCCTTTTTTATCCCGGCCAGGTTCCCATTTTGGAGAAGAAACAACAACTTTCACTGCCTCCCTGTCGCAAGCCTCATTCAATCCTCTCAGAACTTCAACCTTGGCAACATCTCCTTCCGTTGTCACTCTGAACCTCACCGCAACCCTTCCCTTCACCCCCTCCGCATCCGCAGGGTATTGCAACCTTTTGGTTACCCACTCCTGAAAAAGCCCCAGGTCCCCTCCCTTAAATGTGGGCTTCTCATGTACAATTGCATACGGTATCCATTCAACCGGCTCATATACCCAATCATCAGGTTCCCATATAATCCAACCTGTTACAGGATCTACCGGCTGACCCGTAATACGCGGTTTCTTCTCATCACCCCGGAGAGAGAAATCCACATTCCATATAAACCTCACCCCTACCTTTATACCCTGCAGCTCCCCAGGAGTCCACTTGGGACACATTGCCATAACCCTCTTTATCTCCTCCCCCAAAATTCCTTCTCCCGACAATATTTTCATATCAGTAACTTCACCTTCTCTTGAAACAATGAAGGAAAACATCACACTCCCTCTATTCCCTGCATCCACCGCCGCTTGCGGATACCTGACATTTGAGAACAGCCAGTTAGAGAACATCTCGCCTTCACCCAATTCCAACCTGGGCTTCACATCAAGTTTCTCATACGGAACTATGGCACACTCAAGCAATTTTTCCTGCGAGCGGGCAGTTGTACCTGTGAAAACCAGAGATACAAGCAAAAAGAGAGTTACAACTGATTTTTTCATATTATTGTTTTTACCATACCTTTGCAAAATTCAGACCAATAAATTTGCCCATTTAGAACAATGCCCCAATGGTAATTACGTCGTCTTTTTGTACAATTCTCCGTATATTCGCACCATAAAATTTGCAATATGAAAAGGATTCTTGTTATGGCTTTTGTACTGCTGTGTGCGGTGATGCAGATGCAGGGAAAGATAAAACTTCCGGCAATCATATCGGACAATATGGTGCTGCAGCAGAAGTCTCAGGTGAAGTTGTGGGGATGGGCTGATGCGGGTGAGCAGGTACAGGTGAAGACTTCGTGGGGAAAGGAGGCTGAAACGGTGGCCAATACTGAGGGCAAATGGAGCCTCCACATCAAGACTCCAAAGTGCAGCAGCGGACAGTGGATAGAGGTACTGTCGGGAAGAGAAGATGAGAAAATAAGGATTTCAAATGTGCTGGTGGGTGAGGTTTGGCTGGCCAGCGGGCAGAGCAATATGGAGTTCTGGAGCACTCCTAAAAAAGGATCTTCCTGGATGACCGGAATGGAAGGTTGGGAGGCTCAGGTGCAGGACGCGGATTACCCGAATATCCACCTTTTCAAAGTGGAGGAGCTGTGGGACCACACAACCGTTCATGAGGATTGCAAAGGCAAATGGGTGGTATGCTCTCCGGAAACCGTAAAAAATTACTCTGCTGTGGCATTCCTTTTTGCAAGGATGCTCCACCAGGAGCTGCAGAGGCCTGTAGGGGTAATTCTCTGCGCAGTTGGAGGAACCCACGCGGAATCATGGATAAGGGAGGAGGTGATGCGCAAGGACACCATCTACAACAGGGTATACAGAAATTATACTCCCGACAAAATGGCTCCTAAAGGGTACTTGCACAAAATCCCTTCGGCTGTATGGAACGGAATGGTTAACCCGATAGTGGGATATACCATAAAAGGAAATATCTGGTATCAGGCCGAATCCAATGCATGGAGGGCAGAGGACTACGCCCCAATCTTTGTGGATCTGGTGGAGGACTGGAGACAGTTGTGGGGACAGAAGAGGCTGCCGTTCTATTTCATACAGGTGGCACCTTATGGCCAGCTCCCCGGAAAAATCCGCATGGAGCAGGCAAAGGTTTGGGAGCAGAAGATGCTTGAGGATATTGGAATGGTTACCGCCATTGATGTGGGTGACTCGCTGGATATCCATCCCCGCAACAAGGTTGTGCCGGCAAGGAGGTTTGCAGATGTTGTTCTGGCAAATGAATACGGGAAGAAAATTGAGTGTTACGGACCGGTTATGAAGAGGGTTGTGAGGAAAGGGAATGAACTTATAATGGAGTTTGATAACGCAAAAGTGCTGCACGTGGCTTTGCCTTCCGGAGAAAAGAGCTCTGAAGGTGCAGCCTATCTGCATGTAGCAGGAGCAGACGGCAAATTCTACCCTGCATTTTCACGCATTGAGAAAGGCAAACTTGTAGTATGGCATCCCAATGTTGCACAGCCGGTTAAAGTAAAATATTGCACAGAGGATTACTGCAAAGGAAATATCTACAACGGAGCAGGCGTTCCTGCGTACCCGTTTGAATATTGATTTTTGCCCATTATGACGTCATCCCAATGGGCACTTTAATAGAACACATGTTGTATGAGAAATAAAAAATGGTTAGCACTTACACCCCTGGCGGTGTTCCTGATTATATATCTGGTATCCTCTGTCATGGCGGGGGATTTCTATAAGGTGCCTATTGCAGCGGCATTCCTGATTGCATCTGTATACGCCATGGCCCTATGCCTTAAGGGTAAGATTGAAGAGAGGGTTACAGTATTCTCACAGGGAGCAGGGCACAAGAATGTACTGCTGATGATCTGGATCTTTATCCTTGCAGGAGCATTTGCAACTACAGCTAAGGAGATTGGGGCAATTGAGGCAACGGTAAACATCACCTTGCAGCTGCTCCCCGGCAAGCTCCTTTTTGCCGGGCTGTTCCTGGCTGCCTGCTTCATCTCAATGGCTGTAGGAACCAGTGTGGGTACAATTGTAGCTTTGGTACCGGTGGCTACAGGAATAGCGGCAGAAACGGGAATTTCAGCCCCTTTCATCACAGCAATTGTAGTTGGAGGCTCATTCTTTGGCGACAACCTTTCGTTCATTTCAGACACCACCATTGCAGCCACACGAACCCAAGGATGCTCCATGGCCGACAAATTCAAGGCAAACATCCTCATTGTAGCACCCGCAGCAATCCTTGTCACCCTCTGGTACATTTTTGCAGGAATGGAGATAAATTTTACTCCCGACAGTGAAAGTGTCAACTTCGTCCTTCTGGTTCCGTATCTGCTTGTCATTGGAATGGCCGTTGCCAGTGTGAATGTGGTATTGGTGCTGACTGCAGGCATTCTTGCAAATGCAGTGATAGGATTTGCCATAGGGAAGATTGGCTGGATCTCCTGGTTGGGACATATTGGAAGCGGCATTGCCGGAATGGGAGACCTGATTATTGTAACCATGCTGGCAGGCGGTATGCTTGAGGTTATCCGTACTGCAGGCGGCCTTGATTATCTTATTGAGAAGATGACACGCCGCATCAGCGGCAAGAGAGGTGCAGAGCTGAGCATTGCTGCCCTTGTATCCCTTGCCAACCTGTGCACCGCAAACAATACAATTGCAATCATCACTACCGGCGGCATTGCCAAAGACATTTCCAAGAAATACGGTCTGGATCCCCGCAAGTGCGCAAGTATTCTGGATACGTTTTCATGTTTTGTACAGGGTATGATCCCTTACGGCGCCCAGCTGCTTATGGCAAGCGGCCTGGCCGGCATCTCCGCCCTCTCAATCATGACATATCTTTATTATCCGTTTGCACTTGGAGCTGCAGCCTTGCTGGCAATCCTGCTGAGGTTCCCAAGGAGACTTTCTTAAAAAGAGAACACAGGGCCGATCACTTTTGACCGGCCTTTTTTGCCATTTGGGGCTACGTCCTAATGGCTGAAACGCGCGCAAAACGCGCAACGCCCGTGCAACAAAGACATATCAACACTCTATTTCACAACGCATTATCCAATTTGCATCCGCAACAGCGGAGCGCACCACAATTTGGAGAAAAATTAATGGTATATTTGTTTAGGAAATTCAGGAATCGATATGGATCAAATCTACATAGACACCTTAAAAGCCGTTATGGTATATAAGTATGAGCTGGATGCAGCCATACTGGAGCTGGAAAGGGTATCACACAACAACACCATATTATGTTGCGTGATTGTGGCTATTGTTATGGCAGCAGCAACAGCAACATATTATATTGTAAATAGACACAACCGCAAGCTCATTGCCGAAAAGTTTGCCAACAGGCTGCTTAGCCGTCAGGCTGAAAATTTGCCTGTGTTTGCAAACGAGGTAAACAAGATATCGGGAAAAAGCATAAAGTTGTCGGGAGTACTGTATGATGAGCTGCAGGATGCCATTACCAGGATGAAGAACAGCAATAAAAGTAGGATTGTGGAGGTTGTTAATGATGCTGATTTTGTAAGGATGTACCCTTTTATAAAGGAGTTGGACTTCCTCTCCCCTCAGGAGAAACTGGTACTGATCCTCACCGAGGAGAATTATTCCCTTCCCGATGTGGCATTGTACACCGGTACAACCGAGGCGTCGGTAAGGGCCGTAAAATCGAGAATAAGAAGCAAACTGATGCAGTCCGGAAGCATTGGCGAGCGGAACCAGAAACTAAAAATATTTAAAAAGAACCAGCTATGAAAAAGATTGCTTTGATTTTAACTGTAATTCTTGCAGTTTTTGCATGCAGCAGCATTTATGCCCAGCAACAGCAGGAGGCAGTACCTATGTCTGTCGTAGATGAGAAACCTACATTCCAAGGACAGCCTGCCGCCGCTTTTGCCAATTGGGTCTACTCCCAGATGAAATATCCGGAACAGGCCATAAAGGAGAATCTTGCAGGAAGAGTTGCAATTAAGTTCACTATTTCCAAGAGCGGTGATTTGAAGGACATTACCGTACTTAGAGGGGCGCATCCCATCCTGGATGCAGAAGCCTTGAGAGCAGTTTCAACAAGCCCAAAATGGGAACCAGGCAAAGTTAAGGGTGAACCTGTAAATGTAACTTACATATTCCCTGTCATCTTCAAAATGCAGAAGGAATCCGAGCCTGCAGCAGTTTTTGATATGGAAGTAATCCCTGCCGAATTCAACTCACCATATAAGGAGGATGGGGAAAAGAGACGCTCTTCAGTAGAATTCACAAAATGGATCTTCCTGAACATGAATTATCCTAAAGAAGCAAGAGAGAAATTTATAACAGGACAAGCCAAGGTTGCTTTTGACATTCTTGCAGACGGAACTATTGACAATGTAAAAATAATCAAGAGTGCACACCCTCTATTGGATGAAGAGCTTGTAAGGGTAGTAAAATTGTCCCCAGTCTGGCAACCTGCTACCCGCCACGGCAAACCGGTAAGGAGCACCTACACCCTCCCTTTCATATTTGAGCTGAGATAATTTTCTTCCCTACAGCGCTTTATAATGCTGGAGGTACCATAAAAAAAGGCAACCGTTACCGGTTGCCCTTTTTATTGTATAGTGCAGTCTGATTACTCAGCCTGACCTGCCATACGTTTGTAAGAAGCAAGACGAAGTTTTGCAAACTCCTCAGTTAGAGCGAACAACTCGCCAGCCTCTGCTGGGAATGTCTTAAGCAATGAAGCGTAACGTACCTCACCTTTGATGAAGTCCTGGAACTTGCTCCAATCTGGCTCTTTGCTGTCCAAAGTGAACGGATTCTTACCCTCAGCCTCTAGTGCAGGGTTGAATCTGTAAAGATGCCAGTAACCGCACTCAACTGCCAATTTCTCCTCTCTCTGGCTCTTGCCCATACCAGCTTTAAGACCGTGGTTGATACAAGGAGCGTAAGCGATGATTAGAGATGGACCGTCATGAGCCTCAGCCTCTTTGATAGCGTTTAGGAACTGAGCCTGGTTAGCACCCATAGCAACCTGTGCAACGTATACATAACCGTAGCTCATAGCCATCATACCAAGGTCTTTCTTACGGATCTTCTTACCTGAAGTAGCAAATTTTGCAACTGCACCTGCAGGAGTTGATTTAGAAGACTGTCCACCAGTGTTAGAGTAAACCTCAGTATCAACTACCATTACGTTTACACTCTCACCTGATGCAAGTACGTGGTCAAGTCCACCGTATCCGATATCGTAACCCCAACCGTCACCACCAAAGATCCACTGGCTGCGAGGTACTAGAACATCTTTGTACTGAGCAAGCTGTTTGCAGATGTCGCAGTTGCAAGTCTCAATCATAGGAACAAGTTTCTCTGCAATCTCTTTAGCAGCTTTAGCGTCGTCTTTCTTAGTTAGCCACTCGCCGAACAATGCTTTCATCTCAGCGCTGCAGCAATCGCACTCCATACCTTTAACCATAAGGTTAGCAGCAGTCTCGCGAAGTCTCTCTGAACCTACTCTCATACCAAGACCGAACTCAGCGTTATCCTCAAACAATGAGTTAGCCCAAGCTGGACCTCTGCCGTTCTTGTCAGTACAGTAAGGAGATGCAGGATATGAACCAGAGTAGATTGAAGAACAACCTGTAGCATTTGCTACCATCATTCTGTCACCGAACAACTGGGTAATAGCTTTGATATATGGAGTCTCACCACAACCTGCACAAGCTCCTGAGAACTCGAACAATGGCTGAGCGAACTGTGAATTCTTAACGTTCTGCTCTTTAGCAACTACGTTGTCCTTGTAGCCTACGTGTGAGTGCAAGTAATCGAAGTTAGCCTGCTCAACCTCCTGGGTAGCAGCTGGCTGCATAACAAGAGCCTTAGTTTTTGCAGGACATACATCAGCACAGTTACCGCAACCTGTACAGTCAGCTGGATCAACCTGCATAGTGAAGAAGTACTCTTTAAGAGGACCGTTACCTTTCACTCTCTTGATTGCAGCAGGAGCTTTCATAGCCTCCTCCTCAGTCATAAGGAATGGACGGATAGCAGCGTGAGGACAAACGAATGAACACTGGTTACACTGGATACAGTTCTCAGCGTTCCACTCAGGAATATGGGTAGCAATGCCACGTTTCTCGTAAGCTGCAGTACCAGCAGGGATAACACCATCAGCAGCATCTTTGAATGCGCTTACAGGAAGGTCGTTACCACACTGTGCGTTAACAACGTCTGCCACGTTCTTAACCCACTCTGGAGCCATACGTTTGAATGAATCTGGAACGAACTTGCTTCTTGAAAGGTTTTTCCACTCGAAAGGAATCTCAACTTTGATGTACTCGCCACCTCTGTCAACTGCAGCGTAGTTCATGTTTACAATGTTCTCACCTTTCTTACCGTAGCTCTTGTCAATAGCTTTCTTCATTGCTTTAACAGCAACCTCGTAAGGGATAATCTCAGAGATTTTGAAGAATGCAGACTGAAGGATAGTGTTGGTTCTGTTACCCAAACCAATCTCCTCAGCAATCTTGGTAGCATTGATGATGTACAGGTTAACCTCTTTGTGAGCGATCTCAGCTTTAACGTGGTCTGGAATTCTCTCTAGAGTCTCCTCTACATCCCACAAGCTGTTAAGCAACAAAGTACCGTTTTTCTTGATACCTCTCATAACATCGTATTTGCCCAAGTATGAAGGAACGTGGCAAGCTACGAAGTCTGGAGTAGAAACCAAGTATGGAGAAGTGATAGGAGCATCACCGAATCTCAAGTGTGAACAAGTGAAACCACCTGATTTCTTAGAATCGTAATCGAAATAAGCCTGGCAGTATTTGTTGGTGTTCTCACCAATAATCTTGATGGTGTTTTTGTTTGCACCTACAGTACCGTCTGAACCCAAACCGTAGAATTTAAGCTCTGCAGTACCAGGTTTAGCCAAGCTGATTTCCTCAAGCTGAGGAAGTGACTTGAAGGTAACGTCATCTACGATACCGATTGTAAAGTCATTCTTAGGCTCTTTAGACTCAAGGTTCTCGAATACAGCAATGATCTGTGCAGGAGAAGTGTCTTTAGAAGAAAGACCGTATCTACCGCCAACAACTTTAACGTTAAGGCCGTGCTCTGCAACCATAGATTTTACATCTACGTATAGAGGCTCACCTACTGCACCTGGCTCTTTAGTTCTGTCAAGAACAGCAATTCTCTTAACGTTCTTAGGAAGAGCTCTTAGGAAATATTTGGCTGAGAATGGTCTGTAAAGTCTTACAGTAACAACACCAACTCTCTTGCCTTTAGCCATCAAGTGGTCAACAACCTCTTTAATGGTCTCAGTTACAGAACCCATTGCAATGATTACGTTCTCTGCATCCTCTGCACCGTAGTAATCGAATGGAAGGTAGTGGCGGCCAGTAAGCTCGCTGATCTCACCCATATATCTTGCAACTACATCTGGAACAGCCTCGTAGTATGAGTTGCAAGCCTCTCTGTTCTGGAAGTATACGTCTGAGTTCTGTGCAGTACCTTTGGTTACAGGAGCGTTAGGGTTAAGACCTCTAGCGCGGAATTTAGCCAATGATTTGGTACTTACCATCTTCTGAAGATCCTCAGCGTCAATAGCCTCAATTTTCTGAATCTCGTGTGAAGTTCTGAAACCGTCAAAGAAGTGAACGAACGGAACAGAAGATTTGATAGTAGCAAGGTGTGCAACAGCAGCCATATCCATTGCCTCCTGAACAGAAGCAGATGCCAAGAATGCAAAACCGGTCTGTCTAGCAGCCATTACATCCTGATGGTCACCAAAGATAGATAGAGCATGTGAAGCAAGTGCTCTTGCAGAAACATGGAAAACTGTAGGAAGAAGCTCTCCTGCAATTTTGTACATGTTAGGAATCATAAGCAACAAACCCTGCGAAGCAGTGAAAGTTGTAGTAAGAACACCAGTCTGAAGTGAACCGTGAACAGCACCAGCTGCACCACCCTCACTCTGCATTTCAACAACCTTTACAGGCTCGCCAAAAATGTTCTTTTTGCCAAAAGCTGACCACTCGTCTACCAACTCCGCCATTGTTGATGAAGGAGTAATAGGGTAGATGGCTGCCAACTCACTGAACATGTATGCCACGTGTGCCGCAGCATAGTTACCGTCGCAGGTAATGAATTGTTTCTCTTTAGCCATATTTACCGAATTAAATATTGTATAATAAAGTTTAATATTTTAATCTGATAGTTTTTCGTCCGCCATAAGTAAAGAGCTACCTATAGTGAATAATCAAAAATCGTTCAAAAGTACTAAATAAAATCCAATTTGGGAAGGAAAATCCAATATATTTCATCCCGACAGGGAATATACCTCCCCGCCCTCTCCACAAAAGAAAGGGCTGCCTGCAGGCAACCCTTTATGAATACCCTTGGGAGGGGATAAAATATATCTGTCGGGAAGAAGATTACTGGATACCTTCCACCTCAACTCCTTTTGCAATTTTGTTTATAAGTCCCTGAAGAACAGTGCCCGGGCCAACCTCTGTAAAATGAGCGGCACCGTCTGCAACCATATTCTCAACAGACTGGGTCCATCTCACAGGTGCAGTAAGCTGCACAAGAAGGTTTGCCTTAATCTCTGCCGGATCTGTATGCGGCTTGGCATCTACATTCTGGTAAACAGGGCATACCGGAGCAACAAAAGCTGTCTTCTCAATTGCCTCGGCAAGCTCAACCCTTGCAGGATCCATAAGCGGAGAGTGGAACGCACCACCTACAGGCAATACAAGAGCCCTCTTTGCTCCTGCCTCCTTAAGGGCAACGCAAGCCTTGTTTACAGCCTCAACCTCACCTGAAATTACAATCTGGCCGTTGCAGTTATAGTTTGCAGCCACTACAACACCCTCTGTTGCAGCGCATATCTCCTCAATCTTTGAGGCCTCCATTCCAAGAACGGCAGCCATAGTTGAAGGCTGCATCTCACAAGCCTTCTGCATTGCCATTGCACGCTTTGAAACCAGCACAAGGCCATCCTCAAAACTCATCGCACCGGCAGCCACAAGTGCAGAGAACTCACCCAAAGAGTGACCTGCAACCATCTGCGGAGCAAAATCAGGGAGACATTTGGCCAAAATCACCGAGTGCAGGAATACCGCAGGCTGGGTTACCTTGGTCTGTTTAAGTTCCTCGGCAGTGCCGTTGAACATGATATCTGTAATTCTGAAGCCAAGAATCTCATTAGCCTTCTCAAACATCTCTTTGGCTACAGGATTGCTGTTGTACAGCTCCTGTCCCATTCCGGTAAATTGAGAACCCTGGCCAGGGAAAACATATGCTTTCATAATCAATAAATTGTAGGTATTAGATTTTTAAAGGCGCAAATATAGCAATTTTTGGAAAAACACCTCATTTTGCTAATTTTGCATTTTAATGCGTACACGCACGCCTGCCCCTGTAGTTTAAAGGATAGAATATGAGATTCCGGTTCTCAGGGTGGCGGTTCGATTCCGCCCGGGGGTACAAAATCTACTTCACTTCAAAACCGCCTGTGCCATAAACCTCATTCCAGGCCTGGTCCACACCTTCAACAACTATATTGAATTCCCCTTTATACTGCGGAAGCGTACAGCTGAACTCAAACTCTCCGCCTGCAGGTATCTCAACTATTGGATTCCAGTAGATTGTAGACATGAAATTCGGATGGCTTTCCCACAAATCTCCCTTTCCACCAATCAGCGCCAAGGGCCAGCTCACACCATCAAATTCCACAACACTCATATTTTTAGGGAGCTTTATGCCACCCATATCTCCCTTATACGTAATAAAGCTCACAATTCCATCATACATGAAATGATTGAGCATATACCTCACAGGATAAACTGCTATCTGTTTTACAAGATGCTGGTCCAATGCCAGAACCGCCGAATGGTCATTCACAGGAACTCCATCAAGCAGTACCAGAGGACGTCCGTTCTCCTCCCAAATCACCTTAATTTTAGACTCCTCACCATCCTTCCTCACCCTTGCGTACTTCACATATTCGCGCAAAGTTTCCTCAAGATTCTGGAATCTGGTATAGTCATCAAGATTATATACCAGCCTTGGCGTATTCCCTTCAAACATCTTCTCCTTCATCTTTCCCATATCAAACAGCGTATCAGGAACAAACATTCTGGAAATCTGCATCCTGCGCCCCCTCTCCTTTAATGCCTTTTCCATCTGGCCATCCAGTCCCAGCAACGGAATCTGTACTACAGAACGGGCATATCCCTTCTGCATTATCTCCACATTATAAGCAACAGATGTATCTCCCGCCACTTCAAACACAAGGTCCCTCCTGCCCATTATGCTGCATGTATGCAGCAGGGCAACACCATCATTCCCAACCTTTGCCATATAAACATCATCAGTATTGCCTATTCCCGACATAAATACATACTTGCCTGCCGCACTCTCACCCTTCTTCCCCATAACTCTCACGGCAACCGTTTCACCTGCATACTCCACACCTTCAACCTTCTGGAACTCCCCTTCTCTGCAAAGCAGCGAAAGGCTGTTATAGCTTCCCGACAACTTTGCAAGCTCATCATTATGATATACCGAAACATTCACATGTACAGGAGCGCCCGAAGTATTGCGGACCTTTACAGGCACTGACTTTCCATCGCCTTTTCCAGCCTCAACCACAATACCTTTCACGGCTGCTCCCCCACCTGCTACCGGCGAAGCCTCCGCCAACGTCACCACTCCATCCTTCACCTTTGATGCAACAAGCGTGTTGAACACAGAAATCACCTTGCCTTTATACTCGCCTTCTGCATCTCCGCCATAATGGGCCGTATACGCAACAATCATATAATTGCCGGTAGGCAGATCGAGCGGAATCCTAAACCTTCCGCATCCCCTTCCGTCTATCAGTGCCCCCTTATGAAGAGCAGCCACTCCGTCACTGCTTATAAACTGCAGGTAAGCCACATCGCTCAAATGGGAAAACTCCCCGGAAGCCCCGTCCCTGCAATAAAGCGAGTACCACAAGTCCTCCCCTGCCACATAGCAATCCTTGTCCGTTGAAACATAAACCTTCTCCTGGGCATACACTGTTCCAGCAATTAGGGATATCACCGCCACAAATATAAATGTCAACTTTTTCATACCTTTATTTATCTGTCTGACGGCCAAAATTCAGGCCTTGAACCATTTGAATACGATTTGCAATTAGTACATTTCTCCAACGCCCACAAGGCAGCAGGCTTTGTCTTTGACGGGTCAGCAGTATCCGGGAACCTTATTGGCCTGTACCCCTCATTGAAGTATGAATTCCAATAAACAGGACCAGGATCCTCCTTATCACCATCACTCATCTCCGGACCACTATACACCAGCACAGGTTCGCAGCCGCTTGAATAGATATCAGCCTCGCTCCAGTCTATGAAAACCCTCATATCTGTCTGTGTTGTAACATTCACATACCCTATTACTATCTCACCCGGAACAGTGGCACACTCAAGATTGCCTTTAACCTCACTGGGCTGAGGAGCAAACAGCCCGCCTGCCTCACTTGAATTCTTCTTCACATTCTCCCAATAAATATACGCCTCCCTGTCCAATGCTGTCTGCTTGACAAGAATTGAATACAGTCCCATCAGCCTGCTGTCCACATTCGGGATATTGTTCACCACAAACTTGCTTATAAGGTTGTCAGACAATTTCTCGGTATTGGCAATATGTGTCTGCACAGACTCTGCACATGAGAAACAGAACTGTCGGGAAGCAATTTCTTCTTCAGAAAGCTCCACCATTCTGCCATATTTGTAGTCATAGTCAATGGTTGCCGGATAAAGGGCGTAGCTCTCCCAGTTCTCTGTATAGTTCCACTTGCAGTAAAGCTTCTCTCCACTATTGCCGTTATGTGTGGTAACCTCCACACGGGCATAGCTCCTGTCTAAAGCTACCGACCAGGTTATACTGTCAATCGCAGGCGACACCAGCACATTCTTGAACTCCGAAAAGTACTCACCTCTGCCAGGAATTGAAACTCCAAGCCTGTAAGTCCCCTGCGTTGAAAGCCCTCTGGTATCAACTTCAAACCTGTTAAACTCCCCATCCAGCTCTTCTCCATGCCATATCTCCCCGTTGTTGTCTTCAACCCATACTGAAGCCCCTAGAGGCACCTCAACCTCCTCTTCTGCAAGTGAACTGGTATAGCTTACCCTCACTACAGTCTTGCCACCAACCACAATATCTCCATCAATCACAACCAATGGACTATCAAGCCCTTGAATATCATCATCCGACGGTTCATAGTCATATACGCAGCCACCTGCCACCACGGCAAGCAATACTATTGCAAGAATCCTGCAAATCTTCTCAATCATATCCCCGTCCTCCTAGAATTTAAAGTTAAAGTTAACGTATGGAATAGGTGCCCCAAATATGCATAGCTTGTGACCCTTTATCTTGCCCTCATTATTGGTATCAAAATAAATTGAATACACATTCTTGCGGCCGGTAACGTTATACACTCCTACATTAAAGGAGAAATGTGTAAACGCCCTCAACCTGTGGGTAGGCTCTATATTCAACGCCGCATCCACCCTGAAGTAATCTGGTATCCTGTGGCTGTTCCTTGCAGAATAATAAAGCTTGTATCCGCCGTCGTACTTGTATTTGGCCACCGGAATGGTAATAGGGCGCCCTGTTGAATAGTCTCCGTTTACAGAGATGCTTACCCTTTGTGTAAACTTGTAATTGGCAACTAGTTTCACATCATGCGGCTTGTCATAAGACGCATTATACCATTTGCCGCCATTGATTGCCATATCTCCACGGTCCCCCACTTCCCTCAACCTGGTCTTTGACCATGTGTACGCAAACCATCCGTTCAGCTTGCCAAGCGGCTTCTTGAGCATCAGCTCCACACCATAAGCCTCGCCTTGTGTAGGCACCACATCCTGCGCTATATTCCTGTTCATTACCAGTACAGCACCGCTCTTATAATCCAGGTAGTTCTCCATCCTCTTGTAATAGCCTTCAAGCGACGCCTCCACCTTATTGTCCAAAAGGTTTGCATAGAATCCGCCTGCTGCCTGCCATCCCTTCTGCGGCCTGATGTCCTTGTCGCTCAATTTCCATATGTCTGTAGGGGACATTGCAGTAGTATTTGAAAGCATATGTATGTACTGTGTAAGTGTATTGAAGCCGGCCTTGAACGACACATCCTGCGAAATCATCATTCTGCCCGACACCCTTATCTCCGGATTGCTGTACACCGTCCCTGCAGAGCTGAACATGGAATACCTCAATCCGTAATCCATAAAGAACCTGTCTGAAATGTTCCAGCTGTGACTCAAATATGCTGCTCCCTCCACAGCCTCCTCATTTGGGATAATGTCGGGAGTTACAATAGACTCACCTCCATAAGGAAGATAGCTTCCAGGAGAAAGGCAGTAGCTGATGCCGTCCACTCCATAAGTAAGGGTATGGTTGTTATTGAGCATAGACTTGAACTTAAGCTTGCCGTAACCCTGCCTTATCTTGAAGGTCATTTCATATGAGTTGACAGGATTGTATTTGTCATAGGTTGCATAACTGTACATATCATACCCGGCAGCCAGTTCCAGCTTGTGCTTCTCATGGAAATTGTATCTCCACTTTACAGATCCGTTGGCATTGTTGTACCTGTAGCTGGTATCTGCGTTGAATCTGAAGGCATCTATTGAATAATATCCGTTCAGAAGCAGCGAGCTCTTGTCGTTGAACTTGTGGGTCACTCCGGCTGTAAAGTCATAGAAGGATGCCGCACCCTGCCTGTACTCACTGTCGTGGGGAAGAAGACCAAGAAGCCAGTCTGAATAGGTTGCCCTCACACCTGCAATGAATGTGGTATTTGACCCTAAAGGCCCTTCAATGTGCCCCCTTCCGGTAAGAAGCCCCAAGCCTAGGGAGCCGGTGATGTTCTTATTGTTTCCCTCCCTGCTGTTGACATCCAGCACAGATGAGATTCTTCCGCCGAACTCTACCGGTATTGAACTCTTATAGAGCTCTATATCATTGATAATATCCGGATTGAAGCCAGAAAACATTCCAAAAAGGTGTGACGGATTGTATACTGTACCGCCATTGAACAGCACAAGGTTCTGGTCGGTGGCTCCACCCCTCACATTGAATCCGCCGGCAGCCTCACCAACAGACTTCACTCCCGGAAGTGTAAGGATAATCTTCACCACATCCGCCTCTCCAAACACTACAGGGACACTCTTTATCCTGTCCATCCTCACCTTCTCTATACCTATCTCGCTACTCCTCACCTTATTGCCAGTCTCCGCAGATACAACCACTCCGGTAAGGGCATACACCTGCTCCCGCACAACTATGTCCAAGACACCGTCATTGTACACCTGTAGATGTACCTTTGCATCCTCCAATGAATATCCGCTCACATCCAGAACGGACTCTCCAACAGGAAGAAGGATCTTATAGAATCCTGCCGCATCAGACTGGGCAAAAGCCTTGGTTGCATTGTCCACCAATGAAACTCCAATAACCGGTTCTCCAGTCCTGGAATCCCTTACATAACCGCTCACATAGGCCTTGCCTGCTCTATTTGCACTTCCCTTGTCTCCAATCTGGTAAACCTTATTGGAAGAGGTTGCCAATTCCTGCCCGCCCTGAAGCATGTACATCACATCATTCTGCTCCTCCCCCTGCACATTACCCTGCTCCTCTCTCTTCTGCTGCTTCTCCTTCAAGCCTGCAATAAAGTATCCCTGCGGCAATACATCCTTTATGCCGGCCCCTCTTGTAACAAACACCATCCCCTCTGCATAAGAGATACTGTACCCCTTGTCGTTCAGGGCCTGCTGTATATCCTTGGCAATATGTGCGCTTGCTGCATTAATTGTAAATGTAAGGTTCTTGCCCGCATCATCCTTCACATAATAGACTTTCTGCGGAGAATGCTGCTGCATTATCTTCATTAAGGAATCCAGGCCAATATTCCTGCGCATGTCTGGAGTCTGGGCCATGGCATCCTGCATCAATGCCACGGCAAGGAACATTATGGCAAAAAACACTCTTCTCATCTCCTGTCCTCCCCTTTTTCTGCAATTTCCATAATACCCTGCATGATTTCATCCTCCGGAAATCCACGGTGGGCCTTCATATAAACTTTCATTTCTCCCTTCATTTCCTTGAAACATGACGCCAGGCCTTTGCAATCCTTAAAAGCATGCACTTTGCCGTCTGCCAACAGATAATGCCTCTTCCTGGATGAGAACTTTTTCTTTATCTCTCCAGTAATCATATCACCTGTTTCTGTAACATTTTTCCAATGCTTCTTCACAAGCATATACTTTCCATCATGCAGCACCTCATAATATCCCGCCTTTAATCCGTCCACTGCATTCTCTCCGGAAATATTCACAAACTCCCTCTCACCCATTGCAAACCTGCTCACCAGTGTTTTCTTGAGGGACAGGATTACTCCACCCTCCCTTACTTTAAGCTGCAGCTCATCCCTGTGTGAGTTAAGATTGAGCAATACCCCAAAATACTCCTTTCCGTTGTACACAACGCTGCCTGTTTCAAATTCGTCTGAATATGCATACACTGTACCCTCCATATCAAAAGGGTATTTCTGCGCCACCTCACTCCTGTATATAGGGGCACTTAGCCCCACACTGGAGATATGGTCATATCTCTGCTGGGCATGAACTCCCGCCGCCATAAGGCAAAGCATGCACACGCACATGTATTTTTTAAAAATCTTCATATCTGTAATCAGGATTGTCACTAATTCCCATACTTGTCGTTCGGCCACCATTCTGGTCTTGTGCTGTTTGAATGCGACCTGCAGTCCACGCATTCTACTGTACTGCCCCACAAGACCTCTTCATCTGTTCTAAATACCAGCCTATAGCCAGATGATACATATGAATTCATAATAACCACAAAATCAAAACCTTGTGGCACTCTGGTCATTACACAGCCCGATTTATAGAAATCAGTCTCTCCCCAATCAATAAACGCCCTGCGTGTCTGCACTGTTGCAACATTTATATATCCTATCACCTGTTCTCCAGGGTTTGAGACATTCTTTATATTCCCCACAACCTCCGTTGGCTGCGACGAAAAAAGACCGCCAATATTGCTGGAATTTCTACGCATCACCTCCCAATACACATACGCATCCTTATCAAGAGCCTGCTGGCTCACTTTAATGGAATAAAGTGATTTTGCCCTGCTGTCATTATTTGGAATTTTTGCTATGATCTGCTTGTATATACGATTTTCAGTAAGTTTTTCGGTGTTGCCTATAAGCACTTCCGATGATACGGACTCACTGAAACAGAAATATCTCTCTGCCTGCTCTTTTTCAGACAATTCCACTATGCTCTGACTCTTTCTGTCCCACTCCAGTCTTGGCATATACACAGAAGGTGATTCCCAGTTCTCTTCATAGTTCCACTTGCAATACAGTCTTGAGGAATCTGCTTCACCGGTATTTTCCTTGTGGGCTGTAACCTCTATGTACGCAGTAAGATTGTCGGGAGTAATACTCCTTGTTATAGAATCAATGGGTGGGGTTATAAGGACGCCTCTGAACTCTGAAAGGTATTCTCCCCTGTCGGGAATAGAAACTCCCAGCCTGTAGCGGCCCTGAAGGCTCAAGCCGGTGGTATTGATTTCAAATGCATTCACCTCATCCTCCTTCTCAACTCCGGAATATATGGAGCCCCCTTCCTCCTCTACCCATACACTTGCACCAAGAGGCAACACAGCCTCTTCTCCTTTAATCAGAGGTTCTGTAATATTCACCCTTATTGTAGTAATGCTGCCAACAGCTATATCACCATCTATAACCACAATTGAATTCTCTGCTGCCCTGGTACTGATCTCTTTTGGTTCGTAATCGTACACACAGCCTGCCGCTACAACTGACAGAAAAAAAAGAATGCCTGGAAACCGCCACTTCATAGTAAAGAGTTTTATTAGCGAAATTTACAACATCTGCTACAAATTTACAACATCTGCTACATAAAAATGGCCCGCCTTCTTCTGAAGACAGGTCATTTTTCTATTTAATTTTTAATATTTTAGTGTTTGAAGTGACGCATGCCGGTGCAAACCATTGTAATGCCGCACTCATTTGCCTTCTTCACTGAATCCTCATCCCTTACGCTGCCGCCTGGCTGTACAATTGCAGTTACGCCGTACTGTGATGCCATGGTTACAGTATCATCAAATGGGAAGAATCCGTCTGAAGCAAGTACAATGCCCTCTGTGAAGCCTGCAGCCTGTGCCTGTTTAAGGGCAATCTCTGCAGAACCTACGCGGTTCATCTGGCCGGCACCTACACCAAGGGTCTTGCCGTCCTTAACTGCAACAATAGCATTTGACTTAACGTGTTTTACAATTCTCCAGCCAAAGTTAAGGTCTGTCATCTGCTCAGGGGTAGGTTTTACCTCTGTTACGCACATGTCAGCAGTAACCTCTACGGTAGTCTTGTCAAGGTTCTGAACCAAAAGACCGCCGTTTACACTTACATACTGGTCTACCACTGAATCATCTTTGGTCATATCAACCTGAAGAAGGCGAAGGTTCTTCTTGGTTGAAAGGATCTCCAATGCCTCAGCAGAGAATGAAGGAGCCATGATAATCTCAAGGAAGATAGGCTTCATAAGCTCTGCAGCCTCTTTGTTGATCTCGCGGTTTACAGCCACAATACCTCCAAAGATACTTACTTTGTCTGCCTCATATGCTTTTGTCCATGCGTCAACAACATCTGTACCGATAGCTGCTCCACAAGGGTTCATATGTTTCAAACCTACGCAGAAAGGCTCATCAAACTCACGTGCAATGCACAATGCTGCATTTGCGTCCTGAATATTGTTGTAAGAAAGCTCTTTACCGTTAAGCTGCTTTGCATTTGCCAAAGAGTAAGAACCGCACTCTGCCTTGCCGTAGAATTTTGCCTCCTGATGAGGGTTCTCGCCATAACGCAACCCCTGGATAAGGTCATACTCCAAGAAAAGTTTCTCGTTAAGACCTGCAGCCTTGCGCATGTAGGCAGCAATCATCATATCATACTCTGCAGTATGGGTATATGTCTCTGCAGAAAGCTGAAGACGGGTCTCTTTTGTAGTATTGCCGGTCTCTTTGATCTCAGCAATGATCTTAGCATAATTCTCAGGATTGCATACAACTGTAACCGCGCCCCAGTTCTTTGCAGCCGAACGTAGCATAGATGGACCTCCAATGTCAATGTTCTCAATTGGATCCTCCATTGTAACATCAGGTTTTGCAATGGTCTGCTTGAAAGGATAAAGGTTTACACAAACCATATCAATGAACTCAATGCCGTTCTCTTTCAACTGTGCAATATGGCTGTCAAGGTCACGGCGTCCAAGAAGGCCTCCGTGCACTTTTGGATGAAGTGTCTTAACTCGTCCGTCACAGATCTCAGGGAAACCTGTAACCTCGCTGATATTGATTACCTTAAGACCAGAATCCTGAAGAAGCTTCATTGTTCCGCCTGTTGCAATAATCTCCCAGCCTAGTCCAACAAGCTCTTTGGCGAACTCTACCACGCCAGTCTTGTCCGATACTGAAAATAATGCTCTCATTTATTGAATATATTTAAATTGTTGATTTTCCCGACAGGATTTTAATCCCACAAAGATAAATCTTTTTGGACATTTGCTGCAAAATATATCTTTGCTAGCCTCCAAATAGATTATGGGGAATAAAATCTATTTTGCACAATGTACTCCATCCACGTACATGCAAATTCCAGGGTTCAATCCTGCAGCCAACTTTTTCCAGTCAATTTCAAAGTAGTGGATTGGGAAAAGATTCTTTGGATTGATAAGATTTGCCGCCTCAACGAATTTCTCATCTGAAAGGGTATATGGAAGATTCTTTGGAAGAAATGCTATATCCGCCCCTTTGGCAAGTTTCATATCGGGAATAAATTCTGTATCACCCGCAAAATATACTTTGAAGCCGCCAAAATTGAGGATATATCCGTTACCCTCTCCCTTGATGTGGAACGGATGGCCGTTATCCCTTTTCTGCTCTACGTTATAGGCTGGAGTAGCCTCTATTTCCACACCTCTGGCCTTGATTTTATCGCCATTCTGCATAACAGCAATGCTGCAGTGCTGAAGACAGGCAATGCTTTTTTTCATATTTTCAAGGTTAGTGGAAGGATCTACATTCAAAGGGTTATTGTCAACATCAAGTTTCATCCTGGTAAGGTCATTATCAAGACATACCCCCACAGCATTGCTCACAACAAACTTGGTGTTTGGAGTAGCTATTTTCTTGATTGCAGCACAATCATAGTGGTCTGTATGTGCATGGGTAAGGAGAATGAGATCTGCCTTTTTCATCCCAGTGAAATCATAGGCATCATTGTATGGATCAACGTAGATATGCATCCCCTCCCAATCAATATGAACGGAGCCATGGCCAAGGTGAGCAATATTAAGCAAACCTACCGGCGTGTAGAATGTGTTGTAACGGATTGTTCCCATAATGTACAGTGTATATAGTTTGATGCAATATACAAAAAAATCATGGTAAATGGAAGTAATCCCTACAAAAAAAGCCCCAGATTACTCTGAGGCTTTTGGAGCGGAAAACGAGGCTCGAACTCGCGACCCCAACCTTGGCAAGGTTGTGCTCTACCAACTGAGCTATTTCCGCATGTTTCATTGGTGCTCGGGACGGGAATCGAACCCGTACGGGCATTGCTGCCCACGGGATTTTAAGTCCCGCGTGTCTACCTATTCCACCACCTGAGCCAATGAACGGGACCGCAAAGATAAGAATAGTTTTGTATTAAGCAAAAAAAAGGTTGCCGCAAGGGCGGCAACCTGATTTTCAGTTATAATATTATCTATTAATAACCAGGGTTCTGCTGAGCCTCAATAGCAGGGTTAGCATTGATCTCATCCTGACCGATAGGAAGGATAGTCTTGTAGAAGTTTCTGGTAACAGGACAAACCTCTTTACCGTTAACTGTAGTTCTCAACTGACCTCTACCGCTTGCAGGAGGGTTAGTTCCTTTCTGGAATGCATCATCCTCATAGTAAACGGTCATATCCATACGCATCTGCTCAAAGAATACGATACCCTCTGTCAAGAACTCTCTTCTTCTCTCAGTCATGATATCCTCAACTGTAATAGTAGCAGGAGCTACCCAGTCAGGGTTTCTTGAAGCAACTGGAGACAAGTACTCTAGAGCTTTAGCCTGGTTGTTTGTTCTAACTGCAGCCTCAGCAGCATTTAGAAGAACCTCTGACAAACGGATAACTTTAATATTTACAGCTGTTGAGTTCTCTTTGCCGTCACCAGCTAGATCAACTGAACCGCTATATTTGTAGCAAGAACCGATACGGCCAGTACCATCCTCATCATCAGACTGGTCAGAAGCCATAATGCCCCAACGTACATCGTTTGCACCCATGATATCAAACCAATACTGGCTAGCTAGGAATACACCACCTGCAGAGATACCGTGAGCACGGCGTCTGTAGTAACATCCTGGAGAACCTGTACCAAGATCACCCTCATCTACAAGTACGTTCAACTCAAAGATTGCCTCTGAACCGAAAGTTCTAGCCCATGAAGCTGTCCAGTTAGAAGCGGTATAAGGAGTATAAACGCCACTGTCAATGATACCCTCAGCAACAGTTAGAGCCTCTGAGAAGTTATCCATATACATGTAAACTTTTGCAAGGATAGCCTGGTTTGCATAGTAGTTGATGAAACCATTATTAACTTTCTTGCCTAGAAGAGGAGCTGCTGCTTTCAAATCTTTAAGAATCTGGTCATAAACCTCACCAACTGTATTTCTAAGCAACTGTGCAGAAGCATCAAGAGGCTCAGTTACAACAGGAACACCATAAGAAGCTGGAGCACCTGACATATTGTAAGGTTTTCCATAAAGGCGCACCAAGTCAAAGTGGATAAGAGCCCTGACAGTAAGAGCCTGACCTAGATAGTCATCCAAACCTGCAACACCATTCTCCTGAAGAAGATTGATGTTTTTGATGATATTGTTTGCCTGAAGCAAGCAGTTGTACATTGTAGACCAGTAACCTGAATAAGAGTTAGAAGTCTGCTCATGTGTAAAGTAATACCAAGCGTCACCACCGTTACCAGCAGAGTATGTAGTCAAGTCACCACCTTTGGCATCGCCATAGATAAGGAAGTTTCTTCCATAATAGCTAGAACTGGTCAGCTTGTTCATTAGACCTTGAAGCATAATCTTCGCGTCTGAAGCATTCTGAATCGATGATTCAGCATCTGCCTGGTTGCTAGGCTTTACATCTAGGAAGCTATCGCATGATGTAGCAAAGATCAAAGCCAAAGCTGTCAGCAATATATTAATTCTTTTCATTGTTTATCTCTTTTAAATGGATTAGAAGCTTAATTCAACACCAAAGGTATAGGTCTTTCCTACTGGAGTCTCCCAACCTCTTGTACCGTACTCGTTTACAACAGGGTCAGCATTTTTGTATTTAGAGAAAGTAAGAAGGTTACCACCATTGAAGTAAACTCTTGCACTAGCTAGACCAGCTTTCTTAACGATCTCTTTAGGGATAGTGTAACCAACTGAAACAGTGCTCAATCTCAAGTATGTAGCATCATAGATGTGACGGCTAGATCTCTCCATTGCATCCTCCCAGTCCTCACCGCTCAAACGAGGCTGTGAACCGTTTGTACGTGATGCTGTCCACATGTTGTCATAGTAATATTTTGCTCTTGTACGCTCCCAGTAGTAACCGTCATCAGCAACGTCTCTCTCAGCACCGTCCTGAAGTTTACCACCAAGTTTGTAAGTGAAGTTCAAACCTAGAGTAATACCTTTCCACTCAAAGTCTGTGTTGAAACCACCGAACAATGCAGGGTGAACATCACCAATGAAAGTCTCATCAGCATCCTCCAAGTCATAAACAACTGATCTGCCGTTTACTTTCTTGTCCTCATTGTCATTGTTAGAATACCAAATGTTTCTACCGGTCTCTTTATCAACACCAGCCCACTCTCTACCCCAGTAAGCCAAAGTAGAGTGACCCTCTTTGTATTTGAAATATGCTCTTGCGTCACCACCTGTAGGATCTGACCAGATAATATCCTGACCACCGTACAATTTGGTTACCTCTGATTTAACGTGTGAACCGTTGATGCTTGCACTCCATCTGAAGTCTTTGTTAGAGATGATATCACCAGAAAGCTCAAACTCAATACCTTTATTGTTAATCTCACCTACGTTCTTAAGTGTAGAGCTGAAACCTGTAATGTAAGAGATTGGAACGTCCTGTAGAAGGTCTTTAGAATCTCTGTTGAAGTACTCAACGCTACCTTTGATTCTGTCATCCAAGAAACCGAACTCCAATGCAAAGTTTGAAGTATAAGAAGTCTCCCATGATAGGTTAGCATCAGCTGCATTTGCTAGAGCACCACCTGGCTCTCCACCATACTGGTATGAGTAGCTTGCCAATGATCTCCAACCATTGTTGCTTGAAGGAAGAGTACCGTTAACACCGTAAGATGCTCTTAGTCTCAAGTTGCTGATCCAGTCGATGTCTTTCATGAACTCCTCATCGTTGATTCTCCATGATCCAGCTACTGACCAGAAGTTACCCCAACGGCTGTCAGGACCTAGTTTTGAAGAACCGTCTCTACGGTATGAAGCCGAGAAGTAGTATTTGTTGTCGTAGTTGTACTCAGCACGTGAAAGGATAGATACGATAGAGTTACCCCAATAATATGCGTTAGCCTCAGTTTTACCTGCAGTCTGAACTACCTGAAGTGAAGATACAGGAAGGTTAGTACCTGATGAACGCATGAAATCAGTTTTGTTTTTCTCTGCCTCAAAACCTGCCAAGAAAGTTACATTGTGTTTCTCGCCAAATGTATGGTTAAGGTTTGCAGTAGTAGAAGAAACGATAGTTGAATAGTTAGTGAACATCTCACTTACTGAACCTACATCACTCTTAGCATTGAAGTGGTCTTTGCTATAGTAGATATGGTCTCTTACGCGAGTATCATCATATGAGAATACTGTTCTTACATTTGCCCAATCAGTAAGTTTAACATTAACAGTCTCACTTACCGACATCTTGAAGTTCTTAGAGTAGTTATCCCACTGGTCTTTGTAGTACAACTGGTTGTAAGCGTAGCTACCAAAACGGTCAGTCCAAGGCTGGTCATTTTTGTAGTTAGTTGGCCAATAGAATCCCCACAACAAGTTTCTTGTCTGCATGAAGAAGTTGGTATTGGTGTTACGTGTATCGTTGAAACCTACTCTGTCAGTGTGTGACAAGTTAACGTTAGTCATAAACTCCAACCAGTCACCAACTTTCTGTTTAACGTTTACGCGACCTGAAATACGCTCGAACTCATTGGTAAATACGCGGCCTTTATCTTTTGTATAAGCCAATGAAGTATAGTAAGAAGTGGTCTCGTTACCACCGCTAACTGCCAGGTCATAAGTCTGGTATACACCTGTTCTGAAGTAAGCATCCTCCCAATCATAGTAATGTTTTGCACGCTCAGCCAAGTTTTTAGCCTCTAGATCGTTGGTAGGATCAACAGTTGTGATGTGAAGTTTAGAGTAAACACTGTTGCTCTCAGAAGTGATTTTGTAACCGTGTTTGTTGAACTTGCTGTTCAAAGAGTTAAGTGAGTATGCGCTTGCAGAAGCCTCATCTTTACCTGTAGCAGTTCTTGAATCATGCAATACCATATAAAGCATATGGGCATTCTCCTCAGTACTTGCAACCTCGTAGTTGTCGGTAGCCCATGATGGAGTGAATGCAACAGAAGCTCTTAGAGTTACTTTTGGTTTACCTGATTTACCTGATTTGGTAGTGATAAGGATAACACCGTTAGCAGCACGTGAACCGTAAAGAGCAGAAGCAGCAGCATCTTTCAATACAGTGATTGACTCAATGTCGTTAGGGTTCAAGGTACTCATTACACTGTTTGAAGTGTAGATGTAGTCACCCATCTGACCTGTACCACCAGAAATGGTTGGAACACCGTCAATTACGTACAAAGGCTCGTTAGATGCATTCATTGAACCGACACCGCGGATACGGATAGCCGAACCTGAACCTGCCTGGCCAGAAGACTGGGTAATCTGCATACCTGCAACCTTACCGTTCATAGCCTGCTCGAATGAAACAGCAGGAGCATCTTTAATAGCGTCTTGCTTAACTACAGAAGCAGCACCTGTGTAAGTACCTTTCTTAACTGTACCATAAGCAACAACCATAACCTCGTCCAAGTTTACAGTCTCAGGAGCAAGAGTAATGGTTACTCTCTCTCTACCCATAACTGGAACCTCGTGATTATGGAAACCGATTGATGAAACTGCCAAAGTAGCAAGTTTCGGAACGGTAATAACAAAATTACCATCAACGTCTGTAGAAGTACCGTTCTTGGTACCTTTCTCCATTACATACGCTCCAATGATTGGTAATCCGTCCTCTGAACCAACAACAGTACCTTTAACTGTTATTGACTGCGCTAACAACATTGTAGTACAAAATGCCATTAGCACCGATAGAATGAGTTTTTTCATTAGAATATTTTTTAAGTGTTAGTTGGATTTTTAACATACTATTGTACGAAGTTAATACTTTTTCTCAACACAGCAAGAAATTTTCAAGAAAAACACACATAATTTTAACCGTTTTACACTATCTGCCGCAAAATTGTATCTATTATAAATTATATCTATTAAAAAAAGGCCGGTCTTTCTACTTGACCAGCCTCTTCTGCAATTCCAGAATCTCATTGGCGAGTTCCGGGAAATATTTCTTCGTAAAACTGTAATCCGGCATCAGGATATCATTCATCTCACCTCTCCGGCTCTTCCTCACCTTGCGTTGGGTTATTGCCTCTCTCGCCAATGGCCTTTCCTCACCTCTCCAGTTGAATCCTTTCAGTTTCTGCTCCTCGTCGGGAAGATTGTATACAGGGAATACATTCTGTTTGAGGTCCTCTATAGAGCGCACCCTCTGCACTTCATTGTTCTTCAGTTTCACCGACATCATCCTGCACTCCTCCCTGTCCATAAGTGTTATCACACTGTCTTCCATCATATAGAACAAAGCTGTAACACCACCCAAAGCATCAAACCTGTAAAGTTCATTATCCTTGAAATATGCCGCCATCTCAGTGCTCTTTATCTGATTGTAATGCACAGTATCTTCCTGCGAAATGATGAAAGCATTTGTAATAAGATTGATCTTGTTCAGGCTGTTGCCTTTTATCAAAGCCTGTATGCTGTCTGCAGAAAACTGGTTCTTGCCATCCTGCCACATAACAGGATTTGAATAGAACCGTGCCATAGAATCAATTCCAGTAAACACCAGACTGTCACACTTGCCCTGCACATCACTCCTGTAGAACTTGACATTATGGAATGCATCTATGAAGTTTACATCTGATGTGTCACGTAGCAAAGCGCTCCCCGATGTATCTGCAGAAACCGCCATTGCCGTTGTTTCCTCCACCAAAGCGGTATCCTCAATCTCCGCACCTGAATCAAGATTTCCCATTTTGGCGCCGGTGTCCAAAGCCCCCTCTTTTAAGCCGTTCCTCTTCAATCCTCCCTCACCGGCATCTTTACCCGGGAGAGCCTTATCTCCTTGAGGATGTTTTTTCTTCGCCTCCTGCCTCTGTTTGTCATGTATTGCAATAGGATCTGTTCCCGACAATTGCAATCTCTCTTTTGCCTGAACAATCTGCGCAGAATCCACATCACACATACGTTTTACCTGAAATATGATTGAATCTGCAGCAAAGAAAAGAGTATCTGCAACCCCATTTTCCACTGAATACATCGCCGCTACTGGGGAATCCGTCATTTCAATCCTTTTTGATGAAGGCCTGTAGACTATCTTGTCTGCCATAGCTATGGAACTCTGCACTGTATCCAGAATCTGGACATTATTGAATAAATCAGCATCTCCAGTATTTCTGTAGTAGAGCAACCTGTCAGCCCACAACTCATGAGTGGGATCCATAATATAAGCATCCTTGTCCAACTCAAACAGCTCTGCCCTACGGTGATACCTTCCCTGATTGGCATACAGCATGCTGCTGTCTTTCCAACCGGTTGTCATTTTCTTGAAAACAGCAACATCTGTCTGCGTATAATATTCAAGTTCTGTTGTGGAGATGAATACAGAATCAGCAAACATCTGCACCTGATCCATAAACGTAAACAGATTCTCCTTGGAATAATACATTCCATTTATACTCTCAATGACTTTATTGTCACTACTCTTCAGTGACGCTCCATTAAAGAATGTTGCTATGCTGTCTTCAGTATTGTAATCCAGATAATTTGTCTTCAGCACATTGCCCTCCCTGTCAAAGAGTTGCACCAATGCCCCCCTAAACTTTGCCAGGTTATCATTGGCCACATACTCTATCCTGTCGCTGGTAAGGGATGTATTCTCCTGAATAATCTCCACATTACCTACAGCATCAATTATATTGGTATTTACATTCCACAATGCCGTATCACACTTAAGATAAGTGTTGTTATGCAGAAATGTAGCCGGTCCAATCACCTTTCTCATGGCAACACCGTTCACTTCAATCAGGTGTGCAGACTCTGCCTCCACAAGACGCACCAAAGAATCAGCACCTCCAGCCCCCTGGGCAACGCCCTGGAACTGGAAGTGCATGAATACCATTATCAGAAAATATAATTTACTTAATCCAGCCCTCACGTTCAAAATTGCATTGTTTAAACAGGTCGTCAAGTTTGATATATGTAACTGCCTGCTTCTCTTTTACGAATTTGTCAATTGCCTCTGTCTGTCTTTTCCTGTCGGCAATACCTTGTATTACCATATAATCATCCTTATATGTAGCAGGATGTGAAGGAATAACCTTATCCAGCCTGACAATCTTGTAAATTATGTTACCGTTACGTCCCTCATCATCCAAAGACTCGAACGGGGATGAAATTTCACCCTCTTTCATACCTTTAATCACAGCATAGTCTGCAGGTTTCAACTGATCCTTCTCAAAAAATGTTGCACCTGTATTAGGGTCTACCATAACTCCACCGCTGATTGCTGATTTAAGATCTTCGGAATTTGACATGGCCGCCATTTCAAATGTAATGCTGTCTGCCCTTACCAGAGCAATCAGACTGTCCAGTTTATTGAAAGCCTTATTCCTGTCTTCAACAGTATATTTGGGTTTCAACAGAATATGCCTTGCATTGAACATCTCGCCGTCCTTCTTAATCATCTGGATAATATGGAACCCGTCGGGAGTCTCAACTATTTGGGAAATCTGCCCCTCCTTCAATGCCATTGCCGCATCACCGAACTGTGGCCAGAAGAGGTTTTTTGAAGCCATTCCCAACTCACCGCCTCTGATTGCACTTCCAGGATCTTCTGAGTAGAGTGTTGCAATTGTACTGAATTTCTCCCCTTTAATAATTCTGTCCCTAAATGCAAGAAGCCTCTCTTTGGTAGCAACTTTAGCGGCTTCCCTGTCGGGATACAATGCTATCTGACTGATCTTGTACTGGGTTGAAATGATTGGCATATCGCTCTCGTCTGCCTCTTTGTAGAATTGCTCAACCTCTGCCGGTGTAGACGATCCGGCCTCCATCATTATCTTCTGCTGCATCTGCTGCATAAGGCTCTGATCCCTAAGCGCACTTCTCCACTCCTCCTTAAGTCTGTAAAGGGGCTTGCCAAACCTCTTCTCTACCGCCTTCTCTCCACCAAGACCGGTAAGGACATTGCTTACCCTGTTCTGAAGCTCCATCTCCACATTATCTTCACTTACAACAAGGCTGTCCAGCTTGGCTTGGTTAAGAAACAGCTTGTGCACCATCATATTCTCAAGCACCTGGCATCTGGTATTGCGGTCTACTCCCCTTCCCTCAGCGGCCATCACCTGTATTTCACTTTCAAGTTGCGACAAGAAAATAGCCTCATTTCCTATAAGGACTATAGTTTTGTCAGCCAAACCGTTTTCATATCTCTGTGCATTCAGCGCCAATGGAACTGTCAACAGGAACACTGCTACTGCACTAGTGAGAATTCTTCTCATTTTTCTCTGTGATTTTTAGTTTATTATTATTGAGAGCATCATTGAGGATATCTCTCTGCAAGTTTGAAATAAGCTCCTGCTTTCTCCTGCTTATGATAATCTCCCGTATTTTTTCTGCGTTATACTCCAGCGGTGTAACCTCTCCAGGCCTCACAAAATCAAGTACCTGGATTACATTAGTATATACACTATCCTTATACTCAACTGCAAGCTTCTCCTTTTCAAGCAGTTGCTGCAACTGTACAAGGGTTGCGCCAGACTCCTTTGCCACCACATTCAAATCAACCCAACTTTCCTCATAATGGCTATACTTGTATGCAGAATTAAAAGCCAACTGTTCAAGAGCCTCAAGATCTTCTATCTCCCTGCTCTTTGCCAGCCTCCTCATAACCTGCAAATTGGGAGAACTGTTCTGCATTTTTACAAGCCTCCCTTTAAACACCCCATTCTTTCCCACAAAACTGCCCTGATGGGCATTATAATATTCTTCTATCTCTCTGCCGGTTACAGTTGTATCCAGCCTCTCCTCCACAAATTTGTTCTCATAACGGAATACCAGCAACTGCGTGCGGTAGTCCTCCAATAATCCTGCCACATCCTTGTCTGACTTTGGCAATTGCTCCTCAGCCTTTTGCAGCATAAGCTGCTTTGTTGCCCATGAATATATATATTGTTGGGCCAAAGATGCGCTGTCTTGCGATGATATCCCTTTGGGTATCACCTTCTCAAGGTCTGTTTTGTATAATACAGCCCTTCCAATCTGCGCCACCTTGTCACCCTTTGTAAAATTTTCATAAAGGGTGCATGAGCAAATTGAAAGAGCTGATATTATTATACAAACAATCCTGTTCATCCAGAATAGTAGGGATTATTTTGTAAGGCCGCTCAATCTTACGAACAAAGCGTCAACACCCTCAAGCAATTTCTGGTTCAATGCCTTGAAATGTTTCTTGGCATCATCTTTAGGATAATGGTTGATCTGCTCAAAAAGATTGTCACCAAGCTCTACTGCATCGGCAACGATTTTGTTGGCCTCCTCAACATTCTTGTCCCTGTTAAGATACATAAATACCCAACAGTCTGAAATTACCTCATTTACAAGGAAAATCACATCCTTCTTAAATGTTCTTAAATTTGCCATAGTATCTTAATCTTATTTTAATTTTGGTTCAATTTATTATAGGACAGGTTTTCCTACAGGCTCAAGTCCCAAACCCGGTTTGTCGTGCAAAGTGATCTTACCGTCAACAATGGTCATACCTTTGTAGCAGTCATTTGAGATAAGAAGGTTACCGTCAAGGTCGGCCCACTCTGTCTTAGGAGCAATCTGAGCACCTGCTGTAATTGCACATGAGGTCTCTGTCATACAACCAACCATAAGTTTCATATCCAATGTCTGGGCAAGGCTCACCATCTCTCTAGCCTCTCTCAAACCGGTACATTTCATCAATTTGATGTTGATACCGTGATATGCTCCATGAAGTTTCTTAACATCTACAAGTCTCTGGCATGCTTCGTCTGCAATGATTGGAAGAGGTGATCTCTCTGTCAACCATGCAGTCTGGTCCAAAGCGTACTTGCTCATAGGCTGCTCAATCATGTTTACATTGCGCTCAGCCAACCAGTGGATCATATCCAATGCATAATATTTGTCTTTCCAACCCTGGTTTGCATCAATGCAGATTACTGTATCTGTTACCGAACGGATTGTATTGATCATCATCTTGTCCTCAGCCTCTGTTCTACCCAATTTAACCTTGATAACCTTGTATGGAGAAGCTTCTCTGGTTTTCTCCCTTACAACCTCCTCTGTATCCAAACCTACTGTAAACGAAGTATTAGGACAAGTTGTAGGATCCCAACCCCAGATCTTCCACCAAGGCTGTCCCATCATCTTACCTACCAAGTCATGCAAAGCAATATCGATTGCAGCTTTGGCTGCACAGTTGTTGATTGCAATTGAATCAACATATTTCATGATATCCTCAATAAGGAAAGGAGAAGCAAATTTGCTTAGGTCAACTTTCTTAAGGAACTCCATTACAGATGCCTGAGTCTCACCCAAGTATGGTGGCATAGCGGCCTCACCATAACCCTCATAACCGTCCCAAGTGATCTTGGTGAGAACGATAGGGGTAGTGGTTCTTGATGAGTTTGCAATTGTAAACACATGTCTCATCTGAGCATCGTATGGAAGCCATGTAAGCTCCATCTTCTTGCTACCTGATTTCTTTTTTCCTCTCTCTGCCTGTGCAAAAAGGGTTGCAGGATTAAGTACAGCAGCTGCAGCTGTTAGAAGACCTGCTGATTTCAAGAACGAACGTCTGTCTGTTTTCATATCGTATTGTGTGTGTTTCAATTATTTATAAAACTTCTGAATTGACCAAATATCTTTGCCGGCATCTACATTACCCAAGATTCTCTGAGCACGTACAAGGCGTTTTGAACCGTCATAATAGTTTGCATCACCTGGAACCAAACTGTTGATTCTCACTTTGGTAGCCGAGTGGATAAAGATACCGTCCTCAATATAGATACCAACATGTGTAATGCGCTCCTTCTTCTCTGCAGTAGCTTTTGTTCCAAAGAAGATAAGGTCACCTTTCTTAAGGTTTGCCAAAGCCTCTCTTGTATGCTCGCCGCCATCAACATATTTTGAGATGTCTACGTTATCACCTGTAAGACACTGCTGCGACGCATCTCTTGCAAGAACTATACCATTAAGGAAATAGGTTGATTTGCAGAAACCGCTGCAGTCTACAGCCTTAATTGAAGTACCGCCCCACATGTAAGGAACACCAATAAACTGTTTTGCAGTGGCAATGATATTCTCAGCGGTAGGATTGCGGCTGTCAAGCCATTTGTCAAAGTCTGTAAGGCAAGATTTGAGGATATAACCCTCACGTCCATCTGAGATGGCAACTTTCTGCCAAGCGCCCTGAGTACCTTTGTCCAAAAGGATATTTCCCCAAACAACATCACTTACCATCTGGCTGCTTGCAGAAGGGCCCTCGTACATTGTAGTGTATTTTGTAGTGACAATCACTTTTTTAGCTGCCTGATAAGCATCAAACTCAGCTTTGTCCATATAAGTTATGCTTCCCGACGAAACCCAAGAAATATAACCCTCAGGAGTAATTGCCCTTGTCCAACCACCTTTCTTCTCCAATACCTGAAGAGGAGTACCCATCATAACCTGGGTAGCAGACTCTGCGCTATATTTGCCAGCAGTACGGAAGTTGATTACCGACTGGTTTGAAACGCCATATATTTTCTCTCCCAACTCAGCTGCAGGAAGCATGCTGATGCTGTCGAGAACAGTAATTCCCTTATCTGCAAAAGCTTTTACGTATGCCTCTTTTGCCCCAGGCTGATTGGTAACGCCTTTCAATGCGTAACCGTTCCCAGTCTCAACAAGTTTCACCTCAAGTGTCTTGCTTCTCCCGTCGGGAGCATACTGTGATTTCATCTCTTTTGAGATAGTATCAAATGCAGCAGCCTCTTTGGAAACTTTCTCTCCGCCACAGCATCCGTAAAGGGCAACAACAGGAAGGGTTGCCAACAGAATAAGTTTTTTCATGCGTCTAATAAGTCTTATTAATGAATATATCGTACAAATATAGAAAAAATGCTGTAAAACAAAAAAAGGAGAGCATGATTTGCTCTCCTTCTGCCATAAAATTAATGCGTTACGGCTTATTTGTCTTTAAGGATCACATCGTGTGCACCACCCTCAACAATTGAGGTTGAAGAGACAAGTGTAATCTTGGCGTTCTTCTGGAAATCAGGAATGGTAATTGAACCGCAGCTGCACATTGTTGAAATGATCTTGCCAAGGGTAACATCAAGATTGTCCTTCATCTTTCCTGCATAAGGAACGTAGCTGTCTACGCCCTCCTCAAACTTCATTACGCCACCTTTGCCGCCCATATCATAGCGCTGCCAGTTGCGTGCACGGCTTGAGCCCTCTCCCCAGTACTCTTTAACGTAGTTGCCGTTAATGTAAAGTTTCTTTGTAGGAGACTCGTCAAAACGGGCAAAGTAACGGCCCATCATAAGGAAGTCTGCACCCATCGCCAAAGCAAGTGACATATGGTAATCATGAACAAGACCTCCGTCACTGCAGATTGGAACGTAGATTCCGGTCTTCTCAAAATACTCATCCCTTGCAGCAGCAACATCAAGGATTGCAGTTGCCTGGCCACGGCCAATACCTTTCTGCTCACGGGTGATACAGATTGAGCCACCACCAATACCAACTTTAATGAAGTCCGCACCAGCCTCAACAAGATAATCAAAACCCTCCTTGTCAACCACGTTACCGGCACCTATCAGCACTTTACCGTTATAAGTCTCTTTAACCCAAGCAATTGACTCCTTCTGCCACTCTGAAAATCCGTCTGATGAATCAAGACAAACCACATCAACACCGGCCTCAACAAGTGCAGGAACACGCTCTTTATAATCTCTTGAGTTGATTCCGGCACCAACAAGAAGCTCTTTGGTCTGAGGATCCAAAAGCTCGTTAGGATTCTCACGGTGAGACTCATAGTCTTTACGGAATACGAAGTATACAAGATTCTGGTCCTCGTCAATGATTGGAAGTGCATTCAGCTTGTGGTCCCAAATAAGCTGGTTTGCCTCTGAAAGGGTAATGCCGAGTTTACCAACTGTAAGTTTCTCAAACGGAGTCATATAGTCTTTCACAAGAGCATCCTTGCCATCGTGTGAAATTCTGTAATCCCTGCTGGTAAGCATACCGAGCAACTTGCCGTTAGGAGTACCGTCATGGGTAACACCCATTGTAGTGTGGCCTGTTGCCTCAACTATAGCCTCAACCTCTGCGAGAGTTGCATCGGGACGAACGTTGGAATCGCTAGGCACAAAACCTGCCTTGAATTTCTTCACTTTCCTCACCATCTCTGCCTGGTCCTCAATTGACTGCGAACCGAAAATGAATGACAGACCGCCATTGCGTGCAAGGGCTATAGCCAAGCCATGGTCTGAAACAGACTGCATGATGGCAGAAACGAATGGAATGTTAAGTGAAATTGCAGGCTCCTCGCCTTTTTTGAATTTTACCAAAGGTGTTTTCAGAGAAACATTCTGCGGTGTACACTCCTTGGTTGTAAGGCCAGGTATCAAAAGATACTCGCCAAAAGTGCGGGAAACCTTCTCTATGATTTGCGCCATATTATCCTCCAATTTTTAAAAAAGTTTTGCAAATGTACTACTTTCTAAAATTTAGTACAACAAAAAATAATCATATCTTTGTACACTTATTAAGATAAATCACGAAAATCCGTAAAAAATGATACTAGATTCACTAAAAAGCTTTGAAAAATACCAGACCCTTCAGGAGGGTTTTGATAAAGTGTACCAGTTTATAAAGAAAAACGACCTTTACTCCATGGAGTGCGGCAAATATGAGATTGACGGCAAAAGAGTATACTGCACAATCTCAGAAGGGGAACTCAGGGATGTGGAGGAGGCAAAACTGGAGATCCACGATTCATACATTGATATCCATGTGCTTCTCGACGGTTCAGAGACTATCGGGATTAAGGACCGCTGCAAATGCAATACCGACAACACCAAATACCAGGAGGCAGACGACATTGCATTCCTTGAGGATGAGCCTGAGAACTATGTAGTACTTGGCGTTGGCAACATTGCTGTAGTATTCCCTGCCGATGCACACGCACCACTTTTGGGTACAGGCAACTACAAGAAGGCCGTATTCAAGGTTCATGTAGGTACCAACAGGAGCAGACTGAACTAACATTCAGGTGGAAAAGAGGTACAACTCATTTGTGGGCTACTTCAAACAGAAGTACGGATGCCGTCTGCAGAAAATTGTTGTGGACGCAGGTTTCACATGTCCCAACAGGGACGGAAGCAAGGGTATTGGGGGATGCACATTCTGCAACAATGATGCATTCCACCCCAATTACTCCACTCCCGACAAATCCATCTTCCAGCAGCTGGAGGAGGGGATTGAATTCCACCTCAACCGTTACCGCAAAACGGAGGATTACCTCGCCTATTTCCAGTCATACTCAAACACATACGCTCCACTGGAGCACCTGAAAGGGCTGTATGAGCAGGCCCTCGCCCATCCAAAAGTAAAGGGCATTGTAATTGGGACAAGGCCAGACTGCATAGATGACCGGAAACTCGATTACCTGGCAGAACTTGCCAAAGAAAAAATTGTGATTGTTGAGTACGGAATAGAATCCTGCTACGACAAAACCCTGCAGAGGATAAACCGCGGACACGACTTTGCCACTGCCGTTGCTGCAGTGGAGGCTACTGCAGCCAGAGGCCTGCACCAGGGAGCCCATTTCATTTTCGGCCTTCCGGGTGAAACCATCCAGGACATTATGGGCATGGCTCCCATCATAAACAGACTCCCAGTAAATTCAGTAAAGTTCCATCAGCTGCAGATTATCAAAGGGACACAGATGGAGGCAGAGTTTGCACGTTGTCCCCAGGATTTTGTACAGTGGAAACTGGACGAATACCTCGATTTTTTCATTGATTTCCTTGAGCATCTCCGCCCGGACCTGTATATAGAACGTTTTGCAGGAGAGGTTCCTCCCCGCTTTGTAAACTCAAGCCCATGGGGAAAAGTACGCAACGTGGAGCTGTTGCAGATGCTTGACAAACGCCTTGAGCAACGCAATACATACCAAGGGGCAAAATACGCACCATAACACAGGATTATAATAAATAAAAGGGGGACCAGACAGTCCCCCTTTTTATGCCATAAGCAGTTGCACTCTACTTATTCATCTTATATCCTATAAGCGCACCGTCATAGTTATCCAATAGTGTAGATATTGTTGCCAAACTTGCCTTACCGCTAACTGAGCTTGCAGCTGAAACAACTTTCTTCATAAAAGACATTAGCTTGGTTGCATCAAACAAAAGGGCCAATGATGTTCCGGTATTTGCATAAATTGCGTTGATCGTACCCAAGTCCACTCTTCCAAGCGAGCCATACTTAAGAGTAATGATCTTATTCTCCTTATCTAACGAGTAGGTTCCTTCTAAGTTCCTCACTGAGCTTCCAATCTTTACTGTCTGCGTAAAAGTAGAATCAGAATTGAATGTATAGCTTAGCGACTCGTTTATGCCAATTTTTCCATAAAGTTTCAACAGCGTATTCTCAATTTTGGTTGTTGCAGCTGCGCCACCGGCCTGTGCCAGAAGATTGTCGCTTTTGAACTGCACCTCAGGTGCACTGTATTTCCATGTTCCGTCAATTGAGAGATCTAGCTTGGACACTGCGCCTCCTACTACATTCTCTATGATTGAAGTCACAGTATTGTTAGTGGCCCCTGAGCCAAGTAGCTGATTGAGCACGGATTGTACTCCACTCTGAGCATTGGCAACCGACACCGAAAGCGCCACGGCAATTATTGTAAACAGTTTTTTCATTTTGTATGTTGTTTTTAATTTCAGAATTGGACTCAAAATTGGGAAAATAGTTTAAAATCTCAAAAAAGATTTGGTGGGTAATGGAAATATTTCTACTTTTGCGGTCCCAATAATGGGACAAAACCTTTAAAATCATTTGCAATGGCTGAGTATTTAACTTCAGACAAGAAAGCAGAGATTTTCGGCAAATACGGAAAGTCTAATACAGACACTGGTTCTGTTGAGAGTCAAGTTGCTTTATTTTCCTACCGTATCGCTCATCTTACACAGCACATGAAAGAGAACCACAAAGACTTTGGTACTCAGAGATCACTTCTAAGATTGGTTGGTAAGAGACGTCAGCTTCTAGATTACCTAAAAGCTAAGGATATTGAGAGATACAGAGAGCTTATCAAGGCACTAGGCCTAAGAAAATAAGCCTTACCAAGGAATACAAAAAGGTTGCAGGATTCTGCAACCTTTTTTTTCTATTTCTTCTTCAACAGGTTCTTGCCCTTGTCAAGCAAGTTCTTGCCCTTTTCCTTGGCCATGTCAATCGGATTTTTGATTTCTCCACCACTACTCCCACTGTATTTATTAAATTGCTTCCCAGTAAGAAAGTGGAATTTTCTGGTATACCCGCTGTCTTTAATGGTGATTGTTTGCTTGGAGAGGTCAATTTCCTTACCCTTAACAACAACCAGATCCGGATCTGTAGTAATTGTAATGGAACCTCTTTTCTTTCCCTTTTCATACCCACCTTTCACATAGATATCGAAGGTTTCAGTGTTTCCGTTCTTCTTGTAGTTCCTCATTTCCATGGTACATTCATCTTCGCTATCGCCATCAAAACGGTAAATCATGGCCTTACGGTTGATAAAATCGCGGATAGCCCATTGGGTACCCTTTGAATCAGCATAGCAGTGAATCTCCTCTTCCTGTGCAGAAGCAGACAAGCAGATAACTATCAGCATCAAAGCTGTCAATAATACTTTCTTCATACTTTATATCTTTATAAGTTTATAATGCCTTTGATTTTCAAGCATAGCCTTTAGCAAAGTAAGGGATATTTTTTCACTTTTGCAACATTGGTAGAAACCAGAAAAACATGAAACACAACTATACAGCTGACGCACTATTTATGGGTAAGGATACAAATATAAATAAAGAGGAGGCCGGATCAGATGACCGGTCTCCTCATTATTATTGTCGGGAAGAGAATTACTCACCTTTTGGTGCGTGGTTCTCTCTTGGACCTTTTTTGCCGAAATCTTTTCTTGGACCACGGTTGCCGTCTTTGCGGTCACCCTCCGGTCTTGGACGGCGTACTGGCTCAACATAACCCTCTGGCTTCTCTAGAAGCACTTTGCGGGAAAGTCTCATCTTGCCGGTCTTGCTGTCAATCTCAAGAAGTTTTACCTCAACCTCGTCACCTACGTTAAGGACATCCTCAGTTTTCTCAACTTTCTTCCAGTCGAGCTCAGAGATGTGAAGCAAGCCCTCTTTGCCAGGAAGGATCTCTACAAATGCACCGAACTCAAGGATTGAAACCACTTTTCCTTTGTAGATTGTACCTACCTCAGGAACGGTAACGATACCTTTAACCCATGCCAATGCAGCATCCATGCTCTCCTTGTTCTCACCAAAGATATCAACTACGCCGAATGAAGCGTTGCCCTCTTTAACCTCAGTGATGGTAACGGTTGTACCGGTCTCCTTCTGAATTTTCTGGATAACCTCACCGCCTTTACCAATGATAGCACCAATGAACTCACCAGGTACTCTAAGCTGAACGATTCTTGGAGTATGAGGTTTAAGCTCTGGTCTTGGCTCGCTGATGGTCTTCATCATCTCACCCATAATGTGCATACGGCCCTGACGTGCCTGCTCAAGAGCTTTCTCAAGAACCTCGTATGATAGACCGTCAACTTTAATGTCCATCTGGGTTGCAGTGATACCGTCTACAGTACCGGTTACTTTGAAGTCCATATCTCCCAAGTGGTCCTCATCACCCAGGATATCTGAAAGAACTGCATATTTGCCGGTTTTTGAGTCTGAGATAAGACCCATTGCAATACCTGATACAGGTTTCTTAATCTTCACACCAGCATCCATCAGTGCAAGGGTACCTGCACATACGGTTGCCATTGAAGATGAACCGTTAGACTCAAGAATATCTGAAACTACGCGTACAGCGTACGGATTCTCCTCTCCTACCGGTACCATAGGTTTAAGGGCTCTGAAAGCAAGGTTACCGTGACCGATCTCCCTACGGCCGATACCTCTTGAAGCTTTAGCCTCACCTGTTGAGAATGGAGGGAAGTTATAGTGAAGTACAAATGGCTCGGTGCTCTGTACAAGAACCTCATCCATCTCCTTCATATCCATCTTTGTACCAAGGGTTACAGTTGTAAGGGACTGAGTCTCACCTCTGGTGAAGATTGCTGAACCGTGTGCGCATGGAAGGTAGTCTACCTCGCACCAGATAGGACGGATCTGGGTGGTTGTTCTGCCGTCAAGTCTGATACCCTCATCAAGGATCATGTTACGCATAGCCTCTTTCTCAACATCGTGGAAATAGCGGGCTACCATAAATGCCTTCTCCTCTCTCTCCTCCTCAGGGATAGTCTCAAGGAACTCCTGGTGAACAGCCTCAAATGCATCACCTCTCTCGTGTTTGCTTGTACCGCTCTTTGCAATCTCGTAGCATTTGCCGTAGCAGTACTCGTGGCAAGCTGCTCTAAGAGCCTCATCGTTGGTCTCGTGGCAGTACTCCCTTTTCTGAGTTTTGCCAACCTCCTCCATAAGTTCAAGCTGAGCCTGACACTGTTTCTTAATCTCCTCGTGAGCATATTTGATAGCTCCCAACATTACAGCCTCGCTAACCTCTTTCATCTCACCCTCAACCATCATGATGTTATCCATGGTTGCAGCTACCATAATGTCAAGATCTGCATTTGCCATCTGGCTGAAAGGAGGGTTGATACAGTACTCGCCATTGATTCTGGCAACTCTCACCTCTGAAATAGGGCCGTTGAAAGGAATGTCACTTACTGCAAGTGCTGCAGAAGCTGCCAAACCTGCAATTGCATCTGGCTGGATATCCTTCTCAGCTGAGATAAGGTTTACTGTAACAAAAACCTCTGCATGGAAATCGTCTGGGAAAAGAGGTCTAAGGGCACGGTCAATAAGACGGGCTACCAAAATCTCAGAATCTGAAGCCTTACCCTCACGTTTCATAAAACCGCCAGGGAATCTACCTGCAGCTGCGAATTTCTCTTTGTAATCTACCTGCAAAGGCATGAAATCCACATTCTCTTTTGCATCTTTAGCGCAGGTTACTGCAGCAAGAAGCATAGTCTTGCCCATCTTAACCACAACAGAACCATCAGCCTGTTTAGCCAATTTTCCTGTCTCAATTTCAATTGTTCTGCCATCGCTTAGCTGGATGGTCTTTTTAATTACATTCATTATTGTTTATACATCGTTGCAGCCCGCCTCCCCCTATGGGAGTTGAATTATTAAACGTTTACAGCCTTTTGTCTGCAGCGGGCTACGTTTTGTTTGCAGACAAAAATCGGGCAAAGATAGTATTTTTTTCTCCACAACCTACTCATTAACAGAAAAAAACATCTCTCAGATATCCCTCTATACCCATACATTTAATATTCGCAAGACTGTCTTCCTGTTGTAAACCCACCCTCTCAACGCTAGCTACCCATCAAACTAGAGATGAACATCTCTAGTTCATTGAAAAAAATTGCTTAACTTTTATTGGTATATCATTTCTTTTAAGAAGAGATGATCCCAAAAACATCTTAATATCATTAACTGAGTTAATTCTAGACATTTCAGAGAAAATATATTTGTTTAATATTAATTCTATTTCCTGAATTCTTTGATTATCATCAATTTCGTTATCTAAATTAAGAAGATCCCAAAGATGAACTCTTTGAAGCTCATCGTCAAAGTGAAGTCTATCCTCAATATGCATATTTGTAGAATCTAATTCTAGGTTATTTATGTTATAGCCATAATTGATATAATAATTATTTCCAAATTTTGATTTCTGCAACATGATGATTTTAGTTATATCATCCTTGATATTTATCCATTTATTACCTCTTTTTTTAAAATAGTTTTTCATCATTATTTTATTAAATGACGATATAAACGACTTTCTTTCCATATTTAGTATAAATCTAATATTATATTCCATTCTCCTCCATATTCTTGCTCAAAACGTTTTTAAATCCAGATTGAGCATCATAAATGATGGTTCCAACCGATTATTTTATTCACATGTATAATAATCTTGAAACTCCATATTTTGAAGAACCTCCGTGAATAGAGAAATTACTTCTTCCAAAAGTATTCGTGTTGTCAATAGGAGTAAACCATGTTCTATATTCACCCCAGTCGGCTATAAAGATACGGGAAATTATCGGGAAGAAAAAAAGGCTAACCTCAAAGTCTTTGACTTTTTGGTCAGCCTTATAAAATATCTGCAAGGAAGAGATTCCTACCACGCATTCAATGGTCTGCCGGCCATCAGCTGATGGGCTGCTGCCTTAACCTCTTCTCTGGTCTTCTCGCACTCAGGGTTGCTCAACACTTTGTCTACAAGCTCCACAATAAGTGCCATATCTTTCTCTACCAAACCTCTTGAGGTTACTGCAGGGGTACCTACGCGGATACCTGAAGTCTGGAATGGAGAACGGCTGTCGAATGGAACCATGTTCTTGTTTACAGTAATGTCTGCTGCAACAAGGGCCTTCTCTGCAACTTTACCTGTAAGTTCAGGGAATTTGGTTCTAAGGTCAATTAGAAGAAGGTGGTTGTCTGTACCGCCAGATACTACTTTATAACCTTTTGCCATGAAAGCCTCGCCCATAGCAGCTGCGTTTTTCTTAACCTGAATCTGGTACTCCTTGAACTCAGGCTGCATCATCTCAAAGAATGAAACTGCCTTGGCTGCAATACAGTGCTCAAGCGGACCACCCTGGATACCTGGGAATACACTTGAGTTAAGCACAGCCGACATCATCTTCACAGCTCCCTTTGGAGTCTTCAAACCCCATGGATTCTCAAAGTCCTTGCCCATAAGGATGATACCACCTCTAGGGCCTCTTAGAGTCTTATGTGTTGTTGAAGTTACAATGTGGGCATATTTTACAGGGTTCTTCAAAAGACCTGCTGCAATAAGACCTGCCGGATGGGCCATATCTACCCAGAAAATTGCACCTACTTTATCTGCAATTGCACGCATTCTCTCCCAATCCCACTCTCTTGAATAGGCAGAAGCACCACCAATGATAAGTTTTGGTTTGTGCTCAAGTGCCTTTCTCTCCATATCATCGTAATCAACAAGACCGGTCTCCTCGTTAAGGCCGTAAGCAACGGCATTGTAAAGGATACCTGAAATGTTTACAGGAGAACCGTGGGTAAGGTGACCACCCATTGAAAGGTCCAAGCCCATGAATGTCTCGCCAGGTTTGATACATGCTGTCATTACAGCCATATTTGCCTGAGCACCTGAGTGCGGCTGCACGTTTGCATACTCAGCCTCAAAAATCTCTTTCAAACGGTCTATTGCAAGCTGCTCTATCTGGTCTACGACCTCGCAACCGCCATAATATCTTGCGCCGGGATACCCTTCGGCATATTTGTTTGTACAAACAGAACCCAAAGCCTCAAGCACCTGGTTTGAGACAAAGTTCTCTGAAGCGATAAGCTCAATACCGTTAAGCTGTCTGCTCTCCTCTTTTTTAATAAGGTCTAAAATCTGAAGATCTTGTTTCATATTGTAATAAAGTGTTTTAATCTGCAATTGATTTTACTGCACAACCATGCATCAAAGACAAATATAATCATTTTCGGTTACATTTGTTAAATTTTTATATTCCGCATTTTATACACATCTTTGCACACTATTCAACAGGAGATACAATGCACAGAAAATTGAAGAACAACGAGCTTGGAAGGCTTACCGAGGAGCAGTTCAAGCAGGCCGAAAAGATAAATGTTACTGTAGTGCTTGACAATATCCGCAGCCAGCACAATATTGGCGCGGCATTCAGGACATCAGACTCTTTCCTTATTGAAAAGATTGTCCTTTGCGGATGCTGTGCAACCCCGCCAACTGCAGAAATCCACAAATCTGCCCTGGGAGCGGAGTTTTCTGTAGACTGGATTTACACAAAGGAGACCACAGATGCCGTTGCCGCACTAAAGGAAGAAGGATACACCATCATCAGCATTGAACAGGCTGAGAATTCCCTCAAACTTCAGGATATAGCAGAGTATCTTTCTCCCGACAGCAGTTCAGAAGATTTGTCGGGAAGAAAATATGCACTTGTTTTTGGAAATGAGGTGAAGGGTGTGCAGCAGGAGGTTGTGGATATGAGTGATGCGGTGATTGAGATACCGCAGTTTGGAACAAAGCACTCCCTCAACATTTCGGTTTCTTTGGGAATTGTCCTTTGGGAGTTCTGTAAAAATCTGAAAATAGGGAGACAGTAAAATTACCAGACCGGCACCCATAAAGCAAACGAGGCAACCTTCCGGCTGCCTCGTTTTGTATTTATGGATTCATCATGTCCATATTCCTGAAATTGAGAATTTCGTATATGGCTTCTATAGCCACTGCCGCAGGACCTTGCGGATCAATCATCTTGGCCTTGGTGTAGGCGTTGATGGCCTCTCCCCACAATTGCTGCCTGCGGTAAATACCACCCAGCAAGTACCAGCCGTACGAATCTTTGGGATTGTTTTCCAAAAGCGTATTGAGCTGTGTATATGCCTCATCCAGTTTGCCCTCCCTAAGGAGTGCCTCTATCTCAAGAGTTGTGAGGATCTGTGATATTGCCTTCTTTTTCTCCATTTCTCTCTATTGAACTATACCAATCCAGAGAATCCCATGAATGCCATTGCAAGGATACCTGCAGTGATCAAAGCGATTGGGTTTCCTTTCATTGCTTTAGGAACATTGTTCAAGTCCAATTGTTCTCTAAGACCTGCAAAAAGGGTCATAGCCAAACCGAAACCAAGTGCACTTGCAATTGCATATACAACTGACTGCGCAAGGTTAAGCATATGAGGGTCACCACCAAAGGTGAACTCTTTTGACACTACTAGAATTGCAACTCCCAATACAGCACAGTTAGTGGTGATAAGTGGAAGGAAGATACCCAATGCCTGATATAGTGAAGGGCTGATCTTTTTAAGGATAATCTCCACCATCTGAACAAGGGCAGCAATTACAAGGATGAAAGTGATGGTCTGCATGAACTGGATCTCAAGCGGAACCAACAGGTAGTTCTGTACAAGGTAGGTAACCAAAGTTGCCACTGCCATTACAAAGCAAACTGCACCACTCATACCTACTGCTGTAGAAACCTTGTTTGATACGCCCAAGAAAGGACATACTCCAAGGAACTGTGCCAACAGGATATTGTTGACAAATACAGCTGAAATGATAATCAATATATATTCCATATCTATTGTTCTATAGGGTTAATTATTTAGCTTTTGCTTTGTTGAACAACATCATAAGGTAACCAAGTACAAGGAATGCACCTGGAGCAAGAACGAATGCCAACATACCGTCTGCATCACAAAGTTTTGTACCGAATACAGAAAGACCGCCCAACAACTCTCTCACAAAACCGATAACTGTAAGTGAAAGTGAGAATCCCAAACCGATACCGATACCGTCGAAAGCTGAATCAACTACTGAGTTCTTGCATGCAAATGCCTCTGCTCTACCCAATACAATACAGTTTACTACGATAAGTGGAATGAAGAGTCCCAATGTCTCATATAGTGACGGTACATAAGCCTGCATTACAAACTGAAGTACAGTTACCAATGAAGCGATGATTACGATATAGCAAGGAATCTTTACCTTAGAAGGAATAAGTGACGCAACTGCTGAAATGAGCATGTTTGAAAGGACAAGTACAAATGTTGTTGCAAGTCCCATACCCAATCCGTTGATTGCAGAGGTAGTTGTTCCCAAAGTAGGACACATACCCAAAACAAGTACAAAGGTAGGATTGTCCTTTATAATACCCTTTGTTATCAAACTTAGTTTACTCATATTAGTTCTGTTGAGCCTCCTCACTCTTGTTTATGTTAAGGAAAGCATTATATGCGTTGTTGATTACATCAATGAATGCTCTTGAAGTGATGGTTGAAGCAGTGATTGCATCAAAGTTACCGCCATCTTTCTTAACAGCAAACTTGAAGTTAGGGTCGCCAGGATTGGTACCCTGGAACTGTGTAATGAAGTGGCTCTCGCTGTCGGAGATCTTTGCACCAAGGCCTGGAGTCTCAGCATGTGAGATTACAGAGGTGTTTACGATTGCTCCGTCGGGAGTAAAGCCAACCATAAGTGTGATGTTTCCACCGAAACCTGCTGATGAAGATGCCTCAATTGCATAACCTACAATCTCCTCACCCTTCTTTGCAGGGTAAACTGTTGCGGTTTTGCCGTTGGCCTCTACAGTGAATTTCTCTGCAGAAGGGGCATTGTCAAATGCAGGAACCACGCCGCCTATAGCGGTATTGATCTTTGCAGTCTGTGCAGCTGCAATAGGCTCTGCTGTAAGAGCATAAAGGCCACCCAACAATGCAGCAGACACAAGACATACTGCAAAAAGGGTTACAACCATATTTGTTAGTGTAGATTCTCTAGCCATTATTTTGCCTCCTTACCAAATCTTTTAGGTTTACAGAACATGTTGATTAGAGGAACAGTTGCATTCATGATAAGGATTGCAAATGAAATACCCTCGGGATAAGCACCGAACTCACGGATAAGGATTGTGATGATACCGATACCAATACCAAAGATAACCATTCCCTTAGGCTCCATTGGAGAAGTCACATAGTCTGTTGCCATGAAAATTGAACCTAGCAACATACCACCTGTAAGCAAGTTGAAGATTGGATCTGTGAACTGCTCAGGGTTGCACAACCAAAGGATACCTGAGAATACGAATACTGTACCCCAGATTGAAAGTGTGATATGAGGACGGATAACTCTTCTCACCAAAAGGTAAACGAAACCAAGAAGAAGAGCGATTGCCGAGATCTCACCTGCAGAACCGATTCTGGTGAAAAGCATCTGTGCATATGAGAAATTGTGCTCAGCATAAATCTGGCTTAGGGTCATACCCTGTGCCAATCCCTCTTTTACAATACCTAGAGGAGTTGCACCTGAAACACCGTCGAAAGCAAACCCGAATGTAGACTCTGGAGTGCTCCAGTCTGTCATAATTACAGGGAATGAGATCAAAAGGAATACACGGCCAACCAATGCAGGGTTGAACAGGTTCTGTCCAAGACCTCCAAAAGTCATTTTTGCAACGCCGATTGCTACAATTGAGCCAATTACAACTACCCACCAAGGAGTGTTGATTGGAACGTTAAGTGCCAAAAGAAGACCTGTAATGACTGCAGAGTAGTCACAAATGGTAACTTTGGTTTTAAGCATGAACTTTGCAATGACATACTCAACTGCAACGCAGGCAAGTACACCAACCAAAGCCAATTTCAATGCAGACAGACCAAAGCAATATATAGAAACCGCTACAGTAGGAAGCAGTGCAATCACTACGTCCCTCATCAAGCTTTTGGTATTATCCTTCCCATGAATATGTGGAGAAGGTGATACAAGCAGTTTTTTCATTTTATTTCTTAGTTTTTAAAGTCTGAATTATTTTTTAGGACGGCTACGCATGATTTTCATCACGTTTGCCTTAGCCAATCTGATATTGTCCAAAAGCGGAATGTATGCAGGACAGGTGTACAAGCAACAACCGCACTCAATACAGTCGTAGATCTTGCCAGCCTCAAGGTCATCCATTCTGCCTGCTTTTGCCAACTTGTTGAGCAAGTATGGCTCCAAGCCCATAGGACAAGCCTCAATACATTTTCCGCAACGGATACAATTGCTCTCTGGCTGTCTCTTTGTCTGCTCCTCAGTAAGGAACAAAACTGATGATGAACCTTTAAGGGTTGGGGCATCAAGGTTTGCAATTGCCTTACCCATCATAGGACCGCCGCTGATAGCTTTTGCAGCAGCCTCAGGAACACCTCCAACAGACTCAATCATCTTTGATAGAGGAGTACCTACCCTATGTTTGTAGTTCTTCTGCTGAGGACAGCACTCACCTGTAATTGTCATGATACCCTCAAACAAAGGTTTGTTCTTCTGAACAGCCTCATAAACTGCCAATGCAGTACCTACGTTCTGCACTACAGCGCCTGTATCAATAGGCAATCCCATTGAAGGAACCTTTCTGCCTACTACAGCATCAATAAGCTGTTTCTCACCACCCTGAGGATATTTCTTCTTAAGTGATACAATCTTGATCTGAGGGTAAGCCTTTGCTTTCTCAGTCATGATTCTGATAGCCTCGGGCTTGTTCACCTCAATGCCCACAAAACCCTGTGTAACATTAAGGGCCTTCATCATGATTGCAGCACCGATAAGAACCTGCTCAGGCATCTCAAGAAGTACCCTGTAGTCTGAAGTAAGATAAGGCTCACACTCCGCACCGTTGATGATAAGGAACTCTGCCTTCTTGCCTGGAGGAGGAGAAAGTTTTACATTGGTTGGGAATGTTGCACCACCCAAACCTACTACTCCACACTCTTTAATCTTCTCGATAATCTCTTTTGAATCAAGTTTGATTTCCCTTGCAATCTCCTCAGAACGGTCGATTGTCTCAACCCACTCGTCACCCTCAACCTCAATCACTACAGCCTTGCATGGATTGCCTGCCAAATCCTTGATAATCTCAATTCCCTTAACTGTTCCCGATACACTTGAGTGTACTGGAGCAGAAATGAAACCGTTTGCATTTGCAATAAGCTGACCTACCTTTACCTTGTCTCCAGGAGCAACAATAGGCTCAGCGGGAGCACCAAGGTGTTGACCCATGGAAATATAGGCAACCTCAGGTATAGGGAAGCTCTCAATTGCAGCATTTGCAGATATTTTACTGTCGTGTGGATGAACTCCACCTATTGAAAACGTCTTCATATCTGATTCTCTATTTTTCCTGGTTATTATTATTCTCAGCCTGTTTCTCTGCAGCTGGAGCGGCAGGAGCAGCTGGAGCCGCAGGTTTCACAGGGAAGTTCACTTTGTGAATTGCACCTGTAGGACACTCTGCAACACATTTTGTACAAAGTTTACATTTGTTGAAATCAATGTAAGCAACATTGTTCTCAACCTTGATTGCCTCAAACGGACAAACTTTGGCACATTTGCCGCAACCGATACAAGCTGCCTTACAAGCTTTTCTTGCAACAGCGCCTTTGTCCTGGCTTACGCAAGAAACAAATACCCTTCTACCTTTAGGGCCTTTGTTCCTAAGCTCAATAACACCTTTAGGACAAGCCTTCACACATGCGCCACAAGCTGCACATTTCTCCTCGTCAACAACAGGGAGGCCAGTTGCAGGATCCATTGAAAGCGCGCCAAAATTACACGCTTTAACGCAGTCTCCACAACCTACGCAGCCATATTTACAACCGGTATCGCCTGAGTAAAGGGCTGCTTTAACAGCACAACTCACAGCACCGTCGTAAACATTTGTCTTAGGGCGGTTCTCACAAGTTCCGTTACATCTTACTACGGCAACCATCGGAGCCTTTTCGGCAACCTCAAAGCCCAATGCATCTGCAACTTTCTTCATTGTTGCATTGCCGCCTACTGGGCAGAAAAGAGAATCCAGATTGTCGGCTTTGGTACAAGCCTCTGCAAAAGCCCTACATCCTGCCTGGCCACAACCGCCACAGTTGGCACCCGGCATGATAGCTTCTACAATGTCAATTCGAGGATCTTCTTCTACCTTGAATTTTTGTGCCACAAAATAAAGCACAACAGCCAGCAAGAGACCTAGAACGCTCAAACTGGCTACGGTAAAGATAATAGTAGTACTCATTTATATATTGTTTTTAGCTATTGTAAATACAAATTCATCTGCAATCTTGTCCCTAAACAGGTAAACCACAAGATAATAGACACAAACAGCAACTGCAGCCGCAAGCCCTGCATGGAGCTCGCCAAACCCAAGTCCTTGCAAAGTTAGTAAAAAAATCAATAGAATAGCCAACGGAATCACATAAGATATCCATACAGCCTTGAATCCCATAGACCTTTTCATAGTAACCTCAACCTCATCACCCAGCTGATATTCGCCATTATTGGAATATGCAATATCAATTATCTTATCCTTGGTATCACCTGCACTGCAGAACCCCTTGGCATGGCAAGCGGCACACATGGACTTGTTTATAATCTCAACTCTGATATTCCCATCCGATATCTCCACTATGGTACCCTTGTGGGAAACTGACTTTTTCTCACTCATCCTTATTTTTCTATTTTACTTGCAAGAGGAGCCTTCAGATTCCTGTAAGAAACCAGTCTCCCCTGAACTTTTCCAACTATAATTGGTGATTCAAACATCAACGGGACCTTGTTCACATCATCGGTAACCCACACTGTCATATCTTCCTTTCCTGTAAACACACTGCCGGCAACAAGCCTCACCGTAAACTTCAGCGTATTGAACGTTCCCAACCCCTTTATCTTCTTAACCTCCTTACCTTGATAGATGTAGTAGAAATCATACACATCATCATCTATGGCAAACGAAATTGGCTGCTTCTCCCCCACAGGAATATTCTCAAAATCAAAGGTTCTCACCTTGTAGAACAATGAAGGGATATCCATCGTATTGCCGGTTCCGGTAAGCAATGAATCAACCGGAGTGCGGTCATATTTATGTATGGTTGCCCTTATCAGGTTTGTATCCTTCTCAAAATGGAAAGTATTCTTTATCCTGTACTTGCCCTCCAAGGTATTCCTGTAAAAATAATGCGGCCTTATGGGATCCTCATAGAATTTGCTCTCAAAATGCTCCCTCACCTTAAAGATGATATCATAGAACTTGTATGTCTTTCCGGTAATGACACTGTGGAACATGCCGTCTGAATACGAAAGGTTTGTCACAGCCTCCCCCACATCTGTATTTATGGCAGCCCATTTGTATGTCACTTCATAGGTAAGACTCTCCCCATCAATATATGGAAGATCAGCCTTCTGCCCAAATACAGCAGAAGCAGAAACAAGCAAGACCAATGCCGCCAATATAATTTTAAGACCTTTCTTCATCCCGACAAATCTAGAAATCCGTATTTTCAAACTCATTTCCGGAAAATTCGTTTCCGCCGCCATAACCGCCTCCTCCAAAACCGTCATCCTCTGGAGCATTCATACTTGAGCCATACTCAGCATGAGCTGCCGGTGCCGGCATATCCATAGCCGGATCTGTAATGTCAACAAACCTTACCTCCGAATTACGGAACTTCATCTGCACATCGCATACAGAACCGTTACGGTGCTTGGCTATAATGATCTCAGTCAGTCCCACCTGCGACGGATCCTCTGTCATGCCATAGTAATCAGGCCTGTGGATAAACATTACAATATCCGCATCCTGCTCAATAGCTCCAGATTCCCTCAAATCGCTTAGCTGCGGTCTCTTTGCACCACCACGGGTCTCCACAGCACGGCTAAGCTGTGAAAGGGCAATAATTGGAATATTGAGCTCCTTGGCAATGGCCTTAAGTGACCTTGAAATTGAAGACACCTCCTGCTCCCTCATACCCTTCAGCTCCGGAGGTCCGGTCATAAGCTGCAAGTAGTCAATTATGATGAGTTTCACCCCGGCATTTGCAACAAGTCTGCGGGCCTTTGAGCGGAACTCGAAAATTGAAAGGGAAGGGGTGTCATCTATATAAAGCGGCGCTTCCGAAAGCTGGTTCAGTTTGCTGTCGAGCTGCGCCCACTCATACTCCTCCAGTTTCTTTCCTCCTCTGATCTTCTCTGCAGAAAGTCCTGTCTCACTCACCATAAGACGCTTTACCAGCTGCACCGATGACATCTCCAGAGAGAACACAGCCACCGGAACATTATGGTCGACAGTCATATTCCTGGCCATAGTAAGTACAAAAGCTGTCTTACCCATTGCAGGTCGCGCTGCAATGATGATAAGGTCCGACGCCTGCCATCCGTAGGTAACCCTGTCGATTCCCGTATAACCGCTCGGCACACCGCTCAAACCATCCTGTCTGTTCTGGACAGACCTCAAATCATCAATGGCCTCATTGAGGATATCCTTCACAGACTGTGTCTCCTTCTTCATGTTCTTCTCAGCCAGGTTGAACAGCTTCTGCTGAGTAGTATCAAGAAGGTCATCCACTGTTATGGTATCATCGTACGATTTCTTCTGCACATCATACGAGATGGAGATCATCTCCCTCTGTATATATTTCTGCAACAGCACCTTGGTATGAAAATCAAGATGGGCTGCCGCACCAATCCTCAAGCTCAGCTGGCTAAGATACACAGGACCTCCAACCTCCTCAAGATCACCAGTCTTGTTCAGCTCCTGCGCAACTGTATAGATATCAATTGGATGGTGTTTTCCCGCAAGAGCAGATATAGCCTTGAATATCTTCCTGTTGGCTTCCTTGTAAAAACACTCCGGCATTAGGACATCCAATACATCTGCAACGGAGTTTGGCTCCAGAAGCAATGCACCCAATACCGCCTCCTCAATATCAAGGGCTTGCGGGGGTTTCCTTCCGCTCTCCAGCCCTATCATTTCAAGGTTCTTTATCTGATTTGATTCCTGTTGTCTTTTGTTTCCGTAACTCTTTGCCATGCTGCAGATAATACAAAACATCCTCCAGCCCCAAGATAATTGCTCTCAAGGTAAAGAGGATGCCTGTTACATAATATTGATTTATAAAATCTTATTGCTCGTTCTCAAACTCAGGGCTTATAAGTATTCTACCGCAATACTCACAAACGATGATCTTCTTGCTCAACGCAATGTCCAACTGTCTTTGAGGCGGAATCTTGTTGAAACAGCCGCCACATGCATCTCTCTTTACAGTTACCACCGCCATCTTGTTCCTCAAGTTTGAGCGCACTTTCTTGTAAGCGTTCAACATTCTTGGCTCAATCTGCTCCTGAAGCTCCTCAGACTGTTTAAGAAGCATCTCCTCCTCTTTCTGAGTCTCCTCAATGATGGTCTCAAGCTCTTTTCTCTTGTTGTCCAAATCTACACTTCTGCCCTCAAGTACGGCTGCAGACTCAACCAAAGCATTCTTCTTCTCAACAAGCTGTTTGCCTGTATCGTTGATCTTCTTCTCTGCAAGCTCAATCTCAAGGCTCTGGAACTCAATCTCCTTTGACAATGAATCGTACTCCCTGTTGTTCTTTACGTTATTTCTCTGAGCCTCATACTTCTCAATCAAAGCCTTGCTGCTCTCAATGTCAATCTTTTTCTGTGCAATGAATGCCTCTCCGTCTTTAATGTCCTTCTCAAGGTGGGCAATTCTGGTATTCAAGCCTTCAATCTCATCCTCAAGATCCTGCACCTCCAATGGAAGCTCTCCTCTCAACAGATATATCTTGTCAATTCTTGTATCAGTCTGCTGCAGCCTGTACAATAGACGAAGTTTGGTCTCCATGCTTACATCAGACCCCAAATCTTTGGCAATCTGCAAAGAAGTAAAAGTCTCGCCCTCAACTACTGGGGGGATAACTGTGTTGGTTTTCTTACTTGTAGCCATACTTTAGCTTTAATAGTAGTATATAGGATTATTATTTTCTTTACTAATTGAAACTGCAAATGTAGGAAAATTTTCGGAAAGTATATTTGCAAACAGTCCAACTATTCCATATTCGCTGAAATAATGGCCTATATCCATCACCATAAATCCCTTTTCTGTATAAAATTCATGATAAGTGATATCTCCCGTAACATATACCTGAGCCCCGCTTGCCATCGCCTCCGGAATAAAGGACCTTCCACTTCCGCCACACACTGCCACTCTGGAAATTTTCCCCTCTACTGGAGCCGAACACCTTATTACATCCACCCCAAAAGCCTCCTTTACCTTAGCCGCAAACCCAGTTGCATCCAGTTCCTCCACCATATTCCCGACAACTCCAAAACTGTCGGGAAGAAGGGCCTCACAATCCTGCAGGCCAAGTTGTTGGGCCATAAGGCCACTCACCCCTCCAACAGCCTTGTCCATATTTGTGTGGGCAGCATAAATCACTATTCCGTTTGAAATGGCCTTGCAGATTACCCTCCCCAACCAATCCTGTTGAGAAATCTTCTTCACACCTGAAAAAATCAGCGGATGGTGGGTTATTATGATATCTGCCCCGCAGGCTATCGCCTCATCAATCACCTCTTCTGTACAATCCAGGGCAACGAGCGCCTTGGACACCTCTTGTTGGGGATCTCCTATACAAAAACCGCAATTGTCCCATTTCTCCTGTTGGGCCAAAGGTGCAAACTGCTCAATGGGCGCAACCAGTTCAGATGCCTTCACTTTCTTCATCTTCCTTTATATGTTTCTTGTCCAACTCTTTGGATATTGCCACAAGCTTCTCCTTAATGGCAGAAAGCCTGCTTATAACCTCAACCCTGCGGTCATCTCCAGTGATATTGTCCTTCATCCTTCTCGCTGCCCCTTCAAGGGTCATACCCCTCTCCTTCACCAGGTAATATATTACCTTGAAATTGGCCATATCTTTGGCCGTGAAGAGCCTGTTGCCCTTCTTGTTCCTTGCCGGCTTTATAAAATCGGGGAACTTGCCTGCCCAAAAACGGACAAGCGACACGTTCACATCCAGTTCTTCCGAAACTTCCCCTATAGTATAATAGAGTTTCTCTACGGGTTTATCCTTATATGGCATATCAAAAACATTTTCTAATCCAATGACTGGCCTGTATTTGCAGTAACCACAGCCATATCGCGGTACATCTGTGGGGTAATTGACGAAAAAAAGTAGTCCATAGGGTCCATAACTTTCCCGTTATACCATACCTCATAGTGAAGGTGCGGCGCAAATGACATCCCTGTGAGCCCAACTTCAGCAATCATCTCACCCTGTTTTACCCGCTGGCCTTTCCTTACCTTTATTTTCCCAAGATGGTTATATACAGTAACATAGCCGTTGTTATGATTTATAGTCACACTGCTCCCCTCCCGCTTTCCGTTCTTAACCGCCTTAACTACCGTTCCGTCTGCACCTGCCAATACCGGAGTTCCCAAAGCTGCCAGCAAGTCCATTCCATTATGCACGGCAACCGTCTTGTAGAACGGATTGATTTTCCTCCCTACAGAAGCTCCCGACTGTCTTATTGAAAAATCCATTACAGGCACAATGCTCGGGACAGCCGTCACACCGGAACCCAAAGAGTCCAAAGCATCCCTTATTTCACCAAATGCACTCTCCACCTTTACCATTCCCCTCTCCATAACAGAAAGCCTCATCTTTGAATCTCCCACAACAGACTCAATCCTTGTAGTGTCGATACCGGCAAACATGTCATAATCGCCATACGCAGAATACACCGGCGGCTCAGCATTGAATATGCTCCTGTAAATCTCCCTGTCCCTATGCTGCAAGTTCTTTACCGTATTGTCAAGCTGATGCAGCCTGCCATGCAGTTTCTCATATTCAATCTCCATCAGCTCAGTCTCACGCTCCAATGCCCTTTCCTGCTCCGTGCTGATAAAAAGTGAGAACACGGCATAATACAGTACAGCCAACACAAGGCTCAAACAAAAATACCCCATCAATATCCTCACCCATCCCCAGAACCCTCTGCTGTCCTCAACAAAGTTGAGATCATCCTTATCAAACCTGTACTTTCCCATTATTTTGGCCTCACCATCTCCATATACTCCTCACCTCTCACATCCTCATTGTAATAATTCAACGGATTTACCCTCCGTTCCCTGTAAATCACCTCATAATGCAGGTGCACACCCTTTGACTTTCCGGTATTTCCCATTGTGGCAATCTGGTCACCTCTTGCAACCTTATCACCAACCTTCACCAGCATTGTCTGCAGATGCGCATATCTTGTCTTATATCCAAACCCATGATCCACAACAATTTCCCTGCCATATCCAAAAAAATTCTTCCTCACGGCAACCACAACTCCATCGCCAGGCGCATATATCGGTTCCCCTTTGTCTCCCGACAGGTCTATCCCCTGATGCATCCTCCTGCCGCCATAGACAGGGTCGGTCCTATAACCGAAAAGGCTGGAGAGCCTCACTTTTTCCAAAGCCACCGGGGGAATGGCCGGCACACACTGCGCCATCTCTCCGGTCCTCTTTGCCAGCAGCGACACCTCATCATACGAACGTGACTGCACAAATGCCTTCTTGTAAATGATATCCATCTTCTTTACAGCATTGAGCAGTGCCGGAGAATTGGTCACCGACTCAAGATGGGCATATCTGTTCACACCTCCAAAACCTGCACTCCTAACATCTTCAGAGAGTTCATCCATACCAAAAACAGGCCTGTAGATATTGTTGTCACGCATCTGGAGTTCCCTCAGCGCAATATCATTCTGCCGGAACTGCCTTTCCAGCAAACTGAACCTTGAGGTTACAGACGCATGCTTCTGTTTGAGATAAGCTGTCTTGGGGGTATCATAACCCAGAACCTGGGTATAGAAACAATAATATCCTACTGTAGCAATCAGGCTAAGCCCAAAAAGAAACAACCCTTTTGACAATCTCCTTCTGAACGGACTCCTATACTCCTCGTATGCCAGTGTCCGGGCATTGAATTCATATCTTTTCTTTCTGGACATCAGATAAAAACCCTATTTTAACAGATGCAAATATAAAAAATAAAATTAAAAAGATTATTTTTGCATCTAATTTAATTGTACGGATATGACTTCAAACGAGATAAGAGAAAAGTTCCTGGAATTCTTCCGTTCCAAAGGACACACCATAGTGCCGTCGGCTCCAATGGTTGTAAAGAATGACCCTACACTAATGTTTACAAATGCCGGAATGAACCAGTTCAAGGATTGGTTCTTGGGCAATAGTGAGGTTAAATACAAAAGAGTTGCTGACTCACAAAAATGTCTCCGTGTAAGCGGAAAACATAACGACCTTGAGGAAGTAGGCCACGACACCTACCACCACACAATGTTTGAGATGCTGGGCAACTGGAGTTTCGGCGACTATTTCAAAACCGAGGCCATAGACTGGGCTTGGGAACTCCTCACAGATGTATACAAGCTGGATCCGGAAAGACTCTACGCCACAGTATTTGAAGGCTATGAAGCAGACGGTGTGCCTATGGACCACGAGGCAAAAGAGGCATGGCTCAAACACCTTCCTGCAGAGAGGATTATCCTTGGCAACAAGAAAGACAATTTCTGGGAGATGGGTGAGACAGGACCTTGCGGCCCTTGCAGCGAGATTCACATAGACCTCAGAAGCGACGAAGAGCGCGCACAGGTTCCCGGCGTTGAGCTTGTAAACCAGAGCCACCACCTTGTAATTGAGATCTGGAACCTTGTATTCATGCAGTTCAACAGAAAGGCAAACGGCTCACTTGAACCGCTTCCACAGAAGCATGTGGATACAGGAATGGGCCTTGAGAGACTTTGCATGGCATTGCAGGGCAAGAAGAGCAACTACGATACAGATGTGTTCCAGAACATGATCTCCGAGATTTCACGCATCAGCGGGGTAGAATACAAGGCAGAGGGTGAGACAGGTGTTGCCATGAGGGTGATTGCAGACCACATCAGGGCTATCAGCTTCTCAATTGCAGACGGACAGCTCCCTTCAAATGTAAAGGCAGGATATGTCATCAGACGAATCCTCAGAAGAGCGGTAAGATATGCATACACTTTCCTCAAGATGGACGAGCCGCTAATGTGCAGGCTTGTACCTGCACTGGTTGCCCAGATGGGAGATGCCTTCCCTGAACTTAAGGCACAGCAGACCATTGTGGAGAAAGTGATCAAAGAGGAGGAGGAGGCATTCCTCAGAACCCTAGACAAAGGAATCAGACTTATTGAGGGCATCATTAAGGACAATGCAGAGACCAAGCTGGTTTCAGGCAAAGATGCATTCGTCCTTTATGATACTTTCGGCTTCCCGATAGACCTTACAGAACTTATTGCCAAAGAGAACGGCTACACAGTAGACCTTAAGGGCTTTGAGGCGGAGTTGCAGCAGCAGAAAGAGCGCAGCCGCAACGCCACAGCAGTTGAGGAGGGTGACTGGGTAGAGGTAAACCCTTATGTTGCAACCGAGTTCACAGGATATGACAGCATTGTGGAAGAGGATGTAAAACTTCTAAAATACAGAAAGGTAAAATCAAAGAACAAGGAGAGTGTACAGCTTGTATTTGACAGAAGCCCATTCTATGCAGAGAGCGGCGGACAGGTTGGAGACTGCGGCTGGATTGAATACGGAAATGGCGAAAAGATTGAGATTGTAAACACCGTAAAGGAGAACGGTCTTCCTGTACACATTGCCACCACCGTCCCTTCAGACCCACAGGCAACTTTCACTGCCAGAATTGATGCGGCAAGAAGGGAAGCTGTAACCAATAACCATACAGCAACCCACCTGCTTCACAAAGCGTTGAGAGAGACTTTGGGCCTTCACATTGAGCAGAAAGGTTCATCTGTAACCGCTACAGGCTTCAGGTTTGACTTCTCACACTTTGAGAAGATAGACCCTGCAACTCTGAGGAGTGTGGAGAAACTTGTAAACCAATACATCCGCGAGAACAGGCCAAGAAACGAGTTCAGGAACATGCCTATTGAAGAGGCAAAAGAGAAAGGTGCAATAGCTTTGTTTGGCGAGAAATACGGTGATACCGTACGTGTAATCCAATACGGGGACTCAATTGAGCTTTGCGGAGGTACACACGTTGCGGCTACAGGCCAGATAGGATTCTTCAAGATTGTATCTGAGGGGGCCGTTGCTGCAGGTATCAGAAGAATAGAGGCAACTACAGGAGTACACGCAGAAGAGTTGCTGTACACTGTAGAGGATTTGCTCGGACAGGTTAAATCATATTTCAACAATACCCCTAACGTTGCCGCTTCCATCAAAAAGCTCATTGCAGACAATGACTCGCTCAAGAAAGATGTGGAGGCATTCATGAAAGAGAGGGCAATCTCCCTTAAAGATGCCCTTATAAAGAACGCACAACAGATAAACGGGGTAAATGTCCTTGGTTTGAAAGGGACATTTGGCGCAGATCTTGTTAAGAATATTGCGTTCCTTGCAAAGCAGGAGTGCACCGGCACAGTTATGGTTGCCGCTACTGAGTATGAGGGGAAACCTACCCTTACACTCATGTATACAGACGACCTTGTTGCCAAAGGGGCAAACGCAGGCAAGGATATCAGGGAGGCTGCCAAATTCATCATGGGTGGTGGTGGCGGACAGCCGGGCCTTGCTACTGCCGGCGGAAAGAATACCGCAGGCCTTGACGAGGCTTATAACAAACTGATTGAGATAGCTACAAAATAATTTGTCACGCTTTGAAGAAACTAGACCTGTTTGTACTCAAGTCCTTTCTGGGACCGTTCATAATGACACTGCTCATTGTACTGTTTGTACTGTTGATGCAGTTCCTGTGGCTGTACATAGATGAGCTGGTAGGAAAGGGACTGGGTCTTGGTGTGATTCTGGAATTTTTGGGATGGGGCAGCGCAACTCTGTTTCCGCTGGCCCTCCCATTGGCAACACTCCTGGCTTCCATCATGACAATGGGCAGCTTCGGCGAGAACAACGAGCTGCTTGCAATGAAGGCTGCAGGCATTCCTCTGCTGAGGATACTTGCACCGCTTATTGTACTGTCGGGAGTAATCAGTGTTGCAGCATTCTTTGCTTCAAACAACCTTATTCCGGTGGCATATGAAAAAATCTACTCCTTGAGGGATGACATTGGAAAGACCAGGGAGGAGATAAAGATTCCTACCGGAGTCTTCTATAATGGTATAGACGGCTATACGCTCAGGGTTGTGGAGAGGGATGAAAACAATATGATGCACAATGTGATGGTCTACGACCACAGCAAGAACAACGGAAACATCAGCGTAACCGTTGCCGATTCGGGCATCATCAACATGAGCAGCGACAAGACATGCCTTACATTTACCCTCTACAACGGCACAAACTACGAGGAAACCAATACAAAACAGAAGAAGGACACAACCCTGGCATTGCAGAAAGTAGACTTTACAATGCAGGAGATTGTGATTCCGCTCTCCAACTATGCATTCAAGAAATCCGACGGTTCAAAATTCAGCAACGAAGTGATGACCAAAGGCCTTTCACAACTGAGAATAGACAGGGATTCCCTTGAGCAGAAAAAAGGACAACAACTTGAAAGCCTTACCAGAAGGGCAACATATACAGAGCATCTGCCAAACATGAGCCAGATAATTGCAGCAAAGAGTGACTCCTCAAAGTTCAAGGGTAACCTGAACATTGACTCACTGTTCACTTGGAAAGATCTGGAGCAGGAATGTGAAGTATACAGAACAGCAGCAGAAAAGGCCGACCAGCAGCTTACGCAGGTACAATATTTTCCAGTGGAACTAAACCAGGTTGCATATCCTTTGAGAAGGACCATCCAGGAATGTTTCAGGAAGTTCACCCTCTCCATTGCATGCCTTATCTTTTTCTTCATTGGAGCCCCTCTGGGCGCCATAATAAGAAAAGGTGGATTGGGAACTCCTGTAATTGTCTCAATGCTGTTCTTTGTTGTCTATTGGGTAGTTGACATAAGCGGCAAAAAACTGGCCAATGATGGAGCAATCACTCCATTCCTTGGTGCATTCATATCCACTTTTGTACTTATGCCTATTGGAGCATTCCTTACATGGCAGTCAACAAAAGATTCGGCTCTGTTCAATGCAGATGCATATGTATCATTCTTCAGGAACCTCTTCTCAAAAACCAGATGGCGTGCAGCCGGAAAGCTTATAAAAACCAGGTTATCAAGCAAATAACTTACTTATGACCAAAATTTTCCCTAAAATAGTATATATGGGAACGCCCGAATTTGCGGTAGCCCCATTGCAGGAACTTGTAAAGTGCGGCTACAATATTGCCGGAGTTGTTACTGTTCCCGACAAACCCAGCGGACGCGGACTAAAAGTGAACAAGAGCGCAGTTAAACTTTACGCAGAGGAGCACCTTGTTCCCAACGGCACCAGGCTGATGCAACCCGTATCCCTAAAGGATGAAGGGTTCCTCGCAGAACTTAGGGAACTGGATGCCGACCTCTTTATTGTAGTGGCATTCAGAATGCTTCCTGAGGTTGTCTGGGCCATGCCAAAGATGGGGACATTCAACCTTCACGGATCCCTACTGCCCCTTTACCGTGGCGCTGCCCCAATCAACTGGGCCATTATCAAAGGCGAAAAGACCAGCGGTGTAACGACATTCCTCATAGATAAGGAGATTGACACAGGAAATATTCTCATGCAGAGGGAGTGCCCTATTGGAGAGAGGGAAAATGTAGGATCACTCTATGACAGGCTTATGGGCATTGGCGCCACATTGGTTGTAGAGACTGTTGAGGGGCTTGTAAAAGGGGAACTTACCCCTATACCCCAGAGCGGCAGAATTACCGGCGCACCCAAACTGAACAAGGAGATTGCACGCATCAGATGGGACATGACAGATTCCGGCCAGCCTGATTCTACCTGTGCAGAACTTATAGACAGACTGGTAAGGGGACTCTCACCATATCCGGCAGCCATTACAGCAATGACAGACGGCGAAAAGACATTTGAGTTCAAAGTATTTGAAACATCAATTGTTAAAGGAAACCCTGAGGCAGGCCTTGCTGATGGAACCATAAAGAGTGACGGCAAGAGTTATGTACATGTATATTGTGCAGACGGCTCTGCAATCTCGCTGGATGAGATTCAGATGGCCGGCAAGAAAAGGATGCAGATAAAGGACTTCCTGCTTGGATTCAGGAATATTGTACAATACAAGTTCATCTGAAACAAATGAACCGGGAGAAAAAATCCATAGTTATTCTGGCAGACGGCAACTATCCCGTGGCGCCATATCCGCTTGAGCTTCTGCAGAAGGCTGACTGCATCGTATGCTGCGATGCTTCAGTCCTTAAGCTCAAGGGGGCTGAACCCCATTATATTGTAGGGGACATGGATACTCTTGGGGCTAAATACATAGAAAAGTACAGGAACATCATCCGCAAGAGCAACTGTCAGGAAACCAATGACCAGACCAAGGCTTTCAGTTTTGCCTTGGGTCTCGTGCCTCCCGGCACAGAAGCAGACATACACATTCTTGGGACAACCGGCGGTAGAGAGGACCACACCTTGGGCAACATCTCACTCCTTATGGAATACACAAAAAATACCGGGAACGCCATTGCCCCATTCAACAATATGATGCACGAAGGTGTAAATGTGGATATAGTCACCGACAACGGAATCTTCACCCCCCATTTCAACTCTTTTGAGAAAAAATGCAAGGCAGGCCAGCAGATTTCAATAATCTCCTTTGACAATACTATAAGGATAAAATCTACAGGATTACGCTATCCAACAGACAACGCCACATTTGAATTCTGGTGGAGCGGCACATTGAACGAAGCTGTAGGGGAGAGCTTCTCACTTGAGTTCAGTCACAGTGCCCCAGTATTACTTTTTATGCTTTACTAGCCTCTATTTTGGAGCCATTCTGTAAAGTACAACAGCAACTGCCGCAAACAGAAAGTTAGGAAGCCAAATGGCAATAAACGGAGGCAGTGTATCTGTATGCACAAACATCTGGCTAAATCTCATGAACAGGATATATGAGAAACTCAAGGCAATACCTATACCTATATTGAGACCTATACCGCCCCTTCTTTTCTGCGAAGAGAGGGAAACTCCAATTACAGTAAGGATAAATGCAGAGAAAGGGAGAGCCACCCTTGTGTGCTTTTCTATCAGAGCAAATTTCACCATCTGGTCTCCTCTCATCTTTTGGGTAGCAATCAACTCGTTCAATTGAGGATAATTAAGTGTTTCCACTGTCTTTTTTCTCCTGTAGAAATCGTCTACGGTAATTACCAGAGCCGTATCGAGATGCCTTCCGGTTGTAATCACCTCACTGTTGCCCTTATACTCCCTCAGATGATAGTTGCGCAATGACCAGCATCCCTTTACAGAATCCCACTGCGCACTCTCTGCACTCAATTTTGAAACGATCTTGTGACCATCCAGACTCTCAAGGGTAAATTTGTAACCGGTATTGTTCCAAGTACTGAAAGACTCCATATACATAAAGGTTCCTGGAGATATCTGATAATGCATGTTCCTGTTGGAGTTCTCAAACTTCTTCTTTATGTATTGCTGCTCAAAATCTATCCTCCCCTTGTTGGCGGAAGGTATTACAAAAAGGTTGAGCACCAGACTGAAGGCTGCAATTGCAAATGCAGAAAGCATATACGGATACATCATCCTTTTAAAACTGATACCTCCGGCCAGTATTGCAATGATCTCTGAGTTTGCCGCCAGTTTTGATGTAAAGAAAATAACCGCAATAAAGACGAACATAGGTGAGAACATATTCATGTAATACGGCACAAAATTGGCGTAATAATCAAATATGATCGACTTGAGGGGAGCGTTCTTGTCTACAAAGTCATCTATCTTCTCACTGATATCAAAGATGATGACAATGCCTATGATAAGGAGAATTGCAAAGAAATAGGTTCCTATGAATTTCCTTATTATATACTTGTCTATTTTGGTTATATTGAAATTATATCTCATTTAGATCTTTGTCTCAAGTTTTTTCACTGCAACTTCCTTCCACTGTGCAAAGTCCCCTGCCTTTATATGTATGCGGGCCTGACGCACCACATCAAGGTAGAATGCGAGATTGTGCTCACTCGCAATTTGGGCCGCCAACATCTCTCCAGCAACAAAAAGATGTCTCAAATATGCTTTTGTATACACTTTGTCTACAAATGATGTGCCTTGAGGATCCAGTGGCGAGAAATCATCAGCCCACTTGCGGTTCCTGATGTTTATCATTCCCTCCCAGGTAAACAGCATTCCGTTACGTCCGTTGCGGGTTGGCATAACGCAATCAAACATATCCACTCCTCTGGCAATACCCTCAAGAAGGTTTGCAGGGGTTCCCACACCCATAAGGTATCTTGGCTTCTCCTTTGGCAGAATAGGGTCAAGCACTTCAAGCATCTGGTACATCTGCTCTGTAGGTTCTCCTACAGAGAGTCCTCCTATGGCATATCCGTCCCTATCCAGTGAAACGGCATGCTCTGCCGCCATCTTTCTCAAATCGGGGTACACACAACCTTGAACTATAGGAAAGAAAAACTGTTTATAGCCGTATAACGGATCTGTGCTGTCAAATCTCTTTATACATCTCTCAAGCCAGCGCTGGGTAAGCTTCAATGAATTGAGGGCATACGAATGGGTAGCATCACCTGGAGTACACTCATCCAATGCCATAATTATATCGGCACCAATTATCCTTTGTGTATCTACGTTGTTCTCGGGAGTAAATGTGTGTTTTGAGCCGTCTATATGGGAGCGGAATGTGCAGCCGTCCTCCGTAAGCTTCCTGTTGGCTGCCAAAGAGAAGACCTGGAATCCGCCGCTGTCTGTAAGCATAGGTTTATCCCACGAGATGAATTTATGCAAACCGCCGGCCTTGTTTATTATATCAAGACCAGGACGCAGATAAAGGTGATATGTATTTCCCAAGATGATCTGGGCATTGATATCATCCCTCAAATCCCTGTGGTATACTCCCTTTACTGAGCCTACAGTTCCTACAGGCATAAAGATTGGCGTTTCAATCACTCCATGGTCTGTATACAGCAATCCACATCTTGCAGATGATTGCGGATCTTGTGCTATTCTCTCAAAATTCATGTTTTCGTCTCCTATAAACGGCAAAATTAATAAAAATAACTTGTATTTTTGTATATAGGATAAAATGTAGATGATATGAAAAGGATACGACTGGATATAGGGGCACTTACCGCTTCGCCTGCCAACGGAGGCAGTTTCATGTTTTTCTTGTATCGGGAGGGTATGGACAAATGCCTGCCCGTACAGCTTTCTCCTCCCGACATGCATGCTGTTCTCTCCAACTTCAACCAGCAGGAGCCGCAACATCTGCCAACAGTCCACAACCTCTTTGTATCCACCCTGCAACAGTTCAGGATTGAGTTGCTTGAAGTTACCGTTACCAGAGACGATGAGCACGACTGCTTTGCCTGCGAACTTCTCATGTTTGACGGGGAGAAGGAGGTAAGGAGAGTTTCCGGGTTTATAGATGGCGTGATACTGGCCAAAATCTTTGCATGCCCTATATACACAGACGAAGAAATTATGGAGAAATATGCCTCTGCAATAGACATTGTATCCGAGAAAATTGTAAAGAAGGAGATACACATGCAAAAACTGAAAGAAGAACTGGCCAATGCTGTTGCAGCGGAAGACTACGAGAAGGCTGCAAAAATAAACAGGGCCATTGAAGAGTTAAAAAAAGAAAATACTGAATAATGGACATGAAAAAATCTGTTTTCACACTCCTGCTGCTGGCAATCTGCGGCTGTGCATTTGGGCAGGACAACTCCTTTGCCGGCATACTGGCCGGGAAGACCGTCACTTTTTCCTTTGCATCAATCCTAAGAGGTTTCTCAGGCATAGCAATCATCATCCTTATATGCTGGATTTTCAGTGCAGACAGAAAAAATATAAACTGGAACACCGTAGGGAAAGCTCTTGCATTACAGTTTGTGATAGCCGTTTCAGTTCTGGCATTCCCGGCGGTACAGTCCTTGTTTGAAATGCTGGGGAGCCTGTTCATTTCAGTATTGTCATGGACTAAAGCAGGGTCTGACTTTCTGTTCGGGAGTCTGATGGACACATCCAGGTTCGGGTATGTTTTCGTATTCCAGATTCTACCTACAATAATATTCTTCTCAGCCCTCATGAGCCTGTTCTTCTATCTTGGCATTATGCAGAAGATTGTTTGGGCAATGGGATGGTGCCTTACCAAAATTATGAAACTGTCGGGAGCAGAAGCTCTCACATGTGCTGGAAATGTCTTTCTTGGAATGTCAGAAGCTCCTCTTATGGTTAAGGAGTATATTCCCAAGATGACTACAAGTGAACTGGTTCTTATCATGACCTCAGGAATGGCTACAATGTCGGGAGGTGTTTTGGCGGCATATATAGGGATGCTTGGTGGTGGAGATGCCGCAATGGAGATGGAATTTGCAAAACATCTTCTTTCGGCCTCCGTTATGGCTGCACCTGGAGCAATCGCCCTATCAAAGATAATCATGCCGCAAAATGAAGAGGTGGACAACACTCTCCATATCTCAAAGGAAAAATTGGGGAAGAATCCTCTTGATGCCATCTCCAACGGGACATCAGACGGATTAAAGCTTGCAGCCAATGTTGCAGCCATGCTTCTTGTATTCTATGCCCTGATAGCCGGGGCAAATGCTGTACTGGGATGGATAAGTTTCCCCGCTGTTGATGCTTGGATTGCAGAACTGTCGGGAGGAAGATATACAGATCTTTCCCTGCAGGCCATTCTGGCATTTCTGTTCTACCCAATAATATGGATTACAGGAATTCCTGCAGAGGATATAGGCCTGGTTGGAAGATTGTTTGGTGAAAAGCTCATCCTTACGGAGTTTGTAGGGTACCAGAGCATGTCCCAAATGCTCCATGATGGGGCATTCTCCTGTACAAAATCTGCTGTTATGGCAGCCTATGTACTGTGCGGATTTGCAAACTTCGCCTCAGTGGGGATCCTCATAGGTGCAGTGGGGGGGATTGCCCCAAACAAGAAGCACATCCTCACACAATACGGCTTCAAAACACTTTTGGCATCTTCACTGGTAGCACTGATGTCTGCAGCAATGATTGGGATGTTCATGTAACTCAAAAGTATCTCACCTACAGCAAATACCCCCGCCAGAATATACTCTAATCCAGCGGGGGTTGTTCATCCATAAAGGCTACTTTTGGGTCTGCCTCTTCCTTATTGTTGGATATATCTCCTAATACTCTCCATTCTCAACTTTTTTCCTGCAGGCAGCAAGCATATCATCAATCACCGCATCCATACCCCATTTAGGGTTCCAACCCCACTCCTCCCTTGCACAGGTATCATCGAGACAATCTGGCCATGAAGCCGAAATCTGAGCCTTTACAGGATCTATCTCATAATCCCAAGTGAATGAAGGGACACGTTTCTTAATCTCTGTAAACAGCTGCTCAGGAGTAAAGCTCATTGAGGTTACATTGAAACTGTTCCTGTGCACCAACTTGCTTGGATCTGCCTCCATAAGCTGGGTCATTGCCTCAAGGGCATCCGGCATGTAGAGCATATCCATATAAGTGTCCTGAGGAACCTCACAGGTATATTTTCCACGTTTTGCAACCTCATAGAAAACTTCCACTGCATAATCTGTTGTACCACCGCCAGGCAATGCTCCATTTGAGATGATGCCAGGGAAACGCACACTTCTTGAGTCTACGCCAAAACGTGAATGGTAATAGTCACTCAACATCTCTCCTGTAACCTTACATACGCCGTAGATTGTATTCGGTCTCATTACTGTATCCTGCGGGGTCTTGTAATGTGGGGTATTCTCACCGAACGCACCAATTGAACTTGGAGTAAAGATTGAACACTTGTACTCCTGTGCAATGTTCAATGAGTTGAGCAATGCCCCCATATTGATATTCCATGCCAGTTGCGGGTTCTTCTCACCTGTTGCAGAAAGCAACGCCACAAGATTGTATATTGTATCAATACCCTCACTCTTCACAAATTTGGCATATGCCTCCATCTCAAGGGCATTCATCACCACAGCTCTGCTGTTCTGGCCCAATTTTGCCACTATCTCAGGCCTCAAATCAGCCGCAATTACATTGTCGTATCCATAATTCTTCTGCAAGTGAGGAACAAGTTCCGTACCTATCTGGCCACCTGCACCAAGTACCAAAATCTTTTTCATCTATAGAATGTATATGGTTATTCTCTCAATTACCTATACAAATGTAATACTTTTACCATAACAATTTATTTTTTTCAACAGTTTATTGCCAAAAACTTTAATTTTGTATCATGTCATTATCCGGAGCAGAAATATACAGTCTCATTGAAGCCAGGGCTCAAGAACTTGGCTTCGTAGATTTTGGCTGTGCACCAGCCGGCGAAGTGCCCCATTACCTGCAGGAGAATTATATTGATGCCCTTACAAGCGGACATTTTGCCAATATGGAGTATTTGTGCCGTAACCTTGAGAAAAGATTCAACCCCCAGCTGCTTGTAGAAGGGGCCCGGTCAGTAATGGTTTTTCTGGCACCATACTCACTTCCGCAAGCAGTTAATCACCCTAAAGGATTCGCTCAGTTCGCCCTTGGGGAAGATTACCATATAGCCATAAAGGAGAAGCTCTTTGCCATCATGAAGAAACTCCAGGCAAGTTTCCCTGAATTTCAGGGAAGGGCATTTACAGATTCCGCCCCTGTTATGGAAAGATATTGGGCAACCCGTGCAGGACTGGGATGGATAGGGAAGAACAATTTCCTTATCAGCAGAACATGTGGAATAAAGAACCTTATAGGAATCATCATCAGCAACCTGGAGATTCCTGCAACATCAGAGATTCTTCCCGACAAACACTTGCAGACAACAGCCTCCTGTGGAGAATGTTCCAGATGCCTCAGCGCCTGCCCAAGTGGAGCCTTGAGCAGACCGTTCTGTACAGATGCACGTAAATGCATCTCATACCATACCATTGAGAACAGGAATCTGCAGGATGATATCGCTTCCGGTACCGTACCACATTTTGCCGGTGCAATTTTCGGCTGCGACAAATGTCTGGATGCCTGTCCATGGAACAGTGCAAACAAAGCCGGATGGGAAGTGTTCCACAAGAATGCAGAGTTGCTGTCGGGAAGAAATGTGGAGTGGTGGATGGGAGTTTCACCTGAAGAATTCAAAAGGATTTTCAAAGATACCTCTCTTCAAAGAGGTGGATTACAAAATATCAAGGCCTCAATACAGTGGGGCAAAAAGGAGTAACAATGGCAAATTTGGCTTTCAGCACACCGGTAGAAATAAAAAAAAGCAATTTAGAACTTGGCTACGGGAGCAAAATCATGATGCTTGGCTCCTGCTTTACCACTGAAGTGGGCAAAATCATGCAGGACTACAGGTTTGATGTAATGGTAAACCCGTTTGGAGTCCTGTACAACCCTGCATCTATCCTTTCATCTGTCAGGAGAATGGTGTCAAATACCCGTTTAACACCAGATGATACCATTGAAACCAACCCTTCGGATAAGGGAGTTGCCAGAAAATATGCAAGCTTTTACCACCACAGTTCTTTTGCCAGGCTCAGTCCGGAGGAATTTCTGGAAAATGCCAATGATCACCTGTCCAAGGCACATGCATTTCTGCTGGAAGCAGATACGGTAATCATCACTCTTGGCACCGCATGGATATTCAGGCACATTGAAAAGGACATCATAGTCTCAAATTGCCATAAAAGGCAGGCAAAAGAATTCTATAGGGAGCTTCTCACTGTAGAAGAATGCAAGAACTGTCTGCAGGAGATTGCAGAACTTCTTCCCCGTAAGAAAATAATTTTCACAGTAAGTCCTATCAGGCACTTCAAGGATGGAGCCCACGGCAACCAGATAAGCAAATCCACATTGCTGCTTGCAATAAATGGAATTATGCACTCATGTGCCGATTGCAGCTACTTCCCTTCATATGAAATAATGATGGATGAGCTGAGAGATTACCGTTACTATGCAGAGGACATGGTTCACCCGTCGCCTCTGGCTGTAAAATATATCTTTGAAAAATTTACTCACGCCCACATTTCACCTGACGCAATTAAACAAATGGAAAGCAATATGCGTTTAACAAAAGCTGAGAGTCATATTCAAAAGTGATTCTCAAAGTTTAAGTTAAACAAAATTGTTTGTGCCATGAAAAAATACGAATGCGACGCCTGCGGATGGGTATATGACCCTGAATACGGCGATCCCGATGGAGGCATTCCTCCAGGTATCCCTTTTGATGAATTGGGCCCTACATGGGTATGTCCCGGGTGCGGGTTGGGCAAAGAGGCCTTCTTTGAAATCAAATGAAACACAGGAGTAGGTAGCATACAACAGTACAAAAAAAAGACCTCCAGATTTTCATCTGAAGGTCTCTGAAGGTTGGCGGCTACCTACTCTCCCACTTGGTATAGCAGTACCATCGGCGCTAACGGGCTTAACTTCTCTGTTCGGGATGGGAAGAGGTGGATCCCCGTCGCTATTACCACCATTAGTTTTTCTCTTTTGTACTTATGTACTGGCTGTTTGTGCTGGGTGCCACCCAGTATATGGTGTAAGAGAGAGAAAAAATGTCAGTTATTCTACTTTCATGCAACCCTCTAGAGGTCGCACACTCCACAACTGAAGTGTCGGGCTATTAGTACCGCTCGACTTTGACATTACTGCCTTTACATCTGCGGCCTATCAACGTGGTAGTCTCCCACGACCCTATATGGAAATCTCATCTCGAGGCTAGCTTCGCACTTAGATGCTT
>JAZRCK010000032.1:0-25612 GCA_045659725.1 Candidatus Egerieisoma sp.
GAGAAGATGACGATTCAGGGCGAGAAATTGAATCGTTACGGTTTTGTAGTTGATCGTTCAGCTAACAAGCTTGAGATCAAAGCTGCGATTGAGCAATTGTATGGTGTTAACGTTAAAGATGTAAATACCGTTAACTACCACGGAAAAAAGAAGAGCCGCTACACTAAAGCGGGTTTATTGACAGGCCGTGCAAACCACTACAAGAAAGCGTATGTGACTTTGGCCGGTGAAGATAAGATTGATTTCTACAGCAACATTTAAGAGATGGCAGTACGTAAATTTAAACCGGTTACTCCCGGTCAAAGAAATAAAGTAATTAGCGCATTTGACGAGATTACATGTTCAGTTCCTGAGAAATCTTTGTTGGCTCCACTAAAAAGAACTGGTGGTAGAAACAACTCAGGTAAAATGACTATGCGCTATATTGGTGGCGGTCACAAAAAAATGTACCGTATCATTGATTTCCTAAGAAACAAGGATAACTATACCGCTACAGTTAAAACTATTGAGTATGATCCAAACCGTAGTGCAAGAATTGCATTGGTGGTTTACGCAGATGGCGAGAAACGCTACATTATTGCTCCAAAAGGCATTAAAGTAGGACAGGTTATTGCTTCAGGTGCAGGCGTTGCTCCAGAGGTAGGTAACACTCTATTCTTGTCAGAGATTCCGTTAGGAACATTTGTTCACAACATTGAGCTTATCCCTGGTCAGGGTGCTGCTATGGCACGTTCAGCAGGTTGCTACGCTCAGCTTACAGCTCGTGAGGGCAACCACGCTATTCTAAGATTGCCTTCAGGCGAGACCAGAATGGTATTGGTAACTTGCCGTGCTACTGTAGGTGTTGTATCAAATGCAGACCACAACTTGGAGTCACATGGTAAAGCTGGTCGTAAACGTTGGTTGGGCCGCAGACCTCGCGTTAGAGGTGTTGTAATGAACCCGGTTGATCACCCTATGGGTGGTGGTGAAGGCCGTGCTTCAGGAGGTCACCCTCGTTCAAGAAAAGGCTTGCCAGCTAAGGGTTACAAGACTAGAAACCCTAAGAAGACTACTAAGAAGTTTATCATTGAAGGTAGAAAGAAATAACGGATTAAACTGAATAGAGTATTATGAGTCGTTCAATAAAAAAAGGTCCTTATATTGAGGCTAGCCTAGAGAAAAGAGTTCTTGCTATGAATGAGTCAGGCAAGAAAGATGTAGTGAAAACCTGGTCAAGAGCCAGCATGATTTCGCCAGATTTCGTTGGTCATACTATCGCTGTTCATAACGGAAACAAGTTTATTCCGGTATATGTAACTGAGAATATGGTAGGTCACAAGCTCGGAGAGTTTGCTCCGACAAGAACCTTCAAAGGTCACTCTGGTAATCGTAAATAGTATAATGAAACACAGATTACAGTAAAATGGGAGCTCGTAAAAAATTAATGGCCGAAAGGCAGAAAGAGATAAAAAGACATACAGCTATAGCTAAGCTGAATGATGTTCCTACCTCTCCCCGTAAAATGCGCCTAGTTGCGGATATTATCAGAGGTGTTGAGGTTAATCGTGCTTTGGATATTCTTAAATATTCAAAGAAAGAGGCTTCAGTTCGTCTAGCTACTCTTCTACGTTCTGCAATTGCAAACTGGGAGGCTAAGAACGAGGCAGACAAAAAAGAGTTGGAGAATGGTAACGTTGTAGTTGCTACTATCATGGTTGGTCAGGGTCGTTCTCTTAAGAGAATCAGAACTGCACCTCAGGGTAGAGCTGCTAGAATCAGAAAACGTTCTAACCACGTTACTATCATTTTGGATAAAAAAGCCGTTAAATCAGAGGAGAAATAATCATGGGACAGAAAACTAATCCAATAAGCAACAGACTTGGTGTTATCCGTGGCTGGGACTCTAACTGGTACGGTGGAAAAGACTATGCTGCAAAGATTCTTGAGGATACAAAAATCCGTGAGTATCTTAACGCTCGTCTTGCAAAAGCAAGTCTTTCAAAAATCGTTATTGAGAGAACACTTAAACTAATCACAGTAACTATCCACACTGCAAGACCTGGTGTTATCATCGGTAAAGGCGGCCAGGAGGTTGACAAACTAAAAGAGGAGTTGAAGAAGATCTCCAACAAAGAGGTTCAGATCAACATCTTTGAGGTTAAACGTCCTGAGGTTGATGCAAATATCATTGCAAACAACATCGCAAGACAGGTAGAGGGTAGAGTTTCATACCGTAGAGCTATCAAAATGGCTATCTCTACTACTATGAGAATGGGTGCTGAGGGTATCAAAGTACTTATCAGCGGTCGTCTTGGTGGCGCTGAGATGGCTCGTTCAGAGCTTTACAAAGAGGGTAGAACTCCTCTTCACACTTTCCGTGCTGATATCGACTACGCACTAGCTGAGGCTCACACTAAAGTTGGTGTACTAGGTATCAAAGTATGGGTTTGCAACGGTGAGGTTTACGGTAAGAGAGATCTTACTCCTAACGCAGGTGTTAACGCTAACGCAGGTGCTCAGAACAATCAGGGCAACAACAGAGGCGGTAACAGAGGCAGAAGAGACAACCGCAAAGGTGGCAAACCACGTGCTAAAAGAACTCAAGAGTAATTTTATTACCCTATAGCAAAAGAGAGGAATCGGTAACGGTTCCTCTTTTTTTTATGCGGGTGATGGAGTGTGGGGGGTGATAGGAAGCGGATGATGGAGTGCGGCGGATGGATGGGTACTGGTCTTATGATATTCCTTGTTGATTTATGGTAATATAGGAAAAGATATCTCTTAAATCCACCATATGTGATGTGAATTAAAGAAGTGTGCGCAAAATATCCCCTTATTTTGAACAGGCATTGGTACAGGCATTGGCATAGGCACTGGTATGGGCATGAACCGACTGCGTTTTCCCCATACACTCCCCATGTCCCCCCCCCTATGCCCTGCAATACTCTTAGTCGCAACTTCGTTCAATATGCGTTTTGCCCCTAGCAGCATAAATGCTATTTTTGCATAACTTAATCACTAGAGAAAAACATGTTCAAAGTCCTCACCCTCACTTTTACCGGCATTGCCTTGGGTTACCTGCTGCGTCAGATAAAGGCATTGCAGCACCTGCAGCAGACCATATCATGGACCATATACCTGCTGTTGTTCTTTTTTGGGTTGCAGGTGGGTGCCAATGAGCAGGTGGTGAATAATCTTGATACATTGGGAATTAAGGCGCTGATTATAGCGGTGGCGGGTTCTCTGGGAAGTTGTGTGGCTGCATGGGGACTCTCAAGATGGGTATTCAAAGGGAGCAATCATTTTCCCGACAGTACCAATGCCATTCCAGAGCATCACACTGCAAAACGGCAGCACACTCTGGAGCATCAGGCCGCACCCCCTCAATCTGCAGATAAACAAAACTGCAGCGAGGAAAAAGCACAAACCGGCAGCACAAAACTGTCGGGAAGAAAAAATACCCTTTCTGAAATTGTAAAGTATGCCGCCGGATTCATAACTGCAGGATTCTTTGCTGTGGGGTGTGTCTGCGGAGTAACCGGGATAGTGCCGGGGCAGTTGTGCAGCGGAGAGATTTCAATGTATGTGCTGTATGCGCTTATGGTGCAGGTGGGAATGAGTATCGGGTGTGACAGCAGGTTAAAGGAGATGCTTACCTCGCTCAGCCCAAAACTTTTTCTGTTGCCGGCAGGAACCATAGTGGGAACTCTGATGGCAGTGGCGGCGGTGAATCCGGTGATAGGAGAGATGCGCCTGGCAGACTGTATGGCAGTGGGGGCGGGATTCGGTTATTACTCGCTCTCGTCGGTGCTTATAACACAGATAAAGGAGCCGCAGATGGGGGCGGTATTGGCGGCACAACTTGGTACAATAGCCCTTATGGCCAACATTATGAGGGAGATAATCACATTGCTCTTTGCCCCTGCAATAAGGAAAGTCTTTGGCCGGCTGGCACCAATTTCAACCGGTGGCGCTACAAGTATGGATTCAACACTTCCGGTCATTACGGCAGCTTGCGGCAAGGAGATGGCATTTGTCTCAATATTCCATGGGGTGCTGGTAGATTTTTCAGTACCGTTTCTGGTTACATTTTTTGCCTCACTATAATGAGGTTCAAGTTTTTTCCGTACCTTTAACACCCAAATTGACAACTATCAAAAACTGTATAAATTATGAAGAGATTATTTAAAGTGTCTGCAGTTCTTACTGCAACTTTGGCTCTAATGCTATGTGCATGTACCCCTTCTGCTTCTACAGGCAAGGCAGACGGTACAACAAGATTGGAGAGGGTAAATCCTGCTCAGGTGGGTATGGATGCAAACCGCCTTGCAAAGGTTGATGATGTGATCAATGCATCAATTGAGAAAAAGGAGATCCCTGGTGCTGTGCTTGCAGTTGTAAGGGACGGTAAAATGGCTTACATCAAGGCTTACGGTAACAAGAGTGTGTATCCTGAGGTTGTGCCAATGACAGAGGATGTAATTTTTGACCTTGCTTCATGCAGTAAAGTTGTAGGTACAGCAATGAGTATGAACCACCTTATGGAGAGCGGCGGATTCAGACTTACTGATAGAGTTGACATGTATATCCCTGGTTTCCAGCCATACGAGGATCCTGAGACAGGCAAGAAAACAAATATCAGAATGATTGATGTACTTACCCACTCAAGCGGACTTCCTTCATATGTGTCTCCAGAGGTTGTAATCAAGGACAAAGGTGTTGCTGATCCCGACAGCCTTATGAGCTATATCTGTACAATGAAGAGAAAACATCTTCCTACCACCAAATTTGAGTACAGCTGTTTGAACTTCATTACTTTGCAGAATGTATTGCAGAACATTACAGGTATGACATTGGCTGAGTATGCACAGAAAAACATCTTTGATGTACTTGGTATGACCAGCACTACATATATGCCTAAAAACAAGCCTGAGCTTATGCCAAGAGTTGCTCCTACAGAGAAAAAACCTGACGGCGAGTGCTTCTTGGGTGAGGTTCACGACCCTCTTGCACGCGTAATGAACCACGGCAACTCAGGTAACGCAGGTGTATTCTCTTGCGCTGAGGATTTGGCAGTTCTTGCTGCAGCTCTTATGAACGGCGGTAATTATAACGGCATTCAGGTGTTGGGCAAAAACACTGTAGATGTAATGACTCAGGTTCCTGCAGGTTTCGAGCATATTGGTCGTTCACTTGGCTGGGACAACTACTCAGACTACAACTCAAACCAGGGTAACCTGTTCCACAAGACCAGAACTTTCGGTCACACAGGTTATACAGGTACTTCATTCATAGTTGATCCTGTATCAAAGACTGCAGTTATCCTATTGGCTCATAGAGTTCACCCTGCAGACAAAGGCAGCGTGGCAAGACTGAGAGCTTTGGTAGCCAATATCGTAGCCGGTTCAATTGTTGAGTAATTAAAGAATATGTTGGGCAATGGCTATTGCAGCTATTGCCTCAACTATTACCGGGCAGCGTAGGGCAATGCAGGCATCATGCCTCCCCTTTACAGAGAACTCCTCTACCTCTCCGGTCATGAAATTGAAAGTATTCTGAATTTTTGAAATACTTGAAGTAGGCTTGACGGCAATCCTGAATACAACGGGGTTGCCGTTGCTTATTCCACCGTTTATGCCGCCGGCACCGTTTGTGGCTGTATGCCCATGGGCGTCAACGAAACAGTCATTGTGCCCGCTTCCCTTCATTGCCGCAGCTGCAAATCCGTCTCCAAACTCTATTCCCCTCACTCCTGGAATTGAGAATGCAAGATGTGCAATCTCAGACTCAAGGGAATCAAAGAACGGCTCTCCCAATCCTGCCGGAACGCCGGTGCATACGCACTCCACAATGCCCCCTACGGAATCCCCTTCAGCTAAGGCTGTATCAAGTGCCTTTTCCCATTGTGAAGGATCTGAAAGGCCTGCAATCTGGGTAATGGAGGCGCTGAATGTAATGCCGGAAGCAATCTTTTTGGCTACAACACCAGCTGCAACCAATGTGAGGGTAAGCCTTCCGGAGAAATGCCCTCCACCCCTTATATCATTGAACCCATTATGCTTTACTGATGCGGTAAAGTCTGCATGTCCCGGACGCGGGCAATCCCTGAAAGCGGAATAGTCCTTTGAGACAGTATTTTCGTTTTTGAACACTACGGTAAGGGGGGCCCCTGTGGTATGTCCGTCCACAACACCGCTCACAATGTGCGGCATATCGCTCTCCTTGCGGGGAGTGGTCCCTTTGGAGCCGCTTCTGCGTCTGTCCAAGTCTGCAATGAAATCCTCTTCACACAAAGGGATTCCGGCAGGTACGCCGTCCATTACAACGCCTATAAGTTCACCGTGCGATTCTCCAAACATTGAGATCCTGAATCTCTCTCCGTAGCTGTTCATTTTGCTTATCTTTTTAACCTTCCAACAAAGGATGGGAATGATTTGTCAATACATTTTATTTCATCTGCAAGTACAGGGTACTCTTCAACCAGTGAGGCAATATAAAGGGCCATTGCTATACGGTGGTCGTTGTGGCTGCATCCCAGTACCGGAGCCTCTGTTTTCCTTCCCCTCTTTCCGTAAAGATACATCTTATCCCCCTCAATACTGATATTGTATCCAAGTTTTGCAAACTCGCTGCAGATGGACTCTGCCCTGTTGCTCTCTTTCTTGGCAAGCCTCTCCACTCCAGTAAAGACAATCTCCCCAGGGGTATTGCAGGCCAGCACTGTTGCTATGGGGAACAGGTCGGGACAATGGGTTAGGTTGAATTCCGCCTGCACTGCATTTGCTGCAGCAGGGAAAATCTTTACATCATACAAATCTCCGGCTGCGCATTGCTCCACTCCATATCCCATTTCTTCAAGCATTGTAAGGATGAACCCGTCTGCCTGCGTTGTTGCCAAAGGCATATTCTTAAGGACTACACCCCCAGTAAGGGCACCTGCAACTGCAAAATTTGCCGCAGAACTCCAGTCGGGATCCATGTACAGTTTTGTGGGGGTGTATTTTTGTCTTCCCGACAATTTATATATAATCTTCTCTGGCAAATGGTTTTCCTGTACAACCTCCACCCCAAATGCTTTCATTACCCTGATGGTCATTTCTGTGTAAGGGAGGCTGGCCGGCTTGGTAATAGTAAGTGTAGTGTCCTCCTGTAAAAGTGGAAGGGTCATGAGGAATCCCGATACTATCTGGGAACTCTCCTTGCCGGAGAATCCAATTTCACGGCTCTTTATTCCGCCGCTTATGCCGAACGGAAGGTGTCCATTGTTGCTGCGGCATGTTGCGCCGGCAGCCTCAACTGCATTGGCAGATTCCTGAAGATTGCGTCCCAGAATGCTTCCGTGTCCGGTAATTGCAATTTCATGGCCTCCGGCAGAGAGCATAGTGGCCATAGGTATGAGTAGACGGGCAAGGAGTCCGCTTTCACCAACTGAAATTTCTGATATGTTGTTGAATGATGCAGTACCACCGCTTTTTATTGTAAGGGTGGAACTGTTAAGGGAAACCTCTGCTCCAAGCACCTTTACAGCCTCAATTGCTCCAAGGATGTCGTTGCAAGGCTCAACATTCTCAAGTACAGTTGTCCCTTCTGCCAGGGCAGCTGCCAGAATTGCCCTTTGGGCCATGCTTTTTGAGCATGGAATCTCCACTTGTGGAAACTCTGCGGTAAATATGGTTTCATTTGCCTTTGGAGCTGTGAACTTATAGTTTGCACGGTTCAGCAGCTGCTCCATCTCTGTTTTTGTGTATTGTCCGGGGGCTGTGCAGTTCTCTGTATCCAGAGCTGCATATGTGTATGGAGCACCCAATTCCAGGCACAGGTGTCTTGTGAACTTCCCTGCCTCTCCCATGCAGAAGGCTACAAGGGAAGCCTGGTCTTCTCCAAAGCTGTTGCTCAAGGAACCTGATTCCTCGCCGCGCTGCAAATAGTTGTCGGGAACAAGATCCTTGTCCGATTTGTGGTAATTGTACAGTTGCATCACCCTGCTGGCATCTGAGATGTTGTGGGCCGTGGTCGCTATCTTTACAATGTCGGCCCCCTTGCGGCGGCAGATGTCATATATGGTCTGAAGTTCCTCAAGGGATTGGGTCCCCTCAAAGTTGTGGTATGAGATTATAAGGGCGCAGCCGTTTACCCTGGCGAATGATTTTATCATCTCAAGGTAATCTACGGGGGCCTCAATCTCCACATCTACATATTTTACCCCTTTTTTTATGGCAGCGGTCATTTGCGTGTAGGCTTTTTCAAGGGAGCTGCCGGCAATCCTGTGGGTGTAGAGGAGGTTGGGGTGAGAACTTACCAGCTCTTCGGTCTGGGCCGTTGTGAAGTTGCACAAATCGCCCCTTATCTCTGCCATGCCGCAGCCCGATACAATCTCCTTGCATCTGGCAAAATCCTTTTCCTGAATACTAACGCAAATCATCTGCTATATTGTTGATTGTATTTATAGGTATGAGTATATCCTCTACTTGCTGCAACCCTTTTGGGAGGATGAAGTGGATATTGCTGCCGTGTACTTTCTTGTCTTTGTTAATGGCTTTGGCAAGTTCCTCCATTTTAAGGTGTGCCGTTGCAGGGCACTCCTGAAGGGTGGATGGAAGTCCGCACATGCGCAGGTCTTCAGCCAGTTTCTGGGCAAAGCCCTCTTGTGCGGAACCCATTGCCTGTGCAATTTTGGCCGCAATCACCATTCCAATGCTTACTGCATAGCCGTGTGAGATCTCTTCCTGTGTAAGTTTTTCAATTGAGTGGGCAAATGTGTGTCCCAGATTCAGCAGTCTCCGTTCTCCTTTCTCAAACTCGTCCCTCTCCACTACGCCGCTCTTGTAACGGGCGCATTTGCCTATTATCTCTGTAAGGAGCTCCAGGTTGTGCTCCACTGCAATTTCTCCGTAAGTTGTGTTTTTGTCCTCCCGGTTGCAGTATTTCTGTGCAACTTGTGAGAAATATTCTACTGCAGTGGCATACATCTGCTTGTCAAACAGTATAAATGTCTTCAGTACCTCTGCAATGCCGGCCTTGAATTCATCTTCCGGAAGGGTTCTGAGCAGCTCGGGGCATATGTATATCCACTCAGGCTGGTTGATTGTGCCCAGTATGTTCTTGTATGAGTGGAGGTTCACACCGTTTTTTCCACCAATGGATGCATCAACCTGGGCAAGGAGGGTGGTTGGGACAAACGCGAATTTTACTCCCCTTTTATAGATGGATGCGGTAAAGCCGGCAATGTCTGTTGTAATGCCTCCTCCTACACCTATTATCAGGGCATCCCTGTCGGCTCCGGCCTCAAGAAGGGATGAGGCAAGGGACGAAACATTCTCCAGAAGCTTGTTGTTTTCTTCTCCCTCAAAAATAATTATTGGGAATTGTTTGAAATGTACTGCAAGATGCTGCAAGTTCTTGTCAATTATTACATATACATTGCCGGTTGCCGGCTGCAGATCCTGTAATCCATTAAGATTTCCGTTTATATGGATTGTGCTTTTCATTTGCTCCCTGGTTGATGAACTGACAAATTTATAAATTATAATGTGTATTAAAAAACCTTAAATTCTTTGGATGTTGGGGTAAAATACATAAATTTATTGTCGGGATTAAAATTTTGGGATATGGAAATCAACAGATTGGTCTTACCGGGAATGGAGGTGGATGCATGTCCAATAATCATTGCAGGGCCTTGTAGTGCCGAGAGCCGTGGACAGGTATTGGAAACAGCAGTGCAATTGGCGGAGAAAGGTGTGAAGATTTTTAGGGCAGGTATATGGAAACCACGAACCAAACCGGGTGGTTTTGAGGGGGTTGGGACTGTTGGACTCTCTTGGCTGAAAGAGGTGAAGCAGACAACAGGCATGCTTGTTGCAACAGAGGTGGCTACTGCAATGCATGTAGATGAGGCAATTCAGGCCGGAATGGATATACTGTGGATTGGGGCACGTACTGCAGCCAATCCGTTTGCAATGCAGGAGTTGGCAGATGCCCTTAGAGGAACAGATATTCCGGTACTGGTAAAGAACCCTGTAAACCCCGATCTTGAGCTTTGGATAGGGGCCCTTGAGCGTCTTGTGAATGCAGGGGTGAACAATGTAGGTGTAATTTTGCGCGGGTTCAGCACATATGACCAGAAGATTTACCGCAACCTTCCGTTGTGGCATATACCAATTGAGCTCCGCCGCCGCTATCCCAACATTACAATGTTCTGCGACCCAAGCCACATTGGGGGCAAGAGGGAGCTGATAGCCCCAATCTCACAGCAGGCAATGGACCTGAAGTTTGACGGCCTTATGATAGAGTCGCATTGTAATCCCGACGAAGCATTGAGTGATGCCAATCAGCAGATTACCCCACAAATCCTTGATTTTACCCTAAAAACACTTGTTTTGAGAGAGAACGGACAGACAACAGAGAATATTTCTGTATTGCGTAAGCAGATTGATGAGATAGATGAGCAACTGCTCACCATTCTGGCAAGAAGAAACAGAATCTCAAGGGAGATTGGAATGTACAAGAAAGAGAACAACATGCCTGTACTCCAGACAGGACGTTATAATGAGATTCTTGAGAAACGTGCCCGGATGGGAGAGGCCTTGAACCTGGATAAAGAGTTTGTGTTTGCCATTATGAAGGCAGTCCACGAGGAGTCAGTGAAAATACAGTTGGAGCTGTAATAAAAAAAGATGCCCATTTTCATGGACATCTTTTCTTTTATGTTGGTGTTAAAATTAGTCGTTAAGAGAGAATCTCTTGAATGCAACAACTTTAACATCTTTGTCTACTGAAGCCAAGAAATCTTTAACAGACTGCTTGCCATCACCCATCTGGTAAGCCTGCTCAAGAAGAGTGTTCTCTTTGAAGAACTTGCCAAGTCTACCTTTAGCGATGTTCTGGATTTTAGCCTCCTCAGCGCCAAGACCAGCAGTTTTCTCTGCAGAAACTGTAGCTTTGATCTCACGTGCTTTAGCTGCATCCTCCTCAGAAATCCAACCTTTAGCCATGTTTGACTCAATGTGGTCCTCGCTGTCTACGTGAGCTGGGTTGATGCCTGCTTTCTTAAGTGCAGCCTCAACTGCTTTAAGAACGATCTCCTCTTTGGTTTTCTCAACTGCAACTGTAAGCTCGTTGTTGATAACCTCCTGTGGAACAGACTCAGCATCAAGAGCAACTGGGTTCATAGAAGCAACCTGCATAGCAAGACCTTTACCAACCTCAGCTGGAACCTCTTTGTTGAAACCAACGATAGCAGCAAGCTTACCGTTGATAACGTGCATATAAGAAGCGATGAATGGAGCCTCAATGCTAGCGTAGAAAGGAATAGCGTGTTTCTCACCGCTCTTACCTGTCTGCTGAGTGATAGCGTCCTCTACAGTCTGGCCGTTGAATGAACATGCCATCAAACCTGCAAGGTCAGCTGGGAAGTTTGCAAGAGCTGTATTTGCAATGTTGTTTGCCAACTCCTGGAACTCAGCGTTCTTAGCAACGAAGTCAGTCTCGCAACCAAGTGCTGTAATGATAGCTTTGGTATTGTCAGCGTTTACAAGAGCTACAACTTTACCCTCTGTAGTCTCTCTGTCTGAACGTTTTGCTGCAACTAGCTTACCTTTCTCGCGGATGATCTCCTGAGCTCTGTTGAAGTCACCTTCAGCCTCTACAAGAGCTTTTTTACAGTCCATCATACCTGCGCCGGTCATCTGGCGTAGTTTTGCAACATCTGAAGCTTTAATTTCCATGATAAAATTCGGATTTAAAAATAATTACTCAGCTTTCTCCTCTGCAGAAGCAGTGTTCTTGCGAGAACGTAGTTTTTTAACCGGTGCATCGCCCTCTTTCTCTGCAGATGCCTCTTTCTCTTTCTCCTTCTCAAGCTTTCTCTCAGCAAGACCCTCAGCAACAGCGCCACAAAGTGCATCCATTACTAGGCCGATTGATTTGGCAGCATCATCATTTGCAGGAATTACATAATCAATAGGGGTAGGATCGCAACAAGTATCAACCATAGCGATTACCGGAATGTTAAGGCGGTTAGCCTCTTTAACTGCGTTCATCTCTTTCTGAACGTCAACTACAAATAGAGCAGAAGGGAGACGGTTAAGGTCTGCAATAGAACCAAGGTTTTTCTCCAATTTAGCTCTCTGACGGGTAATCTGAAGTTTCTCTCTCTTTGCAAGTGAGTCAAATGTACCGTCTGTAATCATTTTATCAATGGTGTTCATCTTCTTAACAGCCTTACGGATAGTAGGGAAGTTAGTAAGCATTCCACCTGGCCATCTCTCTGTAACATATGGCATGTTAACAGCAGAAGCCTTCTCGGCAACGATCTCTTTTGCCTGTTTTTTAGTAGCAACGAAAAGGATTTTTCTACCTGCGCGAGCAAGTTGTTTCATCACATTTGCTGCTTCGTCTATTTTGACAACGGTCTTGTGCAGGTCAATGATATGAATACCATTCTTCTCCATAAAAATGTATGGAGCCATTTTTGGATTCCATTTTCTTTTCAAGTGACCAAAATGCGAACCTGCATCAAGTAAGTCTTGGAAATTTGTTCTAGGCATTTTTTTGTTTTTTTTCTCTTTTTATAAATCTCTTTATGTCAATCTGAGGTAGCGGCCGGAGCCAGTCCCCAAATTTTCCGCAGCCGAACAATTTTTCAGGTAGCTCCCAAATGGGATGAACTCCCATGCGGGAAGTCCCAAAAAATTTAAATTCAAGCTGTGCAATGATGTAATCAGCTGTATGCTCAGTTGTACAATACTAACGTTTGCTGAACTGGAAGCGTCTGCGTGCACCAGGCTGACCAGGTTTCTTTCTCTCAACCTCTCTTGAGTCACGAGTTAGGAATCCTGCAGCTTTAAGAGCTGGGCGGTACTCAGCATTGATAGCGCAAAGGGCGCGAGCAATACCTAGGCGAAGTGCCTCTGCCTGACCTTTGATTCCACCACCATCAAGGTTAACTTTGATGTCAAAGTCAGCCAAAGTGTTGGTTACCTCTAGAGGCTGTTTAACGATAAACTGAAGAGTCTCATCTACGAAATAAGTAGTAAGCTCTTTACCGTTAATGGTAATATTACCTTTTCCTGTGTTCACATAAACGCGAGCAACTGCTGTTTTACGTCTTCCAAGGGCGTTGATTTGTTCCATGCTCTGTGTTTAAATTTCGTTAAAAGTAACTGTTTTTGGTTGTTGTGCCTGGTGAGGATGCTCAGCACCTGCATATACATGTAGGTTACGGAACAACTCTGCTCCAAGTCTGTTTTTAGGAAGCATACCTTTTACTGCCTCCTCAAGTACAGCGGTTGGTTTGCGTACTAGCAACTCCTTAGGGTTTGCAAAACGCTGTCCGCCGGGATACCCTGTATGTCTCACATACACTTTGTCGGTCAACTTTTTACCTGTTAGGCGGATTTTGTCTGCGTTGATAACGATAACATTATCACCACAATCCACGTGTGGGGTGTAGTTGGCCTTGTGCTTGCCTCTAAGAACCAATGCGATTCTGCTGGCAAGTCTTCCTAATACTAGATCAGTTGCGTCAATCACCAACCACTCTTTGGTTACGGTCTGTGCATTTGCCGACACTGTCTTGTAGCTCTGATAGTCCACTGTGTTGATTTTTAAGTTAATACTAAATTTTGTTGCGATTTTCCCCTATATAAGGGGGTGCAAAGGTAGTAAAAATTTTTAAAGTGCCAAAATATGAGCAATTTAATGTGGTTTTTTGTATTTTTGCGCACTATTATATACCGCAAAAAAATGAAGATCGGAGATTTGGATTTGGGTGAGAAGCCCCTGTTTTTGGCCCCTATGGAGGATGTGACGGATGCATCTTTCAGATATATATGCAAAGAGTTCGGCGCAGACATGATGTATACCGAGTTTGTCTCTTCAGACGGACTCATCCGGGATGCCAGGAAATCTTTGGCCAAACTTGTAACATTCGATTATGAGAAACCCATAGGCATCCAGATCTACGGCCACATCCCGGAGGCAATGGTTGAGGCGGCCCGCATGGCAGAGAATGCCGCACAGATTGCAGGGGGAGCCGGCCCCGACATCATTGACATCAACTTCGGATGCCCTGTAAGCAAAATTGCCGGCAGAGGTGCAGGAAGCGGCATGATGCGTTTTCCCGACAAAATGGTGGAGATTACCAAATCTGTAGTGGAGGCGGTGAAACTCCCTGTTACCGTAAAGACCCGCCTGGGATGGGATGAGGACTCAAAGATAATAGTTGAGCTGGCCGAGAAGCTCCAGGATGTGGGAATCAAGGCCCTTACAGTGCATGGCAGGACCCGTTGCCAGATGTATAAGGGGGAGGCCGACTGGACCCTTATAGGAAAGATAAAGGAGAATCCGAGAATGCACATACCCATTATAGGTAATGGAGATATAACAGACGGCCCGGGTGCGGCAGCGGCTTTTGAGAGATATGGCGTTGACGGTATAATGATAGGTAGGGCCACTTATGGCCGCCCTTGGATATTCAAGGAGGTGAAGCATTATCTGCAGCATGGGGAACAGATGCCTCCACTTACAGTATTGGAGAAGGTTGCCCTGGCCAAGAAACATTTTGCAAAATCAATCTCGGTTAAGGGAGACAGGGTGGGTGTGCTTGAGATGCGTCGCCACTTGAGCAACTATTTCAAATGTCTTCCCGATTTCAAGGAGACCCGCCTGAAACTGGTTACGGAAAACGATCCTGCAGAGGTTGTAAAACTGTTGGATTACGTAGCCCAGAGATGGGGTGACCAATAAGGGCCGGCTCCTGGTTCTAATAAGGTATAATCTCAGTCTTGATAGGTATATAAAAGAGCCTTTTTTTCAGTTCTTCAGACAGGTGAGGGTTGCCAATCAGCCTCTTGCTGTCCTTTTCTGTTGTATATACCGCTGAGGTAGGGTATTGCGCAGCCCAGTTGTTTATCTCCTTAATGTCACCTTTTGAGAAGTTGCAGTGGTCTGGGAACTTGATTGAATCAAGCACCTTGTGCCTTCCTACAATGTGGTTCCTGAACTCTGTATCCGAGGCAATTCCTGTAAAGAAGATTGCACTCTGGGCATAAAGGTACCTGTTGTCGGCTGCGGGATCAACGGGAAGCGGCTCATCGTACAAGATATAGGAGAAGCATAACTGCTGGTCATCCCTAAGCTGGAGGTTCTTTCTCCACTCCTTAGCTATAGGGGCAAGCTGCTGTGCTGCAAGTTCATAGTCAATGATGCCGTCGTGTTCTCCAAACAGGGGAGATTTGGTTACAATTACACTCTGGGCCCTGCAAATCTGCTCGGGAAGGTCTCTCAGGCGTCCTATAGGGAGGAGATTGTCATTGAAAATTGGCCTGTGCCAGTTTACAAGCACTATTGAGTGCAAAGGCTTTACGCGGCGGTGCTGGAATGCATCGTCGAGAATGATCAGTTGGGGGCGGAAAGGTCCCTCAACCCCTGCGGCCGGCTCGGGCAATGCAAGCAACTGCTCAATGCCTGCGCATCTGTCTTCACAAACGGCTACGGTAATGTGTGGGAACTTGTGCTTTATCTGCAGCGGTTCGTCACCAATCTGGGCAAATGTGTCACCTGGGGCAGCAATCCTGAACCCCTTTGTCTTCCTTTTGTATCCCCTTGAGAGTACGGCAATCCTGTACTTGTTCTCAAGCATGCGGATTATCATCTCCGTGTGGGGGGTCTTGCCGGTTCCGCCAACTGTAATGTTGCCCAGGCAGATTACAGGAACAGGGTATGAACGGCTTTTCTTTATCCCTTTGTCGTAAAGGAAATGTCTTGCCTTAAGGGCAATCCAGTATGGGAAAAGGAGTATTTTGCTTTTCAGTGGTAACATGGATGCAAAGTTAGCATTTCTAAACTAATGTCCCCCTATTTTGTTAACAACTCTGAGATTAAAAAATACTTCTTATGATAGGGTTCAAATCTAACATGTTCTGCAGGGGTGCGGTAATGGTGCTGCTGCTCCTGAGTATCCCGTTGGCGGGATATCCGGCAGGAATCTGTCGGGAAGAGATTATGGTTAAAGGCAAGGTTACAGATGTGGCAGGGGAGCCTTTGGCCGGTGTTACCGTTGTGGCTGTGGGGGAGCCGGCAAAAATTGCCATTACAGACATTGACGGCTTGTATGAGATAAAGGTGCAGGAGGATGCTGTGCTGGAGTTTTCCCTTGTGGGGATGGAGAAAATGAGTGTGCCGGTGAACGGAAAGGGGGTGGTGGATGTGGTGCTGCGTGATGAAAATGTTGTGCTGGATGAACTGGTGGTTGTGGGTTTCGGTTCGCAGAGGAAGGAGAATCTTACCGGTGCGGTTTCAACGGTAAACGTGGCCCGTACAATGGAGGGGAAGCCGTTTACAGATCCGGCAAAGGGGTTGCAGGGTGTGGTTCCCGGACTTACTGTTACCTTCTCAAACGGTGCCATAAACAAGGCTCCGGAAATAAATATAAGAGGTATGGGATCGCTCAATGCCACTGATGGGGGCTCGCCGCTCATCCTGGTAGACAATGTGGTGGTGGATGATATCTCGCTGGTAAATTCAGATGAGATAGAGAGCATTTCGGTATTGAAGGATGCCGCCTCCACATCAATCTACGGAGCCCGGGCGGCCTTTGGTGTGATACTCATAAAGACCAGAAGCGGCAGGATGGGTAGCAGGTTTACTGCCAGTTATACCAACAACTTCTCGTGGGGAACACCTACTGTATTGCCGCAGTTCCCAAAGGATGCAATAGCGGAAATCTCTGCAATGGATGCAGCCATGGCCAGGGGAAAGCAGGCGTTTGACATGTTTGGAATGAAGGCGCAACCCCTTATGGATGGAATTGCCAGATGGAAGGCCAACTACTCGCATAACAGGAGAGGTCACGCCATGGTTATGGGTGAGGATTTTGAGATATTGGATGGTGTAACCTATTTCTACCGCTTGTGGGATCCTGTAGCGGAGATGTACCGCAAGTGGACCCCGCAGCAGAGCCACAACCTGCAGGTGGCCGGCGGCGGTGAGAAGATAAGTTTTGTCCTTAGCGGAGGGTACCAGTACCAGGAAGGGATCCTGAAGATAAAACCTGATATCATGAACAAATATAACCTTTCATTGAGCGTGAATGCCATCCCTGCACAGTGGGTGGAGCTTGAGGCCAGGATGAACATGAGGCAGAAGAATTTTGATACGCCGTATTCATATCAGGACCCATATTATTATATGTGGCGCTGGGGAACCTACTTCCCTTATGGAACCTATACAGATGAGAATGGTACAACTGCCTGGTTCAGGCATATCCCCGGATATCTGCACAACGCTTCCTATAATACTAGTAAGGAGACATACCAGAATGCCCAGATTGCAGCAACCTTCCATATCCTTGAGGGGTTGGATTTGAGGAGTGAGTTTGCATACTCCACCACCCACGGCAGTGAGCATCAGACTGGAGGGTATGTGGCAATGTGGGATTTCTGGGGAGGAGGTCTCACCTACAACACCAAACTTCCCGGAAGTTCGGCAGATGAGGTTGACTTTACTTCTTCCCGACGAATTCAGAAGACCTTCAATACCTATGCAACCTATACAAGATCCATTGAGGACCACAATATGAAAGCAACTGCTGGTGTGAATGTGGAGAGCGGAGAGTATACAATGCAATATTCAAAGAAAATGGGTCTGATGGACAAGCAGTTGGGACAGCTTCCTCTTGCAACCGGTGCGGCAACTGTAAACGGCAAGGCCAGCGATTGGGCTGTAGTGGGATGGTTTGCAAGGTTGAACTACAATTATAAGGGGAAATACCTTGCAGAACTCAACGGCAGGTTTGACGGGTCATCAAATTTCCCTTCCCACTCCCGATGGGGATTCTTCCCTTCATTCTCCCTTGGATACAGAATCTCTGAGGAGCCCTATTTTGCCCCTTTGAAATCTGTGGTGTCAGATTTGAAAGTGAGGGGTTCCTACGGCCTTGTGGGAAACCAGAATGTTGGAGCAGACAGGTTTATCCCAACAATGTCCACAGCTTATGCCTCTTGGCTTGTGGATGGTGACAAGGTGCTCTATACCGGGCTTCCGGCCAATGTTTCCAACAGCCTGTATTGGGAGGATGTGGCTACGCTCGACCTTGGTTTGGACATAAGATTTCTTGATAACAAGTACGGGCTGACCTTCGACTGGTTCCAGCGTACCAACCGTAATATGCTCAGTGTGGGAGAGACCCTTCCGGAAACATTCGGTACATCTGCCGCTATGGTAAACGACGGGAGACTCCGTACAAGAGGCTGGGAGATTACATTGGACGGAAGCCACTCCTTTGCCAACGGTTTGAGCATATATGCCAATGTGAACATAAGTGATTACAGAAGCGTGATTACCGAGTGGAATGCCAATTCCGGCAATCTCCTTACCGGTAACTATAAAGGTAAGGTGGTGGGTGAGATCTGGGGATTTGTAACTGACCGCTATTTTACATCTGTGGATGATGTAGCCGGCTCCCCTTCTCAGGTGGGGCTCCAGACAGGGAACTTCGTTTATGGCCCAGGTGATATAAAGTATAAGGATCTTAATGGAGATAATGTGATTGATGCAGGTGCTTCAACCCTTCAGAATCACGGAGACCTTAAGGTGATTGGAAACACCACTCCGCGATACCAGTACAGTTTCAGGATAGGTGGTGCATGGAAAGGGTTTGATGTGGATATGTATTTCCAGGGTATAGGGAAAAGGCAGTTGTGGGCAACCGGCAATGAGGCTATACCGTATTATAGAGGTGCGGATGTGATGTATGAGCACCAGATGGATTTCTGGAGCCCTGAGAATCCGAATGCAAAATATCCTCTTCCATATACAGGCAACGGATCAACAGCTATAAGCGGCATAAGGTACATGGCCAATGCCGCGGCAAACTCAGGCAACAACTTCTATCCGCAGACCAAATATCTGCTCAACCTCTCTTATCTGAGGATGAAGAACCTTACAATTGGCTATTCGTTGCCTCATAAGATAATAAGCAGGGCAAACCTTACCAAGTGCAGGATCTATTTTAGCGGGGAGAACCTGTTTGAGTTCTCGCAGAAGAAGATTCCTATAGATCCGGAGATAACTGCCGGCTCGGAGACCTCAAATTTCTACGGCCGTACAGCTCCGTTTGAGAGGATAATCTCCTTTGGTGTACAATTGGGAATGTAAATTTATTCAGATATGAAACAGATATACAGATATATTGGCCTTTTGGCCTGCTCGGCGGCCCTGTTGCAGGGTACTGCCTCCTGTTCCGACTTTTTGGACCGCGGTTCAAAGACCGTGTTTGAAGACGGAAACTTCTGGACCAGTGAGAACAATGTGAAATCTTATTGCTGGGAGTTCTACAACCTCTTTACAGGTTTTGGTACAGGAACAAACGGGGATTTCTACTTTACAACATTTACAGATGACCAGGCGGCCAGGGGAATGGACCTGTTCCCTACAACCGCTCCGGCATCCAATTCCCATTGGGACTATACCTATATAAGAAAGGCTAATTTGCTTCTTGAGAGGGTGCCGCAGATGGGAGGCCTCCTGAGTGCAGAGGCGGCAGGCCACTACCTTGGAATGGCCCGTTTCTTCAGGGCCTTTGAGTACGCCAATCTGGTACGCCATTTTGGAGATGTGCCATACATAGACAGGTACCTTGATCAAAGTGATGTTGAGGGGATGTATGTTCCACGCACCCCGCGTACGGCGGTAGTTGACAGTATTGTGGCTGATCTCCAGTTTGCTGCAGCCAACCTGAGGACAATCTCCAGAAGCAAATCCCTTGGTGAGGCCAATGTGGTGAGTGCGGAGGTGGCATGGGCTTTTCTTGCAAGGGTTGCCCTTTATGAGGGAACTTTGGCCAAGTATGTTGATGAGGATGCCGCCAGAGGGGAGCAGTTGCTGCAGATTGCCATGGAGGCGGCAGGGAAAATTGTCGGGAATAACAATTTCTCCCTTACCCCGGTGTATAAGGATCTCTACAGTTCTTTGGATCTCTCAAAGAATCCTGAGGTGCTGCTATATAAGGCATACAATTCTGGAGTCCTTACCCATTCGGTGATTGGATATACCAACAGCAGTACCATGATGGACGGCCTTACCCTTGATGCCGTGAACTCATTCCTGTGCTCCGACGGACTGCCAATTTTATTGTCGGGAATGTATGCCGGCAATGGAAGCATTTCCCAAACCTTGGCAAACAGGGATTTGCGCCTTGTGCAGTGTGTGGAGGATGAACTTGCGTACATAGGGAACCCTAACGAGAAAGGATTCACCTCCAGCACAGGATATATAATAACCAAATTCAACAACCCTTCTTTGGGGCCATCTGAAATATTGGCACCCAATAACCCAACTGATGCCCCAATTTTCTGGCTGGCAGAGCAGCTGCTCATCTATGCAGAGGCTGCAGCGGAACTGGGGGTGCTCACCCAGAATGATCTGGATGCCACAATCAACCTGTTGAGGGGGAGGGCAGGAGTGGCCCCAATGATTCTGGTATCTCTTCCCGACGATCCTTTGCGTGACCCTGATGTCTCACCGCTTTTGTGGGAGATCCGCCGCGAGCGCCGCAGTGAACTCATTATGGACGGTTTCCGCGAGTGGGATATCCGCCGGTGGGGAAAACTGGAGTATCTCAATCCTGCAGTGAAACCTGCAATCTTCCGTGGTGCATGGCTTTCTGCCCAGGATGCAGCCCTTGCACAAGGTGTTGCTGTAGATGAAGATGGCTATATTCTTCCATACGGGAAAGGGGCTGAAAGGACTGTTGAGGTTCCAAAGAATTATCTGGATGCCATCCCTACAGGAGAACTTGCCCTTTATGGAATCAAGGGGGTGGAGTTCCCGCAAAACCCTGGATGGTAGCGTGTGCCGGTGCGTTGAAGTGCCCATTGGAATGTCGTCCCAGTGGGCACTTTTTTGTTTGAAAAAATAGTGCTATCTTTGGTTGGATAGAAAAACTATAACAATATGTTCGCAAAAGAGATATACGCAAGCAGACGAGAGCGTCTGATGGAAAAAATGGGTAAGGGCCTTATCCTGCTCCTTGGAAACAGTGAGGCTTCAACCAACTACCCTTCAAATACATATAAATTCAGACAGGACAGTACATTCCTGTATTTCTTTGGCTTGAATGAGCCCGATTTGGCTGCAATCCTTGATCCTGAAACAGGTGATCAGGTGCTGTTTGGCAACAATGTGGATATGGATGACATTATCTGGATGGGGCCTCAACCAACAGTTGCTGAGAAAGGTGCCAGAGTGGGTATCTCGCACACTGAGCCATTTGCGGCTTTGGGCGAGTATCTGAAGAAAGCCCAGCAGCGGGGAAGGAAGATCCATTTCTTGCCTCCATACAGGAACTACAACAAGATATTGCTCCATACTTTGCTTGGATTGCCGGTTGCGGCGTTGAAGAATGAGTCATCTTTGGAACTGATACATGCTGTAGTGGATTTGAGGATCATCAAGGAGCAGTGTGAGCTTGAGGAAATCCACAAGGCATGCGACATAGGATACCAGATGCACTACACTGCAATGAAAATTGCCAAACTTGGAATGGTGGAGCAGGAGATTGCAGGTGTAATGGAAGGAATTGCACACTCAAAGGGTGCCATGACCTCCTTCCCGACAATCCTTTCACAGAATGGAGAAACCCTCCACAACCACTCGCACCACCAGATCCTTACAGAGGGGCGCCTGATTGTAATTGACGCAGGTGCGGAGAACAATATGAACTACTGTTCAGACTTTACCAGAACCATCCCAAGCAGCGGCAAGTTTACCCAGCAGCAGAAGGATATCTACAACATAGTGGCAGCTGCCAACAACAAAGCCCAGGCTATTGCCCGTCCGGGCCTTACCTATAAGGAGGTGCATTTGGATGCGTGCCGTGTCCTTGCAGCAGGCCTTAAAGAGGTTGGCCTTATGAAAGGAGATGTAGACGAGGCTGTGGCAGCAGGAGCTCACGCACTGTTCATGCCTCACGGCCTTGGCCACAATATGGGTCTTGACGTTCACGATATGGAGGACTTGGGCCAGATTTATGTTGGATACGATGACGAGGTACGCCCTTCAACCCAGTTCGGACTTGCAAGCTTGCGTATGGGAAGAAGCCTCAAACCTGGCCACGTAATCACAGTTGAGCCCGGATGCTACTTTATCCCTGCCCTTATAGACCAGTGGGAAGCGGAGGGTACCAACAAGGATTTCATCAACTTCGACGCCCTTAAGGCTTACCGCACATTTGGCGGCATAAGGCTTGAGGATGATATTGTAATCACTGAAACCGGTTGCAGGATGCTAGGCAGCAAACGCCTTCCAATCACTCCTGAGGAGGTTGAGAAGGAGATGTTGGGATAATCCCTGCTATGATGCAAAGAGGAGCAGTGAAAGCTGCCCTTTTTTTATAGTTTGTGCCCTTTTTGACGTCGTCATAATGGGCACTTTTTTTATATTTGTACTGTTATGGTACAGTTCAAAAAAGCAGGCTTCACCCTCGTTCCCACAATAATGGAACTTGCGCAGGAAATTTTTTCCGCTACCTACTCCCCAATCCTGAGCAGTGAGCAGATAGATTATATGATGGAGTGGATGTACTCCAGAGAGAGCCTTGAAAAGCAGATGGAAGAAGGGCATGTTTACCATATTGCATATTATGATGGTGAGCCGGTTGGCTATTCATCCGTCCAGATGGTGAAAGATGGGGTGTGGCATCTGCAGAAGATTTATCTCAAGCCGGGGTTGCAGGGAAAATCTGTCGGGAAGCAGATGTTTCTGAGTGCTGTTGGATACATTAGAGAGAATTCACAGTTGCCATGTGTGGTGGAGCTGAATGTGAACAGGAACAATACAAAGGCAATCCGTTTCTATGAGCATATGGGGATGCACAAGGCCTCTCAGGGGGATTTCCCTATAGGAAACGGTTATTATATGAATGACTACATTATGGCATTGGAGGTGAAATGACTAAAATTTATAAAAGACCGTTCAAAGAGGCTGTTACACTCAAATTGGTATTTGAGATGTTCATAGTGCTGTTGCAGATGTGGTTCATATGCAAATACTTTATCTTTTCCGGATTGCTGTTGGTGGCAGATATGGCAGGCTGGATTGCATTTGGAGTGTTGTTGTTCCTTGTGTTGGCTGTGTGTTGTTCAATTTTTGTAAAGTACTTCTTTATTGTACTCCATGATAACAGGATTGTTGTGCAGAACCGTTTACTTCCTTTTTTTAAGTTAAGCCGGAACTATGTGGAAATCGGGAAAGTGAGATTTTGGATGCCTCCTCCGGGCAGATTCCCGACAGATTCAATTGAGATAGTATGGACCGAGAAAAAACGGGGAGGATTGTTCTTTGGAATTTCTATGGTAGATCCTAAAGACTTGCCCGAAATTGTATCTTTTTTGGAGAGCAAGGGAATCAAGGTAGATACGTATAAAGAACTTTCTCCCAAACAGTATCGCGAGGTAGACAGGAAGATCAGGAAAGGAGAACTGTAAGGACGCTACCAAAAAGAAAAACCGATTCGGTTCTGAAGGCAGAATTCAATAGAAATGTTGCCAGAATAAAGGAGATAATTATAGAGGTTTACAATAAGGCTGAGGATAAGGCCCTGCAAAGATTTGAACTGTATAGGAGATTCAACCGCTACAGCAAGTTTGCACTCTCTTTTAAATCTGTTACTCCCGATATAAATCCGACCACTGCAGGAAATTGCCTCATCCCACCTGGCCCGCAGATGCTTCATTGGCAACCTCTACAAGCAAGTAAAAGACCCTAACCTGGTAGGTGTTCTCAGCGGCCACAAAGAAGGCAGCAAAGCCTTCTCCAGATATAGGGAGATTGATGAACAAATGAAGAAGGATCTGGTGGGGATGTTGGAGTGATGGAACATTGACAGATAATAATTATATTTACAAGGATAAATTTATACTTGATATGAACAAAGAGATAAAGTTTTTGATGTACAGCACACCGCAGGGAGATGTGAATGTGGAGGCTGTTGTTAGGGATGAGACGTTGTGGCTTACTCAAAAAGCTATGGCTCAGTTGTTTGGAGTGCAGGTTCCGGCGATTAGCAAGCATTTGAAGAATATTTATGCTGAAGGAGAATTGTTGGAGTCAACGACTATTTCCAAAATGGAAACAGTCGTTCAAAGGGGCTTCAGGGGAGGTGTAGAGGAAATGGTAGATTTTTATAACCTTGATGCAATTATTTCTGTGGGCTATCGAGTCAACTCTGCAAAAGCTACTCATTTCCGTATTTGGGCAACAAATGTTCTGAAAGAATATATGCTCAAAGGTTTTGTGCTAGATGATGAGAGATTAAAGAATGGCGGTCAGTTGTTTGGTAAGGATCACTTCCGGGAGTTGTTAGAACGAATTCGGTCAATTCGTGCAAGTGAAAGACGTATATGGCAACAGATAACAGATATTTTTGCAGAGTGTAGCCTTGATTATAATCGCGACTCTGATATCACAAAGGAATTTTATGCAATGGTTCAGAATAAATTCCATTATGCTATAACAGGACAAACTGCAGCAGAAATTATATATTCTAAAGCTGATAGTACCAAAGAGAATATGGGCCTGACAACATGGAAATATTCACCTGATGGTAGAATCCTGAAATCTGATGTTATGGTAGCGAAGAATTACCTTCCTGAGCAGGATATAAAGCGTTTGGAGCGTGCTGTAACAGGCTATTTTGACTATATAGAAGACCTTGTTGAGAGAGAAAATACTTTTACGATGGAAGAGTTTGCGGCAAGTGTAAATGAGTTCTTGTCATTTAGAAAATATCAGATTCTTGTTGATAAAGGCAAAGTGTCAAGGATACAAGCAGAACGTAAGGCTGAGAGGGAGTATGAACAGTTTAATAAAACACAGAAGATAGAGTCTGATTTTGATAAGGTTGTGAAGAAACTGAAAAAATAATTGATGCAATTAGCAAGTAAAAATAAGCACGCTTGCGTGCTTATTTTGTAGAACGTGTATATCGTGCTTTAATTAGGTAGTTATAGAGGTAAAATAAGGGACGAAATATCTCTGTGTAAAAAATCATTGTCTACGGACAACAAAATCCTCTCTTTTACCAATTTTATTGTCTATAGACAACGAAAAAATTTCTCAGTAATGATTCTTGTTAAAACAGCAATTTGCTGTCGGGAATAAGAAAAAGTACCGCATGTCTGATATTCAGAAAATCCTGCAGCAATGAAATCCAAGAATGGTAGGCCGTTCTTTATGGTTTATCAGTTTTTTGCTCAGGAACTGGGGTTGCGGGGAGTGGCAAAAGTCTCTCTGAGGGAAATGATGCGCCTTACAGGACTTACCAAGCAGAGCATTATAAATGCAATTAAGGCCCTGCAGGAGGCAGGACTCATAGAGAAAACCTCCTCTGCCACAAAGAAAAGTGCCTACAAAATACTGGGTATAGAGATTAGTCCCGACGGCAAACCGGTAAAAATTTTCTGGATGACCTTGGTTGCGAACCAGAGAACTGCATCATTTATGGCACTTCATACCACCCCATCTCTGAAATAATCTACCACCGTTACCGCAACCAGCTTACCACAATTCTAACCACCAACCTCACCGACAGTGAACTTGCTTCCCGATATGGTCCCCGCATAATGGATCGCCT
>JAZRCK010000033.1:0-110996 GCA_045659725.1 Candidatus Egerieisoma sp.
CATCTGCAGGCTCTTCAGAATCCACTCTTTAATCTCCTTGGCAAGCAGCTCTGCGGTAAGCTCTTTGGGGAGCAGTTTCCCGCATCCGCACCCCTGTGGCAGCAGTTCCGCTACACCTCCTACATTGGTTGCCAGAACAGGTGTGCCGTATGAAAGGGCCTCCATAATTGAAACCGGTATCCCTTCCGAGCGGCTTGCCTGAATGAACAAGTCTGTATAGTGTGTCTGATAATACTCCAGAACCTTGCTGTGGGGCATTGCCCCCAAGAAATTGAATGCAACGGGGGTAAGTCCCTCAGCATCATCTTCCGCCGGCCCGTTCTGCATAAGATACTCCTTTATTGGTTCAAGCAGTGGACCGTCCCCAATATGGGTCCAGCAAAGGTGGTTTATCCCCTTTTCCTTAATGGCGCCGGCAAGCTCCCTGTCCTGCTCAAGCAGAACCATTGCCCCGGCAATCAGGTGCACCCTCTTCAGCTCAATTACATTTGAACAGCTTATAATATTGTATGCCCCTGTAGAATCCACCTGGTTTTCCTTTAGCGGCACTGGTGCCCCCAGATTTGGACAGGCATCACTGTGGTATGAGCTTCCAAGGCGGAATACCTCAATCTTTCCTGGCTGGTTGATGTAGTTCTGCTGAATATATTCCTTTCCGTTTCCAGAGATGGGAACCGCATAATCAACAGCCTTATAAAGCATCTCCCTGAACGGCAAGTAACCTTTTGCCTGTTCGTACACATCGGATCCGTGGAATCTTACAACAAAAGCCGGGGTGCGTTTGAGCTTCTTCTTTAGGAACGGAACAGCAAGGGCAGATTTGTCACCCCAGTAAAAATAGGCAACGCTGCACTCCTCCAGAACCTGCCGTACCTCCCTCATCCTCTCCCTGTTTCCCAAAATGGAGCGCAGAATGCACAGGTAACTTCCCCACAGCCAAATTTTCTTTTTGTTTGAATATATCTTCTTCCCGATGAATTCTTTTACTGCAAATCCTATTGGAGCAAAATTCAGCAGACCGTCTTTCAAGAGGGTATTCTTGTCTTTATGGTCACCTCTGAGCAATGGTGGGTGAACCGTTACATTTTGTGGTACATTGCGTACAGTTTCCCCCTCACTCCCTTGAGGTATATATAAAGGGAAAATATCCACCCTGCCAAACTCCTGTGAGGTGAAATTTATCTCGTCTTCAAGGAATGTCTCCCCTTTTCCGTAAGGGAATGTGTTTGTAAAAACAGCAAGCCTTTTGCCCATATCTTTATTTTGTAGGTTTTATATTTTGCTCCAATGCTAACTTACGCAAATATAATGAACATAAACGTGTTTTAGAAAATACACAATAAAGAAAGAGGACAACCCTTTGCGGGTTGCCCTCTGTATCTTGTCAGACAAGTGAGTGATTATAGTTTTGCAAACTCAATGTCGTTAGCTGCTCTCTTAGCCAATTTCTCGTCTTTTTTAGCAACCTCCAAAAGCTCTTTAGCCTGGCTGTTGTTGCCCTGACGTGCAGCAATAATAGCTTTCAAGTATGATTTGCAAGCGCATTTTGCATTTGCAAGGATAGAAGAAGCTTTGCTCAGGTTGTTTGTAAGAACGTTTGCAAGAGCCTCATTGTATGAGTTTGCACCGTTCAAAGCAGCAACTGCACCTTTGTAGTCACCTTTAAGGATTAGAAGAGCACCCATATTCTCTTTAGCCTCTTTAAGGTCACCAGCTTTTGCAAGGTTCTCAGCAGCTGCATCAAAGTTACCCTCCTGCATTGCAACTACTGCCATATTGTTATAGTAGCTTGCAGTTTTGTTGTTCATTTTTGCAAGGTAACCTTTTGCATCAGCAGTTTTACCCTCTTTCAAGCTAAGAGCTGCAAGGTTGTTGTAAGCTCTGCTGCTGTTGTAATTTTTTGCAGCTGCTTTGTAGATCTCAGCTTTTGCAGATGCTTTGTCAAACAAAGTTGCACCGTAAAGAAGAGCCTCCTCATCAAGCTCGTTGATGTTGTCATTGATAAGCTGTGTAAGCTCCTCGTCAGTCCAGTTCTTGTAATCTACGTTTGCAATAAGTCTTGCTCTACGCAATGCAGGAAGAACCTCGTCAGCCAAAGTTTTGTATACAGCGCTCATGTTTTTGATCTCACGCTCTCTTACAGCTGGATCTGAGTACATTGAAAGAACGCGAAGGATAAGCTCCTTGTCCTGGATATCAGATGCCTGTACCAACTCCTGGAAGCCCTCCCAGTCCTCAGAAATCTGAGAAACGTTTACAGGGATGTCTTTAACTTTAGCTTTCTTTGAGATAACTTTTACAAATGCAGTCTCAGCAGATTTTGCTCTTTTCTCAGAAAGTCTGGTGTTTACGTCAAGCTCTCCGTCTGGTGAAGCGTAAGCGATGATGTCGTTTGAAACGATAGTCTTGCGCTCGTTGTTCTGAGCCTCGTTCAAGTACTCCTGGAACTCTTTGATCTGCTCGGTTCTAAGCTGGTTGTTTCTTACGTTTGACTGGTTGATGATGTAAAGTACCTGAGCCTCTTTTGACTCTTTAAGTATTTTCTGGTAAGCGTCGCTCTCAAAAGCAGGTTTGCCCTCAGTTTTAACCAACATGTAAGTACAGTTTGTACCGTCAGCAACTTTGTAGTGGTAAGGGAACTCGTACTGTTTGCTTCTGTCGGCGTTGTATACTACAGCTCTTAGCTCAAGTACTGCTTTCTCCATACCAGGTTTGTAGTCGAATGTAACCTCTTTGGTAACCTCGCCACCCTGTTTGTAAGAAATTACAGTGTAGTTGTCCATGATTTTGTCGCCCTGAAGGGTAAGAACCGGACCTACAACCTCGCCACCCTCGTATACCATTACTGGGGTTACATTAAGGATAGCTTCACTCTTGAAGTACTCAGCTGGGAACTTAAGGGTGTAAGCTGCAGTGATTTTGCCGCCAATAGACTCAAGTACATCACTCTCGCCTGCTGCTCCTTTAAGTGTAACGTCTGTTACGATAGAGTCAGCCAATTCAGCCATTTTTGAAGGGTTGCTGCACGCTGCCATCAATAGGCATGCCAATGCAAAAAGAATGCTTTTTCTCATGAATTATTGTGTTTAGTTGATTTTAGTTTTCACACTTTCGCGCAAATATAATCATTCCCAATCATATTTGGAATTAATAAATGCCAAATCTTCTTCAGTATCTACTGCATGTGTCTGAAATTCTGTCTCCGCAACCCTGATTTTTAGCCCATTTTCTATCCATCTGAGCTGTTCGAGTTTCTCTGTCTGCTCAAGAAAGCCTTGTGGCATGGCGCAGATTCTGGCCAATGTTTCCACTCTGTAGCCGTACAGTCCAATATGTCGGAAGAATGGAGTTGAAGCTACATATTCATCACTGACCTCAATGTCCCTGCTGTAGGGGATAGGGGTGCGGCTGAAATAAATGGCGTCGCCGTTTTTGTCAATGATTACTTTTGGGCTGTTGGGGTTCATAAGTTCATCTTTGTCTGCAATTCTCTTTACAAGTGTTGCAAGTTCAACTGAAGGGTCATTGAAACATGCTCCCAGCTGCTCAAGCTGCTGTGGCTTGATATAAGGCTCGTCACCCTGTACATTTATTACAATGTCAAAGCTCTCGCCTGTTTCTGCACAATAGTTTTTCAGCGCCTCGTGGCACCTGTCGGTACCGCTGTTATGGGCTGTGGAGGTCATTACCACCTTGCCTCCAAATTCCTTTACGGCGTTGTAAATGCGTTCATCATCTGTGGCTACACAGGCGTTGGGGAATGCCTTTACGGTTTGTTCGTAGACCCTTTGGATCATAGGTTTCCCATGTACTAGAGCAAGCGGCTTGCCCGGGAATCGGGAAGATGCATACCTTGCGGGAATTAGTGCCAGTATTTTCATGTTTGTCTTTGAATTGTGCCCTTTGGGCAATTTTGAACAAAAGTAGTGAAAATTGGCTTTTATGCTGTATAAAATGTTTAACTTTGCAGATTATGGAATTGCAGAATTTAAAGCAGAGGTTTGATATTATAGGCAATGATCCGGCTCTGATGAGGGCTCTGGAGGTTGCAGTGCAGGTAGCCAATACAGATTTGTCTGTTCTGGTTACCGGTGAAAGCGGCGTTGGAAAGGAGGTGATTCCCCAGATCATACATCAGAACAGTGCACGCAAGCACGGCACATACATTGCCGTAAACTGTGGAGCTATACCTGAGGGTACAATTGATTCAGAACTGTTTGGCCATGAAAAAGGCTCATTTACAGGAGCATATGATACACGTAAAGGATACTTTGAAACTGCCAACGGGGGCACGATATTTCTTGATGAGGTAGCGGAACTTCCACTGACAACCCAGGTGCGGTTGTTGAGGGTACTCCAGACAGGTGAGTTCTACAAAGTGGGTTCTTCAAAAGTACAGAAGACAAATGTGAGGGTAGTTGCGGCTACAAATATCAATCTCCCTCATGCAATAAGGCATGGCAAGTTCAGGGAAGACCTGTATTACAGGCTAAATACTGTTCCAATTGTACTTCCTGCCTTAAGGGAGAGGGTTGCCGATATAAATCTCCTTTTTACCAAGTTTGCTGTTGACTTTGCCCAGAAATACCAGATGCCACCGGTAAAACTTTCAAAAGGGGCACAAATGCTTCTTGCCCAGTACAGGTGGCCAGGCAATGTAAGGCAGCTCAAGAGTGTTGCTGAGCAGATGTCCGTGTTGGAGGAGGATAGGTTGATTGAGCCGGCAATACTGCAGAAGTATCTTCCTGCAGACGGCCCTGATTCCCTTCCGGTTGTTGGTGGGGAACAGTATAATGCCGAGATGTTCAGCGAGAGGGAAAAATTCTATATGGCAATGCTCCAGCAGTTGCAGCATGAAGTGCAGAGCCTGAAGATGGATATGGAGAGGATAAAGGGAGGAGTTCACGTTGGCATCAATAATGAAGAGGTGGCTGCGTTGCCTGCCGTGATACCTGTTCACACTGTGCAGAGTGTGCAGAGTGTCCAGCCGGTTTCCAATGTCCAGCAGATTCCCCAGCCTGTACAGCCTGTGGAACCGGTACATGAACTGCCGGTAGAAGAATCTGAGGCCATTGATGTGGAGGAGTATGAGGAGGATTTCTCAATTCCTAATGCAACGGATAATCTCATAAGGAAGGCACTTAAAAAATATTCCAACAAAAAAGAGGCGGCCGAGGCTCTTGAAATCTCGGAGAGGACCCTTTACAGGAAAATCAAGGAATTGGGTCTTGAAGACTGACAAGAATATGATGAGAAAGAAAATTATACTTTTAGCCCTGCTGGCGGGCATTTTTACAGCATGTGGAATTTACAAGTTCAATGATACTTCAATTGCTCCCGACGTGCATACAATTTCTGTGTATACCATTGAGAACAGGGCAATGAAGGTTAATCCGCAGTTGAGCAATACCCTTACATTGGCATTGCAGGACCAGTACAGGAAGCTTACCAAGTTGGAGATGCTTGAGGATGACGGCGATCTGCAGGTTAGCGGGTTCATTACATCATATGAGATTACCCCAACAGCAGTAACATCACAGGAGGTGGCTGCCCAGAACAGGCTCACAGTTACTGTGAAGATCCAGTTCAAAAATCTCAAGCATGAGGAAGAGGATTTTGAAAAGTCTTTTGCGGCATATCAGGATTATGATTCCAATCTCTCTTTTGATTCAGTTGAGGCCCAGCTTGTGGATGAGATTGTGGAGATTCTGGTAGAGGATATTTTTAACGCAACTGTAGCAAACTGGTAGTTTTGGAAACAAGTGCCACATATATAAAGAGTCTGGAGATTCCCCAGTTGCAGGCGCTGGTCTCAAAATATCCATGGTTTTCTTATGCCAGGGAAGTGTTGTTGTGCCGTCTGGTTTCGGTTGAACCGGAGTGCCTGGAGAACAGCTATAAGGAAAATCTGATATTTTTCCCCCGTAGGGAGGCTGTATTGCTGCAGTGTAGGGCTATAGCTGCCAGGAGCAGGGCTGAGCAGAAAGGCAGTAATGGCGCAGATGTGGTAAAACTGCTGGATGTAGATACGGATGTAGTTGCAGATGAGGAGTTTGAAATTGATTTTGATCTCATGCAGCAGGAGGCGGAGGCATTTGCCCTTGAACATTCTGTAGCCAAGGAGGATGACATCTTTGTAGAGGAGACTCCAAAATCTCCTGCCCCCGTCAAGCCCAAATTCTTTGTAGTGGGAGGAGACTACTTTACAAAAGCCGATTTTGATGAACTTTCACAGGAGGAGAAAGCTCCTGAAATAAAGTTTGGGGCACCTGCCGACAATGTGGAGAGGGAGGATCCGTTGGCAGGAGATGGCGCGGAAGTGGATTTTGAATCCATGGATTTTGTTACAGAAACATTGGCAGCCATTTATGCCGACCAAGGGTATTATGACAAGGCTATTGATGCTTATGCAAAACTAATTTTGCTATATCCGGAAAAAAGTACTTACTTTGCATCTCTTGTAAACGAAATAAAATCAAAAAATTAATATAAATTATGTATACAGTTATTGCTATCCTTATTGTTATTGCAAGTGTTATCCTTACTTGTGTGGTATTGGTACAGAACTCTAAAGGTGGTGGATTGGCAGCAAACTTTGCAGCCGGCAACCAGACTTTTGGCGTAAGACAGACTGCTGATTTCCTTGAGAAGGCTACCTGGACCCTTGCAATCATAATTATTGTGCTCTGTATTGCTGCAACAGCTTTTGTTTCAACAAAAGTAGATGAGAACAATTCAGTTCTAATTGAGAAGATTGAGAATACTGCGCCAGTGGCACAGCCTCAGTTCCCTGTTGAGCCTGCTACAGAAGCTCCTGCTACAGAGGCTCCTGCTACAGAGGCGGTTCCAGCCAACTAATATGACTTGGGTTATATAGAGATGCAGAAGGGTTGTCGGGAAAAGGACAGCCCTTTTTTTAATTTTTAGTACTATGTATTGCAAGGTATTGTAAAAAATTTATATATTTGCAATGCAAACAACAAAGTGCGCATATAAATGTTATAAATGAATAAAAGGAACAAACTATGAAAAAAGTGATCAATGCCGGTATTGGCGGCAGAAGTTTTGCCATGGATGAGGATGCATATTCTCTTCTGAAAAAGTATTTGGAAGCTTTCCGCAGAGGAGGCAAACTGGGTCCCCAGAGTGCAGAGGTGATGGAAGACCTGGAGGGGAGGATTGCAGAGCTGTTTGCCGAGGGAGTGGGACAGTTCAGGAATGTGGTGGATATCCTTTTGGTAGAGAGGGTGATAGCGCAGCTTGGAATGCCGGACGGGGAGCCGTACATTGATACTCCCAATGACCCTATCTCAGATATCTTCAGCGGCAACAGGCCAACCAAAAAGTTCTTCCGTAATCCCGACAACAAGACACTTGGAGGGGTATGTTCTGGAATAGCCGCGTACCTTAACATAGATATCTTGCTGGTAAGGATTGTATTCATTGTAGCGCTCTTTATGGGATCGGCAGGCTTCTGGATCTACATTATCTTGTGGATTGCTGCTCCTTTGGCGCAGACTCCTGCGCAGATGTGTGAGCTTTACGGGTTGCCGGTTACCGCTGAGAACATGATGAAGTTCAATTATAAAAAGTAGTGCCATGACAGATTCAAATGTAGACAATATAAAGTCTCAAATGCGCAAGGGCGTATTGGAGTACTGCATTCTGGGGATTCTGGGACGGGAGGATGCCTATGCATCACTCATAATTTCGTCATTGAAGGATGCCAGGATGATTGTGGTGGAAGGAACCCTGTATCCGCTCCTTACAAGATTGAAGAACCAGGGGCTGCTCAGCTACAGGTGGGAAGAGAGCACTCAGGGACCACCGCGCAAGTATTATTCACTTACGGAAAAGGGACGCGAAGCGTTGGCGGAGATGGATACTGCCTGGAACGAGGTTGTAGCTTGCGTAGAAGCCGTTAAAAGAAGATAAAGCGTATTGTGTAATAAAATAGGGTTCCGGAAACTGCAAGTTTGAGTCCGGTTCCCAGAATGAACCCCAGGAAGGCTCCACCTGCTGCGGCAAGGGAGTTTTTGAGGGGTTTTTTGTTTATGATGAATTCTGCAATGAAGGCCCCTATGAACGGTCCTATGATTATACCCACCGGCGGGAAAAAGACCATTCCAGCTACAAGTCCGGCAATCGAGCACCTTACGGCAAGCTGTGAACCTCCTGTAATCTTTGTAAAATACGGTTGCATAACGTAGTCGAGAATGGTTACCACCGCTACAACTGCAATCCAGATTATGAGAAATCTTGAGGTTATTTCATTTTCAGTGTTGTTGAACAGGTACAACAGCAATACTGAGGCATAGGAGAGTGGTGGCCCCGGGATAGCAGGAAGAAAACATCCCACTATTCCTGCAAGGGCTGCTATTATTGCCAATATATCTGTTATTATTGTCATAGTGCTGTTATACGTTCCGTTTGCCTACGTACTGTACAAGTTGTATGAGCCTCTCTTTTGCAGTGCTCTGCGGCAGTATGGAAAGGGCATCCGCAGCAATCCTCACATGATGCTCCAGAATTTCCTGCGCCTTTGCAATTCCGTTGTATTTTGAAATGAAACCGTTTACAGAAGTTATGATCTCCTTATCGGAGTCTGAAACGCACGAATCTTTTGCAATGGAATTTTCAATGCCGTCTATAAGTTTCCTGATTGCATCCTCTTCCTGTGGGGCTGCTTCCATAGCGCAAAGGAGCGGTAGGGTAATCTTCCTTTCCTTCAAGTCTGCACCAGGGAGTTTGCCGGTATCCATTTTTGGGGAGTAGTCAAATATGTCATCCCTCATCTGGAAAGCCAGTCCAAGGTGGTATGCATACTCAGCCATTGCATCTACATACTCCTGTGGAGCTCCAGCCGAGATAGCACCGCTCTTTACAGCGGCAATAAAAAGGCTTGCAGTCTTGCATTCAATGATCTTGTAGTAATCCTCCTTTGTGGTGTCAAGCTCTTCTGCCTTTTCCATCTGGATTATTTCCCCTACAGACAAATCGTGAAGGGCTTTGGTGAAATGGCCCAGAATTTCAACATTGCATTTGTTTATGAGCACATGCATTCCTCTGGCCAGCCAATAGTCGCCTGTAAGCACCGATGCTGCGGGACTGAATACAGCCTTAACGGTTGGGACACCTCTGCGCATGTCTCCATTATCTGCCACATCATCATGTAAAAGTGTGGCTGTATGTATTATTTCACATACAGCTGCACACTCATAACTCATTTGTGAAACCTCACCGCAAGCTTGGGCCGAGAGCAGGCACAGCATAGGCCGCATCTGTTTCCCGGCCGTATCTATAATGTACCCGTTCAGTTTTGCAAGCAGCCTGTTGCTGTGTGCAAGTGCATCCCGCAGGGCCTGTTGATACAGGCTCCAATGTTCTCCCAGTTCAAGTTGTACAGCGTTCAGTTTCATCCGTTTGTTTTTTAGAACATATAGGCTACAGAGAGTTGGAACCCTTTGTCCTTCTTAGCTTTAAGCAACCCGGAACCAATTCCCAGTTTGCTTGAGTCAAACTCGGATGCCTTGCCCATGTCCCATACATATTTGCCGCTGATCTGCAGTCTCCAGATATCCACTCCGGCGCCAAGGCCAATACCATATCTGAGTTCATCCATCTTCCATGTCATCTCCTTGATAGAAGTCTTGTTTCCCATTACATAGCCGATGTATGGGGCAGCCTGAAGGTAAGGACGTAACAGGATAAGGTCGAGGCCCCATTGAAGGCTGGCAGCCAACTGCAGTTGCTTCATTTTGAAATCACATAGGTTGGCGTCGCTTTTTGTGCCAAGGGTGGACTCGTTTTGTGTATAGACAAGTTCCGGCTGAAGAGAGAGTCCTGTAAGAGGAATCTTCATCTTGTAAAGTGCGCCAACGTGGAAACCTGTCTTGTTGTCCATGGAGCCTTTTTCAATGTTGCCCAGATTGATGTCTCCCATAGTGTCGAAATTCAATCCGGCCTTGATTCCGAACTGGGAGAATCCCTGTACGGATACAAGTAGAAATGCCACTAACAGTAATAGGTTTCTTTTCATGATTTTTCCTTTTAAAGTAAATGAATACTATAGCAATGCGTTAAGTTTCTCAGCAATAGCAGCTTTGGTAGTAGAGCCTACAAGCTTGTCCTTTACCTCACCGCCTTTGAAGAACAATAGGGTAGGGATGTTTCTTACGCCATACTCAGCTGGAGCATCTGTAGCATCATCAACGTTGCATTTTGCTACAACTGCTTTGCCTTCAAACTCTGCTGCCACCTCGTCAATTACTGGTGAAAGGGCTTTGCAAGGGCCACACCATGTTGCCCAAAAGTCAACTACTACAGGTTTTTCGCTATCCAAAACAACCTCTTTGAAGTTTGAATCATTAATCTCTAGTGCCATAATTATAATTTTTAAATGTTATTGGTATCAATAGTTCTGCTAAAATAGTTTAAAAAACGGAAACTACCATATGTGAATCTCATTTTTTTGCCAACTGGTAGGCCAGTCCTCCCTCAGCAGTTTCCTTGTAGAGGCTTGGCAGGTCCTTGCCGGTGCGCTTCATCACCTCAATCACGCTGTCAAAGCTCACCCTGTGGTTGCCGTCGGTGAGGAGTGCATACACATTGGCATCAACGGCACGGGTTGCCGCAAAGGCGTTCCTCTCAATGCAGGGAATCTGTACAAGTCCGCATACAGGATCACAAGTAAGACCAAGGAAGTGCTCCATTCCCATGGCTGCCGCATACTCAATCTGCATTGGGGTGCCTCCGAACAGCTGGGTTGAGGCTCCTGCAGCCATACAGCATGCAGAACCAATCTCCCCCTGGCATCCCACCTCTGCTCCCGATATTGATGCATTAGTCTTTATGATTGTTCCAATCAACCCCGCAGTGGCCAAAGCCTTGAGCAGTTTCTTCTCCGAGAAACCGTAGCATTTCTGGCTCAAATAGAATACCGCAGGCACCACACCACAGGAACCGCAGGTAGGGGCGGTTACAATTGTTCCTCCCGACGCATTCTCCTCTGCTACCGCCAGAGCATACGCAAAGGTGAGGGCCCTGCGCTGCATCGACCCCTGGTGCCCGAGCGCCTTTATGTGGAATGAAGATGCCTTACGGGCAAGGTTGAGACCTCCTGGAAGAACCCCTTCCTCGTCGAGACCTTTCTCAACAGCACCCTTCATTACCTTCCATACCTCGTAGAGGTAGTCGTATATATATTTGTCTTCATGCTGCTCCACATACTCCCAGAATGTGGTGCCGTGGTCCTTGCACCAACCCAGGATATCCTCCATTTTGTTGTGGGTGTAGATGCTCTCCTTATCCGGGCGGGTGCCGTCATCACTGATGTCGCCCCCTCCAATGCTGAAGGTGGTCCAGTGGTCTATCTTGGTTCCGTCGGGAGAAAAAGCCTCAAACAGCATGCCGTTGGGGTGTTGGGGGAGGAAGATGTTTCCCCTCCAGTGTATCTTGCACCTCTCCTTGCCAAGTGCATCCTCAATTGCCACATCCGTAAGGTGACCTTTGCCGGTTGCCGCCAGGCTGCCGTAAAGGGTTACCTCAAAACGGGCATCCTCCGGATTCCTCTCCTTGAATATCATTGCAGCCTTCCTAGGCCCCATCGTGTGGGAGCTTGAAGGCCCTTTCCCTATCTTGAATATCTCTTTTATACTTTCCATTCGGGTTTCATTTAAAGGGCAACAAAGATAATGTAACTTTTGTTTTGCAAAATGTTTATATTTGTAAAAATATAAAAGATAACCAGTCATGTATACAGATTTTCAGTCATATTTGCAGACCACCCTCAAGGAGATTGAGGAGGCTGGCCTTTACAAGAATGAGAGAGTGATTGTTTCACCGCAGAGAGCTGCCATTAAGGTTAACACCGGCAAGGATGTGCTCAATTTCTGTGCAAACAACTATCTTGGACTTTCAGATAATCAGGAGCTTATTGATGCGGCAAAGAAAGCGTTGGATGAGAGGGGATTCGGTATGTCAAGCGTACGTTTCATCTGCGGTACCCAGGATCTTCACAAGGAGCTTGAGCAGAAGATTGCAGAGTTCTTTGGTACAGAGGACACTATTCTTTATGCTGCCTGTTTTGATGCAAACGGCGGTGTGTTTGAGCCTTTGTTCACAGAAGAGGATGCAATCATTTCAGATGCCCTTAACCATGCTTCAATCATTGACGGTGTAAGGCTTTGCAAGGCAAAACGCTACAGATATTCAAATGCAAACATGGAGGAGCTTGAGGAGTGCCTTAAACAGGCTCAGGCCCAGAGATACCGTGTAATTGTTACAGACGGCGTGTTCTCTATGGACGGCAACGTATGTCCCCTAGATAAAATCCATGAGCTTGCGGAGAAATACAATGCAATGGTAATGGTGGACGAGTCACACTCTGCAGGTGTTGTGGGCCAGACCGGCCGCGGTACAACAGAGCTTCACAACCTCAGAGGCAAGATAGAGATTATCACAGGTACACTGGGTAAGGCATTCGGCGGTGCAATAGGCGGTTTTACAACCGGTAAAAAAGAGATCATTGCAATGTTGCGCCAGCGCTCACGCCCTTACCTGTTCTCAAACTCCATCCCTCCAATGGTAGCGGCTGCAGGTTGTGCAATGTTTGACATGATGGCCCGCACCAACGAGCTTCAGGACAAGCTTCACGCAAATACAGAGTACTTTGTTGCCAAGATGAAAGAGGCTGGCTTTGACATCAAACCTACCCAGAGCGCAATCTGTGCAGTGATGCTTTACGATGCAAAACTTTCACAGCAGATGGCTGAGAAACTTCTTGATGAGGGTATCTATGTTGTTGGTTTCTACTACCCTGTAGTGCCTAAAGACCAGGCCAGAATCCGTGTTCAGATCTCTGCCGGCCACGAGAGGGAGCACTTGGACAAGGCTATTGCAGCATTTACCAAGATTGGCAAGGAACTTGGAGTGATCAAATAGGCAGGAAGCCGGTGGGCATTGCCAAAAGCGACAGACAATTGCCGGAAAGAAAGAATCCGCGAGGGGGATGAACTCATTCCCACGCGGATTTTTTTTATGATGTGAGTGTTGTCACAGACGTGTTGTCACGGAAACTTGCGTTTTTATGACAATCCCCCGCTAAACTATGCCCTTTGTCACAGAATTGCCCTGTTTTGTGACAATGCCCCTTCCAAAGGCATCCTTTGTCATGGAAATCAGCATTTTTGTGACAATACCCGAGAAATGTAGTGGCCGAGTCACGGAATTACCCTTTGTTGGCCGGAACAAATCCGTGCGATTCAATTTCCTGGTCATACCAGTATTCCTCATCCCATGCAGGGGAGATGAGTTCTCCCGGGTTGTTAAGGCGGAAGGCCATGTAGGTGATTGGAAGTCCTTTCTTTATATAGTGTGCCTCATAGAATGTGCGGATAGAGAGGATTTCGTCTGCACGGCCGCTGCCGTAAATGTCTGTATTGGCCTCAAGTATCTCAAGGCTGTTCTGCTGTGCGCACGCAAGGGTGTACTCATGCAGGAAGCGGCTGTCGGTCTTGAGGTTGACAATGCCGTTTGGTGCAAGGAAGTTGCGGTATCTGTGCAGGAACATTGGGCCGGTGAGCCTTCTGCGCTCGCGGCGCAGCTGTGGATCTGCAAATGTAATCCAGATCTGGTCTATCTCATCTTTTGCAAAAAGTGATTCAATGAACTCAATCCTGGTGCGGATGAATGCCACATTGGGCATATTGAGTTCAGTGGCCTCCTTGGCCCCTTTCCACAGACGGGCACCTTTGATGTCTATTCCAATGAAGTTGCGGTCTGGGAACATCTTTGCCAGTGCAATGGTATACTCACCTTTTCCGCAGCCAAGTTCAAGGGTAATGGGGTTGCTGTTCCCGAACACCTCCTGGTGCCATTTTCCCTTGAGTGTATAATCCTTGTTCAGAACCTCCTCAGTCTGTGGCTGGTAGAGGCATTTGAACGTTTCGTTTTCCCTGAATTTCCTTAGTTTGTCTTTAGCGCTCATAGCTCAGTTGTTTGCAGCGTATTCCCAGGCCTATGAGGTTGGTGTAATCGTCAAGGGTATCGGCCTTGCTGATTGTCACTTCCCAAATTCCCGGAATCTTGTTGTATATGTTTTTTCTGTATGGCCATTCTATCTCCTTTATTCCGTGGGATGTCCTGGCAATTTTTCCATCCTGGATCACATGCAGCGGCAGGGTGACTGTGTCGGTGTAGCAAGTGCTGTCGGGAGCAAGGAAGGTGAGGGCTATGGGGTATCCCACCTTATCCTCTGCTGTCCTTTTTGTTGCTATCTCCCCAATCAGGTAAAGTTCAGACTCCCCAAGGGTGTCGGTCATCTCAAATGTGAGCTTCAATGGGGTGTTTTCTTTCCATCCCGACAGCCTGTTGAGGTTGATGTATGAACTGCTGTGCACAGGGCGGGTGCAGCCTGCGGCAATAATCATAAGGAGCAATGTCCCCAATATGATTCCTTTATGCCTCATTGCCCCCTTCCTGTTTCTTCTCCCTGCGGTCCCTGTTGTTGCGGTGTCCGTGATAATGCCTTCTGTTGCGCTCTCCTCTCTCATTCCTTTCACCTCTTTCATTTTTTTCTCCACGCTCGCCCCTCTCCTTGCGCTCCGGCCTTTCGTTGCCACCTTCTGGAGTCTGCTGTGCAGCAGGATGTGCCTCTTCCCTACGCTGTTGTCTTCCGTTGTGCTCAGGCTTTTCCGCACGTTCAGGCTTTTCTGTACGCTCGGGCTTTACCGCACGCTCATTATTTTTGGCACGCTCAGCCTTCTCTCCCCGCTCAGGTTTCTCGGGTCTTTCCGCACGCTCCTGCTTTTCGCCGCGTTCCCCTTTTTCCTTTCTTCTGTCCCTGTCTGATGAGCGGTTCTTCTTTTTCTTCTTGTCTGAATCAAAACGCGATATGCTCTCCTCGCCAACGGCACTCATGAACTCTGACTGTTTCTCTGCAAGATTGTTTTGCATACAAGTAGGGGCTTTTTCCCCTCTCCTGTTCATGGCAATTACCTGCTTGACCTCCTCCGCTGTAAGCTGTATCATGTTGGCCATGCTCTTTGGATCGTATGAGAACCACATCATACCCTTAAGGATATCTGTCTTCATAAGGAATGCGTCGCCGTCTTCAAAGTGCAGAGGCTCTGATACTTTAGGGAGCCTGCTCTGGGCTTCTACATATACTGATGCCTCGTAGTTGATGCAGCATTTGAGTTTGCCGCACTGGCCTGCAAGTTTCTGCGGGTTGAGCGAGAGGTCCTGACAGCGTGCTGCCTGTGTGGTTATTGACTGGAAGTTGTTCATGTAGCGGGAGCAGCACAATGCCTGGCCGCATACTCCAAGACCACCAATAAGGCCGGCCTCCTGTCTTGCACCAATCTGCTTCATCTCAATCCTTATGCGGAACTCCTCTGCAAAATCCTTAATAAGCTGACGGAAGTCAACCCTCTCATCTGCAATATAATAGAAGATGGCCTTTGTGCCGTCTCCCTGGAACTCCACGTCTCCAATCTTCATGTTCAACTGAAGGTCTGCCGCCATCTGCCTTGAGCGGATCATAGTCCTGTGCTCGCGGGCAATTGCCTCCTGCCATTTCTGTATGTCGGCAGGGCGGGCCTTGCGGTAAATTTTCCTGAACTCGTATGTTGTTGGGTCTATGCGGTCTCTCTTAAGCTGGTTGGCAATAATTGCCCCGGCCAATGTGATGATACCCACATCGTAGCCGTTCTGGGCCTCAACCACTACAATATCCCCTATCTTCAGGTTTTGTTCCGATGCATTCCTGAAGATGAGCTTTCTGGTGTTCTTGAACCTCACCTCAAAAAGCTCCTTCATGTCTTCCTGGGAAATTCCCTCCAGCCAGTTGAACACACCAAGCTTGCAGCATCCCCTCTTGTATGTACATTTTATTTCGCCAGTTTCCTTTATCTCTTTTTCACATCCTCGCTGGCAGTCATATTCCTTTATAGTTCCCATAGCTAAATGTTGTAAAATATGCGATTGCACAAATCGCAGAAAATGAATTTGGGGTTCACATTCCTCTCAATGCACTCAATGGCATTGTTGAGGTATCCGTACCCTTTCCGGTAAAAATCCTGTTTTATTCTTCCCGACAACTCCTTCAGCTGCTCCAGTTCCTTTGCGCCTGCATAGGAGATCTCTTCCAGCCCAAGGCTTGTCATATATAGTTTGCGGAGAATTTCTCCCCCTTCAATGCATATCCCTTTCTGCCTCTCTTTACCGTATGAGGCAATCTGTTCCCACAATTCAATCAGGGCTGTAAGATCCCTGTCAAGCGCCTTGGTGAGGATTGATACAAAAGCAGTATAGTTTTCACTCTGTTCCTCTTCCCTGGCAATAAGTTCCAGCGCTTTGCCCATGCTTCCACCAGAGCACTTTGCCCATAATGCAGCCTGTTGGGGATCAGCACCTGTCATGTCAATAATTTTCCGGGCAAGAATCTCCCGGTTGACAGGAGGAACATCAATGATCCTGCACCTTGAGAGTATGGTGGTGATTATCTTCTGCGGATTGTGGGAAATCAGAAAATAATATGTTCCGTTCTGCGGTTCCTCAAGGTTTTTGAGCAGTTTGTTGGCTGTTTCAATGGTCATCCTTTCTGGAAACATGATGAGCATCACCTTGGCACCCCCCTCATATGAACTCAAGCTCAGTTTCCTTATTATGGAGTTTGCTTCAGCAACACTTATGGTACCCAGTTTGTTCTCTATGCCAAATGCCTTGTACAGGTCTGCCTCGCTGAAATATGGATTTCCCAGCACAAGTCCCCTCCAGGCCGGGTAGAACAGCTCCAGTTCACCTCTCTTGTCTCCTCCAATGGTGGTGGAAACATGTATAGGGAAGGTGAAGTGGACATCCGGATGAACCAGTTTGGCAATCTTGGGATTCCTTCCCCGGCTGAACATGTATTCCATAGTTGCAAGTGCCAGCGGCAAGGCTCCGCAGCCCGGTTTTTCTGCAAATAGAAGGGCATGTGGCATCCTGTCTGAATCCACCATGTTGCGCAGGTTGGCAACAATTTCTGTATGTCCCAATATCTCAGAAAAAGGCATAATGTAAAATTACTCAATTTTATCCAATTACCAACATCTCACAGTTTTTGCAGTCAAATTTAAGCTCAAGCCTGTTCTTGCCGTTGAGCAGATAAAGCGGTTCTGTGAATGATATTTTCCCAAGGTTATCCTTGTAGCCTTTGTCGTCTGCCCATCTTGTCCTGTGGTTGGGGCAGAGTCCAAGCTCGTATTTTATGCAGTATTTTGTGCGCATCAGTTCTGCCTGCGGAGCCTGCTGCAGCTCGTATGCAGGAGCAATCTCCTTGGCCCCGAGTGAAGCATATATCCCTTTGGATACAGAGTTTGCGCAGTTGGCCAGATATGTAAGCTTTTCGGCAACCGGAAGGTTCTTGGCAGCAGCCTTGCCCTCTACAAACTTTTTGGCGGATGCTTCCCTGCAGGCTGCAGTATGCTTTTCAATGGCCTCTTCAAGCATAACTGCAATCTCTCTCCTTATACCGTTCAGTGCAGATGCAGCAAAGAATGGCACATCTTTTACTTTTACGGCTGTTACTGTGAATGAGAAGATTCCGGCGCTCTTGCCCAGCTGTTTGCTGATATTTTCTGTCGCAAGTGACGGATTCTGGGCAATGTCCGCTCCACCTTCAATGTTGTATGTTGCGGTAATCCCCTCTTCTGTAGTTGCCTTAATGGAGTACCCCTCTGATGTCTGCAGCATCTCCATGTTTACAAGGATTGTCCTGCGTGGAGGGTTTTTCTCCATCTCTTTCTCAAACATGATGTTGTAGTTGCGGTACAGCTTGGATCCTGCCACCACCTGCAATTTTTCGGTTGTGGCCACCATGCTGCCGTTGCAAGTGTTGGCCCTGGCCCCAAGAATCTCCCCTTTAGGGGTTACAAAGCAGAGTCCATCACCGTTGTTTATGGTGTTGGCGCTGTTGGCAGCCTTGTAAGTGAAGTGTAATTGGCCATATCTGTTGGTTCCTGTTCCGGTTACTGTACCAATGAACTCTCCAAGGTATTTTGCACCGTCCTTGCTGTGCCATTTGCCCCTCTTGCCGTCTATGAACAAAGTGGTGTAGTCCCTGTTGAATGTGGCCTTGGGGTTTGGCTCAAAACCGCCAATGCATCTTCCGTATGATGCCCTGCAATATTGTGGGTTCTGCTCCAGGAACTGGTCTATCTTCCGTCTGTAGAGCAGTACGGTGTTGCGGATGTAGGATTCGTTTTTGAGGCGTCCCTCAATCTTGAATGATGTGATACCAGCCTTTACAAGTTCGGGAATGCGGCTGCTCAGGTTGAAGTCCTTCAATGAGAGGATAGGGGAGTCCTTTACCAGCGGTGCCCCGTCGGGACCCTTAACCTCCCTTCCTGAGCTGTCTATAAGGGTGTAGTTTGATCTGCAGGCCTGGGCACAGCACCCCCTGTTGGCACTTCTGCCGGTGATTTTCTGGCTCAGGTAGCATTGGCCGCTGTAACTTACGCAGAGTGCCCCGTGTATGAACGATTCAAGGGGAACATCCGTTGCCTCCTTTATTGCGGCAATCTGCTGCAGGCTAAGTTCCCTGGCAAGGATAAGTCTGCTGAAACCCAACGACTCAAGGAAACGGGCCTGCTCCACTGTTCTGATATTGGTCTGGGTAGAGGCATAGAGCTCTATAGGCGGCAGCTCCATGTTGAGGATGGCAAGATCCTGTATGATAATGGCGTCGCATCCTGTTTCATAAGCTTGCCAGATGGCATCCTTTACCTGGGGAAGCTCTTCTTCATACAGGATAGTGTTTATCACCATAAACACTTTTGCCCCAAACTTATGGGCGTAAGTCACCAGCTCTGCAATGTCAGAGATGCTGTTGCCGGCAGCCTCACGTGCTCCAAATTTAGGGCCTGCAATATATACAGCATCGGCACCACAGTCTATTGCTGCAATGCCGATACTTTTATTTTTAGCCGGAGCCAGCAGCTCAAGCTCTATTTGCATAGTGTTCCAACTTTGCTGGTTGCGTATGCGCCAAAGTTCTTGTCAGAAGCGATAGCCTTGTAGTTCTCACAAGCTTTTGCGTTGTCACCTTTAGCCTCGTATGCTCTTGCAAGGTAGTATTTGGCATTGGTTGAGTTGTCACCCTCCAATAGAGAGATGCACTGGTCGTATTTCTTAAGGTTGAATGCAGCCATACCGCCGTAAACGTTCAATTTTGTGAAGCCGTACTCGTTTGCTTTAAGAACGTTCTCTAGAGTGCCTGCAAAGTTTTTAGCCTTATAGGCAGCCTGTGCAGCTTTACCGTAGATGTTTCCAAGCTGTTTGTCTGCAGCAGCTTTCTGACCGAACTCAGAAGCTTTTGCGAATGCTGCAACAGCACCATCAACGTCACCGCTGTTTGATTTGCACATGCCAAGTCTCAACCATGCAACGCCGTTCTCGCCGTTGATGTCAATTGCTTTCTGGTACTCAGCAGCAGCCTCTGCAAATTTTTTCTCGTTCAAAAGGGCGTTTCCTGCGCCAAGGTATACCTGAGGCATAACCTCTTTAACGTCAGCAACAGTCTCCTCCTGAGCAGCTTCAGTTGCAAGTTTCTCTGCAGTGGTAAGGAACTCAACAGCTTTTGTAAAGTCTTTTGCGTTGAAAGCATCTTTACCAAGTTTTACATATACTTTAGGGATAACGTTCTTACAGTCAGTAGCAAGGGTTGCACCCTCCTCGCCTAGAGCCTGGGCAGCAGCAAGAGCTTTCTGGAAACCGTCCAAAGCTGCAGTTGCATCACCGTTGCCGTAAGCCTCAATGGCTGCATTGTACATTTCAGTTGCCTGTGCCATATCCTGAGCACTTGCAGATAGGCTGAAAGTAAGGGCTACAGCCATAACTGCCAAAATTTTTGCAATTTTTTTCATTGTGTCAATATGTTTATGTTGTTAATATTTTCCGTAAGTCTGGCAAATATAAAAAAAATACACCTATAGTCAAAAAAGAGATTTAAAGTTTGTACTTTTGTAAATTGTAGGAAAGAATAAAAAATGTCATATATGAAGCAAATATTATGCCTGGTGTGGGTGGTTGCCCTGATGTCTGTTTTCCCTGTTTCTGCTTCGGCGCAGGTTCAGGATGTGCAGCCGTTGCCCGATGATCCTAGAGTGAAGACAGGAAAGCTGGCCAACGGGCTTACCTATTATGTAATCAGGAATGCTGCAGTTAAAGGGCATGCGGATTTTGCTGTTGCCAACAAGGTGGGAACATCTGTGGAGACTGGAAGCCAGAAAGGTATGGGCAAAATGATAGAGCTCCTTTCTACCAGGGGTACCAGGAACTTTACCGATTCTACAATTGTGGAGTATCTGAATTCCCTTGGGGTAAATTCCAATGAGATAAGGTTCCGTACGGGAGTGGATGAGATTGTATATACAGTGGAGGGTGTTCCTGTCGGGAGGGAGAATACTGTGGATTCCACCTTGCTCATCCTATATAACTGGATGGCTTCAATAAATATTGATGAGGAGGATGTGGCCAGGACTATGCCTATGCTCAAGAAGACACTTATAGACCAGTTTGATGCAGGTGCCAGGATTGAGGACAAGATTATCAGGCAGCTCTATCCCAAGAGCCCTTATGCCAAATCCATAACACCGGAGCAGATAAACGGGCTTGGGGTATATTCGTCCAAGGAGTTGAGGAACTTCTATTATAAGTGGTTCAGGCCAGATCTTCAGGCTGTATTTGTGGTGGGAGATGTGGATCCTGCCAAGGTTGAAACCCAGATAAAGTCAATTTTTGCCACCATCCCAAAACCGTTGAAAGGAGAGAAGCGAACTTATTATGAGGGGGAAATGGTAGATGGAACAAAGGTGATTATAGGCACCGACCCTGAGTACGACAAGACTTCACTCTCAATAAGTTTCCAGAGAAAGCCAATGGAGGTGAAATACAGGAATACCAGTGTCCCTTATATTGAGGCTTATTTTGACGAGGCTATTTCTACCCTGCTTCTCAACAGGATACAGAGCGGGATAGTGGCGCAGAATCTTCCAGTGTCAAATGTTAGGATTCATAGGGGCAAGTTTATGGAGATGAACGGTATAGATGCGTTTACAATCTCATTTGAGACAGTGCCTGAAGCGGTGTATTCTTCATTGGGATTCATGAGCGGCGAGATTAACAGGATGGCAAAGAGCGGATTCAATAGCCAGGAGTTCAGAAGCACAATTGAGAATCATTACAGAAGTGTTGAGAATATCTATGACAACAGGTTTGTACAGCCTAACTCCAGGTTTATGGATAGGGCTATGGAGAACTGGTTCAGAGGATTCTCCCTTGCAAGCATAGAGATGCATTTTGAGATAATGAAGGAGATTCTTTATTCTGGAATGATCAGGACTGAGCAACTCAACAATTATGCGTCGGCTCTTCTTGGACAGAAAGAGGGTGTGGTCATTGCGTGCAGGATGCCTCAGGCACAAGGAGTGGACGAACTGTCTGTAGAGAGAATTCAGAATGCATTTGTCCATTCTTTGTCAAAGAAGGAGTATATATCCTCTGTTGACAAGCAGGTTTCATGGCCCAAGTTTACTGTAGGTGACAGGCAGGCCATGCTTGTGAGTGAAACTGAGGATCCAGTTACGGGAGCAACTGTGTTCAGCCTGGATAATGGCGTAAAGGCTATATTCAAGAAAATGGAGAGCGCCTCTGATACGGTTTCGTTTGGAGCTGTGAGTAAAGGTGGAATGTCTGTGTGCAAGACAAAATTCGGCAGGGATATTAATCTGTATATAAGTGATATAGCCAACTTGAGCGCAGTGGGAGGATACAGCAGGAGTGAGTGGGAGAAGCTTTTCTCATACAATAATATGCAGGTTAATGTATCCATAGATGACTATAAAGAGGAGATGAGGGGGTATTGTACCGGGGCAAGCCTTGAGAAACTGTTCCATTTCATAAACTTGAGCTTTACTCACCGTAAGGATGACTATAACGCATTTGATGTGTACAGGAAAGGAAAGGCTTTTGAGGCCCAGTACAGAAGGCTTTCTCCAGAGAAGGTATTTGAAGATTCTGTAGCCCATTATAATGCTGGCAACAGGCGTTTCCTTCCAACCCGTTCTCCGGAGTATCTGCAGACCATGGATTACCATAAGGTGCATGCGGCTATAAGGGAGAGATTGGGCAATCCTGCAGATTTTGTGTTTGTGTTTGCCGGTAATGCCCAGTTGGAGCAGGTTAGGGAGTATGTGGTGAAATATCTCGGTTCGCTAAAGTCTTCCCATGATAAGGAGGAGTGGTTTGTAATACCCGATTATCCTGCCAAGGGAAGGGTGGAGCGCAGGTTTCTGCATCAGATGGTGCTACCCCGTTCATTTGTTGATGTGACTGTTTCATGCGGTATGCAGAATACCCAAAAGAACAGGGCTTTGAGTGGAATTCTGGAGGAGTATATAAGGGCAATGTGCTCTAATGGCATAATAAGGGAACTCTCTCCAGAGAGCAGTGTGCTGTCGGGAATGGAGATATACCCTGAGGAGATTCTTGTGTGCAGCCAGAGGTTTGAGACCGACAGTGCCGGTGTGCAGCAGCTTCTGGATGAGCTTGATGTCAGGCTGATGGATGTTGCGTATAATGGTATTGCCGAGGAGGAGTTTGTTGCAGTAAAGAAAAAGTTTGCGGAGAAAGTGGCTGCCCGTATGCAAAGCAGCAGTTTTTGGGTAGAAAATTATCTTCAGGGACATTTGCAGAGCAAGGATCTGTATTCTGGTTATCTTGCAGTCATAGAGACCATTACTCCACAAGATTTTAAGGCGTTCGTGGATAAGGTGTGCCGTAGAGGCAACAGGATTACAGTTGTGATGGAGGGTACCACAGAGGATGTTAATACCCAGAACCTGTTCAGGGAGAACCAGTTTATCAGAGAGTTTTTTGATTTATAGCAATGAGAAACAGAGAGAGGACATTTATTTTTGAGATAGGGGGATGCCTTGTCTCTTCAGAGATTCTTACAGAGTATTTTGTATGCGATTTTGAGACTTGTCGCGGTGCGTGCTGCATTATTGGAGACAGCGGTGCGCCGCTTGAGGCTGAAGAAGTGGACAGTTTCAGGAAGGAGTTTGACAGTTACCGCAAGTATATGACACCTGAGGGTATTGGCGCCCTTCACAAGCAGGGTTTTGGTGTTGTGGATGCAGACGGGGATCTTGTAACCCCTCTTGTAAACAATGAAGAGTGCGTATATACAAGTTTTGATGAGCACCACAATTGTTTCTGTGCAACGGAGATGGCATGGTGCAAGGGGGAGTGCAAATTCCGCAAGCCCATTTCCTGCGCCCTGTATCCTATAAGGGTAAGTACACTTTCAAACGGCGTGCAGGCGTTGAATCTCCACAGGTGGAGCATCTGCAAGTGTGCCTTTGAGAAGGGGAAAAAAGAAAAGGTTCCCGTATATAAGTTTTTACGGGAACCCATTATAAGAAAATTCGGTGAGGAGTTCTATTCTGCGCTGGAGTCTGCAGCCAGCAGCCTTGAGGCTTCTGAATAGTCCTCGTCATTTACTACAAGTTCAATACTCAGGAGGTCGGAGTTACATATCCCTGTAACAAGGGGTATGTGCTCTCCCAGTATTGCCGCTTTTATACCGTTGCTCTCCAGCATCCCTTTGGCTACATTTGCGCTGAAGGAGTCTGTGAATTTCTTTACTGTCTTCATGGTATGACTGTTGTTGGTTGTTACTCTTCGTCTGTCCTGCAGATATACTCAATGCCTCTTGAGAATCTGAGGATGTCTTTTCTCAATCCCTCCATAATTACAGGATTTTGTGAAAAGTCTATTACAATGTTGTCCTCGTAAAGTCTCATGAGTCTCAGGAAAGGGTTTCTCAATCTGAATGTGATTGAGGTTGCTGATTCCTCTGCAATTACATAGTTGGCATTTTCAAAAAGCTCCACAATTTCTTTTCTGTGCTCCTTTATGTTGGAAACATATACTTCCTTTTTCTGGAATCCCAATGCAGGATAAACTGCCGCTACCGCAACAAAGAAGGCAAGCATCTTGTAGATTGAACCCTCTACCATAAGCATATCCATAAGGGTAAGTCCTTCAGGCTTTGTAGAGAAGTGGAATGTAAGTACCAGTATAATTCCGCACATTACGGTAAAGTATACAAGGTATTTCACAGATCTGATAAAATACTTCATAATAGTTCTGGTTTTGTTTATTGCTAGAAAATTTTTCTTCTGGCTGTTATGTTGTTGTCCTTTTCAATCTCCTTTATGGCAAGGGCTGCCGCTCCCAGGATTGGGGCGTTCTCATACTCCAGGGAAGAGAGCTCCAGCTTTACCTTTCCCTTCCATAAAGGGAGGATGTTCTTTTCCATAGCCCTTTTTACCGGGGTGAGGATAAGGTTTTTGGCATTGGCTACCCCTCCGCAAAGGAATATTGCCTGAGGTGCTGAAACCGTTACAAGATTGGCAAGGGCCTCCCCAAGGATTTCCCCCGTGATGTCAAACACCTTGCGGGCAATGCTGTCGCCACTTTTTGCAGCTTTTGCAATATCCTTTGAAGAGAGTTCCCCTGTAGGGATATTCCTCAGCTTGCTCGGTGCATCTGAAGCTTGCAGAAGTTCAATAGCGGTATATTTCAATCCCTTTGATGATGCGTAGCACTCAAGGCATCCTTTTCTTCCGCAACCGCATTGCCTGCCGTTTTTGTTGATGATTATGTGCCCAACCTCTCCAGCATATCCGTCGTGTCCGTAAAGAACGTTCCCGTTCACTACAATTCCACTTCCAAGACCTGTGCCAAGGGTTATTACAACAAAATCTTTCATCCCTTTTGCTCCGCCATATATCATTTCACCTATGGCGGCTGCATTTGCATCGTTGGTTACCACCACCGGAATGCCGTCAAACAGATCGCTGAGCCTCTTTCCCAACGGCAATTTCCCTTTCCATATGAGGTTGGTGGCATTCTCAATCTCTCCGGTATAGTAGTTGCTGTTTGGCGCACCAATGCCTACAGCCACTACATTATGGGGAATGTCAAGTGTCTGGGAAAGCCTGAGAATTTCATCCTTAAGCCTTGCCACATAGTTCTTGAATTCCTTATAGTCGGCAGTTGGGAAACTGTCTTTGGCATAAATCTTGCCGAACTCATCAACAAGGGCGCAGGTGGTAAATATACCATCAATATCTACGCCGGCAACCAGGTTTTTCATACAGAAGAACAGTATAACAGCTTTAAATCGCGCAAATTTAGCAAAAATTGTTATTTTTGTGCCTTATAATATAACATTAAAAACACTTTGCAATGGAGCAGAACTACAAGAAAATAATCATTGCACTGGCGGCTGTAGCCGTTGTGCTTTTGGGTGTACTTATATTTGTATACGTAGACAGGAACAGTATCATCAACGATCTTACCATTGAGAAGGACGACCTTACAGCCCAGATGGTGGAGCTTCAGAACGATTACGCAAACCTTTCAACCGCCAACGATACCCTTAACGCCGAGCTTGCTTTGGAGAAGGAGAAAGTTGCCCAGCTTTTGGAGAGGGTAAAGAAAACCGAGGCATCCAACAAGGCGAAACTTTTGAAATATGAGAGGGAGTTGGGTACCCTAAGGACAATCATGCGCGGTTATATCAAGCAGATTGATTCATTGAACACTTTGAATACTGAGCTGAGAGTTGCTGCTGCCAAAGCAAAGAAAGAGGCAAAAGAGAGCAAGACCCAGTACGAGAACCTCAAGAGCACTACAGAGGAGCTTGGCAAGCAGGTTGAACTTGGTGCAATCATCAAAGGCAGGGGCATGACAGTTGTGGCAGTGAATGCAAACGGCAAGGAAACAGACAGGAGCAGCAGGGTCCAGAAACTTAAGGCATGTCTTAACCTTGTAGAGAATTCAATTGCTCCTAAAGGTCCTAAGAAGGTGTATATTAGAGTAAAAGGTCCGGATGGAATCCTTATGACCGACAACCCTATGCAGATGTTCACAATCTCAGGCGAGGAGATGATATACTCTGCTTCAAGAGAGGTTGACTATCAGGGTAGCGAGGTAGAGATTTGCATCTACTTTGAGACAGTTGGGCAGTTTGTGAAAGGTGTATACAGCGTTGAGGCCTACACTACAGAGACCAAATTGGGTTCGGCAGACCTGTTGTTGAAATAAGTTCCGCTGTGGCAGGCATCTATGTACATATCCCTTTCTGCAACCGGTTCTGTACTTACTGCAACTTCTACTCAGTAAAGGGAAAGGCTCTGAGGAGCAACTTTGTAGCTGCATTACACAGGGAAATTGAGTATAAAAAACATTTTTTTTATGGTTCAGGGGTTGCTCCTCAGACAGTATATGTCGGAGGAGGGACCCCTTCGCTTTTGCAGGCATCCCAACTTAGGGAGATTCTCTGCCATATAAGGGAAGCATTCAATTTCATACCGGTTGAGGCCACAGTTGAGGTTAATCCCGACGATATCACACCCCAATATGCCCGGGAACTTTTCCAGGCAGGGTTCAACCGTGTAAGTATGGGGGTGCAGTCCTTTCATGATTCCCATCTGCAGTGGATGAACCGCAGGCATACTGGGGAGCAGGCGGTGCAGGCATACAGGTATCTCAGGGATGCCGGTTTTGCCAACATCAGCCTCGACCTTATTTTTGGCTATGGTGGACTTACCATGCAGCAGTGGAAGGAAAATGTCGGGAAGATGATGGAACTCTCGCCTGAACACATTTCTGCATATCAGATGAGCATTGAGCCGGGGAGTGTCCTGTGCAAGTTGTTGGAGAAGGGGGAATATGACCTTGTTCCCGACAATCTGTGCCATGAGCAGTATTCCGTGCTGCAGCAGATGCTTGCAGGAGGGGGGTATACACAATACGAAATCTCCAATTTTGCCCGGAGGGATTCTGATGGCAGTCTTATGATATCCAGGCACAACAGCTCCTATTGGACAAAAGAGCCATACTTGGGTCTTGGCCCTGCCGCACACTCCTACAACAGGCTGCTGCGCCTGTGGAACGGCAATAGCGTAACCGCCTACTGCAGGCACTACGCAGAAGGGGCCGTTGAAACGATGTCCGGAAGGCCTTATGCGGAGTTTGGCGGGTATGAGGAGCTTACCGCAGAAGATGTTTTCAATGAGTCCATCATGTTGGGTCTGAGGACTGTGGAGGGTGTTTCGCTCTCTTCTCTAGACCAGTCTCTCCTATTGGAGATAAGGGGGGAGATTCTCAGACATTGCCGATTGGGTAATCTTGTGATGGAGGGGGACAAAATAAGAATCCCGTCTGAAAAGCTGTTTGTTTCAGACGGGATAATAAAGGATTTGTTTATCTAGTGATTAGCAGCAGCAAATTCCGTTTGCTACAAGATAACCTTTAACTGCTACAGCAATAAATACAAGCACGATAACTGAAGATACAAAGATACCTGCAACTTTCCAGCGTTTCATCCAGATGTTGTTGTTAAGGCCTAGAGTGTGGAATGCGCTCCAGAAACCGTGGTTCATGTGCAACCAAAGAGCTACAAACCATACAATGTAAAGGGCAACTACCCACCACTGTTTGAAAGTCTGGTGAAGAAGTGCTGCACCGTCGTGGGTGTACTCCTGTCCAAGGAACATAGGAAGCTGCATCTTAGCCCAGAAGTGTGTAAGGTGGAAACCTAGAACACCAAGAACGATGATTCCAAGAACCAACATGTTCTTTGAAGCCCAGTCATCAGTCTGTGCTTTGTTAGGTACGGCATATCTTTGGGTACCTCTAGCCTTGTAGTTCATGCAGTTAAGAACAAATGCATAAACGATGTGCACTACAAAACCTGCTGCAAGAACAGGAACCATAACAGAGATTACAGGCAATGCCATGAACTCACAACCTGCGTTGAATGCCTCATTGCTGATAAGAGACAAACCGTTTACAAACGCGTGAACGCACATGAAGACAATAAGGAAAAGACCGCTGACACTCATGATCAGTTTCTTTCCAATTGAAGATGTAAAGATATTAGCCATATCAAATAAATAGTTTTAAAATTATCTCAAGTAAAGCGGATTATATATGCATCCGGAATACAAAGATAAACTCTTAGTTGCAATTTTCATAATCTTTGGTTACTTTTGTTTTACATTTATTACAAAAAGATGAAGTATAAAAGGATATTGCTCAAGCTGAGCGGAGAGAGTCTTGGCGGAGAAAAAGGAGTGGGTCTTGATGTTGATATGATGGCCCAGTATGCCAGGGAGATTGCCAAAGTTGCGCAGAGTGGTGTGCAGATTGCAATTGTAATTGGCGGAGGCAACATTTTCAGGGGTGTGACCGGCGTGGGAAAAGGTTTCAGCAGGGTTAAGGGTGACCAGATGGGAATGTTGGCAACAGTAATCAACAGTATAGGACTTTCAATGAGCATCAAGTCTGAGGGTATTGATGCAGAGGTGTTTACCTCTACCCCTATGGAGCCTATGGCAAGATATTATGCCAAGGAGAAGGCTCAGGAGGTTATGGAGAGGGGTGGCGTGGCAATCATTGCCGGCGGTACAGGAAATCCTTTCTTTACAACAGATTCTGCTTCGGCTTTAAGGGCATGCGAGATTGAGGCAGATGCACTCCTTAAGGGTACGAGGGTAGATGGCGTCTACACAGCAGACCCCGAGAAGGATCCTACAGCAACAAAATATGAGACACTTACATTTGACAAGGCTCTTGCAGACAACCTGAGAATCATGGACCAGACTGCATTTGCACTTTGCAAGGAGAACAATATGCCAATCATTGTTTTTGACATGAACAAGGTGGGCAACCTTTATGATCTTATGCAAGGTGGTAATGTAGGTACGGTAGTTTCAAACAAATAAGCAATTTAAAAACTGAAAGATATGGATATTAGCGTTTCTAAAGAATGTATTGCGCAGGCTAAGGAGAAAATGAACAAGGCATTGGCGCACTTGGAGGATGAGTTGAGAAACTTCAAGGCAGGCAAGGCAAACCCTGCAATTTTCAATTCGGTAATGGTAGACTACTATGGTTCTGCAACTCCAGTTCCACAGGTAGCCAGCATCAATACTCCAGATGCAAAGACCATCATTATCCAGCCATGGGAGAAAAAATTGATCCCTGCAATTGAGAAAGCAATTATGGATGCAAACCTTGGCTTTACCCCTGCAAACAATGGCGAGCAGATCAGAATCAACATCCCTGCACTTACTGAGGACCGCAGAAAGGAGCTTGTAAAACAGGCCAAGACTGAGGGCGAGACTGCAAAAGTAAGCGTAAGAAATGCACGTAGAGATGTGATTGACGCTCACAAGAAATACCAGAAAGAGGGTCTTCCTGAGGATGTTTGCAAAGATGCAGAGGCAGTGATCCAGAAAGAGACTGATGCTTTCAACAAGAAGATTGATGAGGTTATTGCAGCAAAAGAGAAAGAGATTATGACAGTGTAATTGAAAAGCCGGCCCAGCCGGCTTTTTTTATTGCCATCCATGATGTGGATAGGATTCCCCCCGGAAATTTGTATTTTTGCACAGTAATTCAGGAGGCAGAAGATGATAGTTTGTATAGCAGAGAAGCCGTCGGTGGCAAGGGATATAGCGCAGGTGTTGGGTGCAACCGCAAAAAGGGATGGTTACATTGAGGGAAACGGATACCAGGTAACCTGGACATTCGGCCATTTGTGCACCCTCAAGGAACCGCACGACTACACCCCGCAGTGGAAGGGATGGGATATATACAAGCTCCCCATGATACCTCCCCGTTTTGGAATAAAGCTCATTGAGAACCCAACCTATATAAAGCAGTTCAAGATTATTGAGCAGCTGATGCAAAACGCGGAAATGATTGTAAACTGCGGTGATGCCGGCCAGGAGGGAGAGCTCATTCAGCGCTGGGTAATGCAGAAAGCCGGAGCCAAGTGCCCGGTAAAGAGGCTCTGGATCTCCTCACTTACCGAGGAGGCCATAAGGGAAGGATTCAACAGCCTCAAAGACGAGTCTGAGTACCAGCTTCTTTACGAGGCAGGCCTTGCCAGGGCCATTGGCGACTGGCTCCTTGGAATGAATGCCACCAGGCTCTATACATTAAAGTACGGCCTCAACAGGCAGGTCCTCTCCATTGGCAGGGTACAGACCCCAACACTTGCCCTCATTGTAAACCGCCATCTGGAGATTGAGAACTTTGTACCGCAGGCCTACTGGGAACTCAAGACTGTATACAGGGATACAACGTTCTCTGCCACAAAAGGAAAATTCAGCTCAAAGGAGGAGGGTGAAGAGTTCCTGAAAACCGTGCAGCAGGAAGACTTTACAGTAACGGATGTTACCCACAAAAAGGGTACAGAGTACGCCCCACGCCTGTTCGACCTCACCTCGTTGCAGGTTGAGTGCAACAAGAAATTCGGCTACTCTGCCGAGGATACCCTGCAGACAATCCAGTCTCTGTACGAGAAAAAGATTACCACCTATCCAAGGGTAGATACCACATACCTGAGTGACGACATTTTTCCAAAATGTGCCGGAATACTCAACGGACTCACTGAATACCAGTTCCTTCTGCAGCCGTTAAGGGGCAAGAAGCTCCCAAAAAGCAAAAAGGTGTTCGACTCATCAAAAGTTACCGACCACCATGCAATCATCCCTACCGGAGTGCAGCCCCAGAATCTCTCTGATATGGAGAGGAAGGTATTTGACCTTGTAGCCCGCAGATTTATTGCAGTTTTTTATCCCGACAGCAAAATCTCCACCACCACAGTCCTTGGAAAAGTGGGGAAAGTGGAGTTCAAAGTGTCGGGAAAACAGATCCTTGAACAGGGATGGAGGGCAGTCTTTGCCCAGGGAGGCACCTCATCTGCCGAGGAGGGGGAAGAGAAGGAGCAGGAGAAGACACTCCCTGCATTCACAGTGGGTGAAAGCGGTCCGCATGCACCGCAGCTGCAGGAAAAATGGACCCAGCCTCCAAAACCGTATACCGAGGCAACACTGTTGAGGGCAATGGAGACCGCCGGCAAACTGGTGAATGACGAGGAGTTGCGTGATGCCCTTAAGGAGAACGGTATAGGCCGCCCTTCAACCAGAGCCGCCATAATTGCCACACTGTTCAAAAGGGAATATATCCGCAAGGAGAAGAAGAATCTCCACCCTACCCCTACAGGAATTGAACTTATTGGTCTCATTAAGGAAGAACTGCTCAAATCGGCCCAACTCACCGGAATCTGGGAGAAGAAACTCCGCCAGATTGAGAAAAAGGAATATCAGGCCGCGCAGTTCCTGCAGGAGCTGAAGGATATGGTAACTGGGATTGTCACCACAGTGCGCAGGGACACATCAAACAGAAGAAGTACATATTAAAATGTTAAGGCTGAAACTTGTGCCGCGCCGGATAGGGCAATAAAAACCGGGTCAAAAGCAAAGAGGGTAACCTTTTGGGTCACCCTCTTTCTATATTTATCGGGAGTAAGATTACTCTCTGATAGCCTTGATGCCTGGAAGCTCAATTCCCTCAAGGTACTCCAACATTGCACCACCACCTGTAGAAACGTAGCTTACTTTGTTTGCGTAGCCCATCTGGGTAACAGCTGCTACAGAGTCACCGCCACCTACAAGGGTAAATGCGCCTTTCTCTGAAGTAACTTTTGCAAGGATCTCAGCAATGTAGTTGGTACCTTTTGCAAAGTTAGGCATCTCAAATACACCTACAGGACCGTTCCAAAGGATAGTTTTTGAGTTCATAAGAACCTCCTCCCAAACTGCAAGGGTAGCAGGAGCGGCATCCATACCCTCCCAGCCCTCAGGGATCTCAAAGTTGTTTACAATCTGGGTGTTTGCATCGTTGGAGAAATCGTCTGCAATCACAACCTCTTTAGAGAAGTATAGTTTTACACCTTTCTCCTCAGCTTTCTTCATGATATCAAGAGCAAGCTGCATCTGGTCATCCTCGCAAAGTGAACGGCCAATCTTGCCGCCCTGAGCCTTAACGAAAGTGTAAACCATACCGCCACCAATGATCATGTTGTCAACTGCATCAAACAAGTGCTCGATGATACCAATCTTTGAAGAAACTTTAGCACCGCCAACGATAGCAGTTACAGGGTGCTCAGCACCGTGAAGAACTCTGTCAATAGCCTTGATCTCGCCCTCCATGATGTAACCGAACATTTTGTCATTAGGGAAATATTTTGCAATAAGTGCTGTAGAAGCGTGAGCACGGTGAGCTGTACCGAATGCGTCGTTGATGTAGCAGTCTGCGTATGAAGCCAAAGTCTTCACAAACTCTTTCTGGCTCTCTTTAACCTGAGCCTTAGCCTCTTTCTTCTGCTCATCGGTAGCATCTTCAGCCAAACCGCGTGGTTTGCCCTCCTCCTCAGCGTAGAAACGCAAGTTCTCAAGAAGAAGAACCTCACCAGGTTTAAGGGCTGCAGCTGCCTCCTGTGCTTTCATGCAATCGTCGCAGAACTGAACTTTGGTGCCAATAAGCTCCTCAATTCTGTAGATGATATGTTTTAGAGAGAACTTCTCGGTAACCCCTTTTGGTCTGCCAAGGTGAGACATTAGGATAAGTGCACCGCCACCTGCAAGAACCTTCTTGATGGTAGGGACAGCAGCACGGATTCTGGTGTCGTCAGTAATCTTGAACTCAGCGTTCAATGGAACGTTGAAATCAACTCTGGCAATGGCCTTTTTGCCTGAGAAATCGTAAGTTTCAATACTCTGTTGCATTTCTTGTACTATTTAATGTTATTGTCTTCTGTTTTTTTGCGTGGCAAAAATAAGAAAAAAATCAAAATTAAGCGTATCTTTGAACTTTATAACCATTAGAAAGGCAATAAGTTGTAGTATGCTTTTACAGTCACCGCAAAATTGGAAGGATTACGAGCTTATAGACTCGGGTAATTTTGAGAAACTTGAGCGATTCGGCTCATTCATATTGGCTCGTCCTGAGCCCAAGGCACTTTGGACCCCATCACTCTCTGCAAAAGAGTGGGACAAGCTGGCACACACCAGGTTCACTGCCGGCGCAGGCTTTGGAAAAAGCGGCAAGGAAGATACAGGAACATGGAAAATGCTCAAGAAAATGCCTGAGCAATGGTATATCAGATATAATCTTCCCGACAGTTTCTTCAAGCTCCGCCTTGGACTCACCTCATTCAAGCATGTAGGTGTATTCCCCGAGCAGAGCCCCAACTGGGAATTCATATATGAACAGAGCAAACGCCTTGTAGAGAAATTTGAGGCCAAAGGGATAGACCCGGTAACCGGAACTGTCCGCAAGCCAAAGGTGCTCAACCTGTTTGCCTACACCGGTGCTGCATCCCTTGCAGCAAGATGTGCCGGAGCGGATACAACCCATCTTGATTCTGTAAGACAGGTAGTTACATGGGCAAAAGGAAATATGGAGAGCAGTGGCTTGGACAACATCCGCTGGGTAGTTGAGGATGCCCTAAAGTTTGCAAAAAGGGAGGCAAAGAGGGGGAACAAATACAACGGCCTCATCATGGATCCCCCTGCATATGGCCATGGTCCCGACGGCGAAAAATGGAAACTTGACGAACTCCTTTACGAGTTCCTTCAGGAGGTTGCAAAAATCCTTGATCCCGACGATGCATTCATGGTACTCAACCTGTACTCCAACGGATACTCCGCAATGTTGGGGGATACCGCAGTGAGAAGTGCATTCGGCATGCTCAACGGCAAGGGCAAAGGGGAACTTACTTGTGGTGAACTTCTTTTGAAAGACAATTTTGGCAAGGCAATACCTTTGAGCGTATTCAGCCGCCTTGTAAGATAATAACCATTTGCAGTTATGATGTTATCAGTAAACTGGGATGTAAGTCCCGTACTTTTCAGCTTGGGAAGCTTTCAAGTGCGTTATTATGGACTGCTTTTTATAGTAGGCTTCTATTTGGGTTTCTACATGTTCAGGTATTTCTTCCGCAGGGAGAACAAACCGCTTGAACTGTTGGATACATTGTTATGGACCCTAATGTTGTGCACAATTGTCGGTGCAAGACTTGGCCATGTATTGTTTTATCAGCCAGACTATTACTTGGCGCATCCGGGTGAAATCCTCAAAGTATGGCATGGAGGCCTTGCCAGCCATGGCGGTACCATAGCCATAATGATAGGAATGTGGTGGTTTGTAAAGAAATATGGCCGCAGACACAATTTCGGTTACATCTGGCTGCTCGACCGCCTGGCCGTTGCAACTGCCTTTGCTGCAATGTTTATCCGCCTGGGAAATCTCATGAACTCAGAGATTTACGGCCATGAGACTTCGCTTCCTTGGGGATTCGTATTTCTTCAGAACGGAGAGACTGTAGCAAAGCACCCAACCCAGCTTTATGAGGCTCTTGCATATCTGTGCACCGGAATAATTCTGTGGTGCATCTACAAATACGCCCTTCCAAAAATCAAGGAGGGACTCCTTCTGGGGATCTTCTTTATAGGAATCTTCCTTTCCCGCTTCTTCATAGAGTTCGTTAAGGAGAACCAGGTAGGCTTTGAAGAGGGAATGGCCCTCAATATGGGACAGCTTCTCAGCATTCCGTTTGTGCTGCTGGGAATATTCCTCATTGTAAGGAGCTTCCGCCCTGGAACACCTGCGGCGTTGAGGGATGACGGGAAAAAGTAATTGTCGGGAAGAAAAGCCCTTCCTTTTAAAGTGAAAGGAGATACAATAGGACAATAATTGATGGGATAAGGAGCCTGATGGCTTCTTTTCCTCTTTTAAGGTATGTTTTTACGGTGTTTTCTGATATGCCGAGTTCGTCGGCAACCTCCTTTATCTTCATTTTCTCTATATACACCATAACAAAGATGTCCTTGCATCTGCCGCCAAGTTCTCCAATTTTCCTGTATGCGGTTTCAACCTTGCGGAAGTATTCCATTGCCTCTTCAAAGGTCTGGTCGCTGCTTCTTCTGGGGGGAATTTCTTCCAGGCTTACCTGTTTGCCGGCAGTGCGGGCATTGGATTTGAGCCAGTTGAGGGAGAGGTTCTTTACCGAGATGAAAAGATAGGCGGTGTGGTTGGTTACTGAATCCCTGTTTTCCCACAATTTAATGAAACATTCCTGCACTATGTCCTTGGCCTGCTGGTACGGGACCCCAAGGCCTGTGGCGTATATGACCAGGTTGTTGAACCGGAGGTCATACAGTGCCCTGAAATCTGAGATTGTGTTCAAACGGTACATGTGCGGGTAATTTTGACGGCAAATATAGAGAAATTTCTAAATTCAGTGCCGTATGGGTGTCACCCGTTTTTTGAAATAGTTGTCTTTTAAATGTAAGTAGAATGTTTTTTTATGGAAAATAAGGATTTTGATACAGATTTTGATCATGCTTTCATCAAGGATATGGCCACATTGGGGCTGCTTGAGGAGGAGCATGAGAAGTGTTATGAAGAGATCGTTTCCAGGATAGCACGCAGGCGGAGGAGGAGGGGGATCCTGAAGTTCTCGGCATCTTGTGCGGCAGTGGCCATTATGGCTGCTGTGACACTCTTTTTGTTTGATAAGGATGTGGCTGATGGTGCGGCGGAGGTTGAAGAGCCCGTGCTTATCACTTCGGAGGGTGAAGTAGTGGCATTGGGCAGCAGGAACGGTTATACGCTGGAATATCCCGTTGCAGAGGCTGTTGTGGCCAAACCTGCCGGTGTTGCGGCAAAGGAGGCAGTGCCGGATTCTCAGGAGCAGGAGCCCGTACAGCAGAGTGTAAAGAGGAATACCGTGGTAATACCGCAAGGCTATACTTATAATATAAAGTTTGATGACGGTACAGAGGCGTTTCTCAATTCCGGAAGTTATATAGAGTACCCGCAGACTTTTGCAAACAAGGAGGCCAGAACTGTATCCCTTACAGGTGAGGGATATTTCAAGGTTGCCGGTTCCCCAAAACCTTTTATAGTGGATGCTGCCGGTGTGAAGGTACAGGTTTATGGAACAGAGTTCAATATAAATACCAATAATGGTAAAGTTGTGGAGACTTTGCTTGTAGAGGGTTCTGTAGGGGTGAAGGCTGACGGATGCCCGGATGGTGTGATGCTTGTCCCTAACCAGATGCACGTGTATGATTTGGGGCAGGGAACCTCAGAGGTGAAGACAGTAGATCCGCAGGATTACCTGGGATGGATGAGAGGGGATTTCACATGCAGTAACCAGCCGCTGGGCCATTTGCTGGAGGAACTTGAATCCCATTATGGAATTTCCATAGAGGCAGATGCAGCCGTGAAGGAAAAGATGATTGCCATAAATCTGAGCAGAAAGTTGGGATTCAGGCAGATAATGGAGATTCTGGAGGCGGCGTTCGGAGTTGATTTCCAAAGAACTGAAACGGGACACTATGTGTGCAAGAACAATTTATAAACCAAAAAATATATCCTATGAAAAAAACTGAAAAGAGAACCGGTTTATTTGGCAGGATATTTATGATGGCAGTACTGTTTGGTATATGTGCATCATTTTTACCTGTAAACCGGTTGGTTGCAAAAGAGTCAACCCTTCTGGAAGTGGTTATAGACACTCATAAGGTGACTCTTAAATTTAAAGAAAAACCAGCCAAGGATGTACTGGATGCCATTAAGGAGCAGACAGGAATAGGTTTTGCCATTACATCCGAGGTGGTGAATGCTTTGGGCAAGGTTTCAATTGATGTGGCGGATGTTACAGCGGCTGATGCTTTGGACAAGCTTTTTGGAAACACTGATTACCAGTGGTCAACAGTGAACAACCAGATTGTGGTAACCCGCAGGGCTCCTCAGAGTGGCAAGGTGAAGGTTCAGGGAACTGTGGTAGACAACCATGGCGAGCCGGTGCCGGGAGCATCTGTAGTTGCAGTAGGCACATCAAAGGTTGCCATTGCAGACATTGACGGAAACTTTGTACTGGAGATGCCCAAGGCCGGCCAGATAGAGGTAACCTTTATGGGTTACAAGCCTTATACAAAGGAGATATTGAGAAACCAGACCAACTTTGAGGTTGTACTGGAGACAGACAATATGCTTGAGGCAGTAGTTGTTACAGGTATCTTCAGCAAGAGCAGGGAGTCATTTACCGGAGCGGTAAGTGTAGTTTCCGAGGATGCATTGAAGATGGTAGGCAACAAGAACCTCCTTTCTTCTGTAGGTAACATAGATCCATCATTCAACATGTTGGTGAACAATGAGTTCGGCTCAGACCCCAACCGTCTTCCCGACATCTCCATCCGTGGTACAGCAAACCTTCCTACCTTGGAGAACCTTCAGGATGAGAGCGGTGCAAGTCTGAATACCCCTCTTATAATTATGGACGGATTTGAGATTGACCTTCAGCGCATGATGGACCTCAACAGTGATGAGGTGGCATCAATTACTATTCTGAAGGATGGTACTGCTACTGCAATCTACGGTTCAAGAGGAGCCAATGGTGTTGTAGTAATTACCTCTAAGGAGCCTGAGGCCGGCAAACTCAAGATTACGTACAACGGAAGTTTGAACATTGAGTCTCCTGATTTGAGCGACTACAACCTTCTTGGTGCAAGGGAAAAACTTGAGTTGGAGAAACAACTTGGCTATTATGAGAGTACCAATCTCAATATGGACCTCAAACTCAAGCAGAAGTATGCATCACGCCTTGCCGATGTGGAGCGCGGTGTAAATACCGACTGGTTGTCAAAACCTTTGCGTACAGGTGTAGGACAGCGTCATGGTGTTAGACTTGAGGGTGGAGACAAGACATTCCGCTATTCAGGATCGCTTCAGTACAACAACGTGCAGGGTGTTATGAAGAAATCTGAAAGAAGCAGCATCAATGCGGGTGTGAACCTTGCTTATTACCATAAGAAGGTGATTTTCCGTAACGATTTGTCAATCAGTACAACAGAGTCTGTAGATTCACCTTATGGCTCGTTCTCAGACTATACCATACTTAACTCATACTGGAAACCGTATGACGACAATGGGGAACTCATAAAGATGTTTGATGATGATATTGAGTTCTACGGAGGTTTCAGCAGGCTTCCAAGCAACCCGCTTTATAATGCTACGCTGAATACAAGATCTTCAAACAGTTATACACAGATAACAAACAACTTCTCAATTGAGTGGAAACCGTTTGACGGGTTCATCACACGCGGTAGGGCTACAGTGACCAGCAAGACTTCCGAGTCTGATTATTACAAGCCTGCTACCCATACGGATTTTGAGGATGATATCTATAAAACTTCTGACGGAATCTTCAGAAAGGGAAGTTACGATTACAGCACAGGAAAGTCGTTCGATTACGAACTTGCGTTGACCATGAGTTATTCCAAGATATTTGCAGACCGCCACTGGCTATATGCAGGTGTGAATATGGACATGGATTCCCGTACATCAAGAACCTACTATTTCGGAGTTGAGGGTTTCTTGGAGGAGTCACTTGATTTCTTGGGTTCTGCTTTGCAGTACAAACAGGGTGGTGTTCCGTCGGGAAGCGAGGCAACTACACGCCGTGTGGGTGTTGTAGGTAACGTGAACTACTCTTATGACAACAAATATTATGTGGATTTTGCATATAGAGTAGACGGTTCTTCACAGTTCGGTACCGACAAGAGATTTGCTCCTTTCTACTCTGCAGGTCTTGGATGGAATGTTGACAGGGAGGAGTTTATGGAGAATGTCAAATTCATTGACAGACTTAAGTTGAGGGCCTCTTTCGGTCAGGCTGGTTCGCAGAAGTTCAGCGCTTACCAGGCAAAGGCAACTTACAACTATTACCTGGATGACAGGTATTACCAGTGGATTGGCGCTTATCAGAAAGCACTTGAGAATCCGAATCTGGAGTGGCAGAAGACCGACAAGTACAATGCAGGTGTGGAGATTGAGATGTTCAGGAACCGTTTGAACCTGATGTTTGACGTGTATATGGAGAAAACTTCAAACCTTCTTTCTTCTATGGACCTTCCTTTGTCCAACGGTTTCACCTCGTATGTTGCAAACGTAGGAAAGAAAGAGGACAAGGGTTTTGAGCTTAAAGCTACTGCGTTCCTTGTACGTAACGCAGAGAAAAGGCTTATGTGGTCTGTAACCGGAACTATGGTTCACAATAAGGACAGGATCATTGAGCTTTCTCCGGCATTGGTTGAGATGTACAACAAGCTTTTGAGCGAGGGCGGCACTCTTCCTAACAATATCTTGAGAGAGGGTGAGTCGCAGAATACAATTTATGCCGTGCGTTCTTTGGGTATTGATCCGAGTACCGGTAATGAGCTGTTCCTTAAGAAGAATGGTGAGGTTACATATACTTGGGATGCCAATGACCGTGTTGCATGCGGTTTGAGCCAGCCAAAATTCCGTGGAAACTTGAGTTCCATGTTCCGTTGGAAAGACCTTTCATTGAATGTGACTTTTGCTTACCGTCTTGGCGGACAGCTTTACAACTCAACCCTTGTAAGCAAGGTTGAGGGAGCCGACATGAGATACAATGTGGATGAGAGGGTTTATACCGGCAGATGGCAGAACCCTGGAGACAAGGCTGCATTCAAGTCCCTATACAATGAGAGCAGCACCTACTCTACATCAAGATTTGTGCAGGATGAGAGTACATTGAGTCTGCAGAATATCTATTTGAGCTATACTTTCCAGAACAACAGATGGCTCAAGAACAAACTTGGTGTACAGAATATGACTGTTGGTGCAAATATGAGCGACCTGTTCTATCTATCTACAGTAAAACAGGAAAGAGGTCTTTCATATCCGTACGCCAGAAGGGTTTCATTTACTTTGGGAATGCAGTTTTAACAAGAAATAAAATAGGTTATGAAGAGAATAATATATATGATAGCATTGTTGGGTGCAATTTTCTCAACAACTGCATGCAGCGACTGGCTGGATGTTTCTCCTGAGACCGAGAAGAAGAAGGAGGAGATGTTCAGCAAGGAGTCTGGTTACAGAAGCGCCCTTATTGGTGCATATATCCGCCTGAAGTCCACATCATTGTATGGTGGAGAGATGACTCATGGTACTGTGGAGATGCTTGCACAGCACTGGAACAATACCTCAAAAGGTTCAAAGGAGTACTTGTTGAGTCTGTTTGATTACAGGAACTCAACTGTAGAGTCTTCGTTCAGCGCAATATACAACAACCTGTATAAGGTAATTGCAGATGTGAATGCCGTGTTGGAGGATATTGATGCCAACAAGGATATTTTTAAGGAAAACAATTATGAGCTTATCAAGGCTGAGGCTTTGGCATTGAGGGCTTACTGTCACTTTGATATTTTGCGTCTGTTTGGCCCTATGCCTTCAAATGTGCCTGCTGATGCCATTCTTCCTTATGTGAAAGTGGTGTCAACAGCCCCTAATTCAAAGATTACCTACAGGGAGTTTACTGATAATCTTCTTGCAGACTTGACTATGGCCGAGTCTCTTATGGAAGAGAGGGATCCGATCTGCAGCCGTTCAATATCAGACCTCAACAGCATTTCGTCTGCAGAAGACAATTTCTGGGGTTACAGGCAGATGAGGATGAACTACTACGCTGTATGTGCAACTTTGGCGCGTGTGCAGCTGTGGATGGGAAACAAGGCTGAGGCTTTGAAATATGCAAGGAAAGTAATTGATGCCAAGGATAATACCGGTGCAAAAATGTACAGGTTGGGCAACAGTGATGACTGTGCACGTCTTGATTACACCTTGTCTTGCGAGCATATTCTGAACATAAATGTGCAGGATCTTGCAACCACACCATTGGGTACTGCAAGAGGCTATGAGAAGACAAAATCGCTTCTTACATCAAAACTTTACAGCAGCGGTTCTACTGATATCCGTCTTACTTACATGTGGGATTATGTATATGATTCATACAATTGGGCATACAACAACTATTTCAAGAAGTATCTTCAGTCAGACAACATGCCTGCAATGGCAAAGGGAAGCATTCCGCTTGTAAGGCTTTATGAGATGTACCTGATTGCCATGGAGTGCGGTACGCTTGCTGAGGCCAATGCACTATATGCTCAGATGTGTGCTGCCCGCGATATTCCGGAGACAGCAATTGATGATATGAATGCTCTCAAGAACCTTCTTGTACTTGAGTACAACAAGGAGTTCTATGGAGAGGGCCAGATGTTCTACGCATATAAACGTATGGGCATTGAGGATATTTTCTACGCATTGGAGAAAGGTTCTGTAGGGGTATATGTGATTCCTTTGCCTAAGGGAGAGACCATTTGATTGTTGAACAGATAAAGATTATGGACTATATGAAAAAATTATTGATATTGTTGGGCTGCTGTATGTTTGCTGCGGGTTGTCAGGAGGATGTTCTGATGACTTATGAGGATGATGCACGCGTACAGTTCACTTCCGGAGTGGAAGATTTGCCTTATTCGTTTATATGGTTGGACAAGAGCCAGACCGAGGCTGTTGTAAAGTTGCCTCTAAGGGTGATTGGCGGACCTGCAGATGCAGACCGCATATTGAGAGTGTCCCAGGTAAGCGAGAGTACAGTTGAATATACTTACGACAATAAAGGGTATGTGGTTGACTCTACAGTTACCCCTATCCCAAATCCTGCAAAGGCAGGTGTGCATTATGTTCCTTTCACTGATGCCAGGGCACAGGAACTCCTTAAAGTAAAGGCTGGTGCCGTGCAGGACTCTTTGGCAATCATACTTAAGCGTGATGCCTCATTGCAGCAGGATAAAGTACGTCTGAGGATTCAGTTGGAGGTTTCTGATGATTTCCAGTTGGGTGAGAGCAAATATCTTGCAAGGACCATTGTGTTCTCGGATATGCTTGAGCAGCCGTCGGGATGGTACTATAAGAACTATTACACTTATACTACTGCCTATTCGTATTTGGGCAATTACAGTGTTCCAAAGCATGAACTGATGATAAAGGTGCTCAAAAAGTTCCAGGGTGAGGATGCAAGGGTTGATGATGCATGGATCAACAAGGGCAATTCAGATCCTACAATCTTTGTTTATTGGAGAAGCAAGTTTGTAGAGGAACTTGATACATTCAACAATGATCCTGCAAATATTGCATCGGGTGCGGCTCCATTGAGGGAAGATCCTGCCAATCCGAACAGTGCATTGGTTTCATTCCCTTCAAAAGTTATGTAATGATGTCTAACTAGAAAACTGAAATTGTTATGAGATATTTATATTTCACTTTGCTCCTGTTGGGTGCCGGACTGTTTTCATCATGTATTGACAGCGATGATGAATTGTTTGGTGAGAAACTGGAGGTGACCGTGGGAAATATTGAGAAGAACATCCGTGTGAACATTGGAGATGTGCTTCAGCTTAACCCTACCATTTCCCCTGATGACAGGGAGTATGACTGCTTCTGGGGTGTTGCAAACAGGAACAACACATATTCTGTAATTGATACCATTTCGTTTGAGCGCAATTTGAATTATACGGTAACACTGAATACCGGCAACTATACATTGCGTTTCTGTGCCAAGGACAAGGAGACCGGTGTGTTTTCGTATACTGAGTACAACCTTTCCGTTGAGACAGATATGTCTACAGGATGGTGGGTGTTGAAACAGGGTGCCAACGGTACAGATGTTGACCTTTTCACCCCTGAGAAAGCTATCCGTGATGTTGTGTATTCACGCAACGGTGTGGCATTGCAGGGCAAACCTGTTGATTTGGCCTATACTCCAAACTATTTTGTCTTTGATCCGAAAACCGATACTGACGTGAACCACAATATTGTTGTTCTTACAAGTGAGAGCGACATCATGTTTGTGGACTATTTCACAGGCAAGGTATTGAAGACATATGATGAGCTGTTTATGGAGGCTCCGGCAAACCGTTCCGTTCAGGGTGTATTCAAAGGTGCTTCTGATGTACACCTTATAGCAGACGGAAAACTGTACACTATGCCAATTTCAAGGTATACCCCTCATTACAGACAGTTCATTATCCAGCATACCGGTGATTACAAACTTTCAAAATACAGGGTGGCATCGGGCTGGAGCAATCCAATGTTGTTTGATGAGGCAAGCAGCTCATTCTGTATTGCCGACCGTGGTGCATCAGATCTGATCTATGGACTTGAGACAGCTTCTCCTGCCCACAGGAATCTCAATATGGACCTTCTTTATATGGGTGGAAGAACTACCAGCTCCAGCGGCGGTGAGAACGGTTATGCATTGTTGAAGGAGAAGGGTGCGGATGAGTACCATCTGGCCTATATAGATGCTACACGTTCCTCTTATGACCTTACCTCTACTTCTCCTGATTACCATTGCGTGGTTCTTGAGAGCAAGACTTTGCCAAATTCTTTGGGATTGCTTTCTGCTGATGTGAGAGCATTGAGCCAGGACAACAATATCATGTATTTTGCAAAGGACAACAAGGTGTATTTGTGTAACCTTGAAACACTTGAGGAGAGGGAACAGACTGCCGGCTATGGTGCAGGAGAGACTGTGACATATATGGAGTACGCAAAATTCATGCAGCCGTACAACGACCAGAGCAAGTGGTTCGGTTACCTTATGATAGGTACCGTCAGCGGTGACAGTTACAAACTGTATATGCATCCTGTACAGGGTGGCAACATCCAGCCTGCAGTTCAGGTGCTTGAGGGTAAAGGTGAGGTGAAGAGGGCAATCTACATTGCCAACCTGTCGGGAACAATTTATCCATCTGTTTATTTGTAGAAAATGATGAAAAGGGCATTTGAGAGCATTATTTTAATTTGTATTTGTCTGATTGTAACCTCTTGCAGCAAAGAGGTTACAGTTGGCGGTACAGTATCCGGTGCCAGGAGCATAGGACTGTATTCATTCAATAAAGGTGCAGTTTCCCTCATTCAGGAGGCTCAACTGGAGAATGGTGACGGGTCATTTGAATTTGTACTTCCATTGCAGAAACAGGGGCTATATCTGATAGGAGCCAATCCCAATGCCCTGTATCCTGTTTTCCTGAAGAAGGGAGCTGTTCTCCAGTTGCATCTGGAGAATGGCCTGCTTTCACTTGCCGGTGGAGATGCCGGTGAAGAGAACGGTCTGCTCTTCAAATGGGAGAACGGTGTGAATGATCTGAAAATAGGGTCATTCATGCATAAGTTCATCCCCGGAGCCAACAAAATGAGTTATGAAAAATTCGTGGAGGAGGTTCAGAAGGCTTTGGCTTTGAAAGATGAAATTGTCTCCATGATGCCTGGAGATGGGAGAGAGTTCCACACTCTCATGAAAAACAAGATGGAGGCAGACCTTGATTTCTATATCATGAACTTCATGCGTATGGAAGGGGTGAACATCCCTGAGGGTACTGTGCTGCCTGAATTTTTGAACGGATATGAACCGGGGGCAATATTCCAGGATAATGCCCTTCTGGATATTCCATATGCAGGTGCGATGCTCGAAACCTATATCTGGCAAAAGGGAGGTGATGAAAATGCTGCAACACTGAAAGGGGAATACCGCAAGGAGTTCCTTGCCAGTGCTGAACTCCAGCAGGAGTATCTGCTGTGGCGTGCTGCCAATGCCCGCAGTTATGATGAGCTGCAGCAGATCCACAGGTATGCCGGAGAATTCCTCCCTCAGAACGCGGCAAGGATGACTCCGTATGAGGAGAAACTTTCCTGGTCGAAACCAGGCTGTGAGGCTCCCCAGTTTACCGCTATGGCTCCCGACAGCACATGGATGAAACTCTCTGACTACAGGGGCAAAGTGGTTGTGGTGGATGTATGGGCTACATGGTGTGAGCCGTGCAGGCGCCTGATGCCCCTTTACCATCAATTGCAGGAGGAGTTCAAGGGGAATCCGGATGTTGAATTCCTGAGCGTATGCGTAGGAGTGTGGGTAGAGGCGGATCTTTGGATGAAGATGAGCAGGGAGTTTGGAATAACGGAGAACAACTTCTTTGTTGAGGGATGGAAGAGTGACTTTGTAAAAGATTACCACATATCGGGAGTACCCCGTTATATGGTGATTGACCGTGAGGGCAAAGTTGTAAGCCTTGTGGCTCCAAATCCTGCTACTGAGGCACTTAAGGAGCTTATACTTAAAACCATAGGTTAATTTTTTAATATTTTTGTAGGAAGGTAATGAAAAGGAAATTTTTTCTGGCACTGGTTGCATCTGTGGCGGTTTCGGCCCTTTGTGCGCAGAACAGGTCTGCCGGATTTTATGTAACATCACCTGTGGCAGTAAGGATGCCGCTGCAGGGAGACAGCATCAATTTCAAGGGAAACCGTTTTACCGTAAGGGAGCTTTTGAAATCTCCGGTAACCACTGATTTCAGCAGATTGGAATATACAACCATATCGGCCGATACCAGCGGTTATGTAACTGTGCCCCGCGCCAGGGAAAATTACCTTTTCTACCTTTTCTCAACTAATGTGAGGGCTGAGAGATTCATGTATGCAAACCTGAAAGTTTACAGCACAACCAGGTTTGAGGTTTTTGTGAATGGTGAATCAATGCTTACAAGCACATCCTCAGTTGAGAGTGCATCAAAAATAACCCCTTCATCCGTTTCATTGAGGATGGAGCCGCAGAAAGATTACAATGTGGTTATAAAACTTATGCCCGGAGCAGAGGACAAGGCAGATCCTATGCTCAAGTGTGAACTTGAGAAAAAGGAGCAGTACAAGGATGTGGAGTGTTTCATGGCACCAGACCTCAAACGGAGGATGTCGCTATATGAAACAACCTACGGGGCAAAGACAGTAACCCTATCCCTCTCTCCAAGCGGAAAATACCTTCTTTTTGGTACAACTGACAGTTATTCAGTAAAATACTCCTCTTCAACATGTGAAATAAAGGATGCGGCAACAATGGAAACCATTGCTTCAGACCTGCCCGGTCTGGCAAAATGGATGCCCGCATCAGACTGTATCTACTATATGGAGAACGGTGAAAAGGGGAAGGACCTTGTAGCATTTGACCCCCAGACCAGAAAAGAGACAATCCTTAAGAAAAATATTCCCGACGGAACCTTCCATTGGTCTCCCGACGAGGATTACCTTATCTATGTAAAAAGCGACATCAACCCCAAAGACGGAGGGGCCTTGAGGCGATATCTTATGCCTGATGACCGCCTTCCGGGGGGACGCAACCGCAATTATCTGGAAAAATATGATTTGGCAAGCGGGCTGCAGGAACGCCTTACATACGGTTCGCGCAGCGTACGCCTGGCAGACATATCTCCTTGTGGCAAAAAGCTCTTGTGCATCATAGACAAGCCGAACATTACTGAAAGGCCTTTCAACCTGTATTCATTGATGGAACTTGACCTTGAGACACTCAAGGCCGATACACTTATAAAAGATGAACCGTTCTTCAAGAATGCATGTTATTCTCCCAACGGCTCACAACTTCTGCTTGTAGCCTCAGCAGAGGCGTTTTCAGGCATAGGCAAGAACTGCGGTAATCACCCTATAGCCAATGATTACGACAATCAGGCATATATAATGGACAGGCGTACCTTGAAGATAACCCCTATAACAAGAAACTTCAACCCTTCGGTTGAGATTCTCCAGTGGAACAGGGGTGACGGAAACATATACTTTACCACCACAGATGAGGATTGCCGGAACATATACCGCTATCTGCCCGGCAGAGGCAAGTTTGAGAAACTTAATCTTGAAGAAGATGCAATAACATCATTCTCGTTGCCGCACCGTAACCCGTCAATGGCTGCCTATATAGGTGGCGGTTGTACCAGTACAGGTGTGGGATACCTGTATGATGTAAAGAAAAAGAGATCGGAGAAGGTGTCAGACCCTATGGCACAAAGGTACCATAACCTGCAGTTCGGCCAGATGGAAGAGTGGTATTTTACCTCATCTGACGGAACAAGGATAAAAGGGTTGAAATGCCTCCCTCCAGATTTTGACCCGCAGAAAAAATACCCGCTAATTGTCTACTACTATGGAGGAACAACTCCTACTACCCGTAGCATGACAACCCCGTATGCGCCACAGCTGTTTGCATCAAGGGATTATGTGGTATATGTAATCCAGCCAAGCGGTGCAATAGGTTTTGGACAGGAGTTTTCTGCCCGCCATGTGAATGCCTGGGGCGAAAGGACTGCCGATGATATCATAGAAGGTACAAAGCAGTTCTGTAAAGAACATCCGTTTGTGGATGCAGAAAAGATAGGCTGCCTTGGGGCATCATACGGCGGATTCATGACACAGTATCTCCAGACCAGGACCGATATATTTGCTGCGGCAATATCCCATGCTGGAATCAGTAATGTGGCAAGTTATTGGGGAGAGGGCTACTGGGGTTACTCCTACAACAGCACCGCCGCTGCAGGCAGTTATCCGTGGAACAACCCCGAACTCTTTACCTCACATGGCTCATTGTTCAACGCAGACAAGATAAACACTCCACTGCTGCTGCTTCATGGCACCAGGGATACAAATGTGCCTATAGGGGAGAGTGTACAACTGTTCAATGCCCTGAAGATTTTGGGCAAGGAGGTGGAATTTATCTCAGTAGATGGCGAGGACCACTACATTGCAGATTACTCATACCGCCTCAAATGGCACGATACCATAATGGCATGGTTTGCCAAGTGGCTGCAGGACAGTCCGCAGTGGTGGGATGAACTCTATCCAAAGAGGAACTGGTAAGAAGTAAAATGAGAGATATTAATTGAAAAGGCGACCGTTGAGGCCGCCTTTTCAATTAATATCTCTCCATATCCCTTTTCATGTCCTTCTCCTTAATGGTGTTGCGCTTGTCGTACTCGCGCTTACCTTTGGCAAGGGAGATGTTCAGCTTTGCATAGCCGTTCTCGGCAATGAACAGGCGGGTAGCCACTATTGTAAGACCCTTCTCCTTGGTGGCACGCTCCAGCTTGCGGAGCTCCTTGCGGTTGAGGAGAAGCTTGCGGTCGCGGCGCGGGTCGTGGGCGTTGTAGGTGCCCCACCAGTACTCGGCCACATGCATGTTCTTCACATAAAGCTCATTCCTTACAAAATAGCAGTAGCTGTCTACCAGAGAGGCCTTGCCGGCTCTGATAGATTTGATTTCGGTACCTGTAAGCACTATTCCGGCGGTGTAGTTGTCCAGGAACTCGTACTCAAAAGAGGCCCTTTTGTTTTTTATCTCTATTTTACTTTTTGCTTTAGGCATAACAGCGCAAATGTAGTAAAAAAAACTAACTTTGTAAGGTTGTAAACGTATGGAGAATATTCTGGGTTCAATAAAACATGGGAACTGGGATGCGGTATGCATACTTGGCCCAACAGCCAGCGGCAAGACAAAATTTGCCGTTGAACTTGCCCGTACCCTTACGGCGCAGTGGAAACCGTGCGAGATAATCTCGGCCGACAGCCGTCAGGTATACCGTGGTATGGATATAGGAACCGGCAAGGACCTATCCGAGTACGGCGAAGTTCCCGCACACCTTCTTGATATAGTTGATGCCGGCACAAAATACAACATCTTTGAATACCAGAAAGATTTCTCAAAAGCCTACACCAACATCCTGGAGAGGGGTTGCTTCCCTATAATCTGCGGAGGATCAGGTCTCTACATTGAAGCGGCCACCCGTGGATATGAACTCTATGAGGTTCTTCCCGACGAAGATCTCAGAGCCCGTCTGGAACCAAAACCCATGGAGGAACTGGTGCAGATGCTCAAGGATCTGAAGGCAGCAAAGGGGGTAAAACCCCACAACGATACCGATTGGGATACCAAGAAGAGGGTGATTAGGGCAATTGAGATAGAGATGGCCCAGACGGAGCCCCGTGCTCCGCTTCCCCTTCCGCAGAATGTCCTGTTCATAGGGGTAAGTGTAGACCGCGATACCCGCAATGCCAGGATAGATGCCCGCCTGGAGGCAAGACTGCAGGAGGGGATGGTTGAGGAGGTAAAACGGCTGCTGGATAGCGGCATACCTGCAGAGGACCTTATCTATTACGGCTTGGAATACAAGTTCCTCACCCAGTATCTTATAGGAGAGCTCTCGTATGAAGAGATGGTAGGCGGCCTCCGTACTGCCATCCATCAGTTTGCCAAGAGGCAGATGACCTGGTTCAGGGGGATGGAGAGGAAAGGTGTTGAGATCCATTGGGTGGAGAGGTAGGCCGCAGGGAAGAAAATGAGATAAACTGTCGGGAAGAAAATTAAAAGATATAAGACTATGAAGAACATTTTTAAGCTGATGCTTGTGGCAGCGGCCATGATGGTTTCTGCAGGTGCTTTTGCACAGAAGGCTTCCGAGTTGAAGTATTATGATGTGAGGGAACTGGGGCTTCCGGTTCTTGGAAAGGGTTTCCAGGATTGTGTGAGGGAGAATGATACAATAAGTGACGGATTCTACACCCGTCTGCCTGCCGATCTGCAAGGGGTTGTAAGAAAGGCTGTTTGGGATTTGGGTCAGAATTCCGCAGGTTTGGCTGTGAGGTTCCGCACAAACTCAAAATGTATTGGAGCAGCGTGGAAACCGCTGAACAATTTTGGCATGAGCCATATGACCCCTACCGGAGTGAGAGGCCTTGACCTTTATTCCCTAACTGACGGCGAATGGCTGTTTGTGGGTGCAGGCCAGCCTAACGGAAAGAATTCAAGAAACGTGTTCATAAGGAGGATGAACGGCGATATGAGGGAGTATATCATGTACTTGCCTTTGTATGACGGTGTTATAGATTTGGCTATTGGCATTGATTCAACTGCGGTGATTGAGCAGCCGCAGGTGATGGACCTCGTTCCTTCTGCGCAGGACCTTCCAATTGTATTTTACGGCACCAGCGTAACCCAGGGAGGTTGTGCAACCCGTCCGGGAATGGCTTATCCTTCAATCATTGGGAGGAAACTTCACAAGGAGACCATCAATCTGGGCTTCAGCGGCAACGGCCGTATGGACAAATGCCTTGGAGAGAAAATTGCAAAGATCCCGGCATCAATGTATGTGATTGACTGCCTTGCAAACTGCACATCAAAGATTGTGAAGGACAGCACAGAGCATTTTATTCGTGCAATCGTTGAGGCTAACCCTGATGTTCCGGTACTTATGGTTTCAAACTACTGCTACCCGTACCAGTACCTTGATGCACAGTTCCACATTGATACCCAGGAGGAGAATGCCATCTGGAAGGAGTTTGCACAGAAGTTCAGGAAAGAGGGCTATAATGTCCGTTACATTGATGCATACGCAAAAGGCAACATGAAGAAATCCCCTATTGGTCCGGATCATGAGGGAACCGTAGACGGCGTGCACATGACCGATGTCGGTTTCCAGAGATTTGCAAAATTTCTACTTAAATACATTAAAAAATAATCTATTGAAGAGATATTTTTGAACCGGAGGACGACGCAGTCTCCTCTGCTTCGTCATTCCTTCGGAATAACTCGCAACCGTCGAATGAGGTCCTCCTAATTCAAAATATCTCTTCCTGAATCAGCATTTAATTATGGAAGAACAAATACAGTTAGACCCGCAGGAGCAGCAGGAGCAATTGGCCCGCAGGCAGAAAGTATTGGACACATTGAATGAGTGGGGCATCCCCTTCACAATGTATGAGCATCCGCCGCTCCCGACAATTGAGCTGGCATTGGAATACTGGAAAGACATTGACTCAACCCACTGCAAGAACCTTTTCTTCAGGAACCACAAAGGGAACAAACATTACCTTGTGGTGTTTGAGTGCCACCAGCAGATGGCCATCCACGACATTGAAAAGATGCTCAAGCAGGGCAAATTGAGTTTTGCATCAGAGCAGCGCATGGACAAATATCTTGGTCTCAGACCAGGTTCAGTTTCACCGTTCGGGCTTATCAATGATCCCGACAAACACGTGAAGCTCTTCCTTGACAAGAACCTGCAGAACGCACCAAGATTGAGTTTCCATCCAAACGACAACACCGCAAGCCTTGTGGTAGAGAACTCGGACTTCATGAAGTTCCTTGAGCACTGGGGCGGTGAATATGAGTTTTTGGATTTGTATTAAGAATAAGAAAGGCGACCGTTGAGGCCGCCTTTTTTTGTGTTATTGTTGCTCACAAAGTTGCTGGGAATTCCCATATATCTTCCGGCAATTCGGTATCACCTTCTAAATCCTTACTGCAATCTCAAATAAGTCTCTTCAATCTGCTTCTGGATGGTGTTGTAGAAGTTGTGGAAGAGCTCAGGGGTGTAAGGTTTTCCTTCGGTGGCTTTTATCAGTGCTTCGCCTTGCTCAAAGATGGATTCTTCCAGTGGGGCCAGCTGTTGCATGTAGCCGGTGCCGGCAGGGTTGTGCATCATTGAGAAGTTGTAGTATTTGTAGCCGTTTCCTCTCTTTATCGGGAATACGTTGGCCTTAAGGGAGAGTGCAAGGTCGCACATGAGGGAGTTCTCCGGTTTCTGTTCCAGACCAAGGGTGGCCATTACAGGGTCTTGTCTGTTGCCCCTTCTGGTCATCAGCTGTGGCTGGTCCTCACCGGCTTTGATGAACAACGGTACTGCTACAGATACCGGTGGGTAGCCGAGCACTGTCCACATTACGGTCTCCATTGGGTCTTCCCCTTTTTTTACCCCTTTGAATACCATTGCACAGGAGGTTGATTCGCGTGGGATGAAATCCTGGTCTATGAACCATTCAATGTTCTCTTTTGTGAGGTCTATTCCCAGCAGCGAGTGGTAGAAGGAGCGTGAAAGGGCCTTGAAGATCCATTGTGGGGTTATTTCGCCGGCTCTGGTGATGTGGGTCTTAATTACGTTGTCGGCGTTGGTGTATCTGATGTAGCCGTAGCCTTCATCAAGTCTTCCGGTGTATGAGTGGTTTGAATATACAAGATATCCCTGTGGGGCCATCCTTGGGTCGTTCACGTCTATTTTTCTCCAGCCGGAGTTGTTCACCTCATAGTAAGCTGCTCCGCCCTGGGCATCTATTACTCCGTAGTTGCTCTCTACATACATGGGCCTTTTGAGGGTGTCGAGCATTTTTTCAAAATCGGCAAGTGTGGCGCATATCTCAAGGGCCCGGTAAATTATCTTGCCGTTGTTTACCATAAGGTCTTCGTCTATGTCATCATCCTTAAGGTTGTAGGATGCGGTGTTCATTATGCAGAACCCTGCCTCATTGTTGCCGCCCCAGGCTTTTTTGGTCCCAATGGGGTACCATGCGTCGGTGAGGGCAAGGAAGCCGTATTTTTCCCCTCTGATGTAAGTTGTGAGGTTGTTCATCTCGTCGGTGTCGCGGTGTTTCCACATAAGTGGTTTTCCGTCGGGAGTAGACTTGCCTGTAAAGATGGCTGAGGTACAGGCTGTTGACTGGATGCTCTGCAGCAAAGAGGCCGCCAGCACAAGCAGAAGAAGGATTTTTTTCATAGTGGGAAATTTTTGTTCTACAAATTTAACATTTATATAAAAATAGGGGGAGGTTTACATGATTTTTTATTAAGTTTGTAGGAAGATGATGTTCGGCAGGAGTTTGTAGGATATTGGAGTAGAAACACTACGTTTTACTAAATACTTAAAGCTATGGAGAGAACGAATTTCAAATTTGGAAGCAGGCTGCTGTGTATGTGCCTGGTTCTGCTTTTAGCGCTTCCTCATCAGCTGATGTCTCAGCAGATGGCCAATCAGAATTTACAGGACAAATGGGAATTGAAGGGAACTGTGAAGGATCCCCAGGGCGAGCCGCTCATTGGGGTGTCGGTAAAGGACAACACCACCGGTGTAGTGGCAATTTCCGATATTGACGGCCAGTATGCCATCATGGTTTCAGAAGGTGACGAGATAACCTGGTCATTTGTGGGCATGGAACCGCTTACCGTGAAGGCATATGCAGGAATGAGTGGTGATGTTGTTCTCAATTCCAGTACCGAGATGCTTGAGGAGATGGTTGTGGTAGGTTACGGTACTGCCAAGAAGATCAGTTCAATTGTAGGTGCGGCAACTACCGTAAAGAGCGAGGTGCTCAACAGTGCTCCTGCAGCCAGTGTGGGTGATGCTTTGCAGGGACAGGTGGCTGGTCTTCAGGTATTCAGCAGCACAGGTGAGCCTGGCAGTGATGTTACAATGCGCTTGAGGGGTGTGAACTCCATCAATGCATCAAATACTCCTCTTTTTATTCTCGACGGTTCTCCGGTGGATGTTGGAATTTTTACATCCTTAAACCCGAATGACATTGAGAACATTACCGTATTGAAGGATGCCTCTTCTGCAGCAATCTACGGTTCGAGGGCGGCAAACGGCGTAATTTTCATCACTACAAAGAAAGGAAAGGGCGAGACACCTGTTGTACAGTTCTCCGCTTCGTATGGCGTTTCCAATGTTGCAAATTATCCGGTTGAACTTATGAGTTCTGAGCAGTGGTTTGCATTCAGGGAGATGACCGATCCGTCACTTGTTTCAAATGCGCAGTTCCAGGCTCTGAAGAATTTCAGACTTTCAAACGGAATAAGCTATGACTGGAAAAAGTGGATCCTCAATGAGAATGCCCCTACATGGAAGGCTGATTTGAGCCTCTCGGGAAGAACCCAGAAAATGGACTATTATATCTCTATGGGTGCTTTTGACCAGGAGGGTATTGAGCATTTCTCGTTCCTGGAGAGATATAATCTGAGGAGCAACATAAATGTTATGGCTACAGAGTGGCTGAAAGTTGGCTTGAATACCACTTTGTCTTACCAGCAGCAGAAAACTGCCGGCTACTCTACATCCGGCACCAGTTACTACAACCCTATGAACATTGCGTTGTGGTCACTCCCTTATGCTGTTCCTTTTGAGATTCTTACAGATGCTGCAGGAAACTTTACCGGATACGGGAAGGAGCAGGACTACATTTCAGATTTGGGGTTGTGGAACTACTTCAGAAGAATGGAGGCCCAGCCTTCATCATCCAACACATTCAAGATAAACATGAATGCGTATCAGGAGATAAGGCCTTTGGAGGGGTTGACAATCAGGGCAATGCAGGCTTTGGACGACAGTGAGTACAAGTATACCGGAAAAGTGCTTCCTAATGATATGGGTTTGAGTACCGTAACTGAGGAGACATTCAGGAGGATCTACAGGCTAACCTCAACAAATACCATTGAGTACAAGTTCTCGCTTGCAGAGAAACATTTCATAGACCTTTTGGGAGGACATGAGTCTATAGTATACAAGAGTCAGGGCTTTGGTGCGGCATCTTCAGGTCAGACCGACATAAGAATGACAGGTGTTAACCAGGGTGCAGACTTTAACCAGCCTTCTTACAGCTCGTCGGAAACATCACAGAATTCATTCTTTGTGAGAATGTCCTACAGCTTTGATGATAAATATTTCTTGGACGGTACATTCCGTACCGACGGCTCTTCATTGTTTGGTGAGAACAACAAATATGCAAACTTCTACTCGTTTGGCGGAATGTGGAACATGAAGAGGGAGGATTTCCTTAAAGATGTGCCATGGCTCGACAACTTGCAGGTGAAGGCATCTTACGGTACAATGGGTAACAGCGGTATTGACAATTACCTTTCATACGGCCTTACTGAGACAGGAAAACAGTATGACGGTATTGGCAGCTGGTATTTGAGTTCGTTGAGCAATTCAAACCTTACCTGGGAGACTCTTGAGAACCTCAGTTTTGGTGTGAATGCTACAATGTTCAAGAACTTTACTGTAAACCTTGAACTTTACAACAAGCTTACCAAGAACATGCTCATGTATATCCCTTATTCTTTCCAGACCGGATTCTCTGGCGGATGGGGTAATGTTGGAAACATGAGGAACAGGGGATTTGACCTTGAACTCAAATATGACTTCCTCAATACCAAGGACTGGTATATTACAGCGGCCCTCAATATGAACTACAACAAGAATGAGATTACAGAACTGTTTGGCGGACGCAGTGAGTTTGTGGACGGCAGAAGCGGTTTGAAATATGAGGTAGGCAAACCTTATGGTGAGTTCTATCTTGTAGACTATGCCGGCGTAGATCCAGCAACAGGTAAGCAGATCTGGTATGACAAGGACGGGAACCTTACCGGTTCATACTCAGAAAGCGATGCGAAATTCATTGGAAAGAACAGGTTTGCACCTTGGTCGGGCGGTCTTAACATCAACGTATCCTACAAAGGTTTTGCATTGAGCGCGGCGTTCTCAGGTGTGTTTGGAAAATACATTGAGAACTATGACAGATACTTTATTGAGAACCCTTCATTTGTGGATGAGTCTAATATGACAGCCCGCATGATGAACATCTGGACAACTCCGGGACAGATTACAGATATCCCTAAGGCTGACGAGACCATCAAGCACGACAGCAGATGGATTGACAATGCATCTTTCGTACGTTTGAAAAACTTGCAGCTTTCATATACATTGCCTGCAGCAATGGCCAGGAAGACCGGTTTCATCAATGGCATGAAGGTTTATGTAACAGGCCGAAACCTTGTTACATTTACAGGGTATAAAGGTATTGACCCAGAGGTGGATTACGAGATTGCTTCCGGTGATTACCCTAATACCAAGCAGATTATTGCAGGTGTAGAGTTTACATTTTAATTAACCGTTAATTGGAAGACATTATGAAAAAGATATTATCGTTATTATTGGCAGTGCTGGTAGTTTCTTCCTGTGAACTTACAAAGATGCCGGAAGGCTCCATCAACAGTGAGAACGCACTTACCACGCTTGATGATGCCAAGAAGTTCAGGATGGACATGTATCTTCAGCTGAGGGATTATTTGTGCTCGGGATATCCGGTATATGTTCAGGAAATCATGTCGGATTCGTTCCACGCGTCTGTGATGTTCGGAAACAGGAACGGTGAGTATTACAAATGGGAAGTGTCAAGCACATTCGGATATGTAGAGGGAATATGGAGTGCAGCTTACTATAATGTTACATTGGCCAACTTCCTTATTCAGGGAATTGAAAAGATGATGGCGGACGGTGCAATTGGAAGTTCTGATACAGAGATGGCAAATGTAATCATTGGAGAGGCCGCTTTCCTAAAAGCATACTCAATGTTCACATTGGCACAGCTTTACTGCAAGAATTACAACGCTTCAACCGCAGATTCAGACCTTGGCGTAATGCTTCTGGAGGGTCCGGTTTCAAATCCTGGCGAAATTACCTCTTATGTGGGCAGGTCTTCGTTGAAGGCAACTTATGATTATATTGAGAGCAACCTTGCAATTGCTGAAACAAAACTTGCTTCTGTTGCAGGAGAGGTAGCATCTGAGTATATTACCGGTGATGCGGTTACAGCAATGAAGGCAAGGGTTGCCCTTACAAAAGGCGACTGGCAGGCAGCGGCAAGATATGCATCATCGTTGGTTGACAACAACAAATATCCGTTGATTGACAATCTTGCAGAGTTTGACAACTTGTGGACAAATGATTCCGGCAAGGAGTGTATCGTACAGTACTGGGCCGGATTCAACGAGGGATCTCTTCCGGATACAAACAATTACGACTATATTGAGTACAGTACCAGTGGCACATATAGCCCTAACTACATTCCGGAGCAGTGGATCATTGATGCATACGATGATGATGACATCCGTTTCCAGAGCTGGTTCAAGGAGCTTGAGGTTGTGTACGGAGCAATCAAGGGTGAGGTTTATGTATTCTTCAAATACCCCGGCAACCCTGCATTGAACAACAGCGGAGCAGCTGTATCAAACTATGTAAACAAGATTAAAGGATTCAGAATTGCGGAGCAGTACCTGATTGCAGCTGAGGCATATGTAATGGTAGGCGGCCAGGAGACACAGGCAAACAAATACCTGAATGCCTTGAGGAGTGCCAGAATTCCGGGCTACGTTACCCAGGACTATTCCGGAGATGAGCTTATTGCGCAGGTGAAGGCTGAAAGAGCCAAAGAGCTGTATGGTGAGGGCTTCAGATTTACAGACCTGAAACGCTGGAACGAGGGCTTTGCACGTTCAGAGGCCCAGGACAGCCAGATTATCAATAATGCCGGCAGCAGCAACACCGAGTTCCTGCAGAAGAGTGCCTCGGACCCACGCTGGCTATGGCCTATCCCACAGTCTGAGATTGACGCAAACCCTCAGATGAAAGGTCAGCAGAACGCAGGATACTAAAAACGCCTTGAAGTTTTAACTTAAAAATTGAAAGTATGAAACGAATGAAATCAATATACAGGATATTGTTGTCTGCAGTGGCAACATTATCACTCCTTACGGCAGTTTCCTGTTCACAGGATGAGTATATCTATACTCCCGACAACAACTGCGTAACATTCCAGGACATACCTTCCAGCGGATTCAAGCTCGACGGCAATGTTCTTGTAGTTGAACTTACCAGAGGAGTGGCAGATGCAGACCTTGCGTTGGGTGTAACCCTTGAGCCGGGCAGCATCTACACAATAGACAAAACAACGGTAAACTTCCCTAAAGGGGAGTACAAGGCCATGGTAAACCTTTCATATGATGAGGATGCCCTTGAGGCTTTTGTTGAGTATCCGTTTGTGCTCAAGTTTGATGCAAATGAGGCTTCACCTACAGGCATAAGCACATTCAAGGCGGTTGGACAGGTTCCTTTCTCTTTGGATGACCTTCAATATGAGGATTACGGTACCGTATATTGCGAGAACTATATGTTCGGGTCGGGTTACGACTTTGAGGGTAAGACCTACACCCTTCAGGTTGCAAAATACACCAAGAACTACTACAGGATAAAGAATCTCCTTGGATCGGGCATTGATATGGACTTTTTCCTTGCAGCAGACGGAACACTGGAGATTACAGCCCCAATGGAGTCTCCTACTCCCGACGATATCAACAGTTATGACCTGTACAAGTTCCCTACAGAGTTTACCCACAACGGCGAGCAGATTACCTTGTGGTTTGATACCGACGCCGATTATATCCAGGTAAGGGACCAGGGCGAAGAGGGTTATACAATGATTGAAGGTACATACTTCAGCAACTATTCAGTATGTTCAATACCTTCGGTGGGTCTTCTTACAGCAGACCTTTTCAGAGATGATTATGCTCCGGGTGAGGATGACGGCTGGTGGAGGTTCTACATTAATGTAGATACTGTCTTCTAGCAACATTTTTAACAGAATAGCAAGAAAAGTGCCCATTATGATGTCGTCATAATGGGCACTTTGTTGGTATCGCTAGACTTTCCCTCCGGATTATTTCTGTTTTGGAACAGCGGTAATGGCCGCATCGGGATCTGCTGCTATGGCCTCCTTTATCTTTTGTGTGTATCCCGGATACTTGGGTTTTGCAGGGATTCCAACACCGTAGCCGTTGTCTTTGAATGAGCCGTCGGGATTCTGGACTTTCACATTGCCGTCCATATATTTTATTAGAAGGAACTCATCAAGGTGTTTCCATGTGCTGAACATTTGGGCTGCCAGATGTTCGCCCCATCCGGTAAGGTACTCTTTTACCTGCTCAGGTGACGATTCCTGCATCTGCATGGCCTGCTGGTCTATAAGTTGGATCATCTGCTGCGAGGTGGTCATGTGGTTGTCGGCGGCAGCCCTGATCTCCGGTTCAAGAAGGCTGTATCTGAGGTATGCTGCCTGGGCCACCCTGTTGAAAAGCCAGAATGCCGAGGTTGGGGAGTAGGTTGTCATGTTGCCGTTGCCAACCCTGAAGCACTCGGGTACCCTTACAGATGAAGAATATATAGGAGTAAGGCAAGAAGTTGCCGCATCGTCAACACCAAACCAGATGATGCCTCCAATTTCGTCGGGAAGCCAGTTGCGGGCCTGGCCAAGCATCCAGAAACCTGTCTGTTGTGTGGCAATTGCCCTCTCAAAGGCATACTCTGTTTCCCCTACGGTAAAGGTCATGGGGCGCCATCTGTATGGTGTTGAGTACCAGCCTGCACCAACATCCTTGCGCATATCCAGAGGAGTCCCCTCATAGTGGTCTTTCATCACATCCGCCACCTCTGCCATAGAGAGTTTGTCATACGGTTTTATATAAAGGGGCATCTTGTTGCCGGTTTCCAGGCCAAGTGCAAACTGGAAGTACTCCTTGGCATCCCTGTTTCCAATCTTTCCTCTTCCAAGAATGTTGAATGCGCTCCAGACCCTTGTCTCACAGCCTCTCAAAGCGTCATAACTTGCAGGTGCGTAGGCGTCGCAGAAACTGAACTCCTCATCCTTGCCGTTGAAATATCCCATTTCTCTGGCAAAATCAATCACATCCTCCTTGTAGATGCAGTTCTGTGGGTCGTCCAATGGGAAACGGTCTATCCTTGAGCAGTTTGCATGTGCTGAGATGTATCCGTCGGGAATACGGATTGCCACCCATACAGCACCCTTGTTGATGTTTTTTCCTTTTTTATCCAGTTTGGTTCCCTTTCCCACCATCTCCATAATCCACACCTCGTCCTTGTCTGCAATTGAAAATGATTCTCCTCCCGACGGGTATCCGTATTCCTCCACAAGAGAAGTCATTATCTCAATGGCCTCCCTGGCTGTACGGGCTCTCTGGAGGGTAACATATATCAGCGAACCATAGTCCATGATTCCGGTTGAATCTGCCAGTTCTTCCCTCCCTCCGAAAGTGGTCTCGGTGATGATTACCTGGTGCTCGTTCATATTGCCCATGGTTGAGAAGGTGCGTGGCACCTGGGCAATCTCTCCCATGTATTTGCCTGTATCCCATTCAAAAATCTTGAGTTTGCTGCCTGGAGGGAATATCCCGGCAGGAGTGTGGTACAGTTCGCCGTAGAGCACATGCGCATCGGCGGCATAGGTTATCATTACAGATCCGTCCTTGCTGGCCCCTTTTGTTACCAGAATGTTGGTGCAGGCAAAAAGGTCTGTAACCTGCAGGATTGCCATTACTATGGCAATTGCGGCGATTTTTGCAAAAGTTTTCATGTCCGGTGGTTTTATTGTTGCCTATAAAGATACTAAAAAATCTCCATATGTCCCTGCCTGCAAATTGGTGTTCTCCACAAGATAGCCTTTCTGTGCCGGGAGAAGGCAGTTTGATGAAAAAAAGGCCAGATCGCAATGACCTGGCCTCGTCTTGGTTTATGCAGCGGGGGGAGTTGACCGTACCGCGGCTTTATTACTGGCAGTTGCAGACAAGGTTTCTGTCGCCGTAGCCGTTGTCTACGCGGGCTACTGCTGGCCAGAACTTGTTCTCTCTCAACCACTCAAGTGGGAATGCGGCCTCTGTTCTGCTGTAAGGGTGGTTCCACTCGTCTGCGCAAACCTCGTCTGCGGTGTGTGGAGACATTGTTACAGGATTGTCTTTAGGGTCGTATTCACCTGCCTTAATCTTCTCGCACTCAATCTTAATCTGTTTCATTGCCTGGATGAAGCGGTCCATCTCCTCTTTTGGCTCAGACTCTGTAGGCTCAACCATCAAGGTCTCGTGTACAGGGAATGAAAGGGTAGGGGCGTGGAAGCCGTAGTCCATCAAGCGTTTTGCAAGATCGGTTGCATCTACGCCGTACTCTGATTTGAAGTGCTGGCAGTCGATGATGCACTCGTGAGCTACGCGGCCGGTTGCTCCGGAGTATAGGGTCTTGAACTCAGGCTCAAACTGTGCTGCCATGTAGTTTGCGTTAAGGATAGCAACCTGGGTAACTTTCTTAAGGCCTGCTGCGCCCAACAATTTGATGTAAGCGTGGGTGATAGGCAATAGTAGAGGGTTACCGTATGCTGCTGCAGATACTGCGCCCATATCTTTGCCGCCGCACTCAGGATCAAGCGGATGGCCAGGAAGGTATGGTGCCAATGCTTTTGTACAGCAGATAGGGCCTACGCCAGGACCGCCGCCACCGTGAGGCATTGCAAACGATTTGTGAAGGTTCAAGTGGCATACGTCTGCGCCAATGAAGCCAGGGTTGGTAAGGCCTACCTGTGCGTTCATGTTTGCACCGTCCATGTAAACCAAACCTCCGTTCTGGTGGATGATGTTGCAGATCTCCTTGATCTGTACCTCAAACACACCGTGGGTAGAAGGATATGTAATCATCAAGCCTGCAAGGTTCTCTGCGTTTGCAATAGCTTTTTCACGCAACTCCTCAACGTTGATGTTTCCGTTCTCGTCACATCCTACAAGTACAATGCTGAAACCGGCCATTGCTGCTGATGCAGGGTTGGTACCGTGAGCTGATGTAGGGATGATCATTACGTTTCTGTGAGCACCGCCGTTTGCCATGTGGTATGCCTTGATGGTCTTCAAACCTGCATACTCACCTGCTGCACCTGAGTTAGGCTGAAGTGAACAAGCATCAAAGCCGGTAATCACTGCCAAGTCGTGCTCAAGCTCCTTGATTAGCTCCATGTAACCCTCAACCTGGTCTTTAGGCTGCAATGGGTGTACGTTGCCAAGCTCTCCCCAGCTTAGTGGAAGCATCTCCACAGCTGCGTTAAGCTTCATTGTACATGAGCCAAGAGGAATCATTGAGTGGGTTAGTGAGATGTCTTTTCTCTCAAGTTTCTTGATGAATCTCATCATTGCAGTCTCCGAGTGGTATGTGTTGAATACCTCGTGCTCAAGGAATGAGCTCTCCCTCTTCATGAAAGGATCCTCTGCAGGTGCACCAGGGCAACCTGAAGGCTGTGCATCAAAGATGTTTGCAACTTTCATTGCCTCAACGCAGTTGGTAAGCTCGTCAAAGCTGATTCTTACGCTGTCGGGAGCAGGATAGAAGAAGTTGATGCCGTCCAATTCCGCTCTCTGTTTGAGTTCTGCTGCGTTTACACCTTTTACCTCAATTGTGTCAAAGAAGTTCTCTGTTGCAAGGGTGTATCCTTTTGCTTTAAGAAGGCCTGCCACTGCGTGTGCGTAGTGGGAAACTTTCTGTGCAATTGATTTGATTCCCTGTGGTCCGTGGTATACTGCGTACATTCCGCTCATGGTTGCCATAAGGGCAGTTGCGGTACATACGTTTGAGGTTGCTTTCTCTCTCTTGATGTGCTGCTCGCGGGTCTGCAGTGCAAGTCTTACTGCGCTGTTGCCCAAACGGTCAACTGATACACCAATGATACGTCCGGGGATCTGTCTCTTGTAGGTGTCTTTGGTTGCCATGAAACCTGCGGTAGGACCGCCAAAGCCCATAGGCAAACCGAATCTTTGTGCAGAACCTACTGCGCAGTCTGCGCCCCATGCTGCAGGCTCTTTAAGTACTGCAAGTGAAAGAAGATCGCAGTATGCAGTTACAAGTCCGCCTGCTGCGTGCACTTTCTCACAGAATGCGGCGTAATCGCGTACCTCACCGTTTGCTGCAGGGTACTGAACCATTGCACCGTAGCATTTCTCGCTAAGTTCTGCAGTTTTATAGTCTCCAAGCTGGATCTCAATGCCAAGACCTGCTGCACGGGTCTGAAGAACAGAAAGTACCTGTGGGAAGATGTTCTCGTCTACAAATACAACGTTCTTGCCTGCTTTTACAGCATCTCTGCTTCTTACCTCAAACATCATTCTCATTGCCTCTCCTGCAGCCTGTGCGTCGTCAAGCATAGAGCAGTTTGAAAGAGGGAAGCCGGTAAGGCTACTGATCATGGTCTGGAAAATAAGAAGAGCCTCAAGGCGGCCCTGGCTTATCTCAGCCTGGTATGGGGTGTATGAGGTGTACCAGCAAGGGTTCTCAAATATGTTTCTGGTAATTACCGGAAGGGTTCCTGTGCCGTAATTGCCCATTCCAATAAGGCTTCTGAACGGTCTGTTCTTTGAAACCATCTTTTTAAGATTAGCCAGATACTGGCTCTCGGATACGGCTGGTGTAAGTTTAAGCTCCTCCTCCAGAAGGATGTCTGAAGGAACAGTCTGTTTTGTCAGTTCGTCCAAAGTTTGGACATTCAATACCTTGAGCATCTCCTCAATTTGGGAGTCTCTAGGGCCAATGTGTCTGTCAGTGAATGTTAGTGACATGTTTTTGTATTTAAAGTGTAATTATTTCCAATTTGTTAGGAGTTTACAAATATATGATTATTTTTGTAAAAACCAAACCTACAAAATTATGAGTTTATTAAGCAAAAAAATTTCTGAACTTCAGGAGAGGACAGCCCGTGTTTTGCAGGGAGGAGGAGATAAAGCCATTGCTAAACAGATAGCTATGGGCAAGCTTCCTGCAAGGGACAGGATAGGCAAGCTCCTTGATGAAGGGTCGTTTTATGAATACGATCTTTTTATAGAGCACGACGCCAGGGAATTTGGTATGGAGAACAAGAGCCTTGCCGGTGATGGTGTAGTTATAGGAACCGGTACCATCAACGGAAAGCCTGTTGCAATTTATGCCCAGGATTTCACTGTTGCAGGCGGCTCGCTCGGATCGATGCATGCAAGGAAAATCACCAAGATAATGGATTATGCGCTGAGAATGAGGATACCCCTTATCGGGATTAATGATTCCGGTGGAGCCCGTATTCAGGAGGGTGTGAACTCTCTGGCCGGCTATGGTGAGATTTTCTTCAGAAATACCATGGCCAGTGGTGTAATTCCGCAGATTTCGGTGATTTTGGGCCCTTGTGCAGGCGGTGCCGTATATTCCCCTGCCCTTACAGATTACGTGTTTGTGGTTGACAAGATTTCCAAGATGTTCATTACCGGTCCGGAGGTTATCAAATCGGTGCTTGGAGAGGAGATTGATATGGAGTCTCTTGGAGGTGCCCGTGTGCATTGCGAGACTACCGGAAACGCCCATTTCTTTGCAGAGAGCGAGGAGGAGTGCTTTGGCCAGATAAAGAAACTTTTGAGTTTCATTCCTGCCCATAACGCAGAGAAGCCTGTGCCTGTTAAAGGGGGATCGCCTCTTAAAAAGTACAAGATTGACAAGATTGTTCCGGTAGACCCTACCACTCCATACGATGTGAGGGATGTGATAAGGTCGCTTACAGATGACTCGGATTTCATTGAGATTCAGGAGATGTGGGCCCAGAACATTGTCATTGGCTACGGACGCATGGACGGCCGCACAGTGGGATTTGTGGCAAACCAGCCGCTTTATCTTGCAGGTGTGCTTGATTGCGATTCTTCAGACAAGGCGGCCCGCTTTATCCGCTATTGCGATGCCTTTGAGATCCCTATCGTAACTCTTGAGGATATGCCCGGCTACCTTCCGGGAGTTGATCAGGAGCATGCCGGAGTTATCCGCCACGGTGCCAAATTGTTGTATGCATATTCCGAGGCATCTGTTCCAAAAATTACCATCATCCTTCGCAAGGCCTATGGAGGAGGATATATTGCAATGAACTCCCGACATCTGCGTGCAGACTTTGTCTTTGCATGGCCTACCGCAGAGATTGCCGTTATGGGACCTGAGGGAGCCGCAAACATCATCTTCCGCAAGGAGATTATGGAGGCTGAGAATCCCGACGAGATGCGTAAACTTAAAGTTCAGGAGTATAAGGACAAGTTTGCCAACCCGTATGTGGCAGCAGCCAAGGGATACATTGATTCTGTGATAACTCCACAGGATACCCGCAAGTTCATTTTGCATGCCTTGAACATTTCTGGCAACAAGACACTCAAGAGACCAGCCAAGAAGCACGGCATTCCACCATTCTAACAGCAGAGGAGGCTTAAGTTATGAACGAGATAAAATCTATAAGTGCAGACTTGGGCGATGCTGTGCTCATGTCCAATGACCCCAACCTCTTCACCGACAAAATCCAGATCCACGAGTGCGGCCGCGTGTACAAGACCCGTTACACCCGCAAGTTTATTGAGAGGAAAAAGTGGGAGGCGCCCAATCCTTCTCAGGTGAGGTCAATCATCCCCGGTTCGGTAACCGAGGTGCTTGTAAAGCCAGGCGACAAGGTGAGAAAGGGCTCCAAGCTTATGATATACGAGGCAATGAAGATGAAAAACGTAATTGTTTCCCCTTTTGATGCTGTTGTAGAAAGCGTTGAGGTTAAGGCGGGTGACAAGCTCCCCAAGGGAGCGTTGCTGGTAATTTTAAAGTAACGTCGTCTTTTTGTACAACTCTTTGTCCCACAAAGAGTTGGAAAACAGGGGTGCTGCCTTCTGCAGCATCCCTTGTTTTCTATTTGCCTCAGGATGAGGCAAATGTACAAAAAGACGACGTAACAAAGTAAATTTGCTTTGCGAGGGAAGTTTTAGTAACTTGGTCCTTTGTGAAAAGGACTGGGAAAATGGAGGATTTGTGGTGCAAAAACAGACAGGATTTGGGCAAAAGGGGAGAGGACGTGGCCTTGGAATATCTTTTGCAGAAAGGGATGAAACTGCTGGAGCGGAATTGGCGTAGCGGGCATAAGGAGCTGGATCTGGTAATGGAGGAGGAGGGGTTCATACGGATAGTGGAGGTGCGCAGCAGGAGCGTTCCGGCGCAGATTGATCCGTTGGAGAGCGTAGACCATGTAAAGAGGTGGAAAACCATACAGGCGGCAAAGGGGTATGTGGCGGCCAACCGGAGCAGGATAAAGGGGAAGGAGGTAGTTTTTGATGTGGTCTCAATCCTTTTCAACGGGGAGTTGTTTAAAGTTGAATATGTAAGGGAGGCATTTGCCCCCACTTGGTAAAATATAAAACAGATATGGGAAGAGAGAACAATTATTGTATCATCATGGCCGGGGGCGTGGGAAGCCGTTTCTGGCCTGTAAGCAGAAATGACAAGCCAAAGCAGTTTCTGGATTTCTTTGGAACAGGAATTTCGTTCCTGCAGCAGACATACAATAGGTTTGCCAAGATTATACCTGCGGAGAACATATTGGTTGTTACAAGCGCCCAGTATGAGGAACTGGTAAAGGAGCAGTTGCCGCAGATGCTGCCGGAAAATATCCTCCTGGAGCCGCACAGGCGCAATACTGCCCCATGTATAGCATATGCAACCTACAAATTGCAGAAGAAAAATCCCGATGCAACAGTGGTGGTGGCCCCATCGGACCATCTCATCCTGGATGAAGAGGTGTTCCTCAATACTGTGCAGGCAGCCTTGAACCATGCGCAGGGCAACGATGAACTGCTCACTTTGGGCATCAAGCCTACCCGCCCTGAAACTGGATACGGATACATTCAGGTAAACCCTGCCAAAATCAAGCAGGTGGAGGGTAAAAAGGTGTTCAGCGTAAAGACTTTCACTGAAAAACCCGATAAGGAGCTGGCAAAGGTGTTCCTCCAGAGCGGGGAATTTTTGTGGAACTCTGGCATCTTCATCTGGAATATCAGAACCATTGCCCGGGAACTTGAGAAATATCTTCCCGACATTGCCAACCAGTTCAAGGACATTGTCCCATTCTACTACACAGAAAAGGAGGAGGAGCTCATAAAGGGAATTTACGAGGGGTGCAACGGCATCTCAATTGATTACGGAGTGATGGAGAAGACCAGCTGCAGCTGGGTGTTTGAGACATCGTTCGGATGGAGCGATGTAGGTACCTGGGATGCCCTCTACCATCTTGGCCAGAAAGATGAGGACGGCAACCTGATGAGCGTAGGAGACAGCATGATAGACAAAGTGCGGGGATCCATCATAGTGTCCAACGAAGATGACAAGCTTGTGGTGGTGAAAGGGCTGGAGAATTTCATGGTGATAAATACGGATGATGTTCTCCTTATCTGCCCAAGGGACAACGTGAGGTTCAAGAATGTGATTACAGACCTTACAGTAAACGAATTCAACAAATATCAGTAACCTATCATATAAAGACAGCATAACATGGCGGAGATATTGAGCCTTAATATACAGAGTGAAATTGGGGAACTGGAGGGGGTAATCCTCCATACTCCAGGAGCGGAGGTGGAGAACATGACCCCCGGAACAGCCCAGAGGGCACTTTACAGTGATATACTCAACCTCTCAATAGCAAAAACCGAATATGACCAGCTGCAGGGGGTGCTGGGGAAATATACCCGAACCTTCCAGGTAACGGACCTGCTTGAGCAGGTGCTTGCCAACTACAGCCAGAGGGAGATGCTCATAAAGAAAGTGTGCGAAAGCGAAGGGGCGCTGGAGTATTATGAACAGCTGATGGCAATGCCGTCGGCGGAATTGGCAAAAGCCCTTATTGAAGGTGTCCCTGCCAGGAAAAACACCCTTACTGCATTCCTTAGTGATGAATATTATGCGTTGTATCCATTGTACAACTTCTATTTTACCAGGGATGCATCTGTAACTATCGGGAATAATGCCCTTATCTGCCGTATGGCCAACAAGGTGAGGATGAGGGAGTCATTGATTATGGAGGCAATCTTCAAAGGGTCCGGGGCATTCAGCGGCGGCATCATAAATGCCCATGAGTTCCAGCCCGGCTGCAATGACATTTACATGGAGGGTGGCGATATTCTTGTAGCAAGGGAGGACATCCTCATAATAGGCAACGGTTGCCGTACCAGCACCAGAGGAATAGATATGCTCATTGCAAGGCTCTGCAGGGAGCATACTCAGGGGACAAGGCACATCATTGTGCAGCAGCTCCCGTCGCAGCCGGAGTCTTTCATCCATCTTGATATGGTTTTCACTCTTCTCGACAGGGATAAATGTATGGTCTACGAACCCCTTGTCCTCCGCGACAACCAGTACCAGACAGTGCATATAACCATACAGGATGGAAAGGTCTCAAAAATCAGGAGCATCCCAACAATCCTTCACGCCCTCCGGGAGCTTGGAATGGACCTTGAGCCGGTAGCGTGCGGCGGAAGTTCCGATGAATGGAACCAGGAGAGGGAGCAGTGGCACAGCGGTGCAAACTTCTTTGCCATAGCGCCAGGAAAACTCCTTTCATATTCGCGAAATGTAAACACCCTTGGGGAACTTGCAAAACACGGGTTTGAGATTATTCCTGCTTGGGATATTATCCGCGACAACAAGGATGCTGCAGATTATGCCAAATGTGTTATCACCATTGAGGGAAGCGAGCTCCCTAGAGGCGGTGGCGGTGCCCGCTGCATGACCATGCCGGTACGCAGAAAAAGCCTATAAGGGGGCAACATGATGCAACGGACTTGCTATTAACTTACTAAACTATATTGCTATGAAAACAAGATTCTGTTCAAAAGCGGCAAAGGTTCATTTTTATGCCTGCTTTATCCTGCTTGCAGTTATAGTTGGAATGCATCTGGCCAACTGGATCTCCAATGATAACAGCTTGCCTTCAGGACCGGATAAAGTGAAGCTTGAAAAGGCTGCAACGTTGCGCGGAAGGGTAAACAATGAGAACTTTGAAGTCAAGGTGAAAAAGGGTCATGAAATCACGATCCTGGGTGCGCGAAAGGGATCTATGACAGAACCTGAAAGGCTCTGGGTGGAGCTTGAAGACGGTTCCAGAGGTTATATCTATTGCACTGATTTTAACCTTGAATATAAGGCCCAGCTGAAAGGGAAGAAAAGGCTTGTTCCTGTTAAAATGACAGAATACGACGGGAGCAAGATGGTGTGTGAGCTGGAGGACGGTTCAAAGAAGAAACTCTCTTGCGATGATATCTATCCGCAGTGGCCCGATTCATGGAATTTTAAATATTTGAGCACCAATACATACAGTTCATATATATCCAAGTCCAAGTTTGAGAGAAAATATATAGGCTCAACACTGGAGAATAATGACAGCAGGCTGGTTCCGGCACGATATATCTTAAAAAAAGGCAAGCAGACATATGCATTTTATCCAATGTATGTCCTTGATACATCTGATGGAATGAGATATGCGCCTACAGTAGTTTATGATGAGTCGGGCGAAGCCAAGTCTTATGTTAACGAAGATTCCAGAAAGAGGGCCAAGTTCTTCCTAAAGATAATGCCGCTGGTTGGGGCAACAGTTGACAATCCGTTGCTCCATAGCCTGATACGTGGAACAACATATGAGATGTGGCCTCAGGCCAAGGGAAATCCTTCGTTGCTTAGAAAGATTCTGGGGCTGCTGGTATTCGTTATATATCTTCTGTTTGTGGCTATATGGCTGTATGCCACTCCTATGGTTCCGGTTCTGGTGCTAGCCTTGCTGATGCATTTCCCTAAGGTGCTTTATCCTTTAGGCAATAGGACTCTGTATGTTACAATGCTTGTCCTTACTATTGTGTGCGCATATTTATGGGGTGCGCTTCTTGTAGGGTGGGGCATCATGTGGCTATTCCTGCTTCTGCTCCCTTTTGTGGCGTTGTTCATCTTTGGATTTGCGAGTTCTCCTGTAGCTTCATCAGCGCCAAGCGGAAGGTGCATCAAGTGCCGCAATATAGAGACCATGGAATTTGTGGATACCGTTTATGACCATGAATATAAGGAGTGGAACAAGGAGAAGAAGTTCGACAGGGTATTGGACAAGCAGACCATTCGCTGGCAGACATGGACACAGAAGACCAAGACTTATTCAGATGGAAGGAAAGAGACCTGGAAGGAGAATATACAGGATCATCAGCAGACCACTACAACAAGTCTGTATAACGATTACAATGTCCACTATAATGTAACTGTGTATAAAAACAATTATACATGCTGCGTTTGCGGCCAGCATGAACATAATATATCCAAAGATTATGAGGTTCTGGAAAAGAAACACCTCGGTTCTCACTCAGAGACCCACGTGAGTTGATGAGGGTGACTCAAAAGCCCTTCTAAAAGTACAAGCACCCCCGTTAGAATACTCTCTAATGGGGGTTGCTCATTCATATTGGCAACTTTTGAGTCACCGGCCCGATATCCGGAAAACGGGAATGGGACTGCAAGTTGTTTCCAAACAGCATTACTTTGATAAAAGTTATAGAATAAACGGATATTTTTCTGTAGATTTGCAACCTTAATTTGTTTGATATGCAGCAGAAAATAGATGATTTGCTAAATAAGATAGACTCCCTAACAGCTGGAAAGCTGCAGGAGGTTGAGGAAATAAGGGTTAAGCTTCTTGGAAAGAAAGGAGAGATTACTGCCCTTTTTGATGAGTTCAGAAATGTCCCTGCAGAGCAGAAGAGGGAGTTTGGCCAGAAGCTGAACGTTCTTAAGACAAAAGCTGCAGAGAAGATTGAGGAGTTGAGGCAGAAAGTTGAGGAGATGGGCGGCTCTGACGCTCCTTCATTTGATTGTACAAAACCTGGAGACAAATATGATTTGGGTACAAGACACCCCATATCTGTAACAAGAGAGGAGATTATCTCAATTTTCAGCAAGTTCGGATATGCAGTGTCTGAGGGTCCGGAGATTGAGGATGACTGGCATGTATTTGGTGCCTTGAACTTCCCTCCTGAGCACCCTGCAAGGGATATGCAGGATACTTTCTTTATCTCTGCCGGCGGAGACAACCCTATCCTGCTGAGAACCCATACAAGTTCTGTTCAGGTAAGAAGTATGGAAAAGATGCCTCTTCCAATCAGAATCGTTTGTCCTGGCCGTGTGTTCAGAAATGAGGCTATCTCTGCACGTGCGCACTGTATCTTCCACCAGGTTGAGGGTCTTTATATAGATAAGAATGTATCTTTTGCAGATCTTAAGCAGGCGGTATTGCTTTTTGCCAAGGAGATGTTTGGTGAGGAGACCCAGATAAGGTTGCGTCCTTCATACTTCCCGTTCACCGAGCCAAGTGCCGAGGTGGATGTAAGCTGCAATATCTGTAAAGGTAAAGGCTGTAACATTTGTAAAGGAACAGGCTGGCTTGAGATCATGGGCTGCGGTATGGTAGACCCTAATGTTCTTGAGGCTTCAGGCATAGATTCAAAGGAGTATTCAGGCTTTGCATTTGGAATGGGTGTGGAGAGAATTGCAATGCTAAAGTGGCAGGTTAAGGATTTGCGCCACTATTTTGAGAACGATGTAAGGTTCTTGAGAGAGTTTGAAACGGTAATTTAAGCTGTTTTTGCGGTTGAAAAGGGCAAAAAAGTGGCAAAAACCGGAAAAAATTGAAATTTTTTCAAAAAAATGTAAAAAAATTTTGGAGGTTTAAAAAAAGTTACTACCTTTGCAATCGCAAAACAGAAACGCGGAAATAGCTCAGTTGGTAGAGCACAACCTTGCCAAGGTTGGGGTCGCGAGTTCGAGCCTCGTTTTCCGCTCCAAAAGCCTCAGAGAAATCTGGGGCTTTTTCTTTTTATATCCTGTTCAGAAAACATTACACTCTTTTTCGTAACTTTGCAACTTTGTCGGCAATTAAATTTATTTAGAGATATGAAAAGATTTTTCCTTTTGGCTGTGGCCATGGTATTCACCACTGCGCTTCTTGCCCAGAAAAATGACAAGGACAAGGATTGGGCTTTGTACAGCCGTTATGCTCCAGCAAATGATACTGTAACCGTTGCACCCAAGGCGGTGTTTATGGGAAACTCCATTACAGAGAATTGGCTCAAGTTTCATCCGGAGTTTTTCCAGAAGAACAATTATGCGGCCAGAGGTATCAGCGGACAGACAACTTACCAGATGTTGGCAAGGTTCCACAATGATGTTGTGGCGCTGAATCCTAAAGTGGTTGTTATCCTGTCGGGAATAAATGACATTGCCCGCAACAGCGGATACATCTCTTTGGAAAACATTATGGGAAATATCATCTCCATGTGTGACATTGCACGTGCCAACGGAATTGTTCCTGTGCTGTGTTCGGTTCTTCCGGCAGACTATTTTGTGTGGAGAAAGGATCTTAAGCCGGCGCCGCTGGTGATTGAGCTTAACGGCATGATAAGGAAGTATGCTGCAGAGCAGGGATTTGAATATGTAGATTACCATTCTTTCATGTCGGATGAGAAGGGTGCCCTAAAGGAAGGGCTTTCAAAAGACCATTGCCATCCTTATCCCGATGCATATTATCCAATGGAGGAGGTTGTGGTTAAGGCCATAAATAAGGCGGCCAAACAGAAATTACCACGCAGACATAATAGGAAATAGCAGGAATTTATTATTTTTGCTCCCTTAACTGATTAAATTAAAATAGATTATAGATGTTCAAAAAATTATTTCTTTCCACCGTAGCCCTGCTTGTGGGTTGCGTTGCTTTTGCCCAGATGGGGGAGAATCCGGTTTCATGGAGCAGCAAAGTTGAGAAACTTTCCGGAAACCTTTATGAGATTGTCCTTACTGGCGAGATTTCAGGTGATTGGCACATTTATGACCTTGGCCCTTATACAGACGGTCCTATTGCAACTTCGGTTGTTGTTGCAGGCAAGGAGGTGAAGGCTGTTGGTGAGGCGTACCTCAAGACAGAGAGCCACAGGGCTTATGACGAGAACTTCAAGATGGAGATTGGTACCTGTGAGTCTGGTGTGCAGGTTGCACAGAAGGTTGAGGTTACCGGAGAGGCTCCAGTTGCAAAACTTACCATTGAGTGGCAGACCTGCAATAATGGCGCATGTCTCCCTCCAACAGATGAGGAGATTACCGTAAAACTTCCTGCTGCTGAGGGGGCCGTTGTGGCTGCGGCTGATGAGAAAGTTGCCCCTGTGAAAAAAGAGGGCGGCAAGTCTATTTGGGCTGTTATCCTTGAGGCCATTGCATGGGGCTTTGTAGCATTGCTTACCCCTTGTGTATTCCCGATGGTTCCTATGACAGTATCCTTCTTCATAAAGAGCAAGGATGGAAAAGGCAAGTTGTATGCTTCCCTATACGGTTTCTTCATTGTAGCCCTTTATACAGTTCCAATTGCTGTAATCATCCTTCTTACCTATATCTTGGGCGGTGACGCAGTTACAGCAGATATCTTCAACTGGCTGGCTACACACTGGATTCCAAACATTATCTTCTTCATCATCTTCATGGTGTTTGCTGCCAGCTTCTTTGGCGCATTTGAGATTACAATGCCAAGCTGGATGGTGAACAAGACAGATGCAAAGAGTGACAAGGGTGGCCTTGTAGGTGTATTCTTCATGGCACTTACATTGGTATTGGTTTCATTCTCATGTACAGGTCCTATTGTGAGCTCAGTGCTTATCAAGAGCACCCAGGGTGAGATCTGGGAGCCTATCATTACAATGTTTGCATTCTCGGCTGCGTTCGCACTTCCATTTACAGTGTTCGCATTTGCCCCTTCATTGCTTAAGGACCTTCCTAAGAGCGGCGGCTGGTTGAACTCGGTTAAGGTTGTACTTGGTTTCATTGAGGTTGCTTTGGGATTGAAATTCCTAAGCGTTGCAGACCAGGTATACCAGTGGAACTTGCTTGACCGTGAGGTTTACCTTGCAATCTGGATTGTGGTGTTCTCACTATTGGGCCTATACTTGTTGGGCAAGTTGCGTTTTGCGCACGATACTCCGGAGGACCATATTTCAGTTAAGAGACTTTTCCTTGCAATTGCAGTGTTCTCATTTGTGGTTTATATGATTCCTGGTATGTGGGGAGCACCTTTGAAGGCGTTGAGCGGATATCTTCCTCCAATTGAGAGCATGGATTTCAACCTTTCAAAACAGAATGTGGTGATGCAGCAGGTTGGTGCAGCAGACCATCACAACAACCCTTATCCTGCAAAGAAATTTACAGATATGGGATTGAAACACATAGACGGCATCCCTGGATTCTTTGATTTGCAGGAGGCATTGGAGTATTCAAAAACTGCAGGCAAGCCGGTATTCATTGATTTTACAGGTGCTGCTTGTGTAAACTGCAGGGAGATGGAGAGCAGGGTGTTCTCGGATCCACAGATTAAGGAAATCCTCAACAACAAGTTTGTGTTTGTTTCCATTTACGGAGATGTAAAGACCGAGGTGGCAGAGTCTGATTGGGTAACCCTTCCAAACGGCAAGGTGCTCAAGAGCCTTGGCAAGATAAACACCAACTTCATCATGGAGAAATACAAGGTGAATGCAATGCCTTACTATATCATTACAGATGCTCAGGGCAATCAGGTGGTTGAGCCAAGAGGTTATGACCTTGACAAGGATGCGTTCAAAAAATTCCTTGAGAATGCTGTTGAAACCTTCAATAAGTAACATATGAACCATAAAATGTTCAAAACAATAAAAGAGTACAGTGTAATGGCGGTAGCCCTTGCACTGTATGTCTTTTCCTGGACAGCCTTCCTTATTCCAAACGGAATTACGGCGGGCGGAGTAACAGGTATGTCTACCATCCTCAATTTTGCATTCGGATGGCATATCTCCTATACATATCTTATTCTCAATGCGGTGCTCCTTATTGCGGGTACCATAATAATGGGTAAAGGATTCGGGTTCAAGACAATTTACTGTATTCTTGTAAGTACCTTGTATTTTGAGTTCTTCCCTATGATCCCTTGGGTTTCCAATATTGATGACAACCTCATCAATTCAATAGTTGGTGGAGCCATGAGTGCGTGCGGTATAGCATTGGTATTCACCCAGGGAGGAAGCACGGGAGGCATAGATATCATTGCCCTTGTAATAAACAAATACAGGGAGGTTTCTCCGGGCAGGGTATTTATGGTGTCTGATTTCCTCATTATCTCTTCAGTCCTCTTTCTTCCCGACAAATCCCTCCAGGACATTGTATACGGATATGTGGTTACCGTGGCGTTCTCATATACGGTTGACCAGCTCCTTACCGGAAGCAAGCAGTCTGTGCAGATGCTAATCATAAGCAGCAAGTACGAGGAGATAGCCAACAGGCTCTGTTTTGAGATGGATAAGGGTGTTACTGCCATCAATGCTTTGGGCTGGTATAAGAAGTCCAACAGCATGATGATAATGGTGGTTACCCGCAAGGACAAGATGTATGAGGTTATGGCAGCAGTAAAGGAGATTGACAACAAGTCTTTCTTTACAGTATCTACCGTAATGGGTGTTTATGGAGAGGGCTTTGAGGAGTTCAAGGCCAAAAGGAAAAACAGGAAGAAAATTGCAGCCTAGCGCTTGAGATATTCTTCAATAACGGCAGGAAAATGCTCCTTTTCAAGGGCATGGATTTTTGCGGCAAGAGACTCGGGGGTATCTGTCGGGATTACCGGACAGGTTGCCTGAAAGAGGATCTTGCCGTTGTCGTATACGGCATCCACAAGGTGTATGGTTATGCCTGATTCTGCCTCTCCGGCTTCAATTACTGCCCTGTGCACATTCATGCCGTACATCCCTTTGCCACCGAATTTTGGGAGTAGGGCGGGGTGGATGTTTATGATTCTTTCCTTAAATCTGGTGGTGAGGGCCTCGGGTATCTTAAGAAGATAGCCTGCAAGTACAATCAGGCTGATGCCGTTCTCTTCAAGCAGGGTCAACAGCCTCTGCGGATCTGCGCAGGTGAGCTCTTCCCTTGGTAGTACAACTGACGGAACTCCAAGATTTGCAGCCCTTTCCAGAACTTGGGCGTTTTCTTTGTTGCATACCACAAGTTTTACTGAGGCACTGTTGCCCCCGTTAAAATGTCTTATGATATTTTCCGCGTTGGAACCGCTCCCAGAGGCGAATACAGCAATATTGTCCATCAGTTTTCTCGTTTATGTGCGCAAAAATAACCAATTTTTAATTTTTTTATTACCTTTGTACTTTGTAGTTAGGTAAAAACAACTAAAATTATAAACTTATTTTATTAACTAATTATTTAAAATCATGGCAGATATTACTTCTAAAGTTAAGGAAATCATCGTTGACAAATTGGGCGTTGATGCAGCTGAGGTTACACCAGAGGCTAGCTTTACTAAAGATTTAGGAGCTGATTCACTTGACACAGTAGAGCTTATCATGGAGTTCGAGAAAGCTTTCGAGATTTCAATCCCTGATGAGGCTGCAGAGAAAATTGCAACAGTAGGAGATGCAATCTCATATATTGAGGCTAACCAGAAATAATTTATCTTAAGAGAATTCATGGAGTTGAGAAGAGTTGTCATTACCGGATTGGGTACTGTCAATCCGCTAGGTAACAGTGTAGAGGAGTATTTCAACAATCTGAACAATGGAGTCAGCGGCGCAGCACCTATCACCAGGTTTGATGCATCACTTTTTAAGACCAGATTCGCTTGTGAGGTAAAGAATTTCAATCCGGCAGATTACGGAATTGACCGCAAGGAGGCCAGAAAGATGGACCGCTTTGCACAGTTTGCACAGGTTGCAGCCGATCAGGCTATAGCAGACTGCAAACTTGATCTTGAGAAGATCAACCGTAAGCGTGTTGGAGTAATAGTTGGTTCAGGAATAGGTGGAATAGAGACACTTACTGACGAGGTTATGGGTTACAGCGAGGGAGGTAAAGTTCCTCGCTTTAACCCTTTTCTTATTCCTAAGATGATTCCTGATATCATAGCAGGACTTATTTCCATCAAATATGGATTCATGGGTCCCAACTATACGACAGTTTCTGCGTGTGCATCTTCTGCCCATGCAATGTCCAATGCTTTTGATATGATCAGGTTGAACAAAGCCGACTTGATTGTAACAGGAGGCTCAGAGGCCGGTGTTACAATTGCAAGTGTAGGCGGATTCAACTCGGCACAGGCTCTATCTACAAACAATGAGGAGTATGCTACTGCCAGCAGACCATTCGACGTAACCAGAGACGGTTTTGTTATTGGAGAGGGCTGCGGTATCCTTGTTTTTGAGGAGTATGAGCATGCTGTGGCGCGTGGTGCAAAGATCTATGCGGAGGTGTACGGAACAGGCATGTCGGCTGATGCCCACCATATTACAGCTCCTCATCCGGAGGGGGAAGGTGCCATTGAGGCAATGAGGCTGGCTCTTGCTGAGGCAGGCCTGAAACCTGAGGATGTGGACTATATCAATGTTCATGGAACATCAACTCCTCTGGGAGACAAGGCAGAACTTAAGGCGGTTAAGGAAGTGTTTGGAGAGCACGCGTACAAGCTCAACATCAGTTCTACCAAATCCATGACCGGACACCTTTTGGGTGCTGCAGGAGCAATTGAGACTATGGCTTGCATAGATGCAATCTGCAACGGCATCATTCCTCCAACAATCAACTTCAAGGAAGAGGATCCGGAGATAGACTACAAACTGAACCTCACATTGAACCAGGCTCAGCACAGGGAGGTAAAAGTGGCAATGAACAACACCTTCGGTTTTGGTGGCCACAACTCTTGTCTGATTTTGGGAAAGGTAAGATAAAAGTGCAATAGTGCATTAAAGTATAAGGCAGTTGTCCATAGGACGGCTGCCTTTTTCAGTACGCCTTTTTCAATATCTCCACCTCTCCATATCCAGCTTTATGAATATGAACAGCAGGATGGTAAAGCTCCATAATGAAGAGCCTCCATAGCTCAGCAATGGTAAAGGAATTCCTATCACAGGGACAAGTCCCATGGTCATTCCAATATTTATGAAGAAGTGCATGAAGAAACAGCATGCAACACAATAACCATAAATGCGTGTAAAGCGGTCCTTTTGCCGTTCACTGACTACAATAAGTCTGGTTATGAGAAAAATGTATATTCCTACAACAAGCACAGATCCTAAAAAACCCCACTCTTCACCTACAGTGCAGAATATGAAGTCTGTACTCTGCTCTGGAACGAAGTCGAACTTTGTTTGGGTGCCGTTGAGGAATCCCTTTCCCGTAAATCCTCCGGAACCGATTGCAATCTTGGACTGGTGCACGTTGTATCCGGCACCCATAAGATCCTCCTTAATTCCCAGCAGGTTCTCAATCCTCTCCCTCTGATGGTGCTGCAGGATATTGTTGAAGATGAACTGTACGGAGAATACAAGAATTATTGAACAGATGAATCCGGTAATGAGGAACTTCAGGTGCTTCATCCTTTTTCCCGAGAATTTTACAATTGAAAATACAACAGGAATGGCCATCAGTGCCAAGGCCAGATACTCCACCTCAACTGGAAATTCCGGTGCAGCAGCATCCATAATGGCAGGGAGGAATCCAAGCAAAGTTGCCACAGGAATCAGGATGGCCAGATGCATCCACAGTCTTCTGGTATATATCCCATTCACTATTCCCGACAGTACAAACAATATGATGAGGGCTGCCAGTGGTGATACGGCGAGGGTGACCACGAACAGAACTATGGAAAGAATGCCGAATATGAGGAACCATCCGCTGAGACCTTCCCTGTAAAGGAGGAATATGAATCCGCAGTAAACCAGTGCCGAACCGGTCTCCTTCTCCATTACAATTATGGCCATGGGAACAAGAATTGCCAGGGCAACAGAAATGGCGTCTCTGGGCCTGCTGAGCTTGAAACTGTATTTGCTCATCAGATGGGCCAGGAATAGCGATGTGCTTATCTTGGATATCTCTGCAGGCTGGAAACTTACCGGACCGAACCTGAACCACGAGTTTGAGCCGTTCACCTCCTTGCCCAGGAAAATTACCGCTACCAGAAGCACACATACAAAGAAGTATATTGGTGGGGAGAGAACGCTGTATATCTTTGGATTAAATACAAACAATATGCACACGGCCAGTACCAGTGCTGTGATAATCCAAATGAACTGCATGCCATATCTCTGGCTCATGTCAAAAATTGAACTGTGCTCCTCTGAATATATGGAGGCGAAGATGTTTATCCATCCTATAAAAATCAGCAGCAACCAGCTCACCATAAGGGGCATGTCTATTTTTCCAAACCTGTACTCTCCCATCTTATCTTCTCTTTTTTACTGGTACATATTGGATGAGGTTGGCATCCTTCATCCTTTTCTCAAGATCTTTTCTCGTTATCTCTCCGGTAAGGTACTTCTCAACCATAAGTGAGGCTATAGGGGCGGCCCATGTTCCGCCAAAGCCGGCATTCTCTATGTATGCTGCAATTGCAATTTTGGGGTTCTCCCTTGGGGCAAAGCAGATGAACACAGCGTTGTCCTTTCCGTGGGGGTTCTGCGCAGTACCGGTCTTGCCGCAGATCTCCAGCCCGGGAGCATGTGCAAGACGGGCTGTACCTCCTGTCCCCGGTGCGGCATTTACAGCCTGGTACATACCTTCAATCACTTTATGGAAGTGGGTTGTATCTACAAGGGTGTAGTTCTTCTCCTTGAACCTTGCATCAATGGAATGCCCCGGAGAATCTTTTACAAGGTGCGGTATATAGTAATATCCCCTGTTGGCAAGAGTAGCGGCCAAGTTGGCCAGGTGCAGTGGTGTGGCACCTATCTCTCCCTGCCCTATGGAGAGGGAAATTACCGAGTTGGCTTTCCATCTGTTCTTGCCGTGGATCTTGTCGTATGTGGAGGTTGAGGGCAATGTGCCGCCAAGCTCTGCAGGGAAATCACTCCCCAGCTTGCGGCCAAACCCAAAGCTCATTACCATCTCTTTCCAGTTGTTGAAAGCCTCTCCAATGTTGTCATACTTCCTGTTTTCAAGGATGGCCCTGAAGGTGTAGCAGTAATATGCATTGCATGACATCATGATGGATTGGGTGAGGTCTGTAGGTGACGGATGGGCGTGGCATCCCAGCTTGCGGTTGCCGTAGTGGTAGCCCATGCTGCAGTTGTACCTGGTATTTGGGATGATTACCCCTTCCTGCAGTCCTATAAGGCCGTTAACCAGCTTGAATACAGAGCCCGGAGGGTATGATGACATTACAGCCCTGTTGAACATGGGTTTGTAAGGGTCTGAGGCAATCTCCTTGTAGTGTTTGTTTATTGAGGCCAGCTGCTCTATGTCTATTCCGGGGCTGGAGATGAGGGCCAGGATTTCGCCCGTTGAAGGTTCAATGGCAACCAGGCTCCCTACCTTGTTCTTCATCAGTTCCTCTCCGTACTGCTGCAGATAGCCGTCTATGGTTGAGACTATATCCTGCCCGGGAACGGCTGCCTTGTCGTAGGCTCCATCCTCAAAACTCGACTGTATCCTGTTGTGCACGTCACGCAGCAGGATGCTGTACCCTTTCTCCCCTTTAAGCAGGTGTTCATACGATTTTTCAAGTCCGCTGGCACCCACATAGTCTCCGCTTTTGTATCCGGGATTGTTCTTGAGGAACTTCTGGTCTGCTTCGGTAACATAGCCGAACAGGTTGGCTCCGGCGGCAAAAGGGTAGTTGCGGGAGGTTCTTGAAACTGCGCTGAATCCCTTGAACTTGTATGCTTTCTCAATGAATATGCTGTATTGTATGCTGGAAACCTGCTTGAGGAATGTGAGTGACTGGTATCCTATCCTTCTGCGGTATTTGCGGTACTCCTTGAACCTTTCCCTCACTTCAAGGGTGTCGAGCCCAAAGATGGAGCAGAAATCAAGGGTATCAAACTCCTTTACCTCAATGGGGGTAACCATAATGTCGTATGTGTTTTTGTTGCCCACAAGGATGTTGTTGTTCCTGTCGAGAATAAGACCCCTTACCGGATAGCGGGTTACATATTTGTATGCGTTGTTCTCTGCGGTAATCTTATACTCCTTCTTAAGTATCTGCAGGTTGAAGAGCTGCATTATGAGGATGAGGCCCACTGCAAGCACACCAAATATGAGGATGTTCTTTTTCTCCATTCTATCTCAAGATTTTGTCAAGCAGTACAATGTTGCATGCAAAGGTTATTGCGCTGTTTGCGGCAACGCAAAGAACTATCTTCAGAAGGGTGTATCCTGCAGAAAATGAGACTGCCGAATCCAGAAGTACATATACGGTAAAGAAGACAGCCAGCAGCAGCGTGTCCAACAGTGCCAGTTTTGGCAACTCCACTGTGCGTGGAATGAGGGGCTGGTTGTCGTAGCTCTCAAAACTGGTCTTTGGAACCGTAAATTTGAGGATGGCCGGGCGGATATATGCCATGGCGGTAAGGGCTGCGGCATTGAGCCCCAGCACTCCGTCGGCAAAGAGGTCTATGCTCAGGCCAAGGGCAAAGGCTATAAGCAGGTAAACAGACCGGTTGATGGTAGGAGGGAGAAGTATTACAAATTGGGGAAAAACGGCAATATACAACACAGCCCAAATATTTACATACTCGCTCACCAATATCTGGCAAACAACTACAATTGCTCCAAGTGTAATGTATTTGAGGATGTTGTTCATTATTTCTTAACGCTGTTTATCAGTTTTTCCAGTTCTTCCTTATTGTTGTTCTTTACCACCATAACGTGGTTTATGCTTCTGAAATCCTGCAGGAGTTTTATGTTGAGTCTCAGGTGCACTCCATTCACAAGTTTTGAGCCGGTTACAATTCCTATGGGGATGTCGGGAGGATAAAAAGCTGAGAAACCGCTGGTGTATATGGTGTCATTCTGCTGTATCTCAAGATGTTGTGGTATCTCCTCCAAAATGGCCATTCCCGGATGGGCGGCATCCCAGCTCAGGGGGCCAAAGGTTTCGCTCTTGCCAATTTTTGCACTTACCTGTTGGGATGTGTTCAGAAACGAGAGTACATATGTGTAGTTCTCGCTTACAGCCCTGGTGATGCCAATGGCTCCAACTGGTGTTATCACACCCATATCTTCCCCAATCCCGTCTTTGGAACCTTTGTCTATGATAAGGTAGTTGTGGGGTGTGCCCACAATGTTCCTCACCACTTTGGCTCCAATGAACTCAAATGGCTGTTTCATCTCTGCAGGTTGGGGGGTATTCTCCTCAGTCTTGTTGTACAGACGGCTCAGCAGCAGGGTGTTCTCCTGAGCCAGGGCGTCGTTGGTTTCCCTGAGTGACGAGTATTCTTTCATTGAAGCATACTTCTCCCAGAAAAATCCCTGTACCTGACGCAGTTTCCCTATAAGCCGGTATTTCTGTACTATTCCGTTGTGGCTCACCATGTATATGCAGGCAGCCTCAAGGAGGATAAAAAGGAGAAACCTCCCCAATCCCAAAAGTAATGAAGGAGGTATTCTCATTTTTCTTATCTCATAAGGAATGTAAGCTTGTCCGCTTTCTTGAGGGCAATGCTGGTTCCCCTGGCAACCGCCCTTAGAGGATCTTCAGCAATGTGGAACGGAATGTTTATCTTGTCCTGCAACCTTTTGTCCAAGCCCCTTATCATTGCACCTCCTCCCGACAGGAATATACCCCTGTCTACAATATCCGAATAAAGCTCAGGTGGGGTCTGCTCAAGCACTGAAAGGACAGCCGCCTCAATCTTGGCCAATGATTTGTCGAGACAATGGGCAATCTCCTGCGGCTTTACCGAAACCTCTACAGGGTGTGCAGTCATAAGGTTAGGGCCTTTTACTACATATGGCTCAGGACCATCCTCAAGGTCTGTAAGGGCAGAACCTGCATTTATCTTAATCAGTTCTGCAGTAATCTCACCAATTTTTATGTTGTGCTGCTGGCGCATATATTGCTGGATCTCTGCTGTAAATACATCTCCGGCAACCCTGATGCTCTCCTTGCACACAATTCCTCCAAGGGAAATTACTGCAATCTCGGTTGTGCCTCCTCCAATGTCCACAACCATGTGGCCGGTAGGGGCCTCAACGTCAAGCCCTATACCAAGAGCTGCAGCCATTGGCTCGTAAATGATATACACGTCCCTTCCGCCTGCATGCTCTGAAGAGTCGCGTACCGCCCTTATCTCCACCTCTGTACTTCCAGAAGGGATACATACCACCATCTTGAGGCTTGGACTGAAAATTGAGCGTTTGTTGTTTATCATCTTTACAAATCCCCTGATCATCATCTCCGCAGCGTTGAAGTCTGCAATCACGCCGTCTTTCAATGGACGGATAGTCTTGATGTTGGGGTGGGTTCTCTCGTGCATGAGCCTTGCCTTGTGGCCGTATGCTATGGGTTTGCCTGTATGTTGGTCAATGGCTACGATTGACGGTTCGTCCAATACAATCTTGTCATTCTGGAAGATGACGGTATTGGCTGTGCCAAGGTCTATAGCCAGTTCCTGTGTCAAAAATGAAAATGCCATAAATCAAATGAATCAGTGTTTAAAATGTACTGATATAACTATCAGTATCAAATTGTAAAATTACAAAAAATAAGCCTATATTTTGGTATATTTGTACGCAAATTGATTACATAATTCCAAAAGGGTGCAACCATGGACTCCAGCAATCTTTACATAATCATTACAGCCGGCGGTGTAGGCCGCAGAATGGGCGGAACCACTGCAAAGCAATTCCTTGAACTTGAGGGAAAACCGGTTCTTCTCCGTACTATAGAGATGTTCAGGAAGTGGTACCCGCAGGCCAACATAATTGTAACATTGCCGCAGGAGTACAAGGAATACTGGAGAAACTACTGTTTCAACAACAACTTGTGGTTCAGGCATGTGATTGTGTCGGGAGGAATAACAAGATTCCATTCTGTGAAAAATGCGCTGGAGTATGTCCCCGCAGGGGCTACGGTGGCGGTGCATGACGGCGTAAGGCCTTTTGTGCCAAAGAAAATGCTTGAGGGGCTGTTCAACTTTGATTTTGCAAGGAACAATGTTGCGGGAGTGATACCTGTGATGCCCTCAATAGAATCCATGCGCAAATATACTTACGGCACAGACGGCATGCCCAACGGATCCCATACTGTAAACCGTGACGAGTACATGTTTGTGCAGACTCCCCAGGTATTTGACTCTACAATCCTCAAGGAGTGCTATGATAAACCGTACTCTCCAACATTTACAGATGATGCATCAGTTGTGGAGAGCAGCGGCTATAAGGTTGCCACGTCTGAGGGGAGCAGGTTTAATATAAAACTTACAACCCCGGAAGATCTTACCATGGCAAGGATATTCCTTTCATTGATGGAGGGGGAGCTCTAGGCTATTTTTTCTTTGCTCCACCCTTCTTGTTGGGGTAGCTTTTTACCCAAACCTGCCTTTCAATTGCCTGGTCCAATGATACCATGGTCTCTGTCTGCAATACGCCAGGAATGTTCTGGATGGTATTGATGAGAATCTCCATAAGGTGGTCGTGGTTTGTGCAATAGATTTTCAGCAACAGCGAGTGCTTGCCTGTAACAAAGTGGCACTCAACTACTTCCGATATCTGTTTGAGGCATTCTATCACTTCCGGATATTTGTTTGCTTCAGAAAGGCTCACCTCTACAAATGCACATACATTAAGGCCAAGTGTCTGTGGCTTTACCAGAAGTCTTGAACCTGTGATGATGCCAAGGCTCTCCATTTTCTTTACTCTCTGATGGATGGCCGCTCCAGATACGCCGCACTCCCTTGCAATCTCAAGGAATGGCATTCTGGCATTTTTAACCAGGAAGGAGAGTATCTTCTGGTCTATCTCGTCAATCTGGTGTTTAAGCATTTTTGTAACGATTTGTTATTAATCCTTACAAAAATATGAAAATTTTTTACAAAAAAGAAAAGAGACAACTGGAAATCAGCTGCCTCTTGCCATAAAAAATATTGTAAATCCTTATTTCTTCGCCTTCTTGGCTTTGCTTCCCGACGGTTTTGAACTGCTTATAATCTCTAAGCATGCCGCAGCATCCAAGGTCTTGGCATCTGTTCCCTTAGGAATCTTGTAGTTTTCTCCGCCATGTTTGATGTATGCCCCAAAGCGTCCGTTGAGAACCTGGATGTCCTCTGCCTCAAAGTGTGCGATAAACTTCTCCGCCTCCTTCCTGGCATGTTCCTCAATAAGGGAGATTGCGGTCTCAAGGGTAACCGTGCGCGGGTCGTGGTCCTTGCCAAGTGAGATGAACTTGCCGTCGTGTCTGATGTACGGGCCAAAGCGTCCAATGGCTGCTACAATCACCTTGCCGTCCTTCTCGCCTATAGTGCGTGGAAGCTCAAACAGCTTCAATGCCTCCTCAAGGGTGATTGACTCAATCAGCTGTCCTTTCTGCAGTGATGCAAACTGCTTGTCGGGATCATCATTTGAACCTTTCTGTACAAGGGGACCAAATTTTCCAAGGCGTACAGTCATAGGCTTGCCGGTTGCAGGGTCTGTTCCCAACACTCTCTCTGCGTTGGTGTGGGTGCTCTCCTGAAGGGTCTGGTCTACCTGTGCGTGGAAAGGGGTGTAGAATGACTCAATCACTTTGTTCCATACAAGCTTGCCGGCTGCAATCTGGTCAAAATCCTCCTCAACTTTTGCGGTGAAGCCGTAGTCCAGGATATTCTCAAAGTTCTTGCCCAAGAAATCGGTTACAAGGATTCCAATGTCCTGCGGGAAAAGTTTCTTTTTCTCAGCACCGGTAATCTCCTTCTTGGTTTGGGTGGTTATCTTGCCCCCTTTAAGGAGAATCTGGGTGTACTCCCTCTCAACACCCTCGCGGCTGTCTATAAGGATATAGCCCCTCTTTTGGGTAATTGTAGAGATTGTAGGTGCGTATGTAGAAGGGCGTCCTATGCCCAACTCCTCAAGTTTCTTTACAAGGCTTGCCTCAGAGTAGCGTGGAGGTTTTTGGGTAAAGCGCTCTGTAGCGGTAATCTCAATCTGCTCCATAGCCTCATTCTCTGCAAGTGCAGGGAGAACCTGTGTCTCGTTCTCCATCTCCTCGTCATCCTTCCCCTCTATATACAATTTGAGGAAGCCGTCAAATACAACCTGCTCACCCTGTGAGATGAACTTCTCGGCAATATTGCCGCTTCCAATGGTAATCTCTGTCTTTTCAAGCTCGGCATCAGCCATCTGGCTTGCCACTGCCCTTTTCCAGATAAGCTCATAAAGTTTCTTCTCCTGAGCTGTACCCTCAATGGTCATGTTTGCAGGGAAGGTAGGCCTGATTGCCTCGTGGGCCTCCTGTGCCCCTTTGGTCTTGGTCTTGTATGCCCTTACCTTAGAATATTCTGCACCAAAATTCTCCGTAATTACCTGCTTGATTGTTCCAATTGCAAGGTTTGAGAGGTTGGTGGAATCGGTACGCATATATGTAATGAGTCCGTCCTCATACAGTTTCTGGGCAATCCTCATTGTCTGTGAAACCGAGAAACCCAATTTGCGGGCAGCCTCCTGCTGGAGTGCAGAAGTTGTGAATGGGGGAGCCGGTGTTCTGGATATGCTCTTCTTCTCAATGTTCTCAATGGCAAACTGCGCACCGTTGCATTTCTCAATGAATGCAAGTGCCTGCTGCGCATCATTGAATCTGGTATTGAGTGTTCCGTTTACCTTTACGCTCTTCTTGGCGCTTGCAGGGTGGAAAACTCCGTTTACCCTGAAATAAGGGGTAGAATCAAAAGCCATGATCTCCCTCTCCCTCTCAACAATAAGCCTTACTGCAACAGACTGTACACGGCCGGCAGAGAGTTTTGGGGCAACCTTCTTCCACAGGATAGGAGAAAGTTCAAAACCCACAAGCCTGTCAAGGACACGGCGTGCCTGCTGTGCCATTACAAGGTTGTTGTCTATAGAGCGCGGATTTTCTACTGCGTTGAGAATTGCATCTTTTGTAATCTCTTGGAAAACAATACGTTTTGTATTCTCTTCCTTAAGGTCAAGGGTGTGGAAAAGGTGCCATGCAATAGCCTCTCCCTCGCGGTCGGGGTCGGATGCAAGCCACACCATTTGTGCATTCTTTGCAAGCTTTTTCAGCTCCTCAACTACAGCCTTCTTGTCTGATGAAACCTCATAGTTGGGCTCAAAGCCTCCACTTATATTAATGCCAAGATTTTTCTTCTCAAGGTCTCTGATATGTCCGAAACTGGACTTTACAGTAAACCCTTTTCCAAGGAACTTTTCAATTTTCTTTGCCTTTGCAGGCGACTCCACAATAACTAGATTCTCTCCCATTACATACTTATTTCCATGAATTTGCAAAGTAAGCCATAAAGTAGGTTAAAAACCAAATTTTTATTAGTAATTTTGCCAAAATTGCATGTTATACAACAAATTGTCGGGAGAAAAGTTATGGAAATAAAAAATAGAAAAAGGTTTGTCAAATGGCTGTGGATCTTGGCTTTCTCGCCAGTGCTGATGGTGCTTGCCGCACTGCTTTGCGTGGGAATTTTTGCAGATATCCCATCTTTTGAGGAGCTGGAGGATCCGAAGAGCAACCTTGCCACACAGATCATTTCTGAAGACGGTACGGTGATAAACACCTTCCATATTGAGAACCGTTCGTATGTAACTTTTGATGAACTTTCGCAGCCCCTCAAGGATGCGATTGTGGCTACCGAGGATGTCCGTTTCTACAACCACAGCGGAATTGATGCCAAGAGCTTGGCCCGCGTGGTGGTGAAATCTTTCCTTATGGGCAACAGGACCTCCGGCGGTGGAGGAAGTACCCTCTCGCAGCAGCTTGCAAAATCACTTTTCCCAAGGGATACAGTCAAGTCACGCATCCCGGGAGCAAAATACTTTGTGCTGGGAACCAACAAGTTCAAGGAGTGGATTACAGCTGTGAAACTTGAGAGGAACTATACCAAACAGGAGATTCTGAGCATGTATATGAATACCGTGTTCTTTGGCAGCAACGCATATGGTATAAAGGCGGCGTCGCAGACCTTCTTTGGCAAACTCCCAATTGAACTTAATGTGGAGGAGAGTGCCCTCCTTGTGGGAATGGTGAACATGCCAACCCGCTACAACCCTGTCCGTAATCCCGACAAATCCCTTGTACGCCGCAACCACGTGATTGGCCAGATGTGCAAGTACGGATATATAACCAAGGAGGAGAGGGATTCCCTCAGAGCCCTTCCAATCACCCTTTCTTACTCCCGACAGGACCACAACTCCGGTCTGGCACCACATTTCCGCGACATGATAAAGCGTGTGATGAATGCCAAGGAGCCGCAGAGGAAGAACTATAATAATATAGAGGACTACAGGGCAGATTCAACTGCATGGATGGATGATCCTCTATACGGCTGGCTGAACAAGAACCTCAAGCCGGACGGTACAAAATACAACCTTGACAAGGACGGTTTGAGAATCTATACCCCAATCAATGCCAAGATGCAGCAGTATGCAGAGGAGGCTGTTGCAGAGCATTTGGGCAAGGATCTTCAGAAACAGTTCAACCGTGAGCTCCGCTGGAAGAACAACAAGCCTTTTGCCAATGACGTTCCAAAGAATGTGATTGAGTCAATAATGAGGCAGGCCCGCAGGTGGAGCGACCGCTACCGCTCATTGAAGAAGGACAACGCTACAGATGAGGAGATTCTCAAGAGTTTTGACACTCCTGTACCTATGAGGGTGTTTGCCTGGAATGACAAGGGATATGTGGATACAGTGATGACCCCCAACGATTCCATCAGATACTACAAATCGTTCCTGAGAGCCGGTTTTATGGCAATGGAGCCTGGTACAGGTTATGTTAAGGCATATGTTGGCAGCGGCAACTACAGGTATTTCAAATATGACCAGGTTAAACAGGGCAAGAGGCAGGTAGGCTCAACCTTCAAGCCATTCCTTTATACACTGGCAATGCAGAACGGATATACCCCTTGCGACAAAGTGGTGAATGTGCCACAGTCGTTTGTGATTGGAGAGGATATCTGGACCCCTAAGAGTACAGACAAGGATGAGTGGATTGGAAAGACCGTAACCCTCAAATGGGGCTTGACAAAGAGTTCAAACAATATCTCGGCATTCCTGATGAAACAGTTCGGCCCTAAGGCTCTTGTTGATATGGCCCATACAATGGGTGTGAAGAGCTGGCTGGATCCGGTGGAGTCATTGTGCGTGGGATCTGCAGATGTGCCGGTTTACCAGATGGTATCTGCATTCAATACATATCCGGGCAGGGGCGTTTACGCAGAGCCTGTATACGTAACCCGCATTGAGGACAAGATGGGCAACGTGCTTGCAACCTTCTCTCCACGCAGGAAGGAGGCTGTAAGTGAGCAGACCGCATACCTTATGGTGAACCTTATGAAAGGTGTTGTAAACGAGGGTACTGCAGCCCGTATCAGAAGCAAATATATGCGTGAGGGAGAGGTTGCCGGCAAGACCGGTACCACCAACGACCAGTCCGACGGCTGGTTCATTGGCTACACACCTAAACTTACTGCCGGTGTATGGGTAGGAGCAGAGGACAGACAGGTGCACTTCAACAGCCTTGCATTGGGTGGCGGTTCAAACATGGCCCTCCCAATCTGGGGTATCTTTATGAAGAAGGTGCTTGAAGACGGAACCCTTGGCGTAACCGTTTATGACCAGTTTGTAGCTCCGCAGGGCTTTAACCTCAACCTCAACTGTGATGGCAGTGATGAGGATATGGCTGCCCAGCAGCAGGCTGCAGAGGAAGAGAACTATTTCGGGTTCTAGGGAGAGATTCTCCTCCCGACAGGGAATTGTCGGGAAGAGAAAGGGTGTTCAGATAAAAATTTGCAAGTAACATGAAGAAAAAGATTGCGTTGATATATGGAGGTAACTCTGAGGAGGCAGGAATTTCAATCCAGAGCGGAAGGAATGTTTCCCGGAATATCTGCAGGGAGAAATATGATGTGTATGAGGTGCTGCTCAGAGGAGTGGACTGGCTGGTGATGAATCCTGATGGGGTTGCTGTGCAGGAGGAGATGCCGCAGAGATGCCTTGATGCGCTGTGTGCAGGGAAACCTGCTGAAACTGTGGCGGCAGGAGCGTACGCACCTGTGCAGGTAGACAAGAGTGATTTCTCCTTTGTGCATGAGGGTGTAAAGGTGAAGTTTGATATGGCATTCATCATGATCCACGGCACGCCGGGAGAGAACGGCCTGCTGCAGGGATACCTTGAGATGATGGGTGTGCCGTACAACACCTGCAGCGCATATGTCTCTGCAATCACATTCGACAAACACTCATGCAAGCGCTTCATTGAACATGCAGGGGTAAAGATGGCCAAGGATGTGTTCATCCGCAGAGGGGCAGCATATTGTGCTGAGGAGATTGTGTCTGAGCTAGGGCTGCCTGTGTTTGTAAAGCCAACCAACGGCGGCAGCAGCTTTGGCATTACCAAAGTGAAGAAAGTGGAGGATCTTGAGGCAGCGGTGGAACTGGTGTTCAAGGAGTATGATTCGGTGATAATTGAGGAGAGCATTGTAGGCCGTGAGCTTACCAACGGAATATATGCCCGTGGTGGGGAACTGGTGAAACTTCCTGTAACAGAGATTGTAACCACCAGGGAATTCTTTGATTATGAGGCAAAATACCTTGGCGAGAGCCAGGAGATTTGTCCGGCCCAGATATCTGAGGAGCTTACTGCCCGCATTCAACAGACTACAGAGAAAATCTACAAATATATGGGCTGCAGCGGCCTTGTGAGGATGGATTACATTGTTCGCGATGGGGAGATTTTCTTCCTTGAGACCAATACCGTTCCTGGCATGACCCCTATGAGCCTCGTTCCGGCCCAGGTACGTGCAGCCGGCATCTCAATGGAGGAGTTTGTGAATACTCTGATTGAGAATATTAGCTGATAATGGTGAGGGTGAGTTTTCCGGCTTTTCGGTTTTCGGTTGCTGGCTTTTAGCTGCCGGGCACGCTGAGGGTGCATTTTGTGCCCAAGGTACCGTAGGTGGGCATGTTTGAGGCGGTTTTTGTTCCAGACGGGGTGTTGAGAGGGGCTAGTGGGCACATTACGGTGTAGTTTCGTTCCCGACAAGGGTTCTGTGGGCACGAAATGAGTAACTTTTGTTCCTGAAGATATGCGCATAACATGCGCGTGTCATGTTTTGGGGGGTATTTGTGACAAATGCATGTAAAAAGAGCGGCTTTGTCACATTTATATGTTTTTTTGTGACAATAGAATGACTTTACGCAATTTTATAGATTATGCGCAGGAGAAGCTTGCTCCCCTTTACCCGCAGCAGGAGTGCAAGGCAATAGCCGTGCGTATGCTTAAGGAACTTCTTGTTGGATACAAGGGGTATGAGCATATGGTTGAGCCGGCAACGGAGCTGGATACTTTCCAGCTGGAGGGGCGGTCTCGCAAAGATGTGTGCGGAGAGGTGCAGAGTGCCCAGGAGGAGACCCCAGCAGAGATGCAGCCCACCCAGCAGCAGCCTGGTGCAGAAAAGTATCTCCTTTCATGCGTAGAGCGTCTTGCAACGGGAGAACCGTTGCAGTATGTGATGGGCTTTGAGTGGTTCTGCGGACACAAGTTCAATGTGGCACCCGGAGTGCTTATTCCACGTCCGGAGACTGAGGAACTTGTGAACAAGGCAATAGAATTTGCCCAAGCAGCAGCATTGCAGCCTCAGAGTGCAGCCCCTTTAAGAATCCTTGATATCTGCACCGGCAGCGGCTGCATTGCGTGGAGCATGGCGGCAGCGCTTCCCCAGTCAGAAGTTTACGCTTGCGATATCTCACAGCAGGCACTTAAGATAGCCAGTACACAGCAGATTCAGTGCGCAGACAATACCCCTGCAAAAGTAAAATTCCTTGAATGCGATATCCTGGGTGAGGATGCGCAGCAGAAAATAGCGCAAGCGTGCGGAGAGGGGGAGTTCAACCTCATCATCAGCAACCCTCCGTATGTATGCGAGTGTGAAAAATCCCAGATGAGGGAGAATGTCCTTAACCACGAACCCCATCTGGCCCTCTTTGTTCCCGACAATGATCCGTTGAAATTCTACCGTGCAATCGCACAACTGTCGGGAAGAATACTTGCCCCCGGCGGCGCCCTGATGTTTGAAATCAATGAGCGCTTTGGCGCCGAAACTGCCCAAATGATGCAGCAGATGGGCTACACTGGCTGTCAGGTACTGCAGGATCTGTTTGGGAAGGACAGGATGTTGGTGGGGTATATGCCCTGAAGCCTAAAGGTATGGAATAATATTGGCATTTTTATGTTCTTTATACGCATCAATATATGCAGCCCTGCTCTTCCTGAAGTTGGTTTCATTTGAGATTTTAAAACCTTGGATAACAGTCTCCAGGAAATTATAGCAATCGGAGGTTCCGTTTTCTGTAGTGCCAATGATATTGCAGAAGAAACCATATAGGCAACGTTGCTTTTTCTTGTTTACTTTTACTTTTTTATCCTCAGATATAGTCTTTACATATCCCAACTTGCAGAATTCAGAAAAATGAGCCTTCATTTTGCCAAGTTCACTCTTCTCCAAAATATATTCACTGCTATTGCCTTTGTTCAAGTAATCCATTTCTGAAAGAATACTGTTGCACCTTTCTACAGAATATTTCAAGTATAGGTTTTCTGTAATGGTACCATCCTTTTCTTTGTAAACAGGATCTAGAATCTTGTCATAAATATTAGCATACATTGCTTGGCGGCTGATAAGATATTCTCTTAATAACCGGGGTATGCTGCAAATATTATTACAGTCATTTAAGAAATTGAAACACTCATTATTGAGGAAAGAATGAATGTTTTCATACGCCCCTCTGGCTGTTCTTTGTGATAGGATACGAGGTGAGTAGTGGTTTTTCTCCAGATTGGCTGCAATTGACATGCATATATGTTTATCTGAAAAAATATTTACCCAATTGCCTCCAGGTATAGAATGTTCACTATATGCAAAATACAGATAGTTCTCTATAATTGCCATACATGAGTAAATCTCATCTTGCATTAGCGGACTACCTGCCTCCAAAAGTAGCTTTGATAAATTTCGGTACAATACCAAAGCCTCTTCTACATACGTTTTTAAGGTGCCGGACATCACATCAGGGTTGCCCTCCGACACCTTCTGTAAAGAGAAGGCGTAGCGCTCCTGAATAAATTTCCTTACTGAATTGCAGCAGTCTATAATCTTATAGCTATGAAGGGCCTCTTCAATCCAATTGCTGCTAATTGTCTGGCGGGAGAAGACCGGAATCAGAGCCGGATAGAGTTCCTTAAACAGATTAATGTGCCATAGTAATGATATCTCCATTATCATTGTCAGATAATGCATACACAATATATCAATGACTCCATCGCTTAAAATGCCAACTTTACCGGCAAGGCTTTCAAGCCTTAATAGAATTCCTTCAATAACTATGTTCAGAATCTCAACAAACTCCTGAGCACTTGTGGTTCGGTTGGCTTTAGATAAATAGCATTTGGTGTAATGTTTTTCATAGCCGAGCAAAGTGACAACAAGATTTAGTAATGGGTCTTTTTCATCGATTTCAGGCAATCTTATAATGGCGCTACGTGAGATAAGAGCATCCTCATGGCTTATAGTGTCAAATATGACGCTATGCTCCAATTCCTTATAGCCAAGTTTGTTTAGAGCAGGATTTACTATGGATGTGAGATCACCATAGTAACCATCCATATTGTATTGCACAAGAGCAAGCAGCCCCCTGTAGGAAGGGACTTCTGCTGGCGCTGCCACAGCACCCAGCATGATGCTATCTGACAAAAACTTGCACATGTGTAATTTATATGAATGAAATTTTGCATTACTAATAGTTGGGGCTCAGCCATTCGTCCATATCTCCGCAATCTCTTACTTAAGCCATTAGACGGGGACTAGAGTAGCCCATAAATAAGGATGATTCTATACCTACAAAGGTATAAATTAAAATTGATAACCATGCAAATTTTTATGCAATTTTATTAAAAATAAACATTTGAATATCAGTATATTGCAATGGTAGAAAAAGATTGAAAATTCTCTTAAAAAAGGTTTGCCAGTTAAATAAAAAACATTACCTTTGCAGCCCGTTGCAAGTAATTTATAGTTTGTATTTATAAATAATAAATATAATGATGGCGGCAAAAAAGTGGAAGGCGACAGGGATTGCCCCATGGAAATTCTACGAATATAAAGCCAAGTATGCGGCTGAAGAGATGTCAGGTTCAACAGAAGGTACATTCCTTCAGTTGGCAGGCAGTTCTGAAATTGTACCAATGCCATCTTTTGCGGCCAAATGTAGCAAGAGAACCAAAGGTAAGATCAATCAGCTTTCCAGTAAAACACTAAGCATAGAGTTACGCACCCCACTGGTACAATGATGCGCATCAGTGGTGAAATGGATTGCACTATCCTGCAATCAATCATTCAAGCAGCAGGAGGACATGTTTAGCCTGAATGACAGTATGCGTTATTGGCTGTATAATCAGCCTACGGATATGCGCAACCGAGGGCTTACAGAGCTGATATTGTATACTCTCTTTGTCCCCTTCCCTATAAACAAAACCCCAAAAGTTCTTGTCGAACTTTCGGGGTTCATGTCAAAAATTCATAACCCTTTTAAATTACGCATCTATGATTGTTCTATATCTGCAAAAATTTCATCTAGTCTATCATAGTATCTTGCAATATTAGGCTCTTTATATTTTCTTCCAAACATCATAAACTCTATTTGTTTTAATATTAGAGCTTTTAGTTTATTGTAATTTACCCTATCTACAATCCATGTGAGTTTCAAGTATTCAAATATCCAATCTGCACCAACATTACGCATTTTTTTATCTCCTGTCAAAATTGTAAAAACTTCTTTTTGGTAAAGTTGTTCAAGAGTTGCATAGTCATAAAAAAATACTTGTGCTTTTTCAATTACTTTATTTCGTAGTTTTTTATACTGTTCCTCAAAGTGTTCTCCTGAGTTGTAGAATAGAAATTCTTCGTTTGAAATACCGTTAAATATTTGACCATTATTGCGTTGTATTTTTAGCTCCTTAAAGCTATATTTCTCAAACCACTTTGATAAAACATCAAATCTTCTGACAAAAATAGGTCTGATTTCTAAAGCCAATTCATGATTGCTAAGATCAACACTTTGGAAATGATCATCAAACTCAATCTTATTGAATCCATCTATTGTCTTTTGGATCAGACATTCGTCACATTTACGGATCTTAAAATCTTTGAAAACAGGCTCATTAATGAGCCTGTTTAATACTAAATTAACTGTCTTATTCATATTTATTTATCATATTTGTCTTTTCGTATATATTTTGTCACTACTATCTCTTCACCCTTTTTTAATCCTAGTTCATTGACATTAGATCTTACTTCAAAAATTTGATTTCCTTTTTCAACATGTATTTGAGCAGCTTCTTGACCAGGAGACAGCTTAGTAGTTTTTCTTAATTTAGTTTCAACAATAGTATAAGTTTCATCGCCATTATCTATCAATTGATCAACAGTTGTCCTATTACCACTTACATTTCCTGATCCATTCTGTAAAACCAACCTAATTTCACCAGCAACTTTTTCCCCTCTTTCTTTAGCTTGCTGTAGCATTTCTCTTCCATACGCTTTTCCCTCAGCAATAGCAGCAGCATTTTTTAATCCTTTACCTGTATCAACTACATCATCAACCTTATCTACAATTCTTGCAGCAGATATAGCTGCACTCACTCCCCCAGGAACAAATGGAGTTGCAACTGCCGCAGCATCAAAAAGAATACCTACACCATCTGCAAATGCTGCGGCATAATTTCCTTGGCTAATGTTATCCTTAAAGCTTTTAACTCCCATTGCCAAGCTGGCAGCATCCCAGACTGTTTCCCAAATTTTACCTTCAGAATCTATCCTGAGTATAGGATTAGCCCCACAGTAGTTATACTGATTCCACCCATAATACTTCTCCGCCAGCGGATCCTGAGTAGTCCAACGGGCAATTGCCGGGTCATAATGGCGGGCGCCGTAATCGTACCAGTTCAGGCCGTTGTGGATGTCTAGCTCCTTGCCGTTATATTTGTATGGCTGGCCTGTTGTAGAGCTGGCAAATGTTCCGCCATACGGGTAGTAGTGGGTAGTCTGCTCTACTGCTCCGCTTTGGGTTATTACTACGCGGTTGTTGCCCAGGTGGTCCTTGAGGTAGTAATGGTAGCCGCCTGCTGCAAGGTCAAAGTAACCTTCCTGGTTGAGGAGGTATTTCTGCTCTCCTGCCTCATAGATGATGTTATCGCAATAGTCCACTTGAGTGGTTGAGCCACTGGTTTTGTGCACAGCCCTCAGCTTTTCTCCTTCAGCACTGTAAAAGAACTTGGTGGAGTTACCGTTGGTAAAGGTCACCTCCTCAGGCAAATTTAACAAATTGTATTTTATATTGCTAATGCCTTTGCCATTCTCTTCCCGACAAAAAATTCCCAGTCCCCCTCCTTTTCTGAGAAACTATCTATATAAATAAAAGAACAAATCATTTCGGGGGACGACACAGTCTCCTCTGCTTCGTCATTGCTTCGCAATAACTCGCAACCGTCGAATGAGGTCCCCCTATATGATTTGTTCTTTTGCTTACAGTTATTTAGTACAGTCCTACTGTTCTTTAAGTAAAATTTCACTTGAAGAGTTTTGCCAAGGACATTCCTCCAGAACGGGCAACTGCATTATGGGAATCAGTTATCTCAAGATTATTAGGCAAATACATTACTGGAATTGTGTCACCTATACGTGTATCCTTATACGGCTTTTCTGCATATACAGTCTCTCCTATATGCATGTTACCATCTATATAAAATTTGTATTTATAGTTATAACGATACCCTCCTTTGCTATGCCAGGTCTTCTTTTCATATATTATACCTGAGGTAATTTCGCCATTCATAGCTAATCTGAAACGTCTAAAGTCATGCTCCATACATCTGACAAAGAAAAATATCCAGAAAACCACAATTAAAAACTTTTTTATTTGCCTTCCACTTAGGTTTTTCAACTTAAACCACTGTGTATCCTTATTTTTGTGTTTGTTTTTTTTGTTTTTCATAATCACCTTTTGTAAAGCTATAAGTTCCGTTACCTAACAAACCATTTACATGTTCTGAGACTGTTGAATTTACTTCTTTAGCTGTTTGTATTTTATCTCTCGCTTTTGCTTCTTCTAATTTAGGATCAACAACTTCTCCATTTGCTCTTTTAGTTTCAAGAACTTTATCTTTTTGCTTGGTAACGGTACCCGGTTGCATTACCTTAACCTTCTTACTAGTTTTTACTGTCTGACAAACTGCTCCTACAGTACAGTCAAATACAAATTCATCGGCCGGAGCCAAGCTTGGAGCCTGGATGCCATCTTTATATTCAACATTAACGGCGTTACTAATCAAACTTGAAGCTACAGCTACTGCGGTTTTTGTTGAAGTTCTTTTTATGATTGATGTTCCAGCTGTAATGCCACCTTCTATCGCTGCAATAGCAACATCCCCAACATCTACATTCGTAAAACTCTCTGCCCAGTCTTTACCACTCAGTTTATTTGCAGCAACTTGAGTAGCATATTCTACAGCACCTCCTAATACAGCGCCAACCACGTTAGCAATCCACTCTCCATTCTCATCAACATACTTCATAGGATTATTTGCGCAATATGAGTAGGGTGCGAGCGAGTAATATAAATCCGCCAGCGGATCCTGAGTAGTCCAGCGGGCAATTGCCGGGTCATAATGGCGGGCACCGTAGTCGTACCAGTAGAGGCCGTTGTGGGCATCTAGCTCCTTGCCGTTGTATTTGTACGGTTGGGTATTTGAACCGTTTGAAGTACTGGCAAATGTTCCGCCATACGGGTAGTAGTGGGTGGTCTGCTCCACTGCTCCGCTATGGCTTATTACTACGCGGTTGTTACCCAGATGGTCTTTGAGGTAGTAATGGTAACCGCCTGCTGCAAGGTCATAGTAGCCTTCCTGGTTGAGAACGTATTTCTGCTCTCCGGCTTCGTAGACAATGTTGCCGCAGTAGTCTACTTGGGTAGTTGTGCCGCCTGTTGTGTGTACTGCCCTCAGTTTTTCTCCTTCAGCACTGTAAAAGAACTTGGTGGAGTTGCCGTTGCTAAAGGTCACCTCCTCTGGCAAATTTAACAAATTGTAACGGATATTGTCAATGCCTTTGTTATTCTCTTCCCGACAGAAATTTCCCAGTTCCCTCCTTTTCTGAAAAACTATCTAAATAAAAAACAAATCACTTCGGGGGACGACACAGTCTCCCTTTTATCTACTGCTCACGCAGGGTGCGGCTCCCGGCCTTCCGTTTCACACGGCCTCCGCCGGGCATCTGATGATGCCTTATTACGTCATTGCTTCGCAATAACTCGCAACCGTCGAATGAGGTCCCCCTATGTGATTTGTTTTTGCTCTATATGTTTGGAATTAATAATACTCAGATCTATATAATAAGAAGAATATTTAATAATGAGCAGAATACACCATTTCAACACCTAGCTACTTACAAAATTTGTAATATATCGGATAATTGAATCTATAATTAAATTCACATCCTAGGGTATCTGTGATAACGGATCCATCAAGTGAATATATTTGATGAAATTCTCTTTTTAACCTTAGGCCTTTTACCGAGTATATAGAAATTTCTTTTAAGAAATCATTATAACAATAAGTATTAAAAAATGAAGATATACGTTTATATCCTACTAGCTGTCCATTTGTATTATAATATTGGATATGTATATTCTTATAGTCACCAGATTCTCCTTCAATTATTTCTTTATAAACAGACAGCTCTTCAGATGAATACATTAAACATTCCGATTCCTCGTTATTCCATTTTTTGTATAAATCATTACCATCGATTATTGTTTGTAGGAATAGTGAGTCATTTTCCAGTTTATAAATAATTTCATCTCCTTTATTTATGTACTTGGTATAATCATTACAGCCAATTAAACCAAATAACAAGAATATAATTAATTTTTTCATTTTTTAGGAAATTTTAATTCTTCAGTTCGGTTTACATATTTTTCTAGTACTTCAACCTCTTTATCACCTTTCATTTGGTCCTGGTTGCTATTTCGTAACTTTATAAAGTCCTCTTTCGTACCTTTTTTATCCATATGTATTTTATCTGGCTTTGAAAATTCACCTCCCCATCGCCACCCAATGCTTTTAATCATTATTATAAAAGGATGATTAGAAGTAATATTTTTGTTACCACTATCTATTTTACCTTCATGATAAAGATTGAAATCAATTCCAAGTCCAGCATTGTGTGGGCTTTGGCCAGGTTTAGCTGGTGTAGTAGCATTATACTCATTAAGCCCTGATTGTTTTAGATTTGTCCTAAATGAACTATTAATCCTAATCTTTATATCATTATTATATGCATATGTAAATATTGTTTTAATATCATTAAATATAGAGTGGTCAATATATATAGTGCTATTTCCACTTATGGTATTACTATAATCAATAATATTTACTTTTATGATACTATCGCCATTTATATCAATGAACTTTAAAGGATTATTCGCTGTATGTTGATATGGTGATAGGCCTTTATATTTCTCAAAGAATTTATCCTGAGTAGTCCAACGGGCAATTGCCGGGTCATAATGGCGGGCGCCGTAGTCATACCAGTTGAGACCGTTGTGGGTATCTAGCTCCTTGCCGTTGTATTTGTAAGGCTGGCCGGTTGTTGAGCTGGCAAATGTTCCTCCATACGGGTAGTAGTGGGTTGTCTGCTCTACTGCGCCGCTTTGGGTTATTACAACACGGTTGTTGCCCAGATGGTCTTTGAGGTAGTAATGGTAGCCGCCTGCGGTAAGGTCATAGTAGCCTTCCTGGTTGAGGAGGTATTTCTGAATACCTGCTTCATAAACGATATTGCCGCAGTAGTCCACTTGGGTGGTTGTGCCGCCTGTTGTGTGTACTGCCCTCAGTTTTTCTCCTTCAGCACTGTAAAAGAACTTGGTGGAGTTGCCGTTGGTAAAGGTCACCTCCTCAGGCAAATTTAACAAATTATATGTTATATTGCTAATGCCTTTGTTCAAATCTTTTGTTATGTTGCCGTTGGCATCGTAGGTGTATTCATTTGCTGAGCTTGCTCCATTTGTGAAAGCGGTGTTGCCATTTTGCGGTGTGTCAGAAGCGGCATCTTCAATTTTTGTTACTTGATTCCCACTATATGTATATGTAAGGTTATCCAGTTGATCGTATGATGAAGAACTGGTTTGCCCTTTTCTCTGCAATGAGAGAATATTGCCGTTCTTGTCATAGGTTGCAGTTTCGCTGAAACGGTTTGGGTTGGCGCTGATAGCGGTTCCCTCGCCGTATGTTCCTCCGGTCATGCGGTTTGCACCGTCATAGGTAAACTTGTATCCTCGCGTTGTGGTTTCGTTGCCGCTTTGCCAGGTTATGCTGCTGAGGTTGCCGTTGTAGCAGGATGTATCATTGCCTGTATTGTAGTACAGGTTTTGCTGAAATTTAGTGGCGCTGATGCCGGTTACCCAGTTACGGATGTTGTACTGGTAATTTACGTTATTGGTGCCATGTAGCCTTTTCTGTGTTACCCTGCCATAGGCATCGTATGTGAAGGCCACAAGAGTCACTTCAGCGTTATTGTCCAATGTATGGGTAATCTTGCTTACACGGTCCTTTTCATCGTAATGATATTTTGTAACCTCTGTTCTGGTTGTTTTTCCGCTTGCTGAGTGAGTATGCTTTACAGTGCTTGGTTTGCCTGTATATGTATACGAGGTATGTGTTATGTCATATCCGCCAATGAGGTTATTGCTTATGACTTTTACAATTCTTCCCCTCTGGTCATAATGGTATACGGTATAGATTTTTGCGGTAGAGCCATTACCCAATACTTCTATCGTCTTACCTGTGAGTTTGCCTTTTCCATATTTGGCATTGTCTGAAGGGTAACTATCATCCGGTAAGCTTGTCCCACCAATAAAATCATAGTTGTCATAGTGGTTTACAATACCATTCAGGGCCTTTACACGGAAGAGTCCATCATATGTATAAGTAGTACTTGTTCCTACAGCCCTCTGGTTGCCGTCTTGCGAACTTACAAGAAGCCCGTTTTCATTGTAGGTGTACGAGATGTAGTCTGCTCCTGGTAGCTTTTTCCAGCAGCAGAGATTGAACTTGTTGTATTTGTACTGGAATGCATATTTGTTCAGGTTTGCTTCTGTCTGATACTCCGGTTGCAGTACAAATCTCAAGTTGCCCAAGGCATCATATACAAAATATGTATCCAGAGACTCATTTCCGTTCATTACGCGCTGAAGGATGGTACGGCCAATGTTGTCGGTGAAGGTGTAGGATATTTTACCATCTTCATCGGTTACTCGGGTTACATGCAAGGTGCCATTCAGGTAGCATGAGGTTCCTCCAGTAAGGTTGTCGCCGTTTACGGAGTACAGTTTGCAGTGGAGTCGTGATGACTGGGTATTGGTCAGGTACTCTGTCTTTACACTTTTTTCATTGGTATGCCAATCGCTTCCGGCTCCATATTGCCTGGCAATGCGGTTGAGGGGTGAAGTCTCGTAAATTGGACGAGTGTATGGATTGGGGTCTGAGTGGCCGCTTGAGCCGGTGGCCCTTGTCTTGAACTGCATCGGCTCAAGATATGTTCCATTAATTGGGATTGGCAGCCATTGGTTGCTCTGGCGTCCGGTGTTGTCATATTCCTGCAATGTAGCAATGGCTGTTCCGGCTTGGGAGCCGTTGGCGGTGGCCGCCTCTACGGTTTGTAGAGGACGGCCTATACCGTCGTAATAGGCAATATTGTCTACATAGGATGTCTGCTGACTATTCAGTACTGTTCTTGTATTTACATAGTTCTGTGTGCTTACCTGTCCTTTCAAAGTGATTGAGAGGAGGGTAACTAGCAATATGGTTAATATATTCCGTTTCATGTCTATACTCTTTAATGGTTTCTAATCAGTTTATTTTGTCTGTTGAAAGAGGCAGATAAAGGTTTTCTCCCAGTTTTGTCCCTTTACCGTCAGCACTGTAGATTGCAATGCTGATATTTCCGCTGCCAACAATATTATTCATGTAAATTTCAACTACATTATCTCCAGGCTGCAATTCTAGAGTAATATCCTTTTCTGGCCACTCGTCATTTTCAGTCAAGTAGTAATTCTCTGCTATGTTGATGCCGTAAGAAGTATTTTCTGACAGCATTTCAACTTCAGCCAGTATGGAGAAAGTGACATTTACAGCCCTTTCACACCTTATTATGGCTGAACTTGTGTAGCATCCATGGTCTACAGTTATATGCTTTTCCATATTTGAGAATTCTATCACCTGAGGCTCAATTACAGAGAAAGTGTTTGAAAAAGATGCTGTCTCATTTGTGGTATTGTCTGTTACCGTGCCGGAGAAAGTGTATGTACCTTCTGTGGTAAAGTTGTAAGTTATCTTGTCTGAAGCGGTTGAACTCAGGACTAGATTGCCTTTTTTTAGTGACAGGTTGTAAAAATAGTCCTTTGCACCCCCCGAGGCATGGCATGTGAGTGTATTGCTTCCTGGGAATACTTCATTTACAGCATCCTTCCAGCATGCCATAAGTTTGCTGTTGTGTACAATATTATAGGAATACCTGTTCACTTTTTGGGCTTTATCCTCCTGAGCAGTGCTGACAAGACGTCCCAGAGTATCATAATTGTAAAAATGTTTTAAGCCGTTGGGTTCTTTACGATATTTTATTCCTATCTGGGGTTTATAGTCGTATAGGGTAACTGATGCATCAGGCATTGAAGCTGCAATTTGATCCAGATGGAATTCGTATTCTTTTATAGGGGCTGCGCTATCTAATAACGGCTGTTTGATTGGTGCGGCATGGCTGTCCAATTGTTCCAATGTCGTATTCTCAAACACCGCTACAGGATATAAGCCGTTATAGCCCCACAGATATGATGTTGTTGGTTTGCCCAATTCTGTCATTGATTCTATGTTGCGGTTTGAGTCTCTTCCATGGATCCTTAGGGGATAGTATGAAGAATCCGATGTAATCTCCTTTATTGCACATATATCATAGTATGGGGTTGTGGAGCCAGGTCTGCTGTATCCGGCAAATTCCATTTCAACACTGCGTGTGAAGATATTATTGGTGTAGTATTCTTCCTTTACAACAGTATTGAGCATATTGCTAGCGGTCATTGCTGTAAAGGTTGCATTTGCAGGAAAGTCTTTAGGATAGAAAGTCTTCTTTACAACTGTATCTCCATTGCTGTTGGTTACACTCTTATTGCTTATCAACTGATTGTGTTGATTATATGTATAATTGGTTTGCAGGACATGCCATGTGCTGTCCTTCAGCTCCTTGACAGTCTCACTGAGAACATGTTTTGGGTAGAAATAGTGAGCAACAGCATTGGCTACATAATAATTGTTTATTCTCAATCTGCATCCTGCTGAGTAAATGGCATCTGCTTTTCTGTCTTCTCCGGTATTATACGTATAGGAAGTTTCTCTGATTAGTGTTCCTTTGGTATCATATTCTTCAACCTTGGTCAGTTTTCCACGGTCGAGATGCATGCTGGTGTGATGAAGGGTAGATATCATTATATCCGTGGGTGCGGCATTTGAAAGATTGAAATACGTCCTGTTGTCACAGTCAACAACCGGCTCATCTTTGTAGTCATCAAATGTAGTATATGAATAGACCTTATAACCATTACCTGTACCCTTCCTTTCTATTACTCGCGAGTAGCCCACATGTGGTTCAGCAATACTATTGCCGGCAATAAGATTATTTCCCGATAGCACAATCAAACTTGTAACATTCCACAATCTTTGTGGTGAAATACTCATGTCCATTTTATATTTGGAAACGTCATTAATTACACCACTGCTTTGTGAATATTCATTTATATAATCGTATGAAAGTGTGTCTCCAGGCGTATTTACTATCTTTTTAATTCTTACCCCTCCCGTTAATCCGCTTGTATTGGAGGTGATAAGTTCAGGCACAAGAATATTTGGCACTACTGCTTTTCCGTAACTGTGGTTTTCGTAGGTAAAGGAACTTGTTCCTCCAGTAGGATAAGTTATCTTCTTTAACATACCGGTAACAGCATTCAGAAAAGAGGATTCTCTATGTGAAAAGTCCAGTGTGTCGGTAGGTTTTGTTACCCCTATGAGTGTGCTGTTATCATCTTTACCATTGTAATAGCCTTGCATGTCTATACCCCTGGTTTGCGGTTCCGGATAAATGCTGTTTTTGTAATACTCAAAAGAGTATTTGCGCTGGTTGACAGCAACGCTATCCAGAAACATTCGATATATGTTCAACGGTATTGCAAATGCGCCCGTTCTGATTCTATAAGATTGATGATAAGATTGGTGCATTGTTGCGTATGTTATCATCTCACCTGTGCTGCTATAAGCAAGTATTCTTTCCAAACGTGGATTAATGATATTATTCCATTCTCTCATCCTGTCTTCATCGTCTTGCACATTGGTAAAGGCATATTCCTTATCTTTATATTCAAATACAATATTCTCTCCCATTGATGAAATAATCTTATGCAAATAGACGCCTTTAGTGTAAGATAGTGACGGTGTTGCAGATCCGGTGCCTTCAACGTGTTCCCATGTTCCGAATTGGTTGATATTTTCGTAGAAATCAGAGAAAAAGGGGATTCGCACGGTATATTTGTTGGCATCAAATCCTGTCTGAGTGTCAAATATATTGTCTGAATCACTGTCGGGATTATGGTAGATGAAATCTACAGTCTCTCCATTGGTTGTCTCTATTCTAGAGAGGTGGAATGCTGTAATTACTCCACCTAAAAATGGTGATGCATTAATCCCCGGCTGCTTTCTCAAGGAAATTTCAAGGGCGTGTATATCCCCTCCAAAAATGTATTTCGTTCCATCCCCTGCAGTTATTGTTATTGAGCTTACTTGAAGGGGAGTGCCATAACTTTGGGTTTTTATATCCGTAATATCAATCTTGTATGCCTGTTTGCCTACCACCTTCACAGAACCGTCATGATCTATCATAAACTGGCCGCTATGCCCGCAGAAATTGAATGAAAACAAATCGGGGGTTGTTTCATTTTCATAATTAGGGTTGCCTTCTGAGTGATAAACCATGTTGCGTATATATTCATTTGAAAGGGTGGGGCTGCCGCTATTTATGTAATACAGCATACCATTAAGTCCGTAATCATAACTTGCACCGGAAGAGTGCCATTCATCGGGAACACCATTGACAGTGCGGGTTATAAGGCCGCCTGCTACAAGTGCCCAATCGTGTCCTATTTTACCGCAGTCCTTGTTAGGAATAAATCCTGTTCCATTGTATTGCAGAGAAACAGGTACGGCAATATTGTTGGTTTTAAGGGTATGGATAGGGATACTGATATCTACACTTCCGGTGTATAAAGACACGGGGAAAGCGCCGTATTGCCCTAAAGTTGCACTTTCTGGAGTCATAATTGGTATGTATTTGTTGTAGTCCGAATTAGTGGCTGATGCTGTATAAAAAAGCGTGGTTGCCACAAATAGTATTAAGGTTATAAGATACTTTTTCATGATTTTGATGTTTTTTGTTAATGTTTTTTTAAGAGATGGTGCATGGCGCCTTTGCACCATCTCAAAATCTATTGCCTGCAGAATCTATTTCTGCTGTTTAGCCTTTCCTGAGTTTTCACTGGATGTGAGATGACCCAGAATGAATTGGATTATTGAGCCTAAAAGTCTCAAAATCTTCATGAGTTTTTCCTTTGCTAAAGACATGTTTAACACCTCCTTTTTTGTTACGAAGGTATGTCATGCCTGATGGCGACCGGATGACGACTTTACCGCTATTGGAGAGTGGCCTTACAGAGCTCTACAGAAAGGATTGGGGTATAAAAAAGACTGATGGCGACTTGTGGTCGCCATCAGTCTGCATAAAGTGAGGAGTGAATTACTACAAGAACTTCTCGTAAGCAGCCATGTCAATCAAACCGTGGCCGCTGAGGTTGAAGAGGATTACCTCTTCGCGGCCCTCTTCTTTGGCTTTTAGGGCAGCGCGGATGGTTGCGGCTATGGCGTGGGTTGATTCAGGGGCGGGGATGATACCCTCGGCGCGGGCAAAGAGGATGCCGGCCTTAAAGGTCTCATCCTGCGGGATTGCTACGGAGTTGATGTAGCCGTCCTGTACCAGCTGGCTCACAATCTGGCCGCCACCGTGGTAGCGTAGGCCTGCGGCGTGAATCTGCTCTGGCTGGAAATCGCTTCCAAGGGAGAGCATTGGGATTAGCGGAGTGGTTCCGGCGGTGTCTCCAAAATCGTACATCATCTTGCCTTGTGAGAGCTTAGGGCAGCATGCCGGCTCTGCGGCTATGAACTCTGTGGTTTTTCCTTCTGTAAGGTTGTAGCGCAGGAACGGGAATGTGATTCCGGCAAAGTTTGATCCTCCGCCAAAGCATGCGATGACTTTGGTAGGATAGTCGCCGGCAATCTCCATCTGCTTCTCTGCCTCAAGGCCTATGATGGTCTGGTGCAGCAGCACGTGGTTGAGTACGCTGCCCAGTACGTATCTGCAGTTAGGGGTGTTGCGGGCCATCTCCACAGCCTCGGAGATTGCAATTCCAAGGCTGCCGCCACAGTCGGGCTGGGTGGCAAGCACATTGCGGCCGAACTCTGTAACTTCAGAAGGGGAGGCGTGTACCTGGCTGCCGTAGGTGCGCATTACCAGTTTGCGGTAAGGTTTGGCGTGGTAACTGTTCTTTACCATAAATACATTAAGATCCAGGCCAAAGTGCTCGCACGCAATGCTCATTGAGGAGCCCCACTGTCCGGCACCGGTTTCGGTGGTGAGGTGGGTGATTCCCTGTATCTTGTTGTAGTATGCCTGTGGAATGGCAGAGTTCAGCTTGTGTGAACCTACCGGGCTGATGCTCTCGTTCTTGAAGTAGATCTTGGCAGGGGTGTCAAGGGCCTTCTCCAGTCCGCTGGCGCGTACAAGTGGGGTAGGGCGGTAGATTTTCAGAAGTGTACGGACCTCGCTGGGAATATCAATATATCTCTCCTTTGAGAACTCCTGTACTACCAGTTCCTTTGCAAACAACTGCTCCATGTCCTCCTTGGTGAGGGGCTCCCTGGTTTGCGGGTTAAGAAGCGGTTGCGGCTGGTTGGGCATGTCTGCCAATATGTTGTACCATTGCCTTGGGATTTCATCCTCGGGCAATGTGATTTTCTTGGTTGTCTTCATAAGATTATTGATTATTGTTGGAGTTTGAGGTGCCATTTTGGTACCTCAAACTGGTAATCAGTGTGTTATATTCTTGATTTGTTAGTTCTACCCTTCGAACCTAAAAAATCTGTTTCACTAAATCTGCTACAGTAGATATTTGTATTACTTGTAAACCTTTATATTTCTTCTCCTCGGGCTTGTTGAAGCTTGAGATGAACATCTTTTCCATTCCCAGTTTTGCGGCCTCGCTGATGCGCTTTTCTATCTGGCTCACCGGACGGATCTCTCCGCTCAATCCTATTTCTCCGGCAAATGCTATGTTTGCAGGGAGGCTGGAATCAAAGTTTGATGAGAGGATTGCAGCAATGATAGCCAGGTCGCAGGCAGGGTCGCTTATCTTCAAGCCTCCGGCAATGTTCAGGAACACATCCTTTTGCGAGAGCTTGAATCCAACCCTCTTCTCCAGCACGGCCAGGAGCATGTTCATTCTCCTTACATCAAATCCCGTTGCTGAACGCTGTGGGGTTCCGTAGGCTGCCGTACTTACCAGTGACTGCACCTCAATGAGGAACGGACGGCTGCCGTCAAGCATTGCAGCCACCGCAATTCCGCTCAGGTCCTCCCCATGCATAGGGATGAACATCTCGGAAGGGTTGAGAATCTCCTGCAGGCCGTTGGAACACATCTGGTATACTGCCAGCTCGGCGGTAGATCCAAAGCGGTTCTTTATGCTGCGCAGGATCCTGTATGCGTGACGGTTGTCACCCTCAAACTGCAGCACCACATCCACTATGTGCTCCAGCACTTTAGGACCGGCAATGCTGCCGTCTTTGGTTATGTGGCCTATCAGCACTACAGGTGTGCCGGTCTCCTTGGCAAAGCGGAGCAGTGCAGCTGCACACTCCCTCACCTGCGAGACACTTCCGGCAGAGGATTCTATGTTTTGTGAATAGATTGTCTGTATAGAGTCAATTATAAGGAGTTGCGGAGCAACTTCGCCCGCCTCCTTGAGGATGTTCTCCAGCAGGGTCTCGGCCAGCACCAGGCAGTTGCCATGCACTCCGCCAAGCCTCTCGGCCCTCATCTTTATCTGTTTGGCACTCTCCTCACCAGAGACATACAGGGTGCGGAGATTTTCATTCATAAGGGGAATCTGCAGGCTTAAGGTAGATTTTCCAATGCCCGGCTCACCGCCAAGGAGCACAAGGGAACCCTTTACCATTCCGCCTCCAAGAACCCTGTCAAGTTCATTTCCTTCCCGACAGTTTCCGGTGCCTGCGGCCACCTCTTTTCCTGCGCATCCCAGCAGGATTCTGCTCTCATTCCCGCTCTCAATCTGCGGCAGTGGCTGCGGCTTGGCATTGCCCATCCCCTGAAGATAAGTCTGGGCTCGCGAGGTGAGGGCAGAACTCTCTGAACCCTTGCTCACAATCTCCTCCACCATTGTATTCCACTCTCCGCAGGCCGGGCATCTTCCCATCCACTTGGGGCTCTCATTGCCGCACGCACTGCAAAACCACGCCTTTTTTATCTTTGCCATAAACTCGTCTCTCCTTATACCACAAAGTTAAATAAAATAGTCTTATATTTGTAGAATGGGTGGCAGGGAAAATGCCTTACCGGTTGCAAATGGAGTAAAAATAAGATAACCAGATATGAAAAAGATTGTTTCTTTAGTTGCGGCATTGTTATTTACAGGCAGTGCAATGTTTGCGCAAACTCCTCAGAGGGAGGAAATTGCAAATCAGATTGACCAATATGTACAGCAGGTGATCAGTACCTGGAAGATTCCTGGTGCAGCGGTAGCGTTCTCGTTGGATAATGAGCCGTTGCTTATAAAGGGATACGGTGTAAAGGAGGTACGTCCGGAAGATGGAACAGGTTTCAGGGGTATCCCTGCATCGGACCGTAGTGTTGCCAGCGGCGGTGTTCCGGGAGTTGTGAACACTCCAGGTGAGCCTGTAGATGAGAATACAGTGTTCCAGATTGGTTCAGTTTCAAAATCATTCACCTCTACCATCATGGGCCAGCTTGTTGATGAGGGACTGGTAAAATGGACAGATACAGTTAAAAACATTCTTCCGGATTTCAAGTACTATGATCCATACGTAACTGAGAACATGCAGCTTATTGATGTAATGACTCACCGCACCGGTATTGGCGGACAGGTTGGAACATATTTCCCTAACCTTGGTTACGACCGCGAGGACTGCTACAAGATGCTTGCCCTTATAAAACCTGCATACTCATTCAGAGGGGCATACCAGTACAACAACTCAACATTCCTTATTGCTGAGAAGATCATTGAGAAGGTAACCGGCAAGAGTTGGGAGGAGAACCTTCAGGAGAGGGTTTTCAACAAGGTGGGCATGAAGAGTTCATCTGCCAATGCAGAGGGATATGCCGCTTCAAAGAATGTGGCTACTCCTCATGATTACAGATTTACTACAATTGAGCTAGCCAAGGCACAGTTCCCGGAGCTTGTAAAAGTGGCTCCAGAGACAAAAGGCGAGATTGTTACCCTTCCTCTTTACGGAGACGAGCAGGCACTTTACTGGCTTACAGGTGTAGGCCCTGCCGGCAGCATCAACTCAACAGTAACCGATATGTTGCGTTATGCGCAGATGCACATGAACAACGGCTACATCGTAGACAAAGTATACGCAAAGAAAGATGTGCAGGGGGCCCCTTCTGCTTGCGATACAACCCGCATCATGTCTGAGAAGGCTATGAGAAAACTTCATCAGGGTGTTACTATCACTTCACAGAACGACAACCGCACAACCCTTTATGCGCAGTGCTGGTTTGTGGAGCAGAACAACAGATACAGACTTTACTTCCATACAGGTACCACCTGGGGAATGACAGCAATCTGCTTCTTTGTCCCTGAGATTAAACTGTCGGGAGTAATGCTTTCAAACTGTGAGATGGGCTCAAATCCAAGATATGCAGTGATGTACAAACTGATAGATCTTGTAATGGGCCTTGAGGGCAAAGACTACAATAAGGAGTATTTTGATGCCTATATGGCCTCCAACACAAGCAGTTGGGAGAAAAACCATCCAAGCAAGCAGGAGTTGAAACCTGCCCTTCATCCCGACAAATATCTTGTGGGAGAATACTCTAAGGATGAGTTGTTCGGCGATGCAAAGATTACCAAAGAGAAAGGTGAGCTTTATATCTCCCTTGGCAAGAAAGGGTACAAGAACAAGCTTGTGCACATTGATGGAAATACCTGGCATTTCCGCAGCGACGGATATGCATTCCCTGTTGAGTTCTCATTTGATGAGAAGGGCAAGAAGGCTACAGGTTTTGTAGTGAAATTCCCTAACGGTGAGGAGAACAGCATTGGTGGTTGGGTACGTAAATAATCTTAAAATAACATAACATGAAAAAACTTTTATTACTTGTGCTGGCAGTGGTTTTGGCCAGCGGAGCATACGCTCAGAAGATTGTAGGCCTTTCTTCAAAGGCTCGTTCAGGTGAGGCAGCAGCAAACTCAACCTATGTAAACGCAGTGAGAATGGCAGGTGGCGTTCCAATCGTAATCCCTATGACCACAGACGACAAGCAGATTGACGCTATCCTTAATGTTATTGATGCTCTTATCATGACCGGTGGCGAGGACCTTGCTCCACTTGAGTATTACGGCGAGGAGCCTCATCCAAATCTTGGCGAGGTTGTTCCGGCAAGGGATGCGTTTGATGTGAAGTTGATTAAGAAGGCTGTTGCCAAAGGTATTCCTGTATTGGGTATCTGCCGCGGTGTTCAGGCTATGAACGTGGCATTCGGTGGCACTTTGTATCAGGATATCCCTACCCAGCTTCCTACATATAGCATCCAGCACTCACAGGATGCTCCGGGCAGTCTTGGTACACACAGCATTACCATTGACAAGAATTCTGAGTTGTACAAACAGGTGGGCGTTGAGAAAATTGCAGTAAACAGTTTCCACCACCAGGCAGTGAAGGATGTTGCTCCGGGTTTCAAGGCTACAGCATATTCTAAAGACGGATGCGTTGAGGCAATTGAGAAAATTGACAATCCAAAAGTTTGGGGCGTGCAATTCCATCCTGAGCACCTTGTAAACGGCAAGGATGCCAAGAATTTCGTTGGTATCTTCAAGGCGTTGTTGCAGTAGGATACTTGCTAGTAATGAGATATGAGGGTGACTTGATGTGAGTCACCCTTTTTATTTGTTCTCTGAGAGGGAGGATGGCAGTGACTGTGGAGGACTCCGTTCGCTTTGCTCACTCCGGCCCCTCCCACAATCTACTTCGTCCCGCTACCGCGGAACTCGTATCTTGCGGTCCCCTCCCCCTGCCCGAGTCCGGGGGTGGACACGCCTCCACAATCACTGCCATCCTCCCTCCCGCGGGTACAAAAAGGTGTCTCAGCGTGCCCACTTGGGAGCAGGCGGGTGCATTTTTATCAGAGAAGGCATCACTTTTTAAGTTCCTGCAAACGTTGAGCACGGTTACCTCTCTGCCAGAGTGTTCTGAGAGGGGTAGGTGTGCCCAATTCAACAATTTTGTTGAGTTGAGCACGGTTGCCAAGTGTAGAGGTGGCTGGAAAGGGGGTAGGTGTGCTCAATGAATTGCAGGAGATGTGGAAGGGATGCCGCGGAAGAAAATGCAGCCACCTCTGGCACAAAAAGGTATTCTGGTGTGCCCGATAGTGCATGAGCGGGCACAAAAAGAGGCCGACTAATAAGTGTTAGTCGGTCTCTTTTCTATTATGGATAGTCTACGAACAGAGGCGATAGGGTAAGTTTGGCTTGGTTCCGTCGGAACAAGTTCCGACTCCATCCCTCCCAACGCTTAGCGTCGGGCCCCTC
>JAZRCK010000034.1:0-87154 GCA_045659725.1 Candidatus Egerieisoma sp.
GTGGTAGTTAACGGTATTTACATCTTTAACGTTAACACCATACAATTGCTCAATCGCAGCTTTGATCTCAAGCTTGTTAGCTGAACGATCAACTACAAAACCGTAACGATTCAATTTCTCGCCCTGAATCGTCATCTTCTCTGTTACTAAAGGCTTAATTAAAATTCCCATCGTTTTCGGTTTTTTTAGCGTCCATACTCAGTGTAAAGAGCGTCCTGTGTACCATCTACGAAAACAACGCTGTATGCATTCATGATGTCATAAGTGTTAAGCTCGTTTACGTTGGTAACTTTAACGTTCTCCAAGTTACGTGACGACAAGTAAATATTATTTGAATTCTCAGGAAGCACGAAAAGAACTCTTCTGCTGTTAGCCTTGATGTTGTTCAAGATGCTGATGAACTCTTTAGTTTTAGGTGCCTCCATAGCAAATGGCTCTACTACTGTAATAACGTTCTCTTTAGCTTTGTATGACAATGCAGAGAAACGTGCAAGCTGTTTAAGCTTTTTGTTTAGTTTAAAACCATAGCTTCTTGGCTGTGGACCGAATACTCTACCACCACCAACGAAGATGTTGGATTTGATACTTCCGTGACGTGCACCACCAGAACCTTTCTGTCTTACGATTTTCTTGGTACTGTAGGCAACCTCCCATCTCTCTTTACTCTTGTGAGTACCCTGACGCTGGTTTGCAAGGTATTGCTTAACGTCTAGGTAAATTGCGTGGTCATTTGGCTCCAAGCCAAATACCTGCTCGTTCAAAGTCACTTTCTTTCCTGACTCTGTTCCGTCAATTTTCAATACTGCTAATTCCATAGACATTACTCCTCCACAATTACATAAGAACCTTTAGCACCTGGGATTGAACCTTTAACAAGGATCAAGTTGTTCTCAGGGATAACTTTGATAACTTTAAGGTTAAGGATTTTAACTCTGTCACCACCTGTGCGACCAGCCATTCTCATACCTTTGAATACTCTTGAAGGCCATGAAGATGCACCTAGAGAACCAGGAGCGCGTAGTCTATTGTGCTGACCGTGGGTCTGTCCGCCTACACCGGCAAAGCCGTGACGTTTAACAACACCCTGGAAGCCTTTACCTTTAGAGATACCAGTTACATCTACCCATGAATCCTCACCCTCTACGAAGATGTCAGACACGGTAATGGTATCACCTAGCTGCAACTCTTTGTTGAAATCATTTGCGAACTCAACAAGTTTGCGTTTAGGAGTGGTATTTGCCTTTTTAAAGTGACCCATAAGTGGGGCGCTGGTGTGTTTTTCTTTTTTCTCGTCATAGGCAAGCTGTACAGCGCAATAACCATCTGTTTCTTCTGTACGAATCTGCGTAACAACACACGGACCAGCCTCAATAACGGTGCAAGGGATATTTCTACCCTCTGCATCGAAAACGGAAGTCATTCCGATTTTTTTTCCAATTAATCCAGACATTGGTTTTAATCAGTGTTTTTAGTTTAACATAAGTTGCATTGCCAGCGATTTTTTCAGTTTTGCCCCACCAGGCCGCTTCTCAGCGCTGAGATTCAACTGGTTACAACTCCCTGCATATTTTGCGGGGCTGCAAATGTACGAATAATTATCAAATTGGCAAAAAAATTTTCATCGTAACCCATTCTTTTCAAGAAACATATAAAAATTGGCCATTCCCGCCCACATTCATTTTCTACCAAAAAATTGCCTATAGATACTCCCGACAGCGAAAATCTGCAATGAAAAAAGATACATTTTTATATATTTGCAGATATTTTTACATAAACTACATAATATATGTCTGGATTCTTTGGCTGCGTATCCCGCAATGAATGTGTGAATGAGGTTTTCTACGGAACTGATTATCACTCCCATCTGGGCACCAAACGTGCAGGTATGGCTTTCTATACCGGCAAAAAGTTTGTCCGCTCAATCCATTCTCTTGAAAATGGATATTTCAGAAACAAGTTTGAGGATGATCTTCCAAAATTTGGAGAATCACAAATGGGAATAGGTGTAATTTCCGATTGCGAGTCCCAGCCTATAACAATAACATCACATCTTGGCAGATATGCGGTGGTGACCGTTGCCAGAATTGACAACATTGAAGAGCTTACCAAAGAGCTTCTTGATAAAAGGCACCATTTTGCTGAACTGTCAGATTCAACCATAAACGCCACTGAACTTGTTGCCATCCTCATTGGCCAGGGCAATACCCTGAAGGAGGGAATTGAACTTGTACAGCAAAAAATAAAGGGCTCATGCTCCATGCTGGTACTCACAGACCATGCCATCTATGCTGCAAGGGACAAATTTGGCCGTACACCTATTATAATAGGTAAAAATGACAAAGGCTATGTATGCGCAAGCGAAAGTTCAAGCTTTGACAACCTTGACTATTCTTACGTAAGGGATCTTGGTCCGGGTGAGATTGTGCAGATTACCGCAGACGGCGTAAGGGTTGTGACCCCTCCTCAGGAGAGAATGCAGATGTGTTCGTTCCTATGGGTATACTACGGTTACCCAAGTGCCAACTACGAGGGAATAAACGTGGAGGACTCACGTTACCGCAGCGGTGCGGCAATGGCCCGCAGAGACAAGGATGTTGAGGCAGACTTTGCAGCCGGCATCCCTGATTCAGGTGTAGGACACGCAGTAGGCTATGTTAACGAGAAAGGAATTCCATACAAGAGACCGTTTGTAAAATATACTCCTACCTGGCCTCGCAGCTTTATGCCGCAGAACCAGAAAATGAGGGACCTTGTAGCAAAAATGAAACTCCTTCCAAACGAGCAGTTCACCAGAGACCAGAAGATTGTCTTTATGGACGACAGCATTGTAAGGGGAACACAGCTGAAGGACAACGTGGTAAAACTGTATGACTCGGGAGTGAAGGAGGTACACATGAGAATTGCATGCCCACCACTCATTTTCCCTTGTCCGTTCCTTAACTTCTCCACCTCACGTAGCTCATTTGACCTTTACGCAAGGAGAATCATCAGAGACCTTGAGGGAACAGAGAACCTTTCAGACGAACTTTTGAAGGAGTATGCAAATCCCGACAGTGCAAAACATCAGGAGATGGTGGATACAATGCGCAAGCACCTGCAGCTTACAACATTGAAATTCCAGAGACTGGACGATCTTGTAAATGCCATCGGCCTTCCAAAATGCAAGCTTTGCACCCACTGCTGGGACAACAGCAGCTATATGGAATAACCCCTGCACAAGACAACAATCAAATTATAAATACACAGAGGTGACCCAAAATTTTGAGTCACCTCTTCCTTTAACCTGAACAGACTATGAAAAAACAAAAATTGATACTCACATTGGTGCTGTCACTTTTCTTTACTGCATTGGTGGCCCAAGAATATACAGGACCTTTCTACCACAGTCTTATTTACTAGGCCCGCCATAAAAAACACACATATGAAAAGATTGATATTTACCCTAGTGGCTCTATTGCTTGTAACCGATGCCTTCACCTGCACCAATCTGCTGGTTTCCAAGGGAGCCAGCAAAGACGGCTCCGTTATGGTGAGTTATGCGGCAGATTCCCACACCCGTTACGGCACACTTGTATATATGCCACGCGGCAGCCACCCCAAAGGGGAGATGATTGAAGTAAGGGAGTGGGGCAAGGAGAGATTCTTGGGCTATATTCCTCAGGTGCCTTATACCTACAATGTCATCGGGAATATGAATGAGCACCAGGTCCTTATTGGGGAATCCACCTGGGGAGGCAGGGAGGAATTCATGGATACCACTGCCGTGCTCGACTACGGTTCACTCATCTACATTACCCTGCAGAGGGCAAAGACAGCCCGCCAGGCCATTGAGATATTTACCTCATTGGCAGACGAATACGGCTATGCCTCAAGTGGTGAATCAATTTCATTTGCAGACAAGAATGAGGTGTGGTTCATGGATATAATTGCCCGCAAGCCAAAATACAAGGACGGCAAGAACCTCAACAAGGGGGCAATATGGGTAGCAATCCGTATTCCCGACGGTTACATCTCAGCCCACGCCAACTGCGCCCGCATCACCACCTTCCCCAAGGATGATCCGCAGAACTGCCTGTATGCGAAAGATGTGGTGGAGCATGCCCGCGAGTGCGGCCTCTACGAGGGTGACGGAAGCGATTTCAGTTTTGCAGACACCTTCTGCCCGCTGGACTTCTCTGCAATGAGAGCCTGCGAGGCCCGTGTATGGAGTTTCTTCCGCAAACACGGCACCGAAGATATGGACAAATACATTGATTTTGCCCGCGGCGACAATCCAAAGAACCGCATGCCCCTTTATGTTAAAGCCAAGGAGAAACTCTCTGTAAAGGATGTGGCCGACATGATGCGCGACCACTACGAGGGGACCGAATTTGACATGACCAGAGGGATTGCAGCGGGGGGCCACGAACTCCCTTACCGCTGGAGACCGTCATCATTTGAGATTGACGGCAAGAAAGGCTACAACGAGAGGGCCATTGCCACCCAGCAGACCGGATTCTGGTTTGTAGGCCAATGCCGCAGTTGGCTTCCCGACGAAATAGGCGGCCTCTTCTGGTTTGCCGTTGATGACGCCGGCACCTCACCGCTTTCACCTTTCTATGCCTGTTCAGACGGCATTTCAAAGCACTATGCCTTGGGAAATGGCAGTATGCTGGAGTACTCCCCCACCTCAATGTTCTGGTTGCAGAACCGCATAGCCCAGTTTGCCTACCTGCGCTACAACCACATTGGCAAGGAGGTGCGCCAGAATGTGGACGCTCATGAGATGGCAATGATGGAGGCTGTAGCGGCTGCAGATGCCAAAGCCATGGCAATGGAACACCACGAAGAGAGAAAGGCCTACCTCACAAAATTCTCTGTAGAACAGGCAAATGCCCTTTTTGCCAAATGGAAAAAACTTGATGAATACCTTCTTGTAAAATTTCTGGACGGCAATACCAAGCACCAGAATCCCGACGGATCATTCAAGAACAACGGCCACTCAGACAGAGTGCCGCCGCAACCGATGTTCCCTGGATACTCGGATACCTACAAGAGGGCTGTAGCAAAATAAAAAAGAGACTGCCCCAAAAGCAGCCTTTATGAATGAGCACCCCCGCTGGAGTACATTCCGGCGGGGGTATTTGCTTTAAAAAACCCTAGAAGTTCTCCACCAGATAGGCATAATGGGTCTTCTCCCCCTTCTTGGTGGTTAAATTGGTATATTTCTTATACGAAAGTTTCTGGAATCCCGCCTGAGCATAATATGTATCCCACTCCTGCCGGTTCCACTTTCTGTTCATGATTCTCCTCATTGTACCAATCTCCTCAACCTCAAGTGAATCTACAGCAGCCCTGATTGCCGGCACATTGTCATATCCCAACTTGAAGATAAAATCCAGCACAAGATAATCCACAAGCTTGCTGGTAGTGCTCCAGTAGTTCACAAGAGATTCATAAAGATAGGTTGGCACCACATTCCCTTTGCCGCTGGCATTGAAATAACTTGTCCACAAGCCTCTGGATACATTATTGTATTTGGTAATATGCCTGCAGCTGTAGAATCCTTTCTCCACCGGAACAAAAGAATCAATATCCCTGGTTACAAAGTTAGTAATGTCAATCCAGATGCCACCGTGCTCCTTAAGCAGACAGAATCTGAGGATATCTGAAAAATGTGTTCTGGAGATGATCCCTTTCCTGTACTTCTCCCAAATGAAATGGGGAATATTCACATAATCCTTGCAGTTCTCCTCTGTAATGAGCACCACAGGATGCCCGCAAGCCATCTTCTTGAGTTGCCTGTAGCACACCTGTACCACTGGAGGCATGTTCTCCTCACCCTGCCACCAGCACACCCAGATATTTGAATCCTTACCTATTGCATTCTCCTCACCCTGCACCTGCCACCCCCTGAATTTCTCCACCATCCCGCTCTGGCCGTACTCATTCATTATCCTTTTCTGCAACCTCTCCTGCCTCCACCTGGCAAAAGCCCTTTCAATTCCTTTAAACAAACGCATAATAGTGTAAATTATCTATTTGAAATTGGGTTTAGTCTTTATGGCCTCCCTCAGGGCCGCTATCCTTTTTGCATCGCTCGGATGGGTGCTGAAAAAATCACTCTCACCGGCACTCTTGCCGTCGAGCATCCTCTCCCAGAACTGTGGCGCCGCATTCACATCATAACCGGCTATATCCATAAGATACATTCCTATCTTGTCCGCCTCATACTCATGCTTTCTGGAATAAGGGAGCATCACACCCGCCTTGGCTCCAATTCCAAAACCTATCTCAAACAGGCTCTGCGCCACTTCTCCCTTCTGCTCTCCAATAACCCTGCCGGCAACATTTCCCAGAAAGTTCATTGCAAGTTGCTGGCTCATCCTCTCATTGCCATGCCTTGCTATGGCATGCGCCATCTCATGTCCCATAACCACAGCAATATAATCGGGGGTATCGGCATACTCCAGAATTCCCTCATAAAAGACTATTTTTCCCGACGGCATACAGAAAGCATTCACCTGCGGAGACTCCAACAGCACAAACTCCCACACAAACCCGGACATTGTGCTGCTCTGCCCACTGCTCTTCATATACTCCCCCAATGCAGAAACCATCCTGTTTCCTACCTCCTTTACAAGTTTTGCATCTGCAGCATTTGAAGAGACCTTCTCTTCCTTCATCAGTTCCACATAAGATTTCTCCGACAATGCCATGATTTCACTGTCGGGAAAAAATGCAAGCTGCTTGCGGCCGGTAAATGAAACTACCCCGCAAGAAACCGCCATCATTGCCACAACCGCTGCGGCTGCCATAAATATCAATATCTTTTTCATACTCAAAATATTACCCTAAATATCCATTGCAATTCAATCAGATACGTTTGCCTCCCCATTTGGCAAATTTGAGGTAAAGGTAGCATAAAATGCCCAATAATGCACCATACAGGATTTCTGCGGTCCAAACCAGTTCCACCCTGGTTGTAAGGTATGTCATGGCCATAATGAAGAGGATATAGACAACAAGGACCGCACTCTCAAGATACAGGGCTGCAGAGGTGTTTCCCGTTCCGGAAACCGCCTCAAAGTACGCATTGCCCACACACTGGAGAACCGTTCCGCTGCAAATGACCAGAATGGAAGGAACCACCAGACGGGCAAAATCAAGGTCATCAGTATAGATGCCGGCTATCTGCACAGGGAATATCGCCACAAGGATTATAACCGGAATTGTGCAGTACATGCAGTTTTTCAGTACCTTGCTGATTGTCGGGAAGACCTGGCCGGCGTGCCCCTCCCCTATTATTCTGCTCACCAGGGTATTTGTTGTGGTGGAAAATGCGAAACAAGGGGTGATGAGGATCATGTATACGCTTCTGGTGATTGAAGATATTCCGGTTGCCGTCTCCCCCATCTTCTCTATAAGGACAAAAAAGACAAACCAGACACTGAAAGAGAAAAGTTTCTGCACCATGGTTGGAGTGGAAATTTTCAGGATCCTCCCCATAAGTTCAGCCTCAAGCCTGTGGAAGCGGAACATCCCATACTCCTTCTTCCTCAATGTAATATAACTGTATACCGTAAAGAACACGCAGGCAGATATCTCTGCGCACAATGACGCCAATGCCGCACCGGCTATCCCCATCTGCGGCAAACCGCAATGTCCAAAGATAAGGCAGTAATCCAGCACTATGTTTACAACTGCCATGATTACAGTGGAATATGTAATTACCTTTGTATTGGACAACCCAACATATAAAGCCCTATAAAGGAAGTTGAAGCACACAAAGGCAATTCCAAACTGCCGGTATCTTATGTAATCCAGGGAGGCCTCATATATGTTGGGCGAATCTATAAGCCTCAACAGCAATTGGTCTGAGAAAAAATACAGTATTGAAAACAGGGCCATACCCAGCAACGTTACAAATATTGCCCCGTGTTCAAAGATGATTCCAATCCTCCCGTAATTCTTCTCACCAAAACGGCGTGCCACAATAATCTGGATACCTACAGCAAACCCCGCCGCCACTGTAGTGAACACAAAATAGAACAGTCCGGCCAACATGGAAGCCCCCAAAGCGATTACCCCCAAATGGCCCAAAAATGCAGTATCTGTAAAATTGATGATGGTCTGGGCCATATTCCCCAACATGATTGGGAGTGCTATGCCCCAGATTTCCCTGTTTGTTATATGTGTTTTCATATCTGCTCCAAAGATACAAAAAATCTTGATGGGCTCTTGATATGGGCTCCGGGCAAGAACTGTCTTCTGCAATTCACCGTGGGCAACAATCGCCTCTACAATAGCGTCTAGTGGATGGTTGCGCCCACGACAGAACAAATTTGTTGCATCGTGGGCAGCATTCCTTTCTACAATCATCTGTACGCATGGTTACTGCCCACGGTGAAATGCAGGAACTCTCTGTCGGGAGCAGAAGTGAGAAGGGCGAGGTGTGTCAACAACCCAATTTGCATATCTCCCTCTGCAGCAGTTCCAGAAACATGGCACCGTGGCCGCCATCCATCTGGGAGTGATGGAACTGGAAAGAGATTGGAAGGGTAGTCCTGAACCAGCCCTTGCGGTATTTGCCCCACATTACCATTGGATTGTTGAACATGTCTGTGTACTGGTTTACAATACAGTCCAGCTCTGTCTGAACCATTGCAGAGGTTCCAACAATCATATAATCCTCAAGGAAAGTGCTTTTGCACTCTGCTGCCGCCTGCGCTGTAAGGGTATGGTATGCCTCAACAAACTCCTTCAGATTACCGGTAAAAGGGATATCGCATGAATTGATTCCTCCCTTGCTGTTGTTTACAATCACATTGATTGCAATGCTGTCATACTTGTACAACTTGCCTTTGTCGGGAAGAAGATAGAACTCCTCTATCTGCGTTGCCGCCTTTCCAATGCACCAGCAAAGAAGGGCATTGAATTTTATTCCATGCTTTTTGCTTGCCTTAACCAGTTTGCCTACATTGAAGGTTTTTGTGAGGGTAACCATGGGCATTGGGGAGGTCATCCACATCTGGAATGCCTCAGCCCTGGTGGTATCTTTTGGATTTACTTCGGTTTTCATATTTCAAAAATAGACGTTCTTAATAATCAGACTCCCAACAATATAAAGTTTGTCCGGTCCAATCTTCCTCTATAAAATTTATCAAGCACCTGCCTGAACATTTCATCTCCAGTTGCCTCCAGAAACAGCGTCATGCATGAACACACCTTTTTGGCATCCAGCCAACCGAATATCTCCTCAGCACTCTTATCATGCTTGAGCAGCTCCTGCGTAACCTCCTTCAGCCTTGCACCCAAAACCGGATGGGCAGAATAGTCCCTGGCCTCCTCCAATCCACTGATTCCAAAATAATATGAATTTGGGCTCTTGCCGAAGCCTTTTACTTGCGGAAATATGAACCATATCCAATAATCATCCTTTCTTCCCGCCTTAATCTCTCCCAAAGCCTGATCATACATCAGTCTCTGCGCATCAATGAATCTTTGCATTGCTTTTGTAACAGTTGTTTTTATCCCTTTTTAATTTTTGGTAAAATTAGGTATTTTCCAATCCACTGTCCAACGGCTGCCACAAGAAAAGGAAAGAAAAATAAAAAGGCTGTAAAAATATTGTCAGACATAAAGGCTATCTTGAACATACTCCACCAATAGTGGAATCCGTATGCACACTCAACCCAATATTCTCCATCAACTTCCACATTAAACGTTTTTCCTGCATGCCGGATATATAGGACAGCCAATAAAACAACATATATTGCCACCTGCTGCAACAGAAAGTGCAACATGTAATAAATTGAAGACCGGCTCCTCAGTTTCGCCATTGCTTTCTTATGGGCCAATAAGAAAGCACTGATTGCTGGAGGTGTAAAAACTGCCATCCCCCAAAGATATGCCGGAGCGCCGAAAGTCTGTGTATCCTGAGTAAGAAAACAATAATACGGTGCTATCAAAAAAGAAAACAAAAAACCCGCAACCGGCAAATTGAAACATTCCGGCAAACAAGCTATTTTATACGCAACCCTGCCAAGCAACAAATTAAATCCTGCATTATTCCAAAGTGCAAAAAACAGGACACTCAAGCACCATTGCCCCAAAAACAAAATCAGCAGTACGAGATTACCGTCCATATTTCAAGTTTTCGTCCATTGCAAATAAATGTTCCCCTTCTAAAGCCACTCATACTCAACCACATCTAGCGTGGCCTCCAATACAACCTCCGATTGGGAAAACATTTTGATGACTATTGAATTATACCCCACATAGTGACACAGATACTCCAGATTCTCTGCAGGAAGGCTAAACAGTTTATCCTGTTTCAAACCAATGAATGCACCTTCTCCCAAAAATCTCACAAACGGCTTTTGATACCTGTAAAGAGAGAACCCATTATCAACAAGATGGTATCGGATGACTAAAGATCCGGCATTCCCTTTTACAGGATTTGCCGTATCATGGCGATTGATGTCATCTTCAAATGCAAAAATCAACCACTCATCCTCAAGACTGATACTCCTGATCCTGCAATCATGAGGCACAGGCATTGCCGGCAACACGTCACCATTCAAATGATATATTTCCTTCATCGTGGACAGTTTTTCCAAAGGTACTAAATAATTTCCAAAAACTCCTGCAATTTGTCGTGAGCAACAATCACCTCTACAATACTCTACATGGAAGTATGGGGTTAGTTTTTATAACCCCTCTCAAATATGTCATATAAAATACGGCAAACCGTAAAAATGCTCGAATTGGGCAAGTCAAGACAACTCATAGTATTATCATTGCAGAAATGATAAAATAAAAATATATGTTACAACAAAAAACATTGGAAGCTTTTAGCAGGTGGATAAGTGCTTCCCCAGAATCATACCACGATCATGACATGCAGAGATTCTATGAATTGGTTAGAACTGCTGCTGAACAAAACGATTTGAGAGAACTCCTGCGCCTATCATGGGTTCCATTCTTCAATGAACATCAACCACTATGGAACAAAAAATTTAGAATTGAGTTTGAGGAGGAATGGAAGCAAAAAATATCGTTGCTTATAGGGTATCAAGAATACCTCGACTCCCATCTCTCTGGGGAAACGGATGAAGCAGAATCGTAGTTAACTTTAACCAATGAGCCCCAAAGGAAATCTAAAACCTTTGGGGCTCATTCAATTCCAATTAGCTGATTAGCCTTATTCAAAATCCCTCTTAATTGATTGGCAACACATTAAACTGTCCCCACACAGAGTGTTCTTTGTAAGCATCAAGGCTCTCTGATGGAACATACAGGGTACAATTTATGTAATTATAAATATATTCCTTGGCTGTATTGCTGGTCTTAAATGTTGGAGGTATAGCAGCCTTACAGACAACATTAAAATCTCTCATATAATGTATCATCTTCGTAGCTGTTATTTCTCTATCAAATCTTAAAAAATCAGGTTCAACAATCTCTGCTGTTGATGGCAATATAATTGTTGAATATTTTGAATTTGTAATAAAACTAGTAGTTACCATATTCTTTGTAACAGATATTGGCTTGTCTGATGGTATATTTATAACCCCTTCAGAATACTCTAAAATTTGCAACATTGGGCAAAATGAAAGACTTGCGTTTTCATATTCGCTTGTATACCAACTGTAGCTTTCTTGTGGGGGCACTATTAAATGCTCCAAATTAGCACAATAAGAATAATTGACAGAAATAGACTCATAAAGTGGCAACAACACTTTGCGCAGCGTTCTATTAACTAATGCTTCTTTATACGGATTAAGGTAAAATACACTGCTACGATATCCTTCTGAATGCTCGTAGAACACCGCCTCTGACATATCTAGCTCTACCAAAGAAGAAAAGTGTTGAATATACATCATATCTTGGTTATTAATTTTACCCCTCACTTTTAACTTTGTCGTTACCATTGCTTCCTCGGAAGACACAACTGAACGTAATGTTCCTGCCTCAGACAAAGTGACTTCCAACAATGTATCTTTTTGAAGTGGTATTCTTATGATACTATTATTATCATCATTCATTTCAAAGCACACATAACCATCTTCGATAAAAACTCTTTTAAAGAGGCTATCACCATCCTCTCCATTTTCGCCATTCAATCCGTTATTACCGGTTGCCTTACCTAATTTATCCCAAGATTCACCATCATCATACGAGATATACCAATATTCATCTTCAATCTTAAACTTTGGAGTTACTCCATCATTACCATCAGCACCATCTTCACCATCTATAGCAGCAGCCTTCACCTTATGACCATCTACTAATAGCCACTCGTTATTTATAGTCCAATAATAGAAGCCATCTGCATCCTTCCTTACGCCTATCTCTGGAGCTACACCATCAGCACCATCTTTACCGTCATAAACAACGATAGATTTACCAGATTTAAATACAAATGTATAACCGTCATCTGCAGCTAATGGAGATGCATTGACTATATAATCATTTGCCTCAAGCGCAGTAACTATAGCTTGGAGATTGGTCACTTCTGTATTTATCCTTTTACAGAACTCCTCCAAGTAGATTATACGCTTTTCATGATCATTAAGTTTGTCCCAAATTTCAGAATCATCAAATTTGCTGCACGACATAAATACAGATAAAGCAACAAGCGCTAGTGATAAGAATCGTTTCATATTCAATTAATTAAATTATAAATCCAGTTTTTAAAAAAACTATAGCCTTTTCTATAATTCTCAAATAGCCCCAAAGAATAACTCTCGTTTATAAAAAGAAAGCGTGGGACTATTAACTTATCTAAGAGAAAGGCTCTGGTAAAACCTGCGCAGTAAATAAGCAACAGCCCACGCCAATATCTATGGATATAGATATGCGTGAGTAAGTCAGCTTATTCTCCTGCTAAAATTTACCAGATTTTATCTCTGAGAACTAAGCTAAACACTTCCTATGTGTTTATATGTCCGCTGCCATTTGTGGCAACTCTACAAATATAGGAAATATTCTCTTACTCTAGGGCTATTGCTTGAAACAAATTTCCGCCATTTATTCCTGAAAACCAAGATTGTCAGAAAAATACTTTATTACTTTATAAAAGAAGGGGCAATATATCTTCATAATCCCCTTCATAAACGAAACTAAAGGAACCGTCTCTTATAGCTATTAATACCCACATGCACATTAATAAACAGTAGTTCCCAAAATCTCCTGCAATTCACCGTGGGCAACACATGCCTCTACAATACCCTGCAGAGGATGGTTGCGCCCACGGCAGAACAAATTTGTTGCATCGTGGGCAATACCCCCTTATACAGACACTTCCAGCCTAAGTTGCCGCCCACGGTGAATTGCAGGAACGTGCACGAATTGCCAGGCCTGCCCTCATATCCCAAATGCCTCCCTTCCCGCCAAGACAATGGCACACCCATCCCTCTCCAAACACACACCCAGGGCACATTTCATGTTCCACTCCCAAAGAAATGTTACGGATGGCACACAAAACCGCCTTTGGAGGGTCCGCGGAGCAATTATGGTGCGCCATCGTCTTGGAAAGGGAGGGGAAAGAGAGGGGAAAGGAAGGGGAAAGGAAGGGGAAAAGTGGGAAGGCACAAAAAAAGGTGGCCACTAGACCACCTTAATTATCATTTTCCCGACAGAAATCGTCGGGAAGAAAATTCCTTTGACAGAAATTATTTGCTAAGCGCAGTAGCAACATCCACAGCAACAGCAACAGTAGCACCTACCATAGGGTTGTTACCGATGCCTAGGAAGCCCATCATCTCTACGTGAGCAGGAACTGATGAAGAACCTGCGAACTGAGCGTCTGAGTGCATACGGCCCATAGTGTCGGTCATACCGTATGATGCAGGACCTGCAGCCATGTTGTCCGGGTGAAGGGTTCTACCTGTACCGCCACCTGAAGCAACTGAGAAATATTTCTTGCCTAGCTCCATGCACTCTTTTTTGTAAGTACCTGCAACCGGATGCTGGAAACGGGTTGGGTTGGTTGAGTTTCCAGTGATTGATACGTCAACGCCCTCAAGGTGCATGATTGCTACACCCTCACGTACGTCGTCTGCACCGTAGCAGTTAACTTTTGCGCGAGGACCGTCTGAGTAAGCGATCTTGTTTACAACCTTAACCTCACCAGTAGCGTAGTCAAACTCAGTCTGGCAGTAAGTAAAGCCGTTGATTCTTGAGATGATCATAGCAGCGTCTTTACCAAGACCGTTAAGGATACAGCGTAGAGGCTCTTTTCTTACTTTGTCAGCTTTAGCTGCAATTTTGATTGCACCCTCAGCTGCAGCGAATGACTCGTGACCTGCCAAGAAAGCGAAACATTTGGTCTCCTCTCTTAGAAGACGTGCAGCAAGGTTACCGTGGCCGATACCTACTTTACGGTCGTCAGCTACTGAACCTGGAACACAGAATGACTGTAGGCCAAGACCAATTGCCTCAGCTGCATCTGCAGCGTTTGAGCAACCTTTCTTAAGTGCAATTGCAGCACCTACAACGTAAGCCCATTTTGCGTTCTCAAAACAGATTGGCTGAGTCTCCTCGCAAGTTTTGTATGGATCAAGGCCATACTGCTCGCAGATCTCGTTAGCCTCCTCTATGCTTTTAATGCCGTTAGCGTTCAATGCAGCAAGAATCTGCGGCATTCTACGGTCTTGACTCTCAAATTTTACTTCTCTAATAGCCATTTTCCTTTCCTCCTTATTCGTTACGTGGGTCAATGTGTTTTACAGCACCTTGCTCAGCAGTGAAACGGCCATAAGTACCGGTTACTTTCTTCAAAGCCTCGTTAGCGTCAGTACCTTTCTTAATCTCCTCCATGAATTTGCCCATGTGAACAAACTCGTATCCGATAACCTGGTCATCTTTGTCAAGAGCCATTCTTGTACAGTAACCCTCAGCCATCTCAAGGTATCTTACACCTTTAGCGTTGGTTGAGAACATTGTACCTACCTGGCTTCTTAGACCTTTACCCAAATCCTCAAGACCTGCACCAATCTGAAGGCCACCCTCTGAGAATGCAGACTGTGTACGTCCGTAAACGATCTGTAGGAAAAGCTCTCTCATTGCAGTATTGATAGCGTCACAAACAAGGTCTGTGTTCAAAGCCTCAAGAAGAGTCTTGCCTGCAAGGATCTCAGCAGCCATAGCAGCTGAGTGGGGCATACCTGAACAACCGATAGACTCAATCAAAGCCTCCTGGATAATACCCTCTTTTACGTTAAGGGTAAGTTTGCATGCACCCTGCTGTGGAGCACACCAGCCAATACCGTGAGTAAGACCTGAAATGTCTTTAATCTCTTTGCTTCTTACCCATTTTCCCTCCTCAGGAATAGGTGCTGGTCCGTGGTTAGGACCTTTTTTTACAACACACATGTGTTGAACCTCGTGAGTATAAGTCATACCTTTAAATATGTGTTTTTAGTTAAAAATTCTTTTTCTTTGCGAACTCGCAAATATAGTGTATTTTTACCAACCAATATTAAACTTAGTTGAAAATTTAATTTAATTGCACAAATATGAAGAGATTAACACTAGCGCTGGCACTGCTTTTCACCGCATTGTCAGTTTCTGCACAGAAGCCCGCACTGGACCATTCCGTGTATGATTCATGGAAGACTCTAAGGGGCATTTCACTTCCTCAGAACGGAGATATCCTCATGTATATGGTAACTCCAGGCGAGGGTGACGGACTTCTTGTAATTGAGAACATCCGCACAGGACAGCACATTGAGGTGCCAAGAGGTACCCGCGCAACCTTGAGCCAGGACGGCAGCAAGGTAATTGCACAGATCAAGCCTCTGTTCAGCCAGACCAGACAGGCCAAAATAAAGAAGGCAAAGAAAGATGACATGCCAAAAGACACCCTGGCAATCATTGATGTAAAGACCGGAGCAATTGAGAAGTTTGCAAACTACAAGTCTCATGGTACTCCCGACAAACTCCACTCCCACATAGCATTTGAGCTTACCCCAGCTAAGGAGAAGCCTGCTGCAAAGGGAGAGAAGCCACAGGGCAAGCCTGAGGGAAAAGCCGAAGGCAAACCTGCACCAAAGAAAACTCCTGTAAAGGAACTTTATGTAATGGACATCAACACCATGAAGATTGACACCCTCAAGAATGTTGCACAGTACAAGTTCAACAAGGATGGAGACCTTTTGGCATACATAGTTGAGCCTGAGAAAAAGGACACCGTTACCAAACCAGCCCTTATGCTTTACACCACCGCAACCGGCCAGAGCAAGGAGGTATTGAGCGGCCCTAAAGGTTCAAAGATCAAACTTCCTGTATTCAGCAAAACCAACACTTTGGCTTTCTACGCAAACACAGATACCACCAAGGCTGCCAAGAAAGACATTGAGGTATACCTTTATGATATCCCGCAGGGAGAGTTGAAAGTTGCGGCAAACAACAAGATGGAAGGTTTGCAGGAGGGTTGGATTGTGAGCGAGAACGGCGCACTTGCATTCAGCGAGGACGGCAACAGACTTTTCTTTGGCACAGCACCAAGGCCAAGGGAGAAAGACACTTCACTTGTAGAGTTTGAGCAGCCACAGCTTGACATCTGGTCATGGCATGAGGATTACCTTCAGCCAGTGCAGCTGTTGAGAAAGGCAAGAGACCTCAGACAGGCATACACCGCATATATCAACACTTCCCTTACTGAGAAATTTGTACAGTTGGGAGACCTTGATGTCCCTGTAATGAATATCCCTAACAAGAGGATGGCAGACTGGGCCCTTATTGGCAATGACAAGGCCTACAGGGTACAGAGCCAGTGGGACTACAGCCGCTTTACAGATGTATATCTTTTGAATGTAAAGACCGGTGAGAGAAAACTCGTTAAGGAGAAGGCTTGCTTTGGCGCAATGTCTACATCTCCAAACGGCGAGTGGGTTGTATTCTACGACAAGATTGCAAAGCAGTGGTTCCAGTACACTATGGCAACAGGTGAGATAAAGGACCTTACCACCGCTTTGGGAGTTGCTTTCCACGACGAGGACCACGATGTACCAAGCCTTCCAGGTGCTTACGGACAGGTTGTATGGATGAAGGACAACAGCTCGTTCCTTATCAACGACCGTTTTGATTACTGGCAGTTTGATCCTAAAGGGGTTGCAGCTCCAAAGATGTTTACAGAGAGCTACGGCCGCAACAACAATACAAGACTTACAATTGAGGCCATTATTGAGGATCCCGACATTACCGTATCCCCAATCGGCGGCATAAGGGAGATAAACGGCTCAGACCCTGTATATTTCTCAACTTTCAACTTCACAACCAAAGAGACCGGTTATGTTGTAAAGGACATCAAGAAGAAGAAAAACTCTGTAACCAAACTTGTTGAGGGACCTTACACATACAAGAACCTTGCATACTCTAAACCAGGCAAAGGCAAGAAGGCCATGTATGTATTTGCAAGAGGCAACTTTGAGGAGGGCAACAACGGCTTCATCACTGCCGACAACTTTAAGACCCAAAAACAGATTACAGATGTTGAGCCTAGACAGAGAGAGTTCAACTGGGGTACTGTAGAGCTTGTAAACTGGCAGACTGCAGACGACATTTTCTGCGAGGGACTTCTTTTCAAGCCTGAGGATTTTGACTCTACAAAGAAATACCCTGTAATGATCTATTTCTATGAGAAGAACTCAGAGACCCTATACAACTCACGCACCCCTGCACCAAGCCGTTCGGTAATCAACATCCCTTACTTTGTAAGTAACGGCTATGTAGTGTTTGTACCGGACATCTATTACAAAGACGGTCACCCAGGCCAGAGCGCAATGCGTTCAATCATGCCTGGCGTTGAGATGCTTGAGAAGACATACCCATGGATTGACGGCGAGAACATGGCTATCCAGGGCCAGAGCTGGGGCGGATACCAGGTTGCTTACATGGTTACCCAGACAGGCAAGTTCAAGGCTGCAGGCGCAGGTGCTCCTGTATCAAACATGACCAGTGCATACGGCGGAATCCGCTGGGGCAGCGGAATCACCCGTCAGGTACAGTATGAGCAGGGCCAGAGCCGTATTGGAAAAGACCTTTGGAGCGGCTACGACCTTTACTACGAGAACTCTCCACTGTTCTTTGTTCCAAACGTAACTACCCCTATACTTATCATGCACAATGACAAGGACGGTGCCGTTCCATGGTACCAGGGAATTGAGTACTTCACAGCCCTTCGCCGTTGCGGCAAGGTTGCATGGTTGCTCCAGTACAACAACGAGGAGCACAACCTTGGTGAGAGAAGAAATGCAAAAGACTTGAGCATCAGACTTTCACAATTCTTCGACCACTACCTTAAGGGAGCCCCTATGCCTAAATGGATGAAATACGGCCGCCCTGCAACAGAGAAAGGAATTGACCTTGGATATGATCTTGTAAAATAACGGAACCTATATGAAAAAACATTTTATACCAGTTATGATTATGGCGGCTGCCCTATGTGGCTGCGGCGGTTCAGATGCCAGCGAGCCAATAATTACCAAACAGGAGATTAAAGTGGTTGACGGCCACTTCACCCCTGAGATAATGCACCAGTTGGGCAAAGTAAGTGATCCCCAACTTTCTCCCGACGGTTCAAAGATCCTTTACGGAGTAAGCTACACCAGCATTGAGCAGAACAAGGGAAACAGGGAGCTTTACCTTATGAACCTCGACGGCTCAAACAACATTAAACTTACCAGCACCCCTAAGAGCGAGTCAAACGCCCGCTGGATAAGCGACAGCCAGATTGTTTACATGAGAGGGGGCAAACTTTACACCGCAACCCTTGAGGGTGGCAAACTTGCTGCCGAGACAGAGGTTGCCAGAGGCGAGGGGTTTGAGGGCTTTGAGCTTTCCCCTGCAGGCAACAAGATCATGTTCGTAAAGAGTGTGAAGGCTGCCGTTAAACCTACCGATGTATACCCTGATCTGGACAAATCGTCGGGAAGAACATATACAGATTTGATGTACCGCCATTGGGACCACTTTGTTGAGGAGGTTCCCCACACCTACATTGCTGACTTTGCTGCAAACAAGGTTGGTGCGGCTACAGACATCCTTGCAGGCGACACTGCAAACCCAGAGAGTGAGACAGCAAAATTTGAACTCCCTACCCTTCCATTCGGCGGTTTGGAGCAGCTTTCCTGGAGCCCAGACGGAAAATACATTGCATATTCATGCAGGAAACTTGCAGGCAGAGACTATGCTTTCTCAACCAACACAGACATTTACCTATATAATGTTGAGACCGGTGCAACCCAGAACCTTACAGCAGGTATGATGGGTTATGACACTGAGCCCCTTTTCTCTCCCTGCGGCAAACAGCTTGCATTCATAAGCATGGAGCGCAACGGCTATGAGGCCGACAAGAGAAGGCTTTTTGTTGCCGATATGGACAAAGTGCTTGCAAACCTTGGCAGCAAGGATTTCCGTCCGTTTATGAAAGAGCTTACAACAGACTACAAATACAATGTTGAGGCCATCACCTGGGCACCTAAATCAGACAAGATCTATTTCAACTCTTGTGTGAATGCCCTTACAGCGTTGTTTGTTGTAGATGTAAACAAGGTTGTTGGCCTTCCAATTGAGGGGAACGAGGTTACAGGTTCACTTCCTGTCTCTTACGGAAACGGCATAAGGAGAATCACCTCTTCTGAGGCTTTGTTTGATTTTGGCGGCGTTTCAATTGTGGCAGACGAGATTGGTGAGGTAAAACAGCTTATCACTACCAGCACCTGCATGATGCGTCCGGCTGAGATTGTAACTGTAAACCCTATGACCGGCGAGTTTGCAGAACTTACTGCAGAAAACAAGGCAACCTTGGAGAAACTTGACGAGCCGCTTGTTGAGCAGAGATGGATGACCACAGTTGACGGCAAGAAGATGCACACTTGGATCCTTTATCCTCCTCATTTCGACAAGACCAAGAAATATCCTGCAATCCTGATGTGTCTTGGCGGCCCTCAGGGCACAATCAGCCAGGGTTTCTCTACAAGATGGAACTACAGGCTTATGGCATCTCAGGGCTACATTGTAATCCTTCCTAACAGAAGGGGTACAACCGCTTTCGGCCAGCCTTGGTGCGAGCAGATTTCTGGAGACTACATTGGACTTAACATGCAGGATTACCTTACTGCTGTTGACAACATGAAGAAAGAGCCTTACGTAGGTAAAGTTGCAGCAACAGGCGCAAGCTACGGCGGCTGGTCTGTATATTACCTTGCAGGTATCCACCAGAACAGATTCTCTGCCCTTATTGCACATGCCGGCATCTTCAACCAGGAGCACATGTACATGATGACCGAGGAGATGTGGTTCCCAACCTGGGACAACGGCGGCGCACCATGGGATCAGAACCCTACCGCAAAACGCCACTACGGCAACTCTGCCCACAAACTCATAAAGAACTGGAACACCCCTATCCTCATCACCCACGGTGAGATGGACTACCGCGTTCCAGTAGACCAGGGTATGGCTGCATTCAACGCCGCAAGAATGATGGGCGTAGAGAGCAAGCTTCTCCTTTTCCCAGAGGAGAACCACTGGATCCTGAAACCACAGAACTCAATCCACTGGAACAGGGAGTTCTTCGGTTGGTTGGACAAGTATTGTAAATAAGAGGGAGACTCAAAAGTAACCCCAACAGACAGATGGCACCCCCGCTGGAGGACTCTCTCGCGGGGGTTTCCTGTTTAGAGGGGGTTCCCGTTTCCCCAAGACGATGGTACACCGGAGTTGCTCCACAGGCCCTGCAGGAGGCTGTTTTGTGTGCCATCCAAGACATTTCTTTGAGGGTGGAGCAAGGAATGTGCCCCGGAGATGCGTTTGGAGAGGGTTGGGTGTGCCATTGTCTTGTAGGGAAGAGAGGATTCGTGGATTGAGTGGCCTGAGAGTGGCCGTGAGTGGCCGTGAGTGGCCGTGAGTGTGGCCGTAGCAACTCTGGCTGTTCCTGCAATTCACCGTGGGCGACACCTCTGCTCACAGACGCTTTCAGAAGGGGATACTGCCCACGATGCAACAAATTTGTTCTGACGTGGGCGCAACCCTTCCCTACAGGGCATTGTAGAAGGGGTTATTGCCCACGGTGAATTGCAGGAAAGACCCGTCGGGAAGAATAGTCATTCTCCTTGTGCGGATGGTTTTCCTCCGGTAATCCTTTAATGAAATTTGTATTATATTTGTAAATGACATTGATACACCGCCATGAGACAATCATATTGGTTTAATCGGTCATTTACAACTGTAATCTTGACCATTATAGCAGTCTCCTGCACTCTGCAGGAGCCGGTGTTTTTCATTGACAGCTATAGCGTGAATGGGAAATACCGCATGTCAGATATCATTACGGAAGAAAATCTGGTTAAGGATACTGTACTATTCAACGGTATGGCAGCTCTGTTCAATGATTTTAATAAGGAGGGATACGGCAACTGGTACGGGTATTGGCATATTGCACAGGAGAAGCATGGTGAACTGATTTTAAGAATGAACAATGATGACACTTATGATGTGGTGCTGGTATGCCAAGATTCAGATTCCGGGAAATACAACTTCCATCACACGGCAAGAAGCTATGGAGATGGAGCGGATTTTGAGCAGATGTACTCCACCCTGAAGGAAGACATATTGCACAAGACCATAATAAAGGGATACTACCCATATGTCATCCAATCCGACACATTGGTAAACAGCATCCCGACAGTCCCTGAGACTCTGACGATTGCAGACACAACAACAATACAGGAGAGAATTAACACAGGAAAACACCTATTCCAGCAGAAAACACAATGACACCACAGGAATACCAACAGGAGATAGAATTCATTTTCAACCGTTTCCCGTCTTACCAGAAGGTAGGGAAGGTTGCATATAAACCCGGCATAGAGACCATGCAGGCGCTGGATGAGCTGCTGGGGCATCCGCACAGGAGTTTCAGGACAATCCATGTGGCGGGGACCAACGGCAAGGGCTCTACCAGCCACATGCTGGCTGCGGCACTGCAGAAGAACTATAAGGTAGGGCTGTACACCTCGCCTCATCTGGTTGATTTCAGGGAGAGGATGAAGGTGAACGGCAAGATGGTTCCGCAGGAGTTCGTATACAATTTTCTGCAGCAGTACAAGGAGAAGTTCACGGAGCTTGGAGCCAGTTTCTTTGAGATTACCACTGCGCTGGCTTTTGCATTTTTTGCCCACGAGCAGGTGGATGTTGCGGTTATTGAGTGTGGTCTTGGAGGAAGACTGGATTCAACCAATATTATTACCCCGGAGCTTTGTATAATCACAAACATTGGCCTTGACCATTGTGAGCACCTGGGCTACACACTTGCAGAGGTTGCTGCCGAGAAGGCCGGCATCATCAAACCGGGGATTCCGGTTGTGGTGAGTGAGAAGGGTACTGCGGAAGTGGAGAATGTATTCAGGGAAAAGGCAACTGGAGTTGGTGCGCCAATTTTCTTTGCAGAGGAAGTTGTGGAAACATCGGAGGCTGCAGGGAAGATGTACAAAAGCCTTATGGAGGGAGACCTCGACCTCAAAGGTGCCTGTCAGGAAAAAAACCTTAAAGGTGTATGTACTGCACTCAACATCCTGGAGGAGGCATTTAGCACCAGCAAAGAGTATTCTCCCGCAAAATCCTTCAGTGGAGATTGTTCACCCGCAAAGTCCTTCAGTGGAGAGCATTCACCCGCAAAACCCTTCAGTGCTGAAGAGGCAATAGGGAACATCCGCAAGGCCGCTGAAATCACCGGCCTGAGGGGGAGATGGGAAACTCTGAAACAGGAGCCGCTTACAATCTGCGATACCGGACACAATTCACACGGATTCAAGGTCTTGGGGGCCCAGATAAGTGCAACTGCAGCAAAAAGGAGGGAGCTTTACCCGCACAGCAGGCTGCATATGGTATTTGGAGTTGTTGCAGACAAGGATCTGGACTCTGTAGTAGAGTATCTTCCTAAAGATGCATATTACCATTATGTGAATGCAAAAGGGACAAGAGCCCTTCCTGCACAGCAGCTGGCCCGAAAAATGAGCGGATTCGGATTTGACGGGGAAGCTGTAACCACAGATATAGAAACCTTCCTCAAAGGTTTCACCCCAGCCAAGGAGGACTTTGTATTCATTGGGGGAAGTACTTTTGTTGTAGCGGAAGCCCTGATATAGGAAGAACCAAGCCAGAAGATACTCATAAAAATAACACGCCCGGATCAAACCTCATTCACTTTTGATCCGGGCGTATTATTTAACCTAAAACTTAACCTTTTGAAAAAACTATTCGTATTATTCATTTGCAAACCGCGTGCCATAAATTGTAATAAATAAAAAATCGTGTCTCAAATCACCTTGAAACACGATTTTTTCAGTTTTTTAAGGAATTTTTGCTCCAGCCCTCAATTTTATCTTTAGCAAAGAAATAATAAACAGCAAGACCAATCCATCCTGTTACAAGCAAAAGGATAGACCAGATAAGTTTCCATGCTGTACTGATGTTCATTTTACATACATCAAGAACAGCCTTGATAGCCAAAATTGTTCCTATCAACCAAATAATAAAACCCATAATTGTATTTTTTAAAGTTTGATTAAATTTGCGTTGGAGCAAAGATAATTAAAAAATGAAACATATAAACAGAAAAGGGAGTCATTCAGTAAAAGTGGATGCCCTTAAAAAATATTTTGGGAAGGAGGATCTCATTCCACTTTGGGTAGCCGATATGGACTTTGAGACACCCCAGTGCGTAAAGGAAGCCCTCCAGCAGGTGGTGGATGGAGGTGTTTATGGTTATAATGTCATTCCCGACAATTATTACCCAACCGTGGTCCAATGGCTCAAACAGGTGCAGAGATGGGATGTGGAGCAGAAATGGCTCACCTTTATCCCCGGCATTGTTAAGGGAATAGGCTATGTGGTGAATTATTTTACCAAAGAGGGTGACGGGGTAATTGTACAGCCCCCTATCTACCCTCCGTTCATGAATGTACCAAAAGGAAATGGAAGGCAGCTTCACTTCAACAAGCTGATTGAGTATGAGGGGGAGAACGGTCCAAGCTACAGAATGGACTTTAAGAACCTCAGGGAGATATGCAGCACCGGCAAATGCAGACTGCTCATCCTCAGCAACCCCCACAACCCGGGAGGTATTGCATGGGACAGGGAAACGCTCAAGGAACTGGCTGCAATATGCCATGAATACAATATTCTTGTTATCTCGGATGAGATTCATGCAGATATGCCGCTGTTTGGAAATGAACATATTCCGTTTGCAAGTGTTAGTAAGGAGGCTGCCCAGATAAGCATAACCTTTGGAGCCCCTTCAAAAACCTTCAATATGGCGGGTATAGTAAGTTCGTTCGCAGTTGTTCCAAACGAAGAGATAAGGGTTCCGTTCTATAAATGGTTAAGCGTAAACGAATTGGGCAGTCCAACAATTTTTGCCACACTTGGAGCAATTGCAGCGTACACAAAAGGCAATGACTGGAGAATGAAAATGTTGGATTACATTGAGGGAAATGTTGTATTTGTAGAAAACTTCTGCAAAACCGATTTGGGCGGACTTATCAAGCCGGTAAGGCCGCTGAGTTCATTCCTTGTATGGTTGGATTGCAGGGAACTCTCACGCAAACTGTTCGGATGCGTGAACCAGCAACAGCTTGTAGAACTATTCATACATAAGGCGGGGCTTGCCCTCAACAACGGGGAGGCATTTGGCCCTGGAGGCGAAGGCTACATGAGACTGAATGTAGGATGCGGACTTGAGGTGCTGCAGGAAGCTATGAACAATCTGAAAAAGGCCGTTGATGAGTACTAGCGGACATATAGGAATAAGTGTGGAACTGCCGGAGATAAAGGCCGGCTTCCCCTCTCCTGCCCAGGATTATGTAGAAAACGGGATAGACCTCAACAGGGAACTTGTAAAGAACCCCTCCAGCACTTTCTTTGGAAGGGCAAGGGGTACCTCAATGGAGGGGGCCGGCATCTTTGACGGCGACCTTCTGATCATAGACAAGTCCCTTGAGCCCCGCGAGGGAGCCATTGCCGTGTGCTTCATAGACGGCGAGTTCACCCTCAAGAGGATACATTTTGAGAAACATGAGGGGCAGGTTACCGCCATCTGGCTGCAGCCCGAGAATGAACAGTTCACCCCAATAAAGGTCACCCAAGACAACCAGTTCATCATCTGGGGAATTGTGGTGCATTCGGTAAGGAGTTTCTGAAGGGGCTCCCCCACAAAATAAGTTATAAAAGTCTTCCCGACAGGTTTCCATCTATCTGTCGGGAAGAAAATCATATTTCTGCAACACAGCATGTTAGGAGTAGTTGACTGCAATAATTTCTTTGTCTCTTGCGAGAAGGCCTTCAATCCGGCACTGGAGGGGAGGGCTGTTGTGGTGCTGTCCAACAATGACGGCTGTGTAGTCTCCAGGAGCCAGGAGGCCAAAGATATGGGGATAAAGATGGGGGTTCCGGCATACCAGCTTACCGAACAGATGTGTCTGAGGGTGGTATCGGCAGAGGAGATAAAGGATCGTAAAGGGATGAGTGTTCCGCTGGGGGGCTTCAAGGGGGAGGTTGTGGCCTTCTCCAGCAACTACAGACTCTACGGCGACATGAGCCGCAGGGTGATGACACTGCTGCAGGAGATGGTTCCCTGTATGGAGATCTACTCCATTGACGAGTGCTTTGTGTCATTTAAGGGGATGTCTGCAGGGCAGATTGCAGCCAAAGCGCAGGAAATAGTTTACAAGATAAGGAAATATACCGGCATCCCGGTTTGTGTGGGGATAGCACATACCAAAACCCTGGCCAAGGTGGCCAACCGCTACGCCAAGAAATACAAGGGATACCACGGGTGGTGCATGATAGATACAGAAGAAAAGAGGGTTAAGGCCCTTCAGCAGATGGAGATTGGGGATGTGTGGGGTATCGGACGCCGCTACGCCAAGTTTCTCAAAGGCGAGGGGGTAAATACAGCCTATGCCTTTACCTGCAAGAGCGCCTGGTGGGTAAAGAAGAATATGGGAGTTGTGGGATTGCGTACCCAGATGGAACTTAACGGAGAACCTGTAGCACAGCTGGATGTGAGGGAAGAAAAGAAATCCATCACCACCAGCAGAAGTTTTGGGGAGATGGTCTCAACCCTGGAAGAACTGGAGAGCGCAGTCTCAAACTTTGCCTCATCGTGTGCGGCAAAACTGCGTCAGCAAGGCTCTGCAGCAGGATGCATTACGGTATATATACTCACAAACTTCTTCAGGGAAGACCTTCCCAAATACTACAACAGCATAACCCTGCAGTTCCCGGAGGCTACCTGCAGCACTCTGGAGATGGTAAACCATGCGCTGAAGGGGCTAAAGCAGATATACCGCAAAGGATACCTCTACAAAAAGGCCGGGGTTCTGGTTGAAGATATAGTTCCCAACACCGGAGTACAGCAGAACCTCTTTGAACAGACAGATACTGAAAAGATGAAGTGCATCAATGCTGTTCTGGACAGTGTAAATGCCCGCTACGGCCGCAATGCCCTGAAGATAGCGGTACAGGGAGGGTTTGGAAGCCAAGCAGAAGACAAATGGACAATGAAACGCAACAGTTTGAGCGGCAATTACACCACAGACCTCAATGACATCATTGATATTAAGGCGTAATTGTTATCTTTGCTGACTCAAAAAAGTATAACCCGGCACCGGAAGGGTGCCACAACAGATTATTATGGATAAAGTAAGTTACGCATTGGGAATGAGCATTGCCAACAACATTATGGCAAGCGGTGTAAACGGATTGAACGTAGAGGAGTTTGTAAAAGCCATCACTACTTATATGGCTGGCGAGGAGCCTGCAATGACCCCAGCTGAGGCTCAGCAGGTCCTTAACGACTATTTCACAAAACTTCAGGAGGAGCAGACTGCAGCCCTTAAGGCTGAGGGCGAGGCTTTCCTTGCACAGAACGCAAAGAATGAGGGCGTTGTAACCCTTCCTAGCGGTTTGCAGTACAAAGTGCTAAAATCAGGAAACGGTGCTACCCCTAAAGCATCAGACAGCGTGGAGTGCCACTACGAGGGCCGTCTTATCAGCGGTACTGTATTTGACAGCTCTTACCAGAGAGGCGAGACTGCAACCTTTGGCGTTACTCAGGTAATTGCAGGTTGGGTTGAGGCTCTTCAGCTTATGAAAGAGGGCGACAAATGGCAGCTGTTCATCCCTTACAACCTTGCTTACGGCGAGAGAGGAGCAGGCGCACAGATCCCTCCATTTGCAACATTGATCTTTGATGTTGAGTTGATTAAGGTGAAATAATTTCTCCAGCGCAGAAAAAGAAAGAGGGTGCCACATCAAAGCGGGCACCCTTTATTGTATTCTTTTCTACCTTTTTGACAATGTCCTGAAGGCCATTTTCAGCTATCGGCTATTTCCTCTTCACCGGATAAACCTCCGTTACATCCAGCACCTTGCCGGTGCGGTCAAGCAAAGTGAGGATCATTTTCCTACGGGTAACCTTCATGTGCATTGCACTTACTGTGCGGCCTCCCTCGGTCCAGCGGAACTTAATTTTGCGGGGATTATGCTCCAGAGGTTTCCCAAGGTCGCATGCAGATCCCCTCTCGTTGTCTGATGAGGTTGTCTGGATATAGACAGTTCCCTTGCCGGGATCCACAACCTCACCGTTGTACAATGGATGGGTGCTCACATAAATGTGATTGTTGCCGGCCAGTGCCAAAGAGATTCCAAGTTCATCAAAAAGGTTGCTCCACCTTGAGTACTGCGAATCCTTGCCGTTTGCCCCAAAGAACCACTGGTAGTGCTCACAAACCACCTTATAGCGGGCAGGATTGTTCTTAACCACTTCCCTTACCCATTTCTGGGCAGCCTCAAGCCCCTCCTCACTGCGCATGTTCTCATTGTTGAGCATTATGAACAGCACATCTCCATATTTGAAGAAATAGCATACACCAAGTTCCCCTGCATAGCCATTCAGAGGATATGCAGCAGCATCCCTGAAGAACTTGTTGGTATTCCCCTTGTTGGTACGGGTCATATTGTCGTGGTTACCGTTAACTCCAGCCCACATATATTTCTTGAAAGGTTCCTCCTCATACAGCTGTTGCCAGAACGAATAGCATCCACCCCAAGCGGTAATGTCTCCCAAATGGAGTACCCAGTCAAAAGGTTTGCCGTACTGCTCTACAGTGGAAATCATTTTCATGGCAGCCTCAGTCCTCCCATAAAGAGGCGCATAAGCATGAAAATCAGATATTATGCAGGCCTCCCAATTCTTTCTTCCCGACGATTTGAAATAATGCACGTCACTGGTATCTCCACCGGCAATTATCCTGTACTTGTAGCCGGTATTCTTTCTCAGTTTGCCCACAAAGGCATTGTACTTGTTTATCTTCACATCTTCGTAGAAGTTTTTGCCGTTTGGAAGCTTTGAGTACTGGTTATCATATGTTATACAATACTCTCCATGAAAATCCTCTTTTCTTGAGTTCTTCCATTCAGTATCATTTGCCATGGCAATCTCAAGTGTTGCGCTTGAAATTCCCTTCTCTGTTGCCCAACTTATGTTCATCCCCCTCTTTGTATTCTCAGCCGGAGATGTTGTTACGCTGAACACTTTATCCTGTGCAAAAGTGGCGCCCGCAAGCGCCACCATTATGCATATTGTAAAAATGCGTTTCATGTTATTTTACCATTCCAAATTTCTTAAGCAATGCTTCAGGCTCCGGATCCCTTCCGCGGAAGTTTCTGTAGATCACATCCGCATCCTCAATGCTTCCCCTTGAAAGGATCTCCTTGCGGAACTTCTCTGCTGTCTCCTTGTTGAAGATTCCGGTCTCCTTGAACACCTGGAAAGCATCAGCCTCAAGCACCTCTGCCCACTTGTATGAGTAGTAGCCTGCTGCGTATCCGCCGCTGAAAATGTGGCCGAACGAAGGTGCAAATGCAGTACCTGCCACATCCGGCATAAGGGCACAAGCCTTTACAGCCTCTTTCTCAAAAGCCACAACATCCTCTGAAGGGACCTGTGTAACAGAATGCCATGCCATATCACCAATACCAAACTGCAACTGTCTTACGCTTGCATAGCCGCTGTTGTAGTTCTTGCTCTCAATAATCTTGTCAACAAGCTCCTGAGGAATCACCTCTCCGGTCTGGTAATGTTTTGCAAATGACGCAAGGTACTCTTTCTCTGTTGCCCAGTTCTCCATAATCTGAGAAGGGAGCTCCACAAAGTCCCTTGCTACGCTGGTACCGGTAAGGGATGCATATTTGCCCTCTGCAAGGATACCGTGCAAAGCGTGTCCGAACTCATGAAGGAAAGTTGTAACCTCATAGAAAGTAAGGAGCGAAGGCTCGTTCTCTGTAGGTTTTGTAAAGTTGCATACGATTGAAACGTGAGGCCTCTTCTCTATGCTGCCGTCTTTTGTAAAGCTCTGCTCACGGAAAGAGGTCATCCATGCTCCGCCACCCTTGCTTGCACGTGGGAAGAAATCTGCATAGAACAATGCCATATGTCTGCCGTTTGCATCAGTAACATCATACACTGTTACATCGGGATGATAAACAGGGATATCTGTTGCAGGGGTAAATTTCAAGCCATATAGGGAATCTGCCAATGCGAATACCGCATCTTTCACATTCTCAAGTTTGAAGTAAGGTTTAAGAACCTCATCATTGAGGGAGTATTTCTCCTTTTTGAGTTTCTCTGAATAGAATGAGAAGTCCCAAGGCATAAGCTCACCCTTGAATCCGTTTGCCTTAGCATAATCTGCAACTGCCTTCACATCTTTCTTTGCAAAAGGGAGTGATTTTTCAAGAAGGTTCTCAAGGAATGCATTTACTGTACCTGCATCTTTTGCCATACGGTCTTTAAGGGCCATATCTGCATAAGTGTTGTAGCCAAGAAGGTTCGCAGTCTGGATTCTCAAATCTACAATCTGCTTGATTACCTCAAGGTTGCTGTTCTCCCCCTCAATACATTTTGAGTTTGATGCCTTCCATAGTTTTTCTCTGAGCTCCCTTTTCTCACTGTACTGCATGAACGGGCTCATGCTTGGGTACTGAAGGGTGATTACCCAGCCCTCAAGACCCCTGTTCTTTGCCTCAAATGCAGCAGCCTCCCTTACAAACTCAGGTAGGCCTGCAAGGTCCGCCTCATCAGTAAGGTGCATGATGAATGCATTTGTAGCAGCAAGAGAGTTCTTGCCAAACTTAAGGGTAGCAAGGGAAAGCTCCTCCTGGATCTTGCTGTATTTCTCCTTATCCTCTGCAGAAAGGTTTGCGCCATTGTCTGCAAATCCCTTGTATGTCTTTTCAAGAAGCTTTGCCTCCTCCTGTCCAAGGTTCAGGCTCTCACGCTGCTCATATACAGCCTTTACCCTCTCAAAAAGTTTTCCGTTGAGCATGATTGACAAAGAGTACTCTGTCATCATTGGAGAAATCTGCTCAGCAATCTCCTGCATCCTGTCACTTGTATTTGCCTCATTGATGTTGTAGAAAATTCCTGCAACCCTGTTCAAGGTACTGCCTGCATACTCAAGCTCAAGAATGGTATTCTCAAATGTAGGGGCATCGGGATTGTTTACAATTGCCTCTATCTCCTTCTTACCCTCAGCAATTGCAGCCTCAAAGGCAGGAAGATAGTGGTCTTCTGTTATCTTGTCAAAAACCGGAGCCTCATATCTGTAAGAAGACTCTGTAAGTAGTGGATTCATATCTGATTTGCACGATATTAAAGTGATGGCGGCACATGCTGCCATTACAGTCATTATTTTTTTCATCATTGTTTTGATTGTTACATTACTTGAATTACAAGATATTTTGTCTGCTGCCAGAATTTGTCGGGATTAGTGATATTGAGCACCATCTCTCCGTCATTCTCCACAAATTCATATGTTCCTTCAGGGTGTACAGACATCACTTTTGCCTTCTTGGCATTGGTATTGATCTCGGTAATTGCCCTTGAGTCAATTTTTACAAATGTCTCAGTTTCTGCCTGGTAAGACACTTTTGCAGCTTTAAACAAACCTCCCTTGGTCATTACGCCGGCATCAACCAGTTCAGCCTTGGATCCTACAATATAGTAAACGGAGTAAATCTCCATCTCCTGGTCTGAAACTTTCTCTATAAGCTCATCCTTTTCTGTATTGAGTGATGAAACCTCATTCTTAAGGTTTGACACTATATCATCCAAGGATGCTATCTGCTTCTCCTGCTTTTGGATACGGGCATCCTTCTCGGCAATCTGGTTTGAAAGGCTCTCAATTATTGCAGATTTCTCCTTAAGCTCATTCTGCATTGCATTAAGTCTCTTCTTGAACTGCGCAGACTGGAGATTCTTGTCCTTCTTAAGTTTCTCTATCTCTGCCTGATACCCCTTTATTGCATTCTGGATAGCCTCAACGTTCTGCATAAGCTGCTCCTTTGAGCCCTGCTGCATCTCCATTCCCTCTTCATTCTGGATGGTAAGGATATTTTCAGTTTCCCTTATTGAGCTCAATCCCTGCTCAATACTGTTGATTGTTGCAAAAAGCTCATCAAGTTCTGCACCCTGCATCCTGTGGCTTACCTGCAACGAATCCAATTTGGCCTCAAGCGCCTTGTACTTGCTTGAATTCTCCACGCATGAACTCAAATTCAATGAGAACAATGCTGCCATTACAATTAAAATTACGCTTCTCATATCTGTTCTTTTTGATGGCCAAATTTAGATATTATTTTGCAAACTGAGGTGATTGCAGCTATGAATTTGAGGTATCTTCCTCCACCGCCCTTGCATAGTTCCGCAAGATCTCTTTCAATACCGCCTAAAGTGGCATCTGCAGCAACAGCATTCCTCCTTTCCCGCCACTTCCGGTTATTTGCAAATGCCCTGCATTCATCACAGCAATACTTCTTGTCACTCCTCCCGACAATCTTTCCACCACATACGGGACACACTTTCTCTCCACCTGTTTCCATAACTTCTCCCATGTATGGCATAAAGGTATCCAAATATGGCCTGAATCCATGCCTGAAAAAGAAATTTCCATAATTTTTGCTCTTTTTAAAAAAAGCAAAAGCCAGGATTATCCGAATTATCCGTTTATAAGCGCTTTCAAGCTGGATAAGTCCATTTCTTCACTCCTATTTTGCGGTAGATTTCAACATTAAACAAAAAGGAGTTTTTATGGACAGATCATTGAACAAAGTGGAATTGAGGGGCAGAGCAGGACAGGATGCCAAAATCCTCAAGACAGAGAACGGAGTGATGGCTGCAAGATTCACGCTGGCCACAAATGAAATCATCAAGGGAAGGGACGAGAACCTGAGGGAAGAGACCACATGGCACAACATTGTGGCATGGAACCGCAAGGGGATGCCAGATTTTGGGAACATCCGCAAGGGGGTATTCCTGGCCGTGGAAGGAAAAATCCGTTATGTAAAATACACCACCTCTTCCGGTGAAGAGAGATACATGACAGAAATTGTTGCCCAAAAAATTGTTATACCTCTTGCAGAATGAGTGTAAAAACACCTTGTTCCATATTTTTTATTACCTTTGTATGATTTAATATCGTATAAGGATGGAAAATATTAGAGACATTCAAATTTATAATACTTTAAGCAGGAGAAAAGAGCTTTTCAAGCCCGTTACTCCCGGCATGGTGGGACTTTACGTTTGCGGCCCTACCGTTTACGGAGATGCCCATCTTGGACACGCAAGGCCAGGTGTCACATACGATGTGCTTGTACGTCTTTTCAGACATCTTGGATATAAGGTAAGATATGTAAGGAACATTACAGATGTAGGACACCTTGAGAGCGATTCGGATGCAGGTGAGGACAAGATTGCAAAGAAGGCACGCCTTGAGCAGCTTGAGCCTATGGAGGTGGTGCAGTACTATACCCTAAGGTTCCATGATGCAATGAAAAAATTGGGCAACTGCCCTCCAAGCATTGAGCCAAGAGCTTCCGGACATATCATTGAGCAGATTGCCATTGTCCAGGAAATCCTCAAGAACGGCTATGCATACGAGAGCAACGGCTCAGTATACTTTGATGTGAAGGAGTACAACAAAAGGCACAACTATGGTGTACTGTCGGGAAGAAACCTTGATGAGATGCTTTCAAACACCAGGGCTCTCGACGGCCAGGATGACAAGCATTCCCCTGCAGACTTTGCTTTGTGGAAGAAAGCTGCCCCTGAGCACATCATGAGGTGGCCTTCACCTTGGAGCGACGGTTTCCCGGGATGGCACCTTGAGTGTTCTGCAATGAGTGCAAAATACCTTGGCGAAGAGTTTGATATCCACGGTGGCGGTATGGACCTCATGTTCCCTCACCACGAGTGCGAGCTTGCACAGAACACAGCTTCAAGAGGCAAGGGTGGTGTAAGATACTGGATGCACAACAACATGATAACCATCAACGGACAGAAGATGGGCAAATCATTGGGCAACTTCATCACATTGGACGAGCTGTTCACAGGAAACAATGCAGTTCTTGAGCAGGCATACTCTCCTATGACAATCAGGTTCTTCATCCTACAGGCCCATTACAGAAGCACCCTCGATTTCAGCAACGAGGCGCTACAGGCTGCAGAGAAAGGGTTGAAGAGAATCCTTCAGGCTGCAAAGGATGTGAAAGGACTTAAAGTTTCTGCCGCATCTGCAGAGGTAGCCAAAGAGGTGGCTGAGCTCAAGGAGAAAGTTTACGAGGCCCTTTGCGACGACCTCAATACTCCAATTGCACTTTCACACCTGTTTGATGCAGTAAAATATGTGAACCAGGTGAAGGACGGCAAACTTGCAATTGGCCCGCAGGAGAAAGAGACTCTTGAGTTCCTTCTTTCCACCATTGCAATGGATGTGATGGGTATTGCCCCAGAGCAGGAAGAGGCTGCAGGCAATGAGGGGGTAACCAAAGTAATGGATGCACTTGTGAACATGGTACTTGAGGAGAGAAAAATTGCCAAGGCAAACAAGGACTGGGCAAAATCAGACAAGATCAGAGATGACCTTAAAGCCATAGGAATCCTCATTAAGGATACCAAGGACGGAATTGAGTGGTCTTTGGAGTAGACATAAGATTTTAACAGGCAATTTATACAGGGCCGGCGCATCAAAGTGCCGGCCTTTTTTAGTGTTGAACCGGGAACTGCCTTTATTTGTTATTACAGCAATCTAAAACAACATATTATGGACCTTGAAGAAATCATCAGACACGACCCGCGAATTGCCACAATAAAGGAAAAGCCTTATGCAAGCATTTTTATCCTGGTAGCATCAGCCGTATGTGCACACCTGTCAACCACCATTCCCCAAAATGAAAATTTAGGATTTTCCATGATGCTCTTCTCCACTGCAATTGCAATATGGGGGCTGAAGGGGATTATATGGCCAAGAAAACACTTTATCCTTAAGGAAACCGGCGAACAGGTCATCCGTAAGGAATTCTTTTTCGACTATGCCAATGTTGAACAGGTAAAGAAATGCCTTAACGTACAGCACCCGCTCAGCTGTCTGGAGAGGCTGCACGCAATGCCGCAAACCGGAGCCCTCACCCTCAGGGTCATCATCTACACCACCAGAAGCGGCAGCTATATGAAATACCAGATACAGCGGTATATCCCGTACGAGTATGTACCTTTGTAACACTGCCCACAGTACAAAAAAAAGGCACCTGCAAAACTGCAAGTGCCTTAACTTTTTTGTAGCGCGACCCAGGATTGAACTGGGGACCTCATGATTATGAATCATGCGCTCTAACCAGCTGAGCTATCGCGCCAACATGTTGTTGAGATATTAGGACTCGAACCCAAACCAAGAGAGCCAGAATCTCTTGTGCTACCATTACACCATATCTCAATGAGCAACCGTTCTTATCCGAACGGGTTGCAAAGGTAGGCATTTTTTTTTATTCTCCAAATTTTTTTGCACCTCTTTTATCCAAATCGTCATAAATTTTCTGCAAAAACGCTTTTCCGCGCTCCAGAAGGGCATTATCGGGATGAGAATTTGTATAAATTTTTTCTGAGACATTGTCAAAAACTGTGCTTCCGGAGTCTGAAACCACACCAAAAGCATCGGGAACAGTAAAGAATGCAAAGTGAGGATTTGCCGAATTGAGCATATCCTTGCTGAATGCAAAATCTGAATGAGGCAGACCCAACTGTGCAAGAAGGGTTGCCGCCAGGTCTATCTGCGATCCCACCACATCTACCTTAACTCCTGTCTGCGCCAAAGCCGGGCCATACAGCACCAAAGGAATTTTATACCTCTCCACAGAGAATACATCAATATCTACCGGATACTGCATTGCATGGTCGGGAACAAAAACAAACAGGGTATTGTTCCAGTAAGGGGTATTCTTGTATCTGTTCACAAAAGCCTGCAGGCAACTGTCGGTATAGGCTACAGAATTCAGGCGGATATCCTCAAGTCTGTTGAAACCAGGCACCTCAAACGGCTCGTGGCTGCTGGAGGTCTGGATTACCTTAAGGAACGGCTCCTTCTCCTGCCCCGCCTCAAGCTGCGAGGCAATCTTGTCAAACATCACATCATCATGCGCACCCCATTTGCTCAATTTCTGCGAAATAGGAAAATCAGCATCACATATGATTTTTTCAAACCCCATGGCAGTAAGGTACGAAGGCATATTGGTAAAGTTTGCATCTCCTCCGTACACATACTGCAAATCATATCCATTCTTAAGCAAAGTTCCTGATATTGAAGGTAATGACTGGCTCTTGCGCGGATATTTCATAATGCTGTTGGTAGGCTGCGCCGGATAACCGCTCAAAATGGAAACAATACCCCTGTCTGTACGGAAACTGTTTGCATAGAAATTTGTAAACAGCACACCCTGCGCACCAAGGGAATCCAGATTCACCGCAACCCCCTCAATGCCCCCCAAGGTCCCCATAGCCTTGGAAAGGAAACTCTCCAGAATCACAATCACCACATTGGGTTTGCCGGGCTTAAGAATATTTTCTCTTCCCGACAGATTCCCTGAAGTATCAGCGCCACCCCTCAACGACACATCCTGCATTTGAGCAAAAAGCTCATCTGCCTTCTCCGGCTCATGAAACCTGTACTGGGTGGCAAAAGATGCATTCTTGGAAAGCGACTCCAACAAACTGAAGCAAGGATTTATAGCAGCGTGGTTAAGCCTCATATTCTGGCTGAAATACACCTTTCCGGTATTGAGCGTTGCAACCGTAAAGCCGCCACGGATAGGAATGAAAAGCAAAGCCGCCAGCACTACAAGTGCAGCAGTCTTCCACCCCCTGTTGAATACCGGCTTCATCTTCCCCTTCTGCACAAGGAACCTGTTGGCAAGCCATAAAAATGCCCAGATATAAACAGCCAGTGATACGGCTCCTGCAACCAGCATTCCAAAGGTTGCACTTGCAAAAGCATCCTTAGGGCTTGATTTCAGATAGAACAGCGGCGTTGTATCAAGCCTGAATCCCCAATACTCGTACAATGCCAGATCCCCCTCAAAAATAAGGGCAAGCAATACTGCACAAAATATGTAATACCCTTTGAAGATATACTTCATGGCTTTTCCCTGCCACCACACATTTGCAATGAGCAGCAGTGCCGGAATGGCTGTAAGGTAACCCGCTATTGCAGCATCCAGCGGAAGGCCGTGCAGGATTACATCTATAAAATCTCCCAACTTGCACTCACTGTAGAACTCCTTATAATAATAAAGTATAAATACCACCTTCTGCACAACGCAGAAAAGAAAGAAAAGTATGTAGTGTTTGAAAAAGCTCCTTATCATATCAATATCCAGTTGAAATCAAATTACTTTGCAGCTTCCTGCCATGCAAGAATTCCACCATCAAGGTTTACGGGCACATAGCCTTTCTCCAACATCTGCTCTGCAGCAGCCATACTTCTGCGGCCGCTGCGGCAATACACCGCCACCTTTGCCCCTGCCGGAATTGCAGCCTGCACATTATGGATAAAAAGGGAATCCTTCACATCAATGTTCAAAGCCCCCTCAATGCACCCTTGGGCAAACTCCTGGGGTGTCCTCACATCCAGCAATACAACTGTGGTATCCTTTATCAGTTCACCAAACTGCTCCACATTCAAGTTCCCAATCACTGGAGCTGCGCTCATCTGCTGCTCCACCTTGTTCTGCTGCGCGTTGTTTCCGCACGAAACGGCAAACGCCACAACCATTGCCAACAAGCCTAGTCTTTTCATTATCAAACCAAATATTTATCCTGTATGAGTTCAAAAATTCTCAAATATGTTTCAGAAGAACACTTGTGCTCCACGCTATGGGCGTAAACGTTCAGTTCCGCCTTGCGGGCCTCAGTGCGTGCCATATGCAGATCATCCTCACAACGGGCAACAAAATTTCCGGTCCGTTTCCTTTCCAGACGGAAGCCCGCCATTTCCCTCACAGTTCTGAGAGTCCTCCATTTTTCCCAGAAGCCCCCCTCTTCCTGAGCCCTGTGTGCAGCCTTTGCAGCCTCCAGGAGCTTTTCTAACCTGGCCACCTCTTCCAAGGTGTCATTATGACGCTTTTTCCAGGGACCCATATATGCAGCAGCTTTCATCTTTACCTGCTCCATATCAATCACCCCATTCATTTGCTCCCCATAAGAAAGGTATGCCTGTCCATAATCCATCATAGCCTCCTTAAGGGCTTCTGCCGCCTCCTTATCCTGCTGCATATGATACTTCACCCTCTCCACATCGCTCAGGCACTCCAGAAGATCATAGCCTCTGAGCAGCACCACAACAGGATACTGCCCGCTTCCGGCCATTTCAACAACATCTGCCCCCACCTGGTGCACCATGGCGGCAAGCTCCGCCAACCATTCATTGTCCATTTTTCCCATAAGCCACTAGAATCCAAAGCTCAAGGTTACATAAGCCCACGCCTTCTCCAAGTAAGGATTATATGTACAGGAAACCGTAGCCGGCAAATCATAATTGAACACCGTAAACAGCCTTGTATACTCTGCAGTAAGGTTCACAATCCCAAAATGTCTGGAATAATCTGTGTAAAGCCCTTTCCCCACCGAAAGACCCGCTATTGCTGCCAATGAATTCCTCTCATCAAACTCGTGGGTATATCCTCCTTCAAAATATGTAGAGAACGCCTGGTTGCCTTTCCTGTTCTTGTCATCACCATACAGGAATGTACCTCCAGTTATATGAACCGGAATTTTCTCAAACTCATATGTTGCAATCAGCTCCACCTGATGTGTTGTAGCATTGTTGCCCAACTTGAAAATATCATCCTTTGACCACGGATAAAAATAATCCATCAGCTCAAGTGTAAGGTTTTCAACAGTATAGCTAAGGCCGATATTAACCTCCCTGTATGTATCCTCAAAATCCCATGCTCCCCAAAGATAAACATCAAAATTTCCTTTATTGAATCCTACAGTAGGTTTTACCATAGGGGATTTACCGGCAGGTATACCTCTCCACAAATGTTTGGAGCTCAAATCAACTGAGCCGTAAAACTCACCTTTACCACTCTCTTGCGCAGCAAGCGCAGAAGGCAAGGCAATCATCATCAACAGGAAAACACTTTTCCAGAACACTGAAACTTTACGTAAAATCTGCATTTTAAAATAGGTTTTTAAGTTAATAATGGTTTTAAATATCATTTCTTCTCAAGCAATACTGTAGCGTACACCGCTATAGCCTCCTCCCTGCCTACAAATCCGGCCCCCTCGGTTGTTGTGGCCTTTACGGAGATCCTGTCAACCTCCACACCCAGCACACCTGCAAGACACTCCCTCATAGGAATAATGTATGGTGCCACCTTGGGTTTCTGCAACAGTATGGTGCAGTCTGCATTCACAAGAGAATACCCTTTTTTCGCAATGAGTGCATTCACCCGTGAAAGGAGTATTTTACTGTCAATACCCTTAAACTCAGAGGAATTGTCGGGAAAATGCTTCCCTATATCCCCCAATGCCAAGGCTCCCAGCATTGCATCGCACAATGCATGGATAAGGGTATCGCCATCTGAATGGGCCACACACCCCTTGGTATGCTCTATCTTTATTCCACCCAGCCAGAACTCCAACCCGGGAGCCAGCAGGTGCACATCGTATCCGTTTCCTATACGTAAGTCCATCACAATTATTTTAGGCAAATTTAACATAAATATTTTATCTTTGTTAGTTCATTAAAAGGAGATTTGATATGGGATTTTTTCAACCGCCAAAAATTAGGAAATTCAATTACCAGCCAGTTTTCTACGATGAGAGAAAAGAGGCATTGCAGAACAAGATAGATGCCGCAGAGCGCGAGAAAAACGGGGAATACGTTCCCGGCGCAAGCATCAGAGGTTCTTTCAAGAGAATGGAAGTTGCCAGAAAAGACATCAAATATTCACCACTGATAAGATATATCTCAATCCTGGGTATAGCAGCAGCATTGATTGCTGTTGTATATCTTGCCCAGATGATGGGTTTATTGTTCTAGAAACATGCTACAGGTACTGCCAAGCCACATATCCAACCTTATTGCAGCAGGTGAGGTTATCCAGCGTCCGGCCAACGTGGTTAAGGAGCTGATGGAGAACGCTGTAGATGCGGGAGCCACTTCTGTTACAGTTGTAATCAACGACAGTGGCCGCACTCTCATACAGGTCATTGACAACGGTTGCGGAATGTCACCGCAAGAGGCCGCCCTGTGCTTTGAACGCCACGCCACCTCCAAGATTGCCAAGGCAGATGACCTCTACTCCATCCGCACCTTCGGATTCAGGGGCGAGGCTCTGGCTTCCATTGCAGCCTGCGCAGATGTAACCCTCAAAACCCGCAGGGAGGAGGACGAATGCGGCACAGAGGTACATATTGCAGAAAATGCAATAATTTCACAGACAGAGACATCATGTCCTGTAGGGACAAATATTGCAGTAAGGAACATCTTCTACAATGTACCGGCAAGAAGGAAATTCCTCAAATCCGACAACGTTGAATACCGCCAGATTGCAAGCGAGTTCATAAGGGTTGCCCTAACCCGCACAGACCTTGAGTTCAGGCTTGTACACAATTCAAAGGATATATTCCACGCAACCCCGGTATCAAGCGTAAAGCAGAGAATTACCCAATTGTGCGGTAAGGATATGGCAAAGGATCTGATAACTGCACAGACCTCAACCAATATAATTAAGGTAAACGGCTTCATAGGGCGCCCCGAGTTTGCCAAGAAGAGCCAGCCCAACCAGTACCTTTTTGTAAACGGCAGATACTTCAAGAGCCCACTTCTGCACCGTGCCATAATAAAGGCCTACGGCAACCTTATTCCCGACAGCACCTCCCCTTCATATTTCCTGTTCATGGAGATTGAACCGGGAAGCATGGATGTGAACATCCACCCAAGCAAGACAGAGATAAAGTTTGAGGACGAAGGGGTTATATTTGAGATAATCTCAGCTTGCGTGAAAGAGGCCATTGGAGAAGGCTCTTTCATCCCGTCCATAGATTTTGACACCGAAGGGGCTCCCGAAATCCCTGTCCTCAAGACAGGTTTTGGTACAACACGCACATTCACTGCACCAAAAATCAATTATGACCCTCTTTTCAACCCGTTTGAAGAAGAGAAGAAAAATGGAGTCAAATGGAACTCCGCCAACGAATGGAACGGCACAAGGGAAGATTTTTCATCAACACCTGCATTTGAAGGCAACCCGATATACCCTGTGGCTGAAAACTCATCTTCTGAAGGGTACGACGGTTTCTTCTCAGAGGAGACAGCATGCGCCAACCCGCTCCTTGTGGTAAAGGGGAAATATATACTTACAACAGTAAAATCCGGACTCATGCTCATAGACATTGGAAGGGCAAGGGAAAGGATATACTATGAAAGATATCTTGGCATAATAACCTCAACCAGACAACCTGTGCAGGAACAGATGTTCCCCGAGACAATAGACCTCGACCACAATTCATACCATCTGCTGATGGAGAATGCAGAACTGACAGAAACACTGGGATTTGACATCCGTCCGTTTGGAGAGAACTGCATTGTGGTTTACGGCACCCCGGCAACCTTTGCAGAACACAGCCTCAACATAAAGGAGAGTATAGATGCCATCATTGCCTCACTTGAAGAGGTTGGCAAAGATTTTGAAAAGGAACTCAAGGAGAAGATTGCAATGGAGATGGTTAAAAAATCAACCGTTTCCCGCCCTGCAGCCATAGGCAATGCCCAGGCTCAGGAACTTATTGATTCACTGTTCGCATGCAGCGAACCCAACCGTACACCGCAGGGGAATCCGGTAATGGCAATCATTACCATGGATGAACTGCAGGGAAAACTTTAAGAAAATATGTTTAGCAGAAATTCCATATTGGGGAGCATGCCTCCCGTAGTGAAGAACCTGATTATAACCAATGTAATCGTATACCTCATTACAATAATCACCGGAAACTTCATGTATGAGCACTTTGCACTGTTCTACTTCAAGTCACCGTTCTTCAAGCCGTTCCAGCTGGTAACACACATGTTCATGCATGGCGGATTTACCCATATACTTTTCAATATGTACACGCTATTCATCTTTGGAAGTGTACTTGAGAGGGTTTGGGGAAGCCAGAAATTCCTGTTCTACTACTTTGTTACAGGTATTGGAGCTGCGCTGCTGCATCTTGGTGTGATGGCCTTGCAACTCAACGGCTACATTGCAGACTTTAACGCCGGCAATATGTTTGCACAGGCAGGAATCCAGGATATCCTTACCACCCCAACAGTTGGAGCTTCAGGTGCAATCTACGGACTGCTGCTTGCATACGGCATGCTGTTCCCCAACAATATAATGCAACTCATCTTTCCCCCTGTAGCCCTCAAGGCAAAATGGTTTGTAATAATTTTCGGCGCACTGGAACTGCTTTTGGGTTTGTCGGGAAGAGGAAGCGACATTGCACATTTCGCCCATCTTGGAGGTATGATTTTCGGCTTCTTCCTTATCCTTTACTGGAAGAAAAACAACAGGATGTACTACTAAAGCGCCCTCTCCGGGCAGGACGCTATGGGCAGCAAAAATAAAAGCAAAGAGAAGAACACCGGGCGCAGGCGGTCACCGCTGCTGTTCGGCATCACATTCAGGGCCATCCTGATTGTGGCAGCCGCTGCAATGTTCCTTTCATACCTTGCCGTATATGTAAACCCGTCAAAGTTCTCATTGCCGCTTTTCTTTGGGCTGTATTTCATCCCGCTGTTTGCAATCAACCTCTTCCTGCTCCTTGCAGCTCTCCTGCGCAGGAGTCCCAGCGCATGGATTACGGTATTTGCCCTGTTGCCGTCACTGCTGTACTCAGAGCAGTTTGTAAAAATTGGAGAACCGGAGCCGGATACCTATACCGACGGGGCTGCCCTGACAATTGAGAGCTACAACATTGGAATGTTCTCATCTTCAGACAAAAAACTGACAAGACAGGAATGCCGTAATGAGATGGCCCTCCATCTGAAAGAGCATGACCCACATATAGTGTGCCTGCAGGAGTTCTTTGCTGAGGACTACAGGCAGGCCGATACCATTTTCGGGCAATACCCCCACCGCCATTACCACCTTTTCAAGGCCCGCAACGGCAAACTTTTTGGAAATATCATATTGAGCAAATTCCCGATAGGTGAAAAGGGGCGCCTGAGTTTTCCCAACAGCACAAATCTCTCCATTTACGCAGACATTGACCATGCCGGCCAGACTCTGCGCATATACAACAACCATCTGGAGTCATACAATGTCTCCTTCATGGCTCTGGTGCACAAGTTCGGCCCCGGCAAAGCAATCTCCAGCAATGAGCTCAAGCACGACATTGTGGATACCCACGAAAAGATGAAAGGGACCTTCATAAAACGGTCTGAACAGGTTGACCAGATATTGGACAACATAAAGAAAACACCTCACCAGGCCATAATATGCGGTGATTTCAACGATACCCCAATGTCGTACACCTACCACACCCTGGCAAAGAGAAGGCAGGATACCTTTGAAGAGGCCGGCTCCGGCTTTGGCGGCACTTTCCGCCCAATCTGGCCCCTTCTGCGCATTGACTACATTCTGGTGCCACAGAATGTCACCTGCCTGAGCCATACCACCCATAAGGTGGAACTTTCAGACCACTACCCCACCATTGCCGAGATTGTTGTGCCGTTACAATAGGGCTGGCGCACCTGCCCCTCTTGGCAAAAATTTTACTATTTTTGCAAAAAATATTACTTGGATGAAACAGCAGATTGACTCAGCAATAAAAGTGCTTAAGGAGGGTGGAGTAATCCTTTACCCTACAGATACCATTTGGGGCCTTGGTTGTGATGCAACAAACCCCGAGGCAGTGGAGAAGATTTTCAGGATCAAGCAGCGTTCCGACAGCAAGAGCCTGATTACCCTTGTGGCTGACCTCGACATGGTGGGCCGCTACGTGAAAGAGATTCCGGAAATTGCCATACAGTTGGTGGAGGTGAATGACAAACCCATGACAATCATCTACCCGGGAGCAATGGGCCTCGCAAAAAATGTAATTGCAGAGGACGGCACGGCAGGTATCCGCATCCCTTGCAATGAATTCTGCAACAAGCTGATAAGCAAATTCCACAAGGCAATTGTCTCTACATCGGCAAACATCTCAGGAAACCCTGCTCCTGCATCATTTGATGAGATACCCCAAGAGATAAAAGATGCCGTTGACTACATTGTATCACCCGAGTTTGAGGGCGACAGCACACACTCGGCATCACAGATCATAAAAGTGGGATTGGGGAGCGAGATTGAGATTATCAGAGGATAGAAGGAACCATAAAATAAACCCCTGCAACAGCTGCTACGGCAGCTGTTTCTGTTCGCAGGCGGGAATCTCCCAGAGTGAGGGGAGAGAAACCTGCCCCAATGGCTGCATCCACCTCTGCAGGAGAGAAGTCCCCTTCAGGACCAATAAGAACTGTAATGCTGGGAGCATCCGGATTGGCAGCCACAGCTTTCTGTACAGCTTGAGCCAGGGTTACCTTTTCCTGCTCACCACAATATGCAATGAGTTTCACCCCTTCAGCTGCAGCACTCTCCTTTATGAACTGTTTTACAGAAACGGCATCCCGCAATACAGGAATAGCCCCCTTGAGCGACTGCTTGGCTGCAGAAACAAGGATTTTCTCCAGACGTTCGGGCTTGATGATACGGCGCTCAGAATGCTCTCCAATTACGGGAACCACCTCATCCACCCCCATCTCAGTGGCCTTTTCCAGGAACCACTCGTAACGGTCTATGTTTTTTGTAGGGCAAACGGCCATTGTGAGACGGTATTTGTGGGAGCCGAAATTTTCAGTTGCCTTCTCCACGCTGCAGACAACTTTCTTTCCACACTCAATTATACGGCACTCCAGGAGCGAGCCACGGCCATCAATGACATTTATTGTATCTCCAACATTGTGTCTGAGCACTTTTGCGCAATGTCTGCTCTCATCCTCTGTTAGTGTACACAGTCCGTTCTCCATTTGGGTGGAATAAAAAAGTTCCATACAGCTCTCTTAAAAATTAATGGTTATATTTGTCTTTATTTTTATGCAAATATAATTGATTTAAGATATGGCACAACTCAAATCACAACGTTACGTGGCACTGGATGTCCTCAGGGGTATGACAGTTGCCGGTATGATTCTGGTAAACAACCCAGGCACATGGAGCAAAATTTTCCCGCCGCTCAGGCACGCAGCCTGGGCAGGATGCACCCCAACCGACCTTGTATTCCCGTTCTTCCTGTTTGTAGTTGGAGCGGCAATGGCATTCTCATTTGCCAAATACAATGAGGGGCTCACTCTACAGAGCGTAAAAAAACTCATCACAAGAGGTATCCTCATTTTTCTTGTCGGATTCGGCCTCAACTGGTTCCCGTTCTATCCCACTTCTCCAGATCCCGACCTTTCCGTTTGGGAGAATTTCATCAGCCGTCTTGAGCATGTGAGGATCATAGGTGTATTGCAGAGAATTGCAATGTGCTACATCCTTGGAGGTCTTGTTGCCCTATGGTTGCAGAAGGGCAAGAAAATCATCACCGCAATGGCAGTACTGATGGGTGCCCACTGGCTTATCCTGTGGCTTATAGGTGATTCATCTGCAGAACTTGTAAATGGTGCAGCGGGAGCATTCTCACTTGCCGGACAGAATGCAGATGTTATTGACCTTGCAATCTTTGGTGAGAACCATATCTATAAGGGATTCGGTATCCCGTTTGATCCGGAGGGACTTCTTGGTGCCCTCTCAGGATCTTGCACAGTGCTTTTGGGATACCTTATCGGGAAGAAGATACAGAATACACCTGAGAAGATTGATGTTGTGGCCCAACTTTATACCATTGGACTTTGCTGCATTGGTGCAGGTTTGGTATGGAGCATCTGCTACCCTATAATAAAGGCCCTATGGACCGGTTCATACGTGTTGTATGCTGGAGGATGGAGCATTGTAATGCTTGCATTCTTTATCTATCTGATTGACATAAAGGGGAAAGAGAAGGCATTCACCCCATTCAAGGCATTGGGAATGAACCCTCTGTTCGCATTTGTGATGGCAGGCCTGTTTGCAAAGGTGCTTGGCCAGATTATCAGATGGAAATACACTGTTGTGATGGCAGACGGCGCCGTTAAGGAGAAGACCTGGAGCGTATTGAGCTGGTTCTACAACAATGTATGCGTGGCTATAGTGGGCGAGAGCAACGAGGTATCTTCACTTATCTATGCACTTGTTTACGTGGCAGTGTTCACCGCAATGGCGATGTTCCTGTACAAGAAGAAGATTGTAATTAAACTGTAATTGGAGATGGCCTACATTGGGTTGATATCAGACACTCACGGTGTCTTTGATGACAAGCTCAAGAAGTTCCTTGAGCCGGTGGATGAGATATGGCATGCCGGCGATTTCGGCAACCTTGAAACGGCAGATGCAATTGCCGCATTCAAACCCATGAGGGGAGTGTACGGCAATTGTGATGACTACAGCGTGAGGCTGGCCCACCCGTATGTACAGTTTTTCGAGTTTGAAGGGAAAAGAATACTTATGATGCACATTGGAGGATACCCGGGAAGGTACGATTTCAAGGCCTTCCAGCTCATTAATGCCCATCTTCCCGACATATTCATCTGCGGCCATTCACACATATTGAAAGTAATGAACGACTCCCGCTACAACATGCTCACAATCAACCCCGGAGCAGCCGGCATACAGGGTTTCCACACTGTACGCACCGCACTGAGGTTCAGGATTGAGAACGGCAATATTACCGATATGGAGGTGGGAGAATGGGACAGGAAACTATAAACATATAAACATATAAACATATGAAAAGACTGTTTCTGGCAATAGCGCTTTTGGTATGCGGCGCAGCTTATGCGCAGCAGACACCTGTAACGAAGGCCAACTATGATTTGGCCGAGCGCTTCTCGGCAAAAAAGGTGAACCAGATGGTTTTCTCTACAGAGGTAAGACCCAACTGGTTCAAAAATTCAGACAAGTTCTGGTACACTTACAAGACAACCCAGGGAACTGAGTATTACATTGTAGACCCTGTTGCAGGTACCAAAAAGAAAATCTGGGATATGGGCAAACTTGCAGCCCAGATCTCAACCATCACAAGGGATCCGTTTGATGCACAGCATCTCCCTATCGGGAATCTGAAACTTGTTGATAACGACAAGGCTTTTGAGTTTGAGATAAAGAGCAACATGATGGTTCCTAAAAAGGAGAAACCGGGTGCAAAGAAAGATGAGAAGGCAGGCAAGGATGCCAAACCGAAAAAGCCTGCAATGGAGAAGAAAACCTTCCGTTTCAAATGGGATATTGCATCAGGCAAACTAACTGAGATTGAGGAGGAAAAAGAGAAGGATTACCCATCTTGGGCAAACATTTCTCCCGACGGCAAATGGGTTCTTTACGGCAAGAACTACAACTTGTGGTACATGGACATTGAGAACCTGAAGAAAGTTATGGAGGATGCCAAGGATACTACCGTTGTTGAGCACCAGCTTACAAAGGACGGTACCAAGGAGTTCCCTTACGCAGGAAGGGGCATGTACGGAGGAAACCACGTTGAGGATACAACAAGACGCACAGGAGCTTCGGCTGTATGGTCACCGGATTCAAAACACTTTGCCATTACCAGAAACGACATGAGCAACATCAAGGAGCTTTGGGTGATTGATGTATTGGCAAATCCACGTCCTAAACTTGAGGGCTACAAATACCAGATGCCGGGTGAGCCCGGCCCTAAGGCATACCTTTACCTTTTCAACTTTGAGGACAAGAGTTCAAAGACCATTGACATTGCAGCGTTCAAGGACCAGTCTGTAAGCATAAAGAGAAAACCTGTAAGCTTTACACAGAGAAGCTACATGAAAACTTTCCCTATGGAGTGGCTTGGCGACAACAGCAAGTTCTACTTTACCCGCCAGAGCAGGGACCAGAAGAGGGTTGACCTTTGTACCGTAGACGTGGCAACCGGCGAAGTTAAGGTTATTGTACACGAGGAGCTGAACACTTATGTAGAGACAAGGGAGTGGGAGTTCTTCAACAACGGAAGCGAGCTGATCCACTGGTCTGAGAGAGACGGATGGGCACACCTTTATCTGTATGGAGCCGACGGCACATTGAAGAACCAGATCACTTCAGGAGAATTCCACGTTGAGGAGATTCTTGGAGTGGACCCTGTAAAGAGAGTGGTATACTTCACTGCCTGCGGCAGAGAGAAGGGTATCAACCCTTACTATTTGTTTGTATACAGCGCAAACTTGGACGGAAGCAACATCAAATTGCTCAACAAGGGTGACTACGACAACAAAGCCAACATGAGTGACGACAACAAATATTTTGTAAGCAATTACTCAAGAGTTGACTGTACCCCTAAATCGGCATTGTACGATAATACCGGACGCAAAATTATGGATCTTGAGGAGGCAGACTTGAGCCAGCTTTTTGCAAGAGGCTACAAATTCCCGGAAATCTTTACCGTTAAGGCAGGTGACGGCATTACAGACCTTTACGGTGTAATGTACAAGCCTTTTGATTTTGACTCAACCAAACTTTACCCAATCATTGAGTATGTATACCCAGGTCCGCAGACCGAGGCAAACAACTCATCTTGGACAAAAGGTATGGACAGGGTTGACCGCCTTGCACAGCTTGGTTTCATTGTTGTTACCGTAGGAAACAGGGGCGGACACCCTAACCGCTCAAAATGGTACCACAACTTCGGTTACGGCAACCTTAGGGACTATGGCTTGGAGGACAAGAAAGTTACAGTAGAGCAGCTTGCAGCAAGACACCCTTACATCAACGGCAAGAAAGTTGGTATCCACGGCCACTCTGGTGGAGGATTCATGTCTACAGCAGCCATCCTCAAATACCCTGATTTCTTCCAGGCGGCAGTTTCATGCGCCGGCAACCACGACAACAGCATCTACAACCGCTGGTGGAGCGAGCAGCACCACGGAGTGCTTGAGGAGATTACAGCAAAAGGTGACACCACATTCAAATACAGTATAAACACCAACCAGCAGCTTGCAAGGAACCTTAAAGGCAACCTGCTTCTCATCCACGGTGACGTTGATAACAACGTACATCCGGGCAATACAATGAGAGTGGTTGATGCCCTTATAAAGGCAAACAAACGCTTTGAAATGCTCATACTTCCAGGACAAAGACACAGCTTTGGCAACATGACCGAGTATTTCTTCTGGAGAATGGCAGACCATTTCTGCGAGCACCTGATTGGAGACTCGCAGAAAGAGGAAATTGACATCAAACAGATGAACAACAACTAAGCTGGGAAAGTATAAAATAGCACAAAAGTGCAACTTATTGTAAAAGAGGATATTAAAATAGTATCCTCTTTTATTATTTCACGCCCCAATATTAGGAGTATATTTTTATTCACCTCATTATCTGCACATTGCATAAACCACTCAAATTTGGTATATAAAATATTTTAATTACCTTTGCGGCCGTTTTAATTCAAACCAAAAAATTACAGATATGAAACTATTCAGAAAAGCGGTCCTTACTGCAGCTGCTGTACTTTCAGTACTTAGCGCAAATGCAGAGGGATACCAGATCAACTCACAGAGTTCAAGACAATGGGGTATGGCCCACACAGGTACAGCCCTTAAACTTGGTGCTGAGAGCATGACTTTCAACCCTGCAGGTTTGGCTTTCATGAACTCAAAATTTGACGTTTCTCTAGGAACAATACTTATCAAATCAAATGTGGATTTTGAGCAGGGCAGCTACAAGCACAATACCGATAACCCTATCAGCACCCCTATCTTCGGTCACTTCGGATACAAGATCAACGACAGATTTGCAGTTGGTGTAAACATCACCAACCCTGCAGGAAACTCACTTGTATGGGGTGACAACTGGGCAGGTGCAAATCACGTTCAGGAGGTTTCACTTAAAGCATTCAACGTACAGCCAACAGTGGCATTCAAAATCAATGACATCATCAGCGTAGGTGCAGGCCTTATGATTGATTTCGGTTCATTCTCACAGAGCAAAGGTCTTGTTGCAGCAAACGCATTCAACGGTCTTGGCACTTTGGCAGGCGGCCTTTCAGCAATGATGCCTTCACTTGCACCGCTTCCTGGCATGATCCAGTCATTCAACAACCAGGTTCCTGTAGCAATTGAGCTTGAGGGTTCATCAAAAGTTGCTTACGGTTTCAACGTAGGTGCTTTGATCAACATCACCCCTAAACTTACATTTGGTGTAAACTACCGCTCAAAAGTAAAAATCTCAGTTGAGGGCGGCGAGGCAGAGCTTGACTATGCAAACGACAATGCAGAGGCAGTTATCAATGCTATCAAGACATTTGACACCACTCCTCTACAGGGTCTTGAGGCAGCTGGCGCCATTCCTGCAGGTACTGTAGCAACCCTTAAAGGCACACAGGCTCAGCTTACTCAGTTGGGTGTAATGGACAACTCAACATTTGACGCTTCAATGCCTATCCCAAGCATCCTCAGCTTTGGTCTTACTTACCAGCCAAACGAGGCTTGGACCCTTACCGGTGAGGCTCAGATTACAGGCTGGAGCGCATATGACAAACTTGAGATGGAGTTCAACACTGTAGCTGGCAAAGTTCCTCAGGTATCAGTGAAAAACTATGAGAACACTGTAGCTGTAAGACTTGGTGCACAGTACGTTGCAAATGACTTTGTAACTTACAGAGCAGGTATCTATATGGATACCCCTCCAGTACAGATGGACAACTACAACCCTGAGACTCCAAGTGCAAACTCATACGGAGTAACTGCAGGTGCAACTTTGAACCCTACCAAATTCATGGCCATTGACCTTTCAATCGGCTACTTGAGAGGTGAGAAAACTACAGGTTCATGCCTTAACAGCGACGGCAGCCTGTTCAAAGCTGACTACACCAAGAGCGCAATCATGCCTGGTATTGGTGTAAGATTCAACTTCTAGGAAATTTCACAGAGAATAACCTTACTACATACCGAAAGCCTGCAGCGGATAAAACTCCAATGCAGGCTTTCCCTTTTTATGGCCACCTCTTTGCGCAAAGCATCTTTTTGAATATCTTTGCATTTGGCAAAATTGCCTTAATCCCGACAAATCAAACAAAGCTATATGAAGAAACTATTTACCACTTTGGCAGCGGCAGCACTTGCACTGACCGTTTGCGCATGCTCCCAGACTCAGGGACAGGCAGAGCCCCAGACTCAGGAGCCTGCTGCCCACAGCAACCTTATTGGCACCTTCCCAGGTGAAGAGAACATGAACTATGCTACTGACATCCTTACCGGTGCTCAGCAGCTTGAGGAGTACCTTCCACTTGTAGAGGGCAAAAGAGTATGTATCCTTTCAAACCAGTCGGGTATGGCATCTGCTACCGCACACGTTTTGGATACACTACTTGCACACAACGTAAAAGTAACATGTATCATGTCTCCTGAGCACGGCTTCAGAGGCGACGCAGACGCTGGTGAGCATGTATCAAGTTCAACAGACCCTAAAACCGGAATTCCAATCCGTTCACTTTACGAGGGCAAGTCCGGCAAGCCTGCAAAAGAGGTAATGGATGAGTTTGATGTACTTGTATTCGACCTTCAGGACGTAGGAGTACGTTTCTATACATACTATGTTACTATGGTAAAAATGATGGCTGCCTGCGCTATGGAGGGCAAGGAGTTCATCGTTTTGGACCGTCCTAACCCTATCGGATTCTATGTAGACGGCCCTATCCTTGACATGCAGTACAAATCTGGCGTTGGTAGCCTTCCAATCCCTGTTGTACACGGAATGACACTTGGAGAGATTGCATACATGGCAAACGAGAGCGACTGGTTGCAGCACGGCCACAAAGATGCTGTAGGCAAAAAAGTTGACCTTAAAGTTATAAAATGTGCAAACTACACCCACGCAAAACTTTACAGACTTCCTATCAAGCCGTCTCCTAACTTGGGCGACATGAGGGCAATTTACCTATACCCTTCTACATGTTACTTTGAGGGAACCCCTGTAAGCTTGGGCCGCGGTACTGCAAAAGCATTCCAGATGTACGGTCACCCTAACATGTTGGGCTACAAATACAGCTTCACCCCAAGAAGTATCCCTGGAGCAAAGAATCCTCCTCTATTGGATAAAGAGTGCTGGGGCGTAGACCTTACTGTAAACCCTTCAATCGAGCAGATCAACCAGGACGGTATCAACCTTGAGTATATTGTTGATGCATACACCAACCTTAACCTTGAGGACCACTTCTTCCGCAAAATGTTTGAGCTTGAGATTGGCCAGTCATACGTAAGAAAGATGATCAAAGAGGGTAAATCAGCCAAAGAGATTGAGGCAATGTGGGTTGAGGATGTAGAGAAATTCAAGGAGCAGAGAAAACCGTTCCTTCTTTACCCTGAGAACTAGGTTTCACATACATTGTTCTTCGTGCGATAAAAGAGGGCGACCCAAAAGAAAAGGGTTGCCCTCTTGTCATTTAAGGCACAACGGTTCTGGGAAATGTTGGACTAACTGATCACCCCTTTTTTATTTTTACTTCATCAGAGCCCGCAGCTGCTTGGCCATGTTTGATGCAAATACAAAGTCATTGAGTTCCTTGCAGTCTGATGTGAGGATCTCCTTATTGTTCCCCTCCCAAAGTTTCTGTCCCTGGTAGATGAAGCCTATCTTGTCTCCAATCTCCATAACGGAGTTCATGTCGTGGGTATTGATCACAGTTGTAATATTGTACTCCTGAGTAATCTCCTGAATAAGGCGGTCAATTACAATTGATGTGGTAGGATCAAGACCTGAGTTGGGCTCGTCGCAGAAGAGATATTTTGGATTGAGGGCTATTGCCCTTGCTATTCCTACACGTTTCTGCATTCCGCCGCTCAGTTCGTTAGGGTATTTCTTGTTGGCATTCTCAAGATGCACCCTCTTGAGGCAGAAGTTTGCCCTGTCGAGTTTCTCCTCCTTGCTCCAGTCGGTGAAGAAATCCATCGGGAACATGATATTCTCTTCTACGGTTGCAAAATCAAAGAGGGCACTTCCCTGGAAAAGCATTCCCATCTCCTTGCGCAATTCTTTCCTCTGCTTTTCCTTAAGGGTGGTAAAGGCTTTGTCATCATACCATATCTCACCGCTTGTAGGGGTGTGCAATCCTACCAGATTCTTGAGCAGTACGGTTTTGCCGCTACCGCTGGCGCCAATTATTAGGGAGCACTCCCCTGCCTTATATTCTATTGAGATTCCTTTTAGAACCTCTTTTCCGTCAAATTCCTTATGAAGGTTTTCTACTCGTATCATATTACAACAACAATTTGGTAAGGGCAAGGTCAAACACAAGTATAAGCACGCTTATGGCTACAATGGCCTTGGTACTTGAACGGCCTACGCCAAGGGATCCTCCCTTTGCGTAGTATCCGTAATAGGATGCCAGCGAGGTGATGATGAACGTGAAGACCGCCATTTTTGATATACTGTAGTAGATGTAGTGTATCTTGAATGCAAACTGAAGTCCCTCCACATACTGCGCCATTGTTATGGCCCCTGTTGCAGCAATGATGGCCGCTCCGCCAAACAGACCTATGACAAAACTTGAAAGCATTACAAACGGGCTCAAAACAACTGAACTTACAATCTTTGGAAGGATAAGGTAGTTGGCTGAATTCACACCCATAATGTCCATTGCATCTATCTGCTCCGTGATACGCATGCTGCCTATCTCGGAGGCAATGTTGGAGCCTATCTTTCCTGCAAGGATAAGGGCAACCATGGTTGAGCAGAACTCAAGCACAAGTATCTCCCTGGCCATATATCCCACATACATTTTGGGGATGAATGGGCTTTCCAGGTTGTTGATGGTCTGGATTACCGCCACTGCTCCAATAAAGATGGATATGATGCTGATGAGCGGAACCGAATCAAGTGTAAGCTTCTGTCCCTCTACAGCACATTGTCTGAAGAAGATTCTCCATTTTTCCGGCTTTTGGAATACTTTGAGCATAAGCATCCAGTATTCTCCTGTGGTTTGCAATATCTTTTTCATCAATTTCCAAATTTTACGCAAGGTACACATTTTTTTGCCCTTGCCATAATTGTGCCCCAAATAAAAATAAATTATTAAATTTGTTGGATATTATAATTTTATCCGACTTGAGCATTTTATACAATATAGCAATATGGTGTTACGGAGCCCTCATTGGGCTTGCCGGACTGTTCAACAACAAGGCCAAGCTTTTCTCCAAAGGAAGGAAAGGGCTCCTTGAAAAGATTGCGGCAGAAGTTGACCACTCTGCCCCAATTGTATGGTTCCACTGCTCTTCTGTAGGTGAGTTTGAGCAGGCAAGGCCACTTATTGAATGGTACAAGGAAAATTCAAAGGAGTACAAAATACTCCTCACCTTCTTCTCTCCAAGCGGTTACGAGATGAGGAAGAACTATCCCCTTGCAGACTGGATATATTACCTTCCAGTTGATACGGCTTCAAATGCCCGCAAATTCCTTGATACAGTACAGCCCCAGAAGGCTATATTCATAAAGTACGAGTTCTGGTACAACTACCTCAACCAACTGAGAAAGAGGGGAATCAAAACCTATATTGTTTCTGCAATTTTCAGAGAGGACCAGATATTCTTCAAACCATGGGGAGGCCTGTTCAGAAAGATGCTCTCTTCTTTCACTGCGCTGTTTGTGCAGGATGAACTGTCGGGAAGACTGTTGGAATCCATTGGGATTAAGGAGAATGTGACAATCTGCGGAGATACCAGGTTTGACAGGGTGAACCAGATTACAGCCCAGAGCAGGGAGTTTCCGGCAATCAGCAGGTTCAGCAAGGATTCATTTACAGTTCTTGCAGGCAGTACATGGCCTCCGTGTGAGGAGATTCTTGCCGCAACTGTAAAGAACTTCTCAAAAGTTAAGCTGGTAATTGCACCTCATGAGATTCATAAAGAGCATATTGCAAAGATCCTTGAGACATTCAAAGGATACAAACTGGTAAAATTCTCCGATATTAAGGACGAATCAGATCCAAGGCTCGACACTGCAAACGTGCTTCTGATAGATTGTATGGGAATCCTTTCATCAATTTACCGCTATGGAGATTTTGCATACATTGGAGGAGGTTTTGGTGTGGGAATACACAATATTCTTGAGGCTGCCACTTATGGCATTCCTGTTGCCTTCGGTCCAAAATACCAGAAGTTCAAGGAGGCAAGGGATCTTGTTGAGTTGAGGGGCGCAACATCCGTACGCAACCAGCAGGAGTTTTATGCCTTGCTCGATAAACTGGTTAAAAACAAACCGGTACGCGAAGAAAGGGGCAAGGTTTGTCTTGATTACGTAAAGAAGAATCTTGGAGCTACTGAGAAGATAATCGGCATTATTGAGGGAGCAGTTTTTTCCAAATCCTAAAATTGCCCTTTTTAAAAAAAGAAATTCGGCACCCCTGTAAGGTGCCTTTTTCTTTTTTTGGCATACTGTCAGGCAAGGACTGCCTTACTTTGCCATAAAAAATGCTCAGCAAAATCTATTGTGCAAACTGTAGGGGTTTGGAGGTTACAACCGTTACGGTAGAAGTGGAAGTTTCGGATGGAATATGCTTTTATCTTGTAGGACTGGCAGACAACGCCATTAAGGAGAGCCAGCAGAGGATTTCAAGCGCACTGGCCAAATTCGGCTACAGGATTCCCGGCAAAAAGATAATCATCAACCTGGCACCGGCCAGCCTCAAGAAGGTGGGTTCCGCCTTTGATACGGCCATAGCTGTGGGAATCATAGCGGCATCGGGGCAAAACTCTTTCTTCTGTCTGGAGGAGTTCATGATAATTGGAGAGTTGGCTCTCGACGGCTCACTCAGAGGCACTGAAGGGGCACTCCCTATGGCTCTGCATGCCGCTGCACAAGGATTCAAGGGGTGTATCCTGCCAATGGAGTCGGCAGCAGAGTGTGCCGATATAGACGGGATTACCGTCTTTGCTGCAAGGCATCTGGGTGATGTTATGAACATCCTTTCCTCCCCAGAAACTGCCTCTTCATACATACCTCTAAAACGGCAGTATGTGCCAAAAAAGGAGTGGGAATATGATTTTGCCCACGTAAGAGGCCAGCATCTTGCAAAAAAGGGGCTTGAGATAGCGGCTGCCGGCGGGCACAATGCTATTCTTGTAGGCAGCCCCGGATGCGGCAAGACCTTGATGGCCAAATGTTTGCCTTCCATTCTCCCTCCTCTAAGCAAAAGCGAAGCCCTAGAAACAAGTACCGTATATTCTGTAGCCGGTCTGCTGAAAAATGCCGGTGGACTGATTCAGGAACGCCCCTTCAGGAGCCCTCACCACACCTCTACCATACAGGCGCTGGCAGGTAGTCTGGGAATGCCAGGGGAGGTGTCACTTGCCCACAACGGAGTGCTCTTTGCAGATGAGATTGCAGAATTCGGACGGGCTTCACTGGAGATTCTCCGGCAGCCGCTGGAAGATTGTTGCATCCAGGTTTGCCGTGCCGGCACCAGAGTTTGTTACCCTGCTTCATTCATGCTCATCGCAGCCATGAACCCCTGCCCATGCGGATACCTCAACTACCCGAAGAAGAACTGCACCTGTTCAACCAGTGCAATAATGAAATATGCCGGAAAGCTGTCGGGACCATTAATGGACAGGATTGACATACAGCTCAATCTTAAAAATGTCCCTCCCGACGACATTGTGGGAATCTCCGCAAAAGAGGAGGAACCCAGCAGCGCCATTGCCGCAAGGGTAAAGGAAGCCAGGGAGATACAGCTGGAAAGGTTCAAGGGGGAGACCTTCTATACCAATGCCAGAATCCCTGCAGGAAAACTTGCAGAATACTGCAGGATTGGAACAAAGGAGCAGGCATTCCTCAAATCATATATCTCCAAGCAGGGGATCTCAGCCCGGGGGTACAGCAGAATTTTGAAAATATCACGCACCATAGCAGATTTGGATGGGAAGGATTTTATATCTTTGGAGCATATTTCAAAAGCAATCCAGCTGCGGCTGAACATAAACGAGTTTTAGAGATGGCAACAACAATACAGATAAAGAGCCTGGAGGAGATAGACCAGGCTGCACAAGAGTTCATAGCTTACGCATCCGCATCACCGCTGCAGAGCAACATCTTTGCATTCTTTGGACAGATGGGTGCCGGAAAGACCACATTCATAAAGGCCATCTGCAGGGCTTTGGGGGTTGAGGATGACGTAAACAGTCCAACCTTCACCATTGTGAACGAATACCGCAGCGCAAAGGGATTCCCTGTGTACCATTTTGATTTCTACAGGATAAACAACATCTCGGAAGCCTTCGACATTGGAACCGACGAATATTTTGGCGGGGATGGAATCTGCCTCATTGAGTGGCCTGAGAAGATCCGTGAAATTCTTCCCGACGACTGTTTCAAGGTTTTTGTACACGCGGATGCCGAAGGGAACAGGACTGTTGAGATTGAGGACTAGAAGTGGAACCTGCATCCCAATTCAGCCTTTATCTGCAATGGTTGGTCTGTCCTTATGCTGTACTGCACATTTGAGTTTGTGAAATAGATTATGTTTGGCTCAAAATAGAGTCCCATATAGTCTGCAAATTTATACTCTACACCCAAGCCGGCATTTATAGAGAACTGGAGCCCGTCAATCCCTGTTGAGTGGGAGTGTGAATCCTTGTAGCTGCTGAACTTGTATTTTGCCCTCAACCCTTTCTCTATCATTGCCCCGCCATTGATATAGAATATGAATTTGTCCCTCTGGGCAACCACTCCGTATACGTTTACGGGAATTCCAATATAATGCAGTGTCTGCTGGCCATTGTACCGCACCTTGTTTACCAGACAGTCGAACTTGCTTCTGAGCATAGTGTAGCTCACACCTACCCCCAAAGACAATTTTTCCCCTACCGGAAACTGCAGCTGCACTCCAAGATTCAGCGGAAGTGAATATTCAGTATCTGAAACCTGTTCAACCATATACCCGTGATGGACTCCGTCAGCCGAACTCACAGCCATAATCCTTGAGCCGTCAACATTTGCCGAACTGCCTGGCATAAGTCCGCCATTGAACGCCATAGCATACCTTTTTCCTTTCTCCTTTTCATCCGGCAACAGTTCTGCCCAATCATCATAACAATCCTTTACTGCAGTTGCACTCTCCTGCCGGAGCAAGGCTTTACCATCCGAGACACCATCAGCAACAGCACAGGCAGCATCAGTATCTTCAGCAACAACAGCATAAGCATCAGCCGGCATCTCCTCTGCAGCACTGCGATCATCCAAAACAGTCATCGCAGTTTCATATGACCCCTGCACCAATGGACCTGCCGTACGGGATGGCAGCAGAATACCCTCAGATGTATCTGCCATCTCTTCCCGACAGTCCTGCAGCAAAGGGACAATCTCTCTCTGCACATTGCTCTCCACAACGGCCGTCTGCACAGGCATTGAAGATATCATCTGCGCAAAGTACTCAAGTTCCCTCACATTTCGCATGTCTACAGAGGTAATGGCCAGGAATATGGCTGCAATTGCTGCAGCTGCAGAGAGTGCACGATACAGGAACTTGCGTATCCGTCTTTTACGCAAGCTCTCCTGTATATCCGTCCAAAGTCCTGCATCTACAGGCTCCTGGTGGTCACACAGTTTCTCCCTTATTTCATCAAATTCCCCTTTAGCCATCTATATTGTACTCATTCAATCTCTCTTTCAGCCAAATTTTTGCCCTGCTCAACTGGGATCTGGAACCGCCTTCAGTAATTCCAAGTTCCTGGGCAATCTCCTGATGTGAGTATCCCTCAACAGCATACATATTGAACACAGCCCTGAATCCGGCCGGCATTGTCTGCACAAGCTCCATAAGCGTCCTGGCATCCATCTGTTCTACTATGCCTGAATCATACGGCAACTGCTCCCCTGTCTCCTCAAGCTGGTCTGCATGCTTGAGGATATCGTTCTTCCTCAGATACATAAGCGATGCCGTTATGAATATCCTTCTGGCCCAACCTTCAAAAGAGCCCTCCCCCTTATAAGCATCAAGCTTGGAGAAAAGGGTTATGAATCCGTCGTGAAGGACATCCCTGGCAGCCTCCCTGTCTGCAATGTACCTCAAGCACAAAGCATGCATGCGCGGCGCAAGCCACTCATACATATGCTTCTGGGCCAAAGCATCATTCTTAAGGCATTGGGCTATGAGTTCAGCCTCATTACCCTCTACAGTCCAGGATACTACCATCAGTCAACTTATACTAACAGATGCAAATTTGACAATAAAAGTTGCAAATAGAAAATAAAATCAACCTTTATTAGGGCCACAAACAGAAGGTAGCACAGAATTTGTTACATTTGTATAACGGAACAAAATACGATCATATATGAGACTGCATACACTATTGGTCTGCGCTGCCCTTTTCATTGCAGCTGCAGTGTTTGCCCCTTCTTCCGGTTACGCTCAGGAGAAGAAAAGCGACAGCACGGCAACAGCTCTGCTGTTCAACGGGCTTAAAGAGTACAACAGCGGTAATTACGGCAAGGCAAAGGAGCATCTGCAGCAACTGGCTGCAATTGACCCGGACAACGACGCCGCATACTATTACCTGGCAAACATAGCCATTAAAAGTGATGATGCCCCGTCGGGAGAACTGTACCTGAAAAAGGGAATTGAACTGGATCCGGAAAATTTCTGGTACAGGGAAACTCTGGGACAATTGTACATCAAGCTCAACAAGATTGCTGAGGCAATAAAGATCTACGAGGAACTTCTTGAGATGTATCCCAAAAAGTCTGCCGTATACTACAGTCTTGTAAACCTGTATCTTGGCACACAGCAGACAACCCAGGCCAAGGAGATGCTGGAAAAGATTGAGGCAGTACAGGGCAAGAGCGAGGCCATTGCCATGACATACTACAACATCTTCAGGATGGAGCAGGACTGGGAGAAAGCCCTCAACTATCTTGTGGAGTTTGACAAGGAGTTCAACAGTCCGCGCATTGCATGCGTAATTGGAGACATGTATGCAAACCGCTACAAGGATTCACTGGCAATAGTATACTACAACAAGGCCCTTGACCTTGACAAGGAGTGTGCCCCTGCCATGTATGGAAGAGCTGAGGTATACCGTTCCAACGGAAACTTTTCTGCCTTCTTTGATGACATCAGGCCATTTCTGGCAAACCCTACAATAGATTCCCGGATGAAGGTTGACTACCTGAAACAGCTCTTCCAGATTCCCAACTTCCTGAACAGGTTCAAATACCAGCTGGATTCTGCAATGCTTGGCATTGAAACTGCCCACCCGGCGGATACCACAACCAACCTCTTCCTGGCTTCATATTATGTTGAAAGGGGGAACAAGGAGAAAGGCAAGGAGCTCCTTCTTAAGAACCATAAACTTTATCCCCACGACTACAGCCTGCTTGCAACCTATATCGTTGCCCTTTACCAGCTGCAGGAGTGGGATAACCTTGAGGAGGCATCAACAACAGCATTGGAGCAGTTCCCTGCAGACAAGGACTTTACCCAACTGAGAGGAATTGCCCGATTCCAGACCGGCAAGACAGAAAAGGCCATTGAATCATATAGGGAACTGGAAAAGATAGCCCTTGCAGAAAAAGATACGGCAACGCTGATCCTTGCATACACCCTCCTTGCAGACCTGCATTATGAAAAAAAGGAGAGCAAAACTGCATTCTCATACTACAACAAAGTGCTCAAAATAAATCCAAATGAGGTTGGAGCACTGAATAACTATGCATATTATCTGGCACTGGAAGGGAAGAACCTTAAAAAAGCCTATCAGATGAGTCGCAAGACCATTGAGGCAGAGCCCGACAACCCTACATTTCTGGATACCTTTGGATGGATCCTGTACCTTATGGACAAACCTCTGGAGGCAAAGGCCCAGTTCAAGCATGCCCTCCTGTACGGAGGTACTGAAAATGCCGATATCCTTGACCATTATGCAGAGGTACTGTTCAAACTTGGAGAACACGATCTGGCTTTCATCTACTGGAACCAGGCCAAGAACCTCGACAACACCCTTGGCATAGAAGAGAAGATTAAGGCGAGAAAAGCCCAACTGAAGAAATAAGGATGACCCGTCTTCCACTCATATCCTGCATCCTTGTGCTGGCCTTTTTCCTGGCAGCAGGCAACGCCTATGCCCAAACGCAGGAAATTGAAGACCAGAAGAAGAAGATTGAAAAGCTGGAGGCAGACATCTCTTTTCTCGACAGCCAGATAGAGTCTGTAAAGAAACAGAAGTCAAGCACCCTTGAGGAACTGGTCCTCATCCGGAGCAAGATAGCGGGAAGGAAATCGCTCATTGCAGAACTTGACAGGCAGATCATAAGGCACAACAACTCAATCAACGAATCGCAACGGCAGATAAAAGTGCTGGAGCAACGGCTGGACACCCTGGAGAAGCATTACCGCAACATGGTATACAACGCATACAAACACAGGGATTCAAGGCTCTGGTTCATGTATATCATTGCAAGCGACAACATGGAGCAGGGATACAGAAGATGGAGTTACCTTAAGAACTACTCAAAAGCAATCAACGGCCAGGCTGAAAAGATACGGGGACTTAAGGAAGAATTGGATACCCGGATAAAGGAGTTGGAGAAACTCCGCAGCAGCGCCATTGCCGCCCAGGCTTCCAGGACAAAAGAATACAAATCCCTTACCGCAGAGGAGAAGCAGTCACAGGCGTTTGCAAAATCTCTTGACAGCAAACAGAGCCAATACAGGAAAGAACTTACCGGGAAACGGCAGGAAGCAGACAGGCTGGCCAGACAAGTGGAGAGGATGATTGCCCAGGAGCTGAAGAAGGAGCAGCTGAGGGCCAGGGAACAGCAGAGGGCAGACTCCCTGAAAGCGGCAAAGGCTGCACAACAGCAACAGGCCACCACCCAGCATCAGGCATCCCATTCTCAAAAGGCTCCGGCACCCGCCTCTGCAGAAACCTTACAATTGTCGGGAGACTTTGCCATGAACAGGGGAAAACTTCCTTTTCCTGTTGCTTCCGGTGTGATTGTAGAAAAATTTGGGGAGCACCCTCACCCTACACTCAAAAATGTGAAGCTTCCGTTCAACAACGGAATAAACATCTCCACCAAACCTGGGAGCAATGTAAAAGTTGTGTTTGACGGAGTTGTGAAACAGGTTATTGCAATCCCCGGATACAACCAGTGCATCCTGGTTCAGCACGGCAACTATTTCACCTTCTACTGCAAGCTTGCAACCGTAGTGGTAAAAGTTGGGGACAAGGTTTCAACTGGCACCCTTTTGGGGGCGCTTGACCCAATGGGCAGCACCGCCACGCTGCATTTTGAATTATGGAACGGAACCACAAAACAGGATCCTGAACTGTGGTTGAAAAAATAATGACCTATATGGAAAAGATAAGAATCTACTGCAAGAACACAGAACAATTCTATGAAGTTGACCCTGGCACCAGGCTGGTTGACTTTATGGAAAAAATTGGGATAAAGGCTCTGGCTGCACATGTTGACAACCAGCTGAAGGAGCTCAGCTATGAACTCTATATGGCCCACTCCATTGAGTTTATAGACTACACCAGTTCCGACGGCCGCAGATGCTACAAGCGGACACTTTTCTTTATACTACAGAAGGCCATAACCGAGCTGTATCCCCATAAGCAGCTGATACTGGACTACACACTGCCTAACGGGAATTACGGAGAACTTACAGATGCACCGGCATCCTATGACCGTGAGGATATCCTCAAGATAAGGATGGAGACAATACAGGAGCTTACAGAAGAGGAAGTTGCAGCTGTAAAACAGAGGATGCAGGAGATAATTGATGCCAACATTCCTATTGTAAAAAAGAAAATGAGCTACGAAGAGGCTGTGGCATTGTTCCAGGCCAACAGACAGTTCTGCAAAGCCGACCTCATAAAGTCATTGGGATGTTTCTTTGTATCTGTATATTTCCTTGGAGACTATGCAGACACATTCTATGGCCCTATGCTCCATACTACCGGACAAGTAAGAAAGTTCAACCTCATCAAATACAACAAGGGATTCTGCGTACAGTTCCCGTCAAACATGCCTCCATATGAACTGTCATCTGTAAAATACCAGGAGAAACTGTTCAACGTGTTCAAGGAGAATTCCGACTGGTGCAAGATTATTGGAGTAAGGGACATCACCACCATAAACACAGCCATCACACACGGATACAGCAGCCAGATAATCCAGATTGCGGAGGCGCTGCACGAGCGCAAGTATGCAGAGATTGCTGACCAGATCTACAAGCGCAAGGACCAGGTGAAACTGGTGTTGCTTGCAGGTCCTTCAAGCAGTGGAAAAACCACTACATCAATGCGCATAGCCCTGCACCTTAAAGTTCTGGGCCTCAATCCTGTAGTACTGGCAATGGACAACTATTTCGTTGACAGGGAACTTACGCCAAAAGACGAAAACGGAAACTATGATTTTGAGTGCGTTGAGGCTATGGACCTTGAGCTGCTCAACACCCAGCTCAACCAGCTGATGGATGGTGAGGAGGTGGACATTCCTGTATTCAACTTTGCCGAAGGGAAGAAATACTTTACCGGCAAGAAAACATCTATGAAGCCCAATGATATCCTTATTATGGAGGGAATCCATGCCCTGAACCCTACCCTTACCGCAGCCATAGACAACAAGCGGAAGTTCAAGGTATACGCATCAGCCCTTACTTCACTTTCAATTGATGAGAACAACTCCATTTCCACAACAGACAACAGGATGTTGAGAAGAATGGTGAGGGACAACAGTTTCAGGGGAACCAGCGCAGAGCAGACCATCATAAGATGGGCCAGCGTACACCGCGGGGAATACAAGAACATTTTCCCTTATCAGGAGCACGCAGATGCAATGTTCAACTCATCTCTGATTTACGAACTGCCGTTACTGAAGCATTATGCCGAGCCTCTGCTCAGAAGGATACAGCCCACATCTCCAGCATATGCAGAGAGCCTCAGACTACTCAAGTTCCTCTCATATATTGTGGAGATGACACCTGCAGAGCATGCGGCTGTGCCCCCTACATCAGTGATGAGGGAGTTCATTGGAGGCAGCTCCCTAAAATACTGAATGGATAAAGGAGAAGGAGACCCTATAAGCGGATCTCCTTCTCTATAAGTTCAATGACTTTCTTCATATCTTGTGGATTGTCCTCAAATTTAAGCTCATCAACGTTAATGATGAGCTTTTTTCCATCTTTGTAATTGTCAACCCACTCCTCATAACGTTCGTTGAGGCCCTCAAGGTAATCCACCCTTATACCGGCTTCGTACTCTCTGCCCCTCTTGTTTATCTGGTATACCAGAGTAGGGATTGACGCCTTAAGATAAATGAGGAGGTCCGGCGGCTTCACAAGGGAAATCATCAGTTCAAACAGCGACCTGTAGTTCTCATAGTCCCTTGTGGAGAGAAGTCCCATTGCATGTAGATTGGGTGCAAAGATCCTTGCATCCTCATATATGGTGCGATCCTGAATCACATCCAGCTGTGAGTTGCGTATATCCACAATACCCTGCAGACGCTTGTTGAGGAAATACACCTGCAAATTGAAAGACCATCTTTGCATATCATTATAAAAATCTGAAAGATAAGGATTTACATCCACATCCTCATACTTTGGCTCCCACCCGTAATGTTCTGAAAGGAGCCTGGTAAGTGTTGTCTTTCCACTTCCTATATTTCCGGCTACCGCTATATGCATTTCATCTGATTTTAGGTGGAACAAAATTATAAAAAATTGCTCACAAATCAGTATTTTTGCATATTGGGCAAAAATTAAAGACATGATACAGATAAAGACATTTTATTTCAACGATTTGCGCGAGTGCTGCTACGTCCTGTACGATGAGAGCAAGGAGTGCGTTATTGTGGATCCGGGAATGCAGAACAGCAACGAGGAGAACAGACTTGTAAAATTCATAGAGGAGAACGGCCTTAAACCGGTAAAGCTCCTCAACACCCACGGTCATTTCGACCACGTGATGGGCAATGCTTTTGTTTCAAAGAAATGGGGCATCCCTACCTTCATCCACAAAGAGGATATAGGCCAACTTGAGAGGGCCCAGCAATACTGCCAGATGTTCGGGTATACCATCCCCCAACCACCGGTGGAGAACCTTGCAGAACTTGTAGAGGGTGAGAATGTCACATTCGGCAACTCATCACTTGAGGTGCTGCACACCCCGGGCCACACCAGAGGAGGAGTATGTTTCTATTCTGCTCCCGACAAATTCATAATCACCGGTGACTCCCTTTTCCAGGGAAGCATAGGCCGCACAGACCTCCCGGGAGGAGATTATGATGCCCTTATGGAGAGCCTTCTTAACAAGGTTTGCAAGGTGGCAGACCCAATGAGCAGGGTTTTCCCGGGACACGGACCTGAGACCTCAATAGGACACGAGCTTAACACCAACCCATTCCTGAGATACGAGTAAGGATGAAAAGATTTGCATTCACATTGCTGGCAACATTCCTTTTCACATGCGGATATTGCCAGACAAGCAGTTTTTTCTCATCATTTTGGGGAGAAGATTCAAATTCCGGCAACCAGCAGCCTATACAGAACGTTGTCATCCCAAAACTTCCGGCAGAAGCGGATTTTGCCGGGGAGAGGGTTCCATTGGAACATTTTGATGTAAGGGAGAGCCTCCAGAGGGAGATGCTCATCATCAACTATTGGCACGGAAGCCTTTCATACATCATACAGCTGTCGGGAAGATACGAAGGACTTATACGCCAGATTCTCAGGGAAGAGGGGGTTCCGGAGGATTTCTTCTACCTGTGCGTTGCAGAGAGTTCGCTTCAGCCTGCTTCATCCCCTGCGGGTGCAAAAGGGTACTGGCAGTTTCTCAGCGGAACAGCAAAGGACTACGGTTTGGAGGTAGGTTCAGAAGTTGACGAGAGATACAACTGGGAGAAGGCAACCCGGGCCGCATGCAAGTACTTTAAGAAGGGATATGCCAAATATGGCACATGGACCCTTGCTGCAGCGTCATATAATGTAGGAATGGCAAATATCGACAGCCGTATAGGATACCAGTCAATCTCAAACTACTACGATATGCAGCTTCCGCTTGAGACGGCAAGATATGTATACCGTGCAGTGGCATTCAAGACAATTATGAACAATCCTCAGGAGTATGGCTTCAATATTGCAGAGGAAGAGAAATACAAGCCCATTGAGTGCAAGGTTGTGGAGGTGAAGGGGCCTGTTGCAAACTGGAGCGATTTTGCAAGGGAGCACAACTCAAGCTTTAAGATGATAAAGATGTGCAACGAGTGGATCCGCTCAAACAAGCTTACAAACAAACTGAACAGGACTTACAAGGTACTTGTACCTGTGAGCAGAGACTAGGAGAATACTGAAAAATGGAAAAGATAGAGGTTACAGGAGCTAAGGAACACAATCTTAAGGGTGTAGACGTTACAATACCCCGCAACAGCCTTGTTGTGGTTACGGGATTGAGTGGCAGCGGCAAATCTTCCCTTGCATTTGACACAATCTATGCAGAGGGGCAGAGGCGCTATATGGAGACACTTTCTGCATATGCCCGCCAGTTCATTGGCATACTGGAAAGGCCTGCAGTTGATTCCATTACAGGACTGAGCCCCATTATTGCCATTGAGCAGAAGACAACAGGCAAGAATCCCCGCTCCACTGTAGGAACCATTACGGAGATATATGATTTTCTCCGTCTGCTCTACGCAAGGGCTTCAGATGCATACTCCCCTGCCACTGGACTTCCTATGGTCAAATATACCAACGAGCAGATTGTGTCACTTATCCTTGATTCATACGCAGGAAAGAAATGCATACTGTTGGCACCGCTGGTTGTAGGAAGGAAAGGACATTATAAAGAACTTATGGAGAGCCTTGTAAGGAAAGGGTTCCAGCAGGTGCGCATAGACGGCCAGATGCACTGGCTGGCAGATGTGCAGCCGCTCGACCGCTACAAGACCCACTTCATAGAACTTGTCATAGACAAGCTTATTCCATCTCAGGAGGATTACAAGAGAATTTCCGATTCCGTTGAACAGGCACTGGAGCAGGGCAAGGGAACTCTGGCAATAATGGATTTCCAGAGCAATGATGATGTGGATTCAATACCGCTAAGGTTCTTCAGCAAACACCTGATGTGTCCGCAGAGCGGCCTATCGTTCCCGGAGCCGGCACCGCACACATTCTCGTTCAATTCTCCTCAGGGGGCATGTCCAAAATGCAAGGGGTTGGGATACATCTCAAGGATAGACATGTCAAAGATTATCCCCAACCCTTCAAAGAGTATCCTCCAGGGGGCTTTTGAGCCGTTGGGATCATACAAGGACAACAACTGGTTCAGGATTCTGGAGAGCATGGCCAAGACCCATGAATTCTCACTCAACGAGCCCGTAAAGAATCTTCCGCAGGATGTGGTTGACATGATAATCTACGGCACAGACGAACTCTTTAAGGTAAACCTTGCAGACGGCACCCAGCTTGCGCCGTTTGCCGGTGTGGTTTCCAAACTCGAGCAGAACAATGCAGACGAGCCAAACGGGAAGAAGGAGCGCTTCATTGAGGAGATGACCTGCCCCGAATGCAAGGGAACAAGGCTCAACAAGGATGTGCACCACTTTAAGATAGACGGAAAGGACATTACCCAGGTAAGTGCAATGGATATAGACACCCTGGCCGATTGGGTAGCTTCCCTGCCCGGCAAACTCAACCAGAAGCAGAACCTCATAGCACAGGACATAATAAAAGAACTTACAGACCGCATAGGCTTCCTGCAGCAGGTGGGACTCAACTACCTCTCGCTTGACCGTGCAACCCGCAGCCTCAGCGGCGGGGAGAGCCAGCGCATAAGGCTTGCAACCCAGATTGGAAGCAAGCTTGTAAACGTGCTGTACATCCTGGATGAGCCGAGCATAGGACTCCACCAGAGAGACAACCGCAAGCTCATCAACTCCCTTAAAAGATTGAGGGATGAGGGCAACTCGGTAATGGTTGTGGAGCATGACGAGGAGATGATCCGCGAGAGCGACCACCTTATAGACCTTGGCCCTGGAGCCGGCGCCCTTGGCGGTGAACTCCTTTACAGCGGAGCACCCGGGGAGATTTACAGGATGTCCCCTGCCCAACTGAAAAAACTCAGAAGTTATACTGCAGACTACCTTAGAGGAATAAGAAAAATAGAGATTCCTTCTTCCCGACGGGGCGGCAACGGCAAGTTCCTTGAGCTGAAAGGGGCCACCGGCAACAACCTCAAAGGGGTAAACCTCAAACTTCCTTTGGGATGCCTTGTAGGAATCAGCGGCGTGAGCGGAAGCGGAAAATCCTCATTGATAAATGAGACCCTCATGCCAATCCTCAGCAAACACTTCTACCGCTCCCTTGCCACCCCTCTTCCGTATGAGGAGATAATTGGAATGGAGCATCTCGACAAACTGATTGTTGTAGACCAGAGCCCTATTGGACGCACCCCGCGCAGCAACCCTGCAACCTATACCAATGTATTTGGAGATATAAGGAAACTGTTTGAGAATACCCCCGATGCAAAAGTGAGGGGATTCAAGGCAGGAAGATTCTCTTTCAATGTAAAGGGAGGCAGATGCGAGACCTGCAAAGGGGCAGGAGTTGAGACTGTGGAGATGAATTTCCTTCCAAGCGTATATGTACACTGCAAGGAGTGCAACGGCAAGCGTTACAACCAGGACACACTGGCTGTAAAATACAAGGGAAAAAGCATAAATGATGTGCTTGAGATGACAATAGCCCAGGCAATGGAGTTCTTTGAGCCGGTTCCTTCAATTGCCCAGAAGATAAAGGCCCTCAATGATGTGGGACTTGGATACATTACACTGGGACAACCTTCAACCACCCTCAGCGGAGGAGAGAGCCAGAGGGTAAAACTGGCTACGGAACTTTCAAAGAAAGCCACCGGAAACAGCATTTATATTCTGGATGAACCCACTACCGGACTCCATTTTGAGGATATAAAGATACTCCTTGGAGTATTGCAACAGATTGTGGACCAGGGCAACACAGTAGTTGTGATTGAGCACAACCTGGATGTTCTCAAGAGTGTTGACTGGCTGATAGACATGGGACCTGAAGGTGGCAAGGGCGGCGGCACCATCATAACAGAAGGGACACCGGAAGAGGTTGCAAATTGCAGTGCATCCTACACCGGAAAATTCCTCAGCGAGATATTGGGCAACTGATCCTTACTGATTCTGGGACCTTTTACGGCAACCGCAGCAGCAGCTGTGGCTGCCGCTTTTTTTCCGCACTCCGGCAGACTGTAACCAAGTGAATGGGCATAGAGAAATCCGGCGGCATAGGCATCTCCTGCCCCTACCGTATCCCCAACAGCAACCTTTACCGCATCAATTTTATAGAGTTCATCCCCGCACGCCACATAAGAGCCTTCCGCACCACATTTCACCACAGCAATGCCGCCACGCGATGCAAGGAGACCGGCCATCTGCAGGGCCGCCCCAGAGGGCTGCAGTCCTGTAAACTCCAGTGCCTCATACTCATTTGCAAATACAATGCTTGCGTATTGGGAAACAATCTGCTCCACCCGGCTTCTGTAACGGACTATGAGCCCTTTGCTTCCAAGATCAAATGAGATGACAGAACCTGCAGTACGGGCATACTCCAAAGCGGCAAAAGCCACATCACCACTATTAAGAAGAAATCCCTCAATATGCACATAATCATACCCTTGAAACATTTCTGCAGAAATTTCACCGCCGGCAAACTCTCCGGCCGCCCCTATTGACACTATAAATGTATTGGCATCAGCCTCCTGGAAAAGCATTGTGCTCCCTGTTGGGGCCTCACCTTTGAAAAGATGGGGAGTAACGCCATAGCCGGCAAGGTCAGCCGCAAAGAGCTCCCCATTTGCATCTCTTCCCACTTTCCCCATAAAGGAACTTTTCATCCCCAATACTGCTGCTGCGGCTACTGTATTTGCCGCCCCACCGCCTGGTGCCACAATGCACGGAAGCCCCTGGGCCATCTGCTGCAGGAGAGAAAATTTGTCGGGAAGAATATGATTGGGTATTCCAAACAAAATGCCCGCCTCCCCCATTTGTGGAGGGGGTGGGCAGGCATATACCATATCCACAAGGGGATTTCCTATTCCCAAAAGAGACGGCATGATATCTAATCCACTTTGAAACTTGTAGACCAGCTGATTGATTTGCCTTCTGAGTCCATCCCCTCAATTACCATCCTGAACTCACCTTTATACAATGGTTTTGCACAATGCAGCAACAGGCTCTCTCCCGCTTTAACCTCACATAGAGGATTCCAGTAGATTGTATTGTTGAAATTTGGGTAATTGCCACTGGCCAAGGCATTGTCTGATAAAAATGCAAGCGGATACTGTACACCCCTGTAGTTTACAATATTCACATTTTTGGCAAATTTCACTCCGCCCAAATCACCTTTATAGGTATTGAACTTTACCACACCGTCGTAAATACGGTTATTGAGCACATATCTGCGGGAATACAGGACAATTTCCTTTACCAGCAGCGGATCCATCCCTACAACCACAGAATGGTCTGTAACCGGCACTCCGTCAAGCAGCACAAGCGCCCTTGCTTTTGTAGCCCACAGGAGTCTCATCACTGTTTCATTTCCCTCTTTCCTTATCCTCAGATCCTTCACATACTCCCTTATCACCTCACTCATAACCGGGAATCTGGTATAATCATCCAGCTTGTACACAACCGGCTTCACTTGCCCGAAGAAAGAATTTTCCCTCCTCTCCATAAGATTGAATACGGTATCAGCCTCAAACCTCTTGGCAATCTGCATATCCATGCTTCTGGCCTCCAATGCCTCCTTCATCCCAGGGGAAATCCTTAGAACAGGCGGAGGAACGCACTTGTGACTGTACTTGTGCTGGAGAATCTCCACCGGATATCTGTTTGAAGTATCCCCCTCTATCTCAACCACAAGATCCCTTGTTCCGTAAATGTTATTAGTATAGAAGGTAACACATCCGGCACTGTCAACGGTATTGATATATACATCATCGGTATTTCCCACTGCCGACAAATACACCCACTTGCCGCTTGCAGGAACCTGTTCTCCACTTCCGGCTATCTTCACCTTTATCACTTCACCGGCATAATCGGGTTCACTACCCTCCTTAAAATCCCCCTTGCGCTCCAGCAACGGGGTTCTGTTGTAACCCTGCACACCAACCATCCTTGTCAAAGGGTCGAGGTGATATATTGAAACACTGAACTTTGCATCTCTTCCCGACAGGTTCTTCACCTGAACAGGTATCATCTCACCATCTCCGGCACCTGTCTGCACATCCACACTCAGCCAATTGCATCCACCGGACACCAGTCCATTTCCCTCCACAGAAGCATCCCCCTCCACAACCTCAACTCCATCCTTAACCCTTATCCCCTGCAGCGTGTTGAAAACAGAAACCACCTTTCCGTCAAACTCATTCACCGAGTCCCCACCATAATGGGAAGTATATGCAACAATGGTATAATTTCCTGTAGCCATTACCAGTGGAATCTGCAGCCTGCCGCAACCGCGTCCATCCTTCAACGGAAGTTTTACATACGCAGCCACACCCTCCAGTGAATGGAACTCAACATAAGCCACCTTGCTGAATTTTGACAACCGATCCCCCTCCATACAATATACGGAAAGCCACAGGTCCTCCCCTGCCAGATAACACTCCTTATCTGTTGAAACATACACCCTCTCCTGTGCAAATGCCTCAAGTACCGGCAATACGGTACACAGCAAAAACGCTGTTCTTATACAGAAATTCTTCATAATACTCCAAATTTATTATTCATAAGGCCAGAAATCCGGTCTGGTACTGTTTGAAAACACCCTACAATCTACGCAAGCCTCTGTGGTCCACCAGACTTCATCCGTATTGCGGTTTCCGTTATCATCCATAACAAACTCCACAGGCTTGAGTCCGTTCATATACAAATTGTACCATTGGTTCATCCCTTCATCATCCAACCTTTTGTATGATGCCATTCCGCATACTGTAGAATACATCATCAGCTGCATGGATGTATAGAGGGCCCTTTTCATTGTCATGGTAGAAACATTTATATAACCCAATACCGTCTCTTCGGGAAATGTTGTAGAGACAATGTTTCCCCTCACCTCATTCGGCATTGGGGCAAACAGCCCTCCCGTGCCGCTGATACTTGCCTTTACCCCTTCCCAATAGCCATATGCCTCCTTATCCATGGCAGTCTGCATTACGGTTATGCAATAAGTGGAAGAGACCCTCCTGTCTGTTGCAGCAACCACATTAAGTTTGCTTCTGCTGATCACATTCTGCGACAAAGCCTCCGTAGTGGCAATATAGATATCCTTGGATTCTGCCTTGCTGTAACATCTTGTCCTTTCTTTAATATCGCTGTCCGACAACTCATACATATAAACATCACCATTCCCTTTCTCAGCCCTCAACATAGGCGTTATTTCAGCAAAACTTTCCCAATCCTCAACAAAGGTCCACTTGCAATAAAGAGGTTCGCTGGAATCGTCATGTGTAGATACATCAAACTCAACGGTACTTCTGTCGGGAGCCATTACATAAGAGATGCTGTCTATTTGTGGCGAAATTGCAACAGCCTTGAATGCAGACTTGTACTCTCCCCTTCCGGGAACAGAAACACACAGCCTGAACCTTCCTTCCGTACTCAAGGATGATGTATTCACCTTAAATGTCATTACAGAACTGTCGTCATTGGAATCGTGGGTCCTCCATCCGTTGTACACCTGGCCGTCCTCTCCCTCTACCCATACGGTTGTCCCGTAATAAGAAATGGATTCCTGCTCTACCCCTCCTATTACCGGTTGGGTGCTTTTAAGCACCACTGTTGTCTCGCCGCCAACAATTATATCCCCTTCAATTACTACCAAAGGCTTCTCCAATCCCTGCAGCTCACCGGCATCGGGAACAAAATCATAAACACAGCCTGCTGCAACAAAAGCCATAAGGCAAACAGTGATAATATATGACAATCTTCTTGGCATCATCTCTCCTCCTAGAATTTAAAGTTGAAATTCACGTATGGGATAGGGGCTCCAAAAATACAGAGTTTACGTCCCTGTATATGCCCGTTTTCATCCGCTTCAAAATATACTGAGTACACATTCTTCCTTCCTGTAAGGTTATAGACTCCTATTGAGAACGAGAAATGGGTAAATGCCCTTATCTTGTGAGTAGGCTCTATATTCAGCGCCGCATCAAGGCGCATATAATCCGGCAACCTGTATGAATTCCTGTTGGAATAATAGAGCCTGTACCCTCCACCATACTCATATCTTGCCACCGGTACGGTTATAGGACGACCTGTGGAATAATCTCCGTTCAACGACAGGCTAACCCTATGGGTAAACTTATAGTTGGCAACCAATTTGGCATCATGCGGCTTGTCATACGATGCATCGTACCACTCACCTCCATTGATGGCATTGGAACCGTTCCCTTCCACCTCCTTGAGTTGCGTTTTGGAATAGGTATATGAAAGCCAGCCGTTCAGTTTGCCCACCGGTTTCTTGAGCATCACCTCCACACCATATGCCTGTCCCCTGGTGCTTATCACATCCTGTGCAATATTCCTGTTCATCACAATCACAGCACCGCTCTTGTAATCGAGGTAGTTTTCCATACTCTTGTAATATCCCTCTACAGATGCCTCAACCGTATTGTTGAACAATGTGGCATAAAGGCCTCCAGCCGCCTGCCACCCGTCCTGTGGCCTGATATCCTTGTCGCTGAGTTTCCAGATATCGGTAGGTGAAATTGAAACGGAATTTGACAGCATATGTATATACTGCCTCATAGTATTGAATCCGGCCTTGAATGAGAGTTTGTCGGCAAGCATTACCCTTGCGGAAATCCTGGCCTCAGGACCACCGTACACCTTATCAGACTTGAACATTGAATACCTCACGCCGTAATCCAGAAACACCTTGTCCGAGATGTTCCAGCTGTCGCTCAGATATGCCGACCCCTCCAAGGCATCCTCCACAGGTATAATATCAGGTGTAACCAGCGAAGCATCTCCATACGGAAGATAACTGCCCGGTTCCAGATTGTACATTATACCGTCTGCTCCGTAGGTAAGGGTATGCCTCTCACTCAACAAAGACCTGAACTTGAGTTTGCCTACCCCCTGCCTTATCCTGAAAGTCATCTCATATGCATTCACCGGATTGAACTTGTCGCATGTTGCATAATTGTACTGGTCATAACCTGCAGAAAGTTCAAGGGAATTCCTGTCACCCATGTTCCATTTCCATTTTATTGATCCATTCGCATTCCTGTACATATATGTAGTATCCTCACTGAAACTGAATCCGTCATGTGAAAAATATCCGTTTACATGCAAAGAATGGTCTTTATTGAATTTATGGGTAAGTCCTGCAGTAATGTCATAGAACGATGCTGAGCCGTTGTTGTACTCACTGTCGCTTGGAAGCATGGAAAGGAGCCAGTCTGAATAGGTTGCCCTCACTCCCGCTATGAATGTGGTCTTCTTCCCTACAGGCCCTTCAATGTGTCCTTTGGCTGTAAGGAGACCCACTCCCAGAGAACCTGTCAGATCCTTGTTGTTTCCCTCCCTGCTGTTCACATCCAGCACAGATGAGATCCTTCCTCCAAACTCCACGGGAACAGAACTTTTATAAAGTTCAATACCGCTCACCACGTCGGGATTGAATCCCGAAAACATACCGAACAAATGTGACGGATTATAAACTGTACCACCATTGAAAAGGACCAGATTCTGGTCTGTAGCACCACCTCTCACATTGAATCCGCTTGACGCCTCACCTACAGATTTCACACCCGGAAGGGTAAGGATAATCTTCACCACATCAGCCTCACCAAATACCATAGGAACATTCTTTATCTTGTCCATCCTCACCTTCTCAACACCCATAGTGTTTGTCCTCACCTTATTGGCATTATCGGCAGACACCACTACTCCCGACAAGGCAAACACCCTCTCCTTCACAACCACATCAAGGGAACCGTCATTATACACCTGAAGGTGCACCTTTGAATCCTCAAGGGAGAAACCGCTCACATCCAGTTCATTCTTTCCAACCGGCAACAGAATCTTATAGAAACCGTGTGCATCAGAAACTGCGTATATTTGGGTACTTGACTCCACAAGGGCCACGCCAGCCACAGGCTCTCCCGTAACGGCATCCCTTACAAAACCGCTCAAATACCCCTTTCCGCTCCTGCTCACATTATCCTTGTCGCCAATCTGGTATGTCTTGTTGGAAGATGTTGCCACATCCAGTCTTCCGGAAAGGGCATCTATATAATCTTTGGAAGCCTGGGGCATATTCACTTTCCGATCTGCTGCAAACCAGCTGTCGGGAAGAGACTGTGCAAGCCCCACCCCTTTAAGGACAAACAGGTAACCCCTGAACGGGAACACCTTATATCCTTTCTCCATGAGATCCCCCTTTATGTCCTCCATCAACGTGCTGCTCTGCACATTTACAGTAAATGTTAGATTCTTTGCAAAGGCATCACTCTGGTAGTAAACTTTCTCACTGCTGCACCCCTGCATTATGGCCATAAGGGAATCAAGTCCAATATTCCTGCGCACATCCGCCTCCTGGCCTTTTGCCCCTTCCGGGAAGAAAATCAGGCACAAAAGTGCCACAAAATATGCAAACCTTCTCATCTTACTCCATACAATTTTTGTTTATAAACTCCAAGGTGGCAATAAACGCCCTGTCTCTCTGCTCATCATCTGCAAAACGCCCCCTGTTCCTCCTTATAAAAGACTTTATGGCCTTTTTATTCTCCCTGTAAACTCCGGCAAAATCCCTGTTCCAAGAGATTTGGAACACTTTGCCATCCTTTATGAGATAATACTGGCTTGCCGGCTCAAAATGTCTGAAGAAACCCTTGGCACTGGTCTGGAGCCTCTCAGTATATACTTTACGGTTCTTCTTTAGAAGTGTATCACTGCCAGTGTACAACAATTCGTAGAACCCTTGGGGGAGGCCATCTGTGGCCCGGGCTCCTGCAAACATCTCAAACCGGTGAGTTCCAATGACAAACCCCTCAACAAGTTCCTTATCAAGTTCCAGTACTATACCGCTCGTAGGAATCCTCAGATGAAGCTCCCCCCTATGGGCATTGAGATTCAGCTCAACACCCTCATACTTTACGCCATTGTATACGAGGGAACCCTGGGAAAACATTTCGGAATATATATATGGGGTTCCCTGGTACATGAACGGATATTTCACCGCCTCCGGACCTCTGAAAATGGCAGCATTGAGCCCCGTCTGCCCTACATAGTCATACTTCTGCTGTGCAGACAAAACCGAGACATGCGCAGAGAGCACCGCACATGCCACAAAAAGAAATATTTTCCTCATTATCAAAACTATTATTCAGCAAATGTAAGAATAATTTACTCATTGGTCACAATGGTTTCCCTATAAATTGGCTCCCCCCCAGAATCCAGCCCCTCCACTGCAATCTTGAATTTGCCTTTGTATTTCGGCAGCGGGCAGCTGAACTCAAAGACTCCGCCAGGTTCCAGGTCCACCAGAGGATTCCAATACAAAGTGGGATTATAATTGGGATAGGCCACATTGTCTGCTATGCCACTGCCCAAAAAGGCGAGCGGATACTGCACTCCCTTGTGCGGAACTGTACAGAAATTCTCTCCCATCTGCACTCCTCCCATATCCCCCTTATAAGTATTGAACTTAACCACTCCGTCATAAACAAAATGATTGAGCACTATTTGTCTTGGATACACCACTATCTCCTTAACAAGGAGCGGGTCCATATTTATGATCTTCTCCTGATCCCTCACCGGAACACCGTCAAGCAGTGCCAGTGCCTCACCTTTGATTGACCACGCAAAGTCTGTACCGTCCTGGTTCACCACCTTCAACACCCTCTTTCCATCCACACTCCTTACCCTCAAATACGCCACATACTCCCTCACCACATCCTCCATTACCGGGAATCTTGTATAGTCATCCAGCCTGTATCTCACCCCCTGCGTAGCTCCCAGGTATGAACTGACACGCATAGGCATAAGGTCGAACAATGAATCGGCATCAAATCTTCTTGTAATCTGCATCCTTATATTTCTGGTCTGGAGCACCTTTCCCATCCCCTCATGCAGCTTGAGCACCGGTATCTCCCCAGGAATATGCCTGTACTCCCTCTCCACCAGCTCCACACTGTACCGCTGTACTTGCTGCCCATAATCCTTCAACCTGGCAGACTGGGTCACATTGTCAACAACCTCAATCATAAGATCCTTGTTTCCGCTCACATTATTGGTATAATATGTCACAAAGCCCAACGAATCAACCCTCCCCACATACAGGTCATCCTCATTCCCCTTGGCAGACATATACACATACACCCCTTTATACCAGTTGGGGCTCCACTTTTGCGGGGTAACCCTTATTCTTATCACCTCCCCGGCATAATCCACAAAATCAGTAACTTCAAACTCCCCTCTCCTCTCTGTCAGAGGTCCCGGAAAGGAGCCGCTCCATATCGCCTGCCTCTCCAGTTCATCAAAGTGGAATACAGAAACATCAAGGCTCACTCTTCTTCCCGACAAATTCTCTACCCTCACCGGAACTGCATCCCCCTGCACCCGAGCCACCACCTGCAGCATCCCATACTGCACCGGTTCAACAATTGCATCCGGCCGTTCCGCAAGTTCAACACCTCCAGGTACCTTCTCTGCCGTTACGGTATTGTATACCGACACTATCTTCCCGTTGAACGGACCTTTGGAGTCACCTCCATACTTTCCGGTATAGGCCACAAGCAAATAGTTGCCAGTTGCAAAATCCAACGGAATCTGCAACCGTCCACACCCCCTACCCTCTATCATAGGGAGCTTTACCCGCTCCTCCAAGCCCTGCGAGGAATGGAACTCCACATAGGCTACACTGCTGAGGGTGGAATATTTCCCTGTCTCCGCATCCACACAATACACAGAGCACCACAAATCCTCACCCGCAAGATATGCATTTCTGTCGGTTGAGAGATACACCCTCTCCCGCCCCTGCATTGGCACATTTGCCAACAAAACCAGGAGAACTGATACAAAACATCTCATTTCCTTTCCCATAGCTTCATCTATTTTCATTTAGGCCAGAACTGCGGTTTTGGAAAGCACTCCTCCACATCAAGACACTCATACTTCCCCCAATATGCCGCTGCATCATCAATACCGTCTTCTGTATACAGATACATCCACGGCCTCCACCCCTGCGAATGCACTGTATACCACATATCCCTTGGAAACGCTCTGCGCTCAATGCATTTCCACTTGTCAAAAAGTTTCATCTGCGGTCCATCCAGGCTTATCCTCCCCATTTCCTGCGTACACACATTCACAAATCCCAACACAAGTTCGTCGGGATCAGTAGAAGAGTATACATTGCCTGGCATTTCACTCGGATATGGGGCATACAGCCCACCCAACTCCTCAGAACTCTCTTTCATTGACCTGTAATATTCATATCCTTCCCTATCCAGAGGTGTCTGATAAAGTGTAATGAAATAAAGCCCCCTGAGTCTCTTCTGCTGTTTTCCCAAAGAAGCAACCACCTTGTCCTTTACAACATTCTGGCTCAAGTGTTCCGTACTCCCAAGCATTATCTCATTTGAAGCATAATACCCATAACATTTGCTCAAGGAATCCTTATCTTGCGGTTCGAGTTCCACCATTCCAAAGCTGAACGCCAAATCCGGCACAAACGGCTGCGGAGAGTTTTCCCAATGCTCCTCATATTTCCACCTGTAATATGGTGAATCCCCCTCCTGCCCGCTACTGGAGAGCAACACATCAATATTGGAAGAATCTGCAGAGAAGGAGAAGTTGAACGAATCTATTTTCTGGGCTTTGAGCACCTTCCTGAATTGCGAACGGTACTCACCCATATCCGGAACAGAGATACACAACCTGTACTCAACATCCTCCGCAAGCCCCCTGGTATCCACATAATACCTCCTCTCCAGCATCCTTACGCTGTTGGGGTTGGACTGCGTATTATATATCACAACCGAATCCTTGCCCCATCTCACCTCACCATCCGAACCTTCCACCCATACTTGGCACATCACATCAAAATCCATCCATTCAAACACTTTCAGTCCGCCACCCGCACGGGTTAAAGAAGAGACCCTGGATGCCCTTGAAACCTCAACCTCGGTAATCCCGCCAACAATTATATCCCCCTCAATTACAACCGGATTGAAATCAAGCCCTTCCAGTTCCTTTTCCGGCTTATATTCATATATGCATCCCACAAGCAACACAGAAGCCGCCAATACAGCAATTAATCTCACCATTCCCATTACCCTTTACCGTTTAAAATCTGAAATTAAAGTTCATATAAGGTATAGGCGCTCCATATACACACAGCTTATACCCCTTTATATCATACATATTTCCCTCATAATACACGGAGTAGGCATTCTTTCTCCCTGTAGCATTATATACGCCCAACGAGAACGAGAAGTGCACGAACGCCTTTATCCTATGGGTAGGCTCTATATTGAGCGCCACATCTGTCCTGAAATAATCCGGTATCCTTACAGAATTTCTCAATGCGTAATACAGCCTTACACCGTTGTTGTAGTTGTACCTTGCCACCGGCACCGTTGCAGGACGTCCTGTTGCATAATCAAGATTTACAGAGAGTATAACCCTATGGGTAAACTTATAATTGCCCACAATCTTCAGTTCATGGGGTTTATCATATGACGCACTATACCACTTTCCGCCATTAATGGCCGACGAACCCCTCTCCCCGTCTTCCCTCAACTTTGACCTCGACCATGTATATGAGGCCCAGCCGTTGAATTTGCCCAACGGTTTGGAGGCCATAAGCTCCACACCATACGCCTTTCCCTTAACCCTTACGGCATCTTCGGCTATATTCCTGTTCATCACCATCTGCACACCACTTTTGTAATCCAGATAGTCAGCCATCCTCTTGTAATAAGCCTCAAGAGAGAGTTCCACCCTATCGTCCAGCACATTTGAGTACACACCTGCAGCAACCTGCCATCCCCTCTGTGGCGCAATATCCCCATCACACAGTTTCCAAGTATCCGTAGGGGACATTGCCACCGTATTTGACAACATATGCACATACTGCCTCATACTGTTGAATCCGGCCTTCACGGAAAGATTGTCAGATACCATATATCTTCCCGACAATCTTATCTCAGGAGCCGAATACACCTTATCCGAACTGAACATTGAATACCTCACACCAAAATCCAAGGACAATTTTGGCGAAAATGCCCAATTATCTCCCAGATACACAGCTCCCTCAACCCCCTTTTCATTATCCATTACATCCGGCACCACCAATGAACCTGCCCCATAAGGCAGATAACTTCCAGGCATAAGGTCATATGAAATGCATTCAGCACCATATATAAAAGTATGGGAATGTACCGGCATATACTTGAATTTCATCTTTCCGTATATCTGTGAAATGTCAAATTTAAGCTGATACCCGTTAACCTGATTTGTCCAGTCTGCATTGCTGTAACTATACCTGTCATAACCGGCCAACAGTTCAACAGAACTTCTTGAACTGAAATTGTTCCTCCACCTTACAGAACCATTCACATTCTCATACCCGTAACTGTTGTTTATCCTGAACTTGAATGCATCTTTGGAATAATAGCCATTAAACTGGATGGAATTTTCGTCTGTAAAATTATGGGTAACACCTGCAGTTACATCATAAAATGATGCTGTACCCATCTTGTACTCACTATCTTTAGGCAAGAGTCCCAGCAACCAGTTGGAATAGGTTGTTCTGGCGCCTGCTATAAAGGTAGTCTTTTTACATATAGGACCCTCAATATGCCCCTTTGCAGTAAGGGCCCCCAGGCTCAAGGATGAAACAAACTCCTTATTGCTTCCCTGCCTATTGTTCACTTCAAGCACAGAAGATATCCTTCCTCCATAATTGACAGGCACGGAACATTTGTACAGTTCCACATCGCTGATCACATCGGGATTGAACCCGGAGAAGAGTCCGAACATATGAGAAGGGTTATACACAGTACCGCCATTGAACAACACCAGATTCTGGTCTACCGCCCCTCCACGCACATTGAAGCCGTTAGCCGCCTCTCCCACACTCTTCACTCCCGGGAGTGTGAGCAGCACCTTCACCACATCAGCCTCTCCCAACACAACCGGCACTTTCTTTATACTCTTCACCCTCACATTTTCAACACCCAACGGGACATCCCTCAGTTTGTCATAATCTTCAGAAGTTACTGTCACCTCATTGAGGGCAAAAACCTTCTCCTTTACAACAATATCCATAAGGCCGTCATTAAAAATGGAGAGATTTATTTTCACCTCCTCCAATGAAAAGCCTGCCACATTCAGCTGATGTGTGCCCACAGGGAGCATTATCCTGTAAAAGCCGTGCATATCACTTTGGGCAAATGATTTTGAAGCGTTGTCGTACAAGGCAACTCCAACTACAGGCTCTCCGGTGCGGTAACTGCGTATATATCCGCTCAAATAAGCCCATCCATCCTGCTTTACATCATCCTCATCGCCAATCTGGTACACTTTGCTGCCATCTGTTGCCTCAGTCACGGCACCTTTGAGTATACCCATCAGCACCATATCCTTTTCACGGCTTTTCTCCCCGCTGCTGAAATATCCTTCCGGGAGAGCTTCCTTCAGGCCAACCCCCTTAAGGACATACAGGTCACCTCCATAACCGGAAACCGTGTAACCGCTCCCTTGGAGCATCTTCACTATCCTTTCATACACATTAGGCAGTGTGACATCCAATGTAAAGCTGAGATTTTCGGCATTGGCTCCCGGCGCATAATACACCCGACCTTCACAATAGCCCTGCATAAGGACAACAAGTGAATCCAGCCCTATATTCCTATGCACAATCCTCTGTCCTGCCGCTGTTGTATGCGCTGCCATAAACAGTATTGCCAATAAATACAATATCCTCTTCATACCCATGCCTGTCAATTTTTGTCTGCAAATTCAGCCATAGCTGCATAAATAGCCTCATAATCCGGGTCATTGTCCCCTCTATGCAGCCTTGCCCAATATCTCCTCAACTCCTTTTTCTTCTCTGGGAAACTTTTTTTGAAGGCCTTTGCTCCCTTCACACGCACCGCCTTGCCATCCTTTACCAGAAAATATTTCTCCACTCCGTAGAACTCAACATTCACCCTGTCTGTCCTGGCATACTTTTTCACTGTCTCCTTGAGCAACATTATCCCGCCACCATATATCCTTTCATAGAATATCCGTTCCAGTCCATCAATGCCTGAAGCGTTCACAAACTCATGTCCGTTCAAAGTAAAATTCTCCACCAGCGCATTATCAAGCACAACCTCTATCGTACTCTCCGGCACCATCACACACAACAGGTCCCTGCACGCATCAAGATTGAGCTTCACATTGTAAAAGAGTTTTTTGTTGTAGACAACACTCTCTTTACCAAACTCTGCCGAAAACAGATACGCCGTACCTCTCACATAATGGGGATATGCCTCCGCCACAGGGCCTCTGAAAATTACAGCATCATACTTGGAAACATCAACATTCCCGTCCTGTGCAAAGAGTGAGACAGACACGGTCAAAAGGAATGTAAAAAGGAGAAAAATGCGTTCCATAAGGCAGATTTTCAGTTTTTTCAAATATACAAATTTTTCAGCCATACCATATCTGCTCCTTCCATTTTCCACTCAAATTATGGCGGATATTATATTTTTTTGTAGGTTTGCAGTCTGTAAATACATTAGACATGATCGTAGCTAAAACTTTAGACGAATTCATACAGGCAAGAGCAGCCCTTGAGCACCAGGAAAGCATTGGCTTTGTGCCAACTATGGGTGCCTTGCACCAGGGACACATCTCATTGGTTGAGGAGTCTGTAAAGAGATGCAAACACACTATAGTAAGCATATTTGTAAACCCTACACAGTTCAACAACCCTCAGGACCTTGCAACATACCCAAGGACACTTGAGGCAGACTGCGCGCTCCTAGAGGCAAGTGGAGTGGACATTGCATTTGCCCCAAGGGTAATTGACATCTATCCTACTCCCGACGAGAGGGTATTTGACCTCGGCGGTCTTGACACATATGGCGAGGGCCCACGCAGGCCTGGTCACTTCAACGGTGTGGCTCAGGTGGTTACCCGCCTGTTTGACATTGTAAAGCCCCACTTCTCATTCTTTGGGGAGAAGGACTTCCAGCAGGTTGCAATCATCAAGTACTTTGTAAAGACCCTGAACTACCCTTTGGAGATTGTACAGTGCCCTACATTGCGTGAGGAGGACGGACTTGCAAAAAGTTCCCGCAATACCCTGCTTACCCCTGCACAGAGGGAGGCTGCACCCCACATCTACAAATGCCTTAAGAAGGCTGTAGAGTACTCGCAGAGCATGAGCCCTGCTCAGGTAATTGAGGCTGTAACAAAAGAAATTGACTCAAACCCTGAACTTGAGACTGAGTACATTGAGCTTGTGGATGCAGATATGCTCAAACCTGTAACATCCTGGGATGACGCACAGAAAGTGCAGTTGTGGTGCGCAGTTTATGCACACCCTGTTAGACTAATTGACAATATTAAAATCAGATAACCTATGCTACTTGAAATTCTTAAATCTAAAATCCACCGCGTAAGTGTAACCGAGGCCAACCTTAACTATATTGGCAGCATTACAATTGACGAAGATCTTGTTGAGGCGGCAGGACTTTATGAAAATGAGAAAGTTACCATTGTAAACATCAACAACGGCGAGAGAATAGACACATACGTGATCAAAGGCGAGAGAGGAAGCGGCAAAATCTGCCTTAACGGTGCTGCTGCACGCAGATTTGCAATTGGCGACCTTGTAATCATCATGGCATATGCCCAGATGACACCTGAGGAGGCTTCAACTTTCAAACCAAAAGTTGTATTCCCAGACTCTGTAACCAACAAACTGGTATAACTTATGCGCAAGGCGCTAAAGTACCTCGCTTTCCTTGCACTGGCAGGTGTATTGCTCCATTTCTCCTTCAAAGGGGTCAAATGGAGCGACTTTATTTACGGCCTGCGCAGCTGCAACTGGTGGTGGATAATGGCCTCAATGGCAATTGGAATCCTCGGGTTCCTGGGCAGGGCACTCCGCTGGAGGCTTCTGCTCCGCTCCATCAACAGGGAAGTTACCGTAAGGGAATCCTTTGACGGAATAAACATAGGCAACCTTACCAACTTCATATTCCCAAGGGCAGGAGAAGTGGCCCGTTGCGGGGTAATCGCCAAGACAAAAAAAGTATCATTCGAACGCACCCTGGGCTCTGTAGTTATAGAGCGCAGCCTTGATATGGTCTGTCTGCTGCTGTGGATGGCCCTTCTGCTGGTATTCAAATGGGGTGAGTTCGGCACATTCATACAGGAGGAGATCACCCAGCCCCTTTTTGGCAAAATGAGTTCACTGCTATGGCCTGCAGTCATCGCAGGTACCCTGCTGCTCATAGCCGTTGCTGCAGTGTGGTTCTTCAGACATACCATTTCCAAATTTTCAATTGTCGGGAAGATACTCCGCATAGCCAAAGGGCTTGCCGAGGGTGTCCTCTCTGCATTCAGGATGCAGGAGAAATGGATGTTTCTCCTATACACACTCTTTATCTGGCTTACATACTGGCTTACCAGCCTTACAACCATCTATGCATTCCCGCAGGTGGGACACCTGGGGGCCACTGATGCCCTTTTCCTTATGATAATTGGGGGATTCGGATGGGTTGTGCCCGTACAGGGAGGACTTGGGGCATACCATTTTATTGTAAGCCTTGCACTTGCCAGCGTATACGGCATTTCACAGACTACCGGAGTTGTGTTTGCCACCATTTCACATGAGGCCCAGGCACTGGTGATGATTTTGTGCGGAGCAGCCTCACTCATAAGCATGAGCATGTGGAAAAAGCGCATCAACCAAACGCATTAAGCTATGACAATCAAATTCAATATAGAATACAACACCTCCTGGGGAGAGGAACTCTACATTACAGGCTCCACAGCCTCCCTTGGAAACAATGATATAAAAAAGGCCCTCAAACTTGCATGTACCGCCCCCGGAAAGTGGGAGGGAGAGATAAGTTGCAACCTTAAAAAGGAGAGGGTAATTTCCTACAGATACTTCATAAAGGGAGAGGGCGGCATCCACTATGAGGCCGGCAAGGGAAGAACCATAGCCCTCAACTCCTCAACCAAGGATATAACCACATTTGACCAGTGGCAGGGCAACTCGGTAGATGCACCGTTCCTTTCTGCACCTTTTTCTGAGGTTTTCTTCGCCTGCAACAACTGGCCATATACCCAAACACATATCCACACCAACGAGCTGATTATAAGGGTAGCCGTACCCAACGTTCCCAAAGGGGCCCAGGTACACATCTGCGGCTCATCACCCAAACTGGGAGCATGGGATCCCGCACAGGCCAAACCTCTGCGCAGGATGGAATGCCTCAAATGGGAAAGGAGTTTTGAGATAACCAAAGAGGAGGGAGACAGCTGGGAATTCAAATTCCTTATAAAGTATCCCGACGGTTCAATCGTTTGGGAGGACCGCTACAACAGGGAACTTCCACTACCTAAGATATTAAAGCACAGCACAGTAATAAAAGAATACTGCGGAGCAGACTTCAACCAGGGCAACCCCCGCTTCAGCGGAGTGGCCATCCCTGTATTCTCATTGAGAAGCACTGAAAGCCACGGAATTGGGGACTTCTCAGACCTGAGGAAGATGGCAGACTGGGCATCCCTTACAGGAATGTCAATGATCCAGCTCCTTCCTATAAATGACACCACTGCTCACCTTACCTGGAGAGACTCGTATCCGTACAACTGCATCTCCACCCTGGCGCTGCACCCCATATACATCAACCTAAAGGGCATTGGGGAACTTAAGGACACCTCCCTGGCAAAACAGATGGACCAGGAGTGTGCCAAGCTCAACAGCCTGGAGTTTGTGGATTATGAGCAGGTCTGGAAATCAAAAATGAAATTCCTCCGCGCCCTCTACCAGCAGGAAAAGGAGGATACCTTTGCCCAGCCTGAGTTCTACTCATTCTCCAAGAACAACAAAGAGTGGCTGCTCCCATATGCCACCTTCTGCGCCCTGAGAGACCAGTTCGGCACTGCAAACTTCAGGGAGTGGGGAGAATATGCTGAGTTCTCGTGGGATATCATCGGGAAGATGACAGCAAAAGGGAGTCCGCTGTATACCGAGATACATTTCTGGATTTTTGTGCAGTACCACCTGCACCTGCAGATGAGCGGTGCCAAGGAGTACGCCCACAGCAAAGGGGTTGCAGTTAAAGGTGACATACCTATTGGAATCTCAAGGGACAGCGTTGAGGCATGGCAATACCCGCACCTGTTCAACTTTACCCAGCAGGCAGGCGCACCACCAGACTTCTTCTCGGCCGACGGCCAGAACTGGGGCTTCCCAACCTACAACTGGGACGAGATGGCCAAAGACAACTACACCTGGTGGAAAAACCGCTTCACCCACTTTGCAAACTACTTTGACGCCTACCGTATAGACCACATCCTGGGATTCTTCAGAATCTGGGAGACCCCTATAGAGTACAAGAGCGGCATGTGGGGACATTTCTCACCTGCATACCCGCTGTCTGAAGAGGAACTGGCATCGTGGGGATTCAGCAATGTGGAAGAGTTGGGACTCTTTGTTGAGGACCCGTACAGCAAAGGGAAATACCACCCGATGATTGGCGGCGAACAGACCTTGGCATTCAACCGCCTGAACCACAGCGCACAGGAGTCTTACAGACATCTGCACCACTACTACTTCTACCAGAGGCACAACGACTTCTGGTACAGCAATGCCATGAAAAAACTGCAGCAGCTGATTGCATCTACCAACATGCTCACCTGCGGCGAGGACCTTGGAATGCTCAACGAGTCCGTTACCAGATGCATGAACAACCTCAAGATTCTCTCTCTGGAGCTGCAGATTATGCCAAAAGAGCTGGGCGTGGGATTGGGCAACCCTGCCACCTACCCTTACCTGAGTGTATGTACCACAAGTACCCACGATTGTCCTACAATGAGAATGTGGCTTGGAGAGCGCAACGGCACCGGCGATGCAACCCCACAGGAGTGCTCTGCAACCATTGCCACAAACATGGCTGCCCCAAGCATGCTGGCAATCCTTCCGCTGCAGGACTGGCTCTCAGTTGACGGCTCACTCCGCAAAGGTGATGCCGCAACCGAAAGGATCAACGACCCGGGCAACCCTAACCACTACTGGAGATACCGCATGCACATCAACATTGAGGATATGCTTGCAGCCTCCGGCTTCAACGAAAAAGTTAAAGAACTTGCTTCCCGACAATAAAAAAGAAGAGGGTGACTAAAAAGTCTTAATGACTGATTAGTCACTCTTTTTTCATTTTATATTACACCGGGAGGATAGTAGTGATTGAGGAGGACTCCGTTCGCTTCACTCACTCCGGACCCTCCCATTGTCATCTGCGTCATCGCTACGCGATAACTTGCTGTCAACGGGCCCCTCCCGCTACCCGTGTCCGCGGGTGGACGCGCCTCCTCAATCACTACTATCCCCCCC